>CAZGGK010000042.1:0-34450 GCA_964525125.1 uncultured Mycobacterium sp.
ACGCCGGTGACTGCGACCAGCTCCGACTCATACACCACTCTGCTGGACGCAACCCGCCGCCCAGCGCGCCGACGCAAACCATGGCCCGCAGGCCGGTGCAGAGCCCGGATCGAACTGACGGCCACCATCGCTTGAGTTCCAGGGTGTTTCGCCGGCCGATGCGGTCCTACCGGCAGCGCCACACCCGCAGCGCCGCCGTGATCATCGGAATCTGCAATGGCAGGCGAGCGATCATCGCCAGGCGCACCAACGGCTTGTCCCAATACAGCCGGACACTGTTGAGGTTGCCCGGGAACACCGCAACGAGCAGCAGCGCCGCGGCCAGCCCGGCCAGTCGGCGGGTGCGTGGCACCAACAGCATTGCCCCGGTGGCTATCTCGGCGACCCCCGAGGCATAGGTGTAGAACCGTGGGCTTCCGGGCAGTTCGGCCGGAATGATGGTGTCGAACGGCTTGGGATAGGCGAAATGCGTTGCCCCGACACCGAGTAGCATCCCGGCAAGCCAGCGCGCGCGGACCATGGCGGAGCGGCGTTCAGCGGTGAGAGTCGTCATGATCGGAGTGTATTTGTGGCGCTGATGCTTTCGGGCGCGTTCCGACCGGGCGGTGTGGGCCGCTACCAACTGCTCGGCGCGTAATCCTTCAGAAAGCACCCGTACAGGTCCTCGCCGGCCTCCCCGCGCACGATCGGGTCATAGACCCGGGCGGCGCCGTCGACCAGATCCAGTGGGGCGTGGAAACCCTCCTCGGCCAGCCGCAGCTTGGTGGGGTGCGGGCGCTCGTCGGTGATCCAACCGGTGTCCACCGCGGTCATCAAAATGCCGTCGCGCTCGGCCATTTCGGCTGCGCTGGTGCGGGTGAGCATGTTCAGCGCGGCCTTGGCCATGTTGGTGTGCGGATGCCCCGGGCCCTTGTAGGCGCGGCTGAACTGGCCCTCCATCGCCGACACGTTCACCACGTACTTGCGCCGGGCCTGCGACGCGGCCATCGCCGGGCGCAGCCGGCTCACCAGGATGAACGGCGCGGTCTGGTTGCACAGTTGCACCTCGAGCAGCTCCAGGGCGTCGACCTCGTGAACCCGCTGGGTCCAGCTGTTGACCGAGGCGGTGTCGGGCAGCAGCCCGCCCGCGTCGATCGCGGTCCCGGCGGCGATGCGCTGTGGGGAGGCGCTGCGGGCGGTCAAGGCCAGCTCGGTGGGCGCTGGTTCGGTCAAGGCCAGCCCGGTCAGGGCGTGCGGGGCCTGGTGCTCGGCGAGGCTGCCGGCCAGCGCGGCCGGGTGCGCGTCACTGACGTGGTCGAAGGTGATCACGTCGACCAGTTCGGCGGCCGGGGTGCGCTCGGCCTGCACCAGCGCGGCATAGGAGCCCGGCGGGCGGCGCACCGTCTGGGCGGCGTTGTTGATCAGGATGTCCAGCGGGCCGTCGGCGGCCACCGTATCCGCCAGGGCGACGACTTGGGCGGGGTCGCGCAGATCGATGCCCACCACCCGCAGCCGGTGCAGCCAGTCGGCGTGATCGGGCATGGCGGCGAAGCGGCGCACGGCGTCGTTGGGGAAGCGGGTGGTGATCGTGGTGTGCGCGCCGTCGCGCAGCAGCCGCAGCGCGATGTACATGCCGATCTTGGCGCGCCCGCCGGTGAGCAGGGCGCGCCGGCCGGACAGGTCGGTGCGGGCGTCGCGTTTGGCCCGGCTCAGGGTGGCGCAGGCCGGGCAGAGTTGGTGATAGAACGCATCCACTCTGGTGTAGTGGGTCTTGCAGATGTAGCAGGCCCGTGAGCGCAGCAGGGTGCCCGCCGACGCCCCGACCGTGGCCGACACCAGCGGAATGCCCTGGGTCTCGTCGTCGATGCGGCCGGGCGCGCCGGTGGCGGTGGCGGCGATGACGGCGTTGTCGGCGGCGGCCACCGCGTCCCGCTTGGCGTTGCGGCGAGCCTTCCTCACCGCCTTGAAGATGTGTGCGGTGGCGCGGCGTACGGCGACGGCATCGGGGTGCTCGGGCGGCAGCGAATCGACCTCGGCGAGCACCTGCAGGCAGGTGGCGAGCTTGTCCGGGTCGATGGCGGTCACGGTTGGTAAGGGTACGGGGCGCGGGGTGCCGGCCGTTAGATCCGGATGGTCGTGAGCCCGGGGACGTCGTCGTAGTCGGTGTCCTGGGTGATCACCGGGATCTTGTGCGCGATGGCCGTCGCCGCTATCCACGAGTCGCTGAGCGGCATGCGTCTACCGGCATCGCGTAGCGCGATACGCAGTGCGGCCCAGGCCGTCGCAACCGACCTGTCGATCGGGATGGGTTCGAGAATGTCGGCTCGGGTGAGGGTCTCCAATCGGCGTGCGCGGGTGGCGTTGTCGGCGGCGGCCAACACACCCAGGCGCAGCTCGGCGATCGTGATCACCGAAACGGTGATCCGCTCGGGCGGTGTGCCGGTCAACGGTCGCTCGTGCTCGACGGCGATGAACAGCGAGGTGTCGGCCAGGCCCAGCGGGACCGAGTCGCTTGCGCTGGGCATCAGCGGAGCGGCACGTCGTCGGTGGAGTCGGGCAGCAGATCGGCGAGGTCCGCGGCCAGTCCGGGGTCGGCCCGACCCCCCGCCAGGTGTTGGGTGAACTCATCCCACGACATGGTCTGTTCCCGCTTCGGCAGCGGGACCAGCTCAGCGACGGGCCGGCCGCTCACCGTCACCCGCAACCGTTCGCCAGCCTCCACCCGGCGCAGCACTCCGCTCACGTCGTTGCGGAGTTCACGGGCGGCCACGTCGGACATGGCCGTAGTGTAGCAAAACTGCTACATGCAGATGCGTGGTCCTGGGCTATATCCAGTCCGGGTGGTGTCCTATGCTGAACGGAGCCTGTTGCGTTGAGCCTCAGGAAGTGAGCCCGGTAGCCGTCCGGACGGTCGGTGAACCGGGCTTCGCGCTACCTGGGCTAAACCTCGCGGACTTGCCTGACCAGCGACCGGATGCGGCTCCGCCACAACCCACCTTTGGCCCAACACCAGGCGAGCGCGTCCGGGACGGCCAGCAGTATCTCCTCCTCGGCGCGCCGGTGTTCGTAGCGCAGCAGGTCACGACACCCCAGGTCGCGGGTGATCTCGATCAGGTGCTGGCGCTCCCAGCGCAGCAGAGAGTCGTCCTGCTCGATCACGAGCATGCGGTGGCCGGCGGCGGCGATGTCGGCGACCAGCGCTCGCAGGCATGCTTCGCGTGCATCCAGTTCGTGCCGACCCGCCCGCCTGGCACGGTAGATGGTGGCGGTGACGCCTGCCGAGGCGATGGTATCGAGGATCGCATTGCGGCGAACCCGGCTCTCCTTCTTCATGTGGAGGCGCCGCTGGCCAGGCATGACGAGTGCACGCAGCAACTTTCGGGTGGCATCGAGGTCGCCAGGAGGGATTTCGGCGGCGACAAGCAGGTAGTCGTGCTCCTTCGATTCGTCGACGAAGACGTGACCGTTCACGTGTCGTACTCCCGCTTCTGCCGGGTAGCCGCCCGGGCACACCTGGACGGTATCGGCGGGTTACGACACCTCCGGTGTCGCACCGATCGGCTAGCCTGCCGGCGTGGACGAGGGCCTGTATGAATCGCTGCTCACCGAACGCCTCAACGCCGCGCTGGCCGCCCGCCCCGACCTGCGCGCCGACATCGACGCGGTCGACGACGCCGAACAGCCGCTGACCCTGGCCCGACATCTCACCCCGCTGATCGAACGGTCCCTGCGCGCGGTGCGGGTGCCGGCGGAGCGCGCCGAGTTGGTGCGCCGGATCCTGGCGGTGCTGCCCGATCCCGAGGTGATGGCCGAAGCGCTGCAACACGACGAACCCGGCCGCATCGAACGCTTGGAGGCGGTGGTCAAAGACTCGTTGACGACGGCACGACTGCCGCGGCCGGCCACCCCGCTCGGCCAGACCCGCACCGCGTGGTCGCGGGGAATCCGACACAGCGCCAGCATCGGTTGTTGCTCCGCGGCAGGCGATGTGGTTTCCTGGATACTGCTAGCTGAGCCGGTCGCATGACCGGGGTAGGTTAGCCGTCAAGGGCCCCGCAAGGGGCCCCTTCACTTGGTCGGGAAGACATACAGGCCGTCGCCGCGCTGAGACACCTTGGTCGCCTGCACCGGCTCAAGTAACTGCCACATCTGTTCATTGCAGATGGAAACGCTGCGCCCACTGCGCGGCAGTGCTCGTGCCGAGGCGGCATATGCTGCGAGGTCGGCCAGCTGGATGAAGTACGAGTGCTGCGAATTGCGCGGCACCGGGTCCTCGACGATCAAGTGGGCAGCAACCTGCTTTCCCGCGGCCGACCAGGTGACTCGTCGGAATCGCCCGAGAAGTTTGCGGATTTCATCGTCTTGGCCGATGTCGTGGATCACCATGATCGGTGTGCCGCTCTCCTCGGAGCGTTTGCGGAGCCGCTCCAAGAGATACCGCCAGGCCATGTCGAAAATGTCGAGATCCGATTTCTTCACGAGGTCCTTGCGGACCACGATGGTGCACACGCCCGAAGCGATGCGGGCAGCCACCTGCAGGTGCTGCTGGTAGATGTCGCGCACCTGGCCATCGCCGAGGCCAAGGTCACGATAGATTCGCCGCACGCCGACAAGATGATTCGCCTTCACTTCCTGCCGCATGGGTAGGCGATAGGTAGCGCGGAGCTCCCGCCGCATCTCGACGAGCTGGTCGAATCGTGCGAACCAATCATCGACGGGTACCAGAACGCAGCTCAGGGTGAAGGTTCGAGTACCGGCCGGGCCGGTATCACCGGATTCATCGATGTAGGCGAACTCCGCCCGGTAACTCGGTGGTCCGCCGTCGCCGTGCGTGGATGCTGCGGCGCTCACGAACGGCAAACCATCGCGTTCCGGCCGGCCCGTAGCTGCAGGCCGGTACTTGGCAAGACAGCAGTCGCCAGTCCGATCATGGCCTCATAGTGCGCGAAGGCACTGACACCCCGGCGGAGTTGGCCGGTGCCTGTCACACCAATCGGCTACCCTGCCGGCGTGGATGAGGGCCTGTATGAATCGCTGCTCACCGAACGCCTCAACGCCGCGCTGGCCGCCCGCCCCGACCTGCGCGCCGACATCGACGCGGTCGACGACGCCGAACAGCCGCTGACCCTGGCCCGACATCTCACCCCGCTGATCGAACGGTCCCTGCGCGCGGTGCGGGTGCCGGCGGAGCGCGCCGAGTTGGTGCGCCGGATCCTGGCGGTGCTGCCCGATCCCGAGGTGATGGCCGAAGCGCTGCAACACGACGAACCCGGCCGCATCGAACGCTTGGAGGCGGTGGTCAAGGACTCGTTGGCGACGGCACGGCTGCCCCGGCCGGCCACCCCGCTCGCCGATGCCGCGCTGATGACCAACGCCCGCCACGAGCCGACGCTGGCCGCCGAGCTGCGCGCCGAGCTCGCCAGCGCGGATCGGGTGGATCTGCTGTGCGCGTTCGTCAAATGGCAGGGGCTGCGGCTGCTGGAAGGCCCACTGTCGCAGCTGCGGCAGCGCGGCGTGCCGCTGCGGGTGATCACCACGACGTATCTGGGTGCCACCGACGCCCGCGCGCTGGATGCCCTGGTGGGCGAGTTCGGCGCGCAGGTGCGGATCAACTACGAGACCGACCGCACCCGGCTGCACGCCAAGGCGTGGCTGTTGCGGCGCAACAGCGGCTTTCACACCGGCTATGTCGGATCGAGCAACCTGTCGCATGCCGCGCTGGTCGACGGCCTGGAATGGAACGTGCGGCTCTCGGCGATCGCCACGCCGCATCTGTTGGAGAAGTTCCGGGCCACGTTCGACTCCTACTGGGAGAACCGCGAATTCGAGCCCTACCAACCGTCGGCCGACGGCGAGCGGCTGCGCGCGGCGCTCGACGTGGCCGCCGGTCGGGGTCAACGCGACCGGGTGACGATCACGCTGTCCGGACTGGAGGTGGCGCCCAAGGCGTTTCAGGCCGAGATGCTCGAAGAACTCGACGCCGAACGCAGCGTGCACGATCGGCACCGCAACCTGATCGTGGCGGCCACCGGCACCGGCAAGACGGTGGTGGCCGCGCTGGATTACCGCCGGCTGGTCCGCGACGTGCACGGCCGCGATCTGACGCTGCTGTTCGTGGCGCACCGCAAGGAGCTCCTCACCCAGGCCCGCCGGATGTATCAGGAGGTGCTGTCCGACGCCACCTTCGGGGAGCTGTTGGTGGGCGGGGATCAGCCCAGCCGGTGGCGGCATGTGTTTGCCAGCATCCAATCGCTGTCCGCCGAGCGGCTTTCCCGGTTGGCGCCGGATCATTTCGACGTCGTGGTGGTCGATGAGTTCCATCACGCCGAGGCCGCCTCGTATCGCCGGCTGCTCGACCACGTGCGGCCGGTGGAGCTGCTGGGGTTGACGGCCACCCCGGAGCGCGGCGACGGGGTCGACGTGCGGGAGTTCTTCGCCGGTCGGGTCGCCAGTGAGTTGCGGTTGTGGGAGGCGCTGGAGCAGAACCTGCTGTGCCCGTTTCATTACTTCGGAGTGCACGACGGGGTGGACCTGGGCGAGTTGGCCTGGAAGCGCGGCGGATACGACCTGGCCGCGCTGAACAGCGTCTACACCGGCAACGACGCCCGCACCCGCATCGTGCTCAAGGAGTTGCGCGACAAGGTCGACGACGTCGCGGCCATGCGGGCGTTGGGGTTTTGCGTCAGCGTGCAGCACGCCCGCTACATGGCGGAGCGGTTTGTGGCCGCGGGCATCCCGGCGCGGGCGGTGTGGGCCGATACCGCGCCGGCGGATCGGCAGGCCGCGCTGCGGGCGTTGCGGCACCGGGAGATCAACGTCATCTTCACCGTCGATCTGTTCAACGAGGGCCTGGACATTCCCGAGGTGGACACGGTGCTGTTTTTGCGGCCCACCGAAAGCGCGACGGTGTTCTTGCAGCAGCTCGGCCGCGGGCTGCGTCTCACCCATGGCAAGACGGTGCTGACCGCGCTGGACTTCGTCGGCCATCAGCGCCGCGAGTTCCGCTTCGACCAGCGGTTCCGGGCGCTGACCGGGCTGGGCCGCAAGGATCTGGTGCACCAGCTGGAGCAGGGTTTTCCGTTCCTGCCGTCGGGCAGCCAGATCGTGCTTGATCCGGTGGCGCGAGAGGTGGTGTTGGACAACGTTCGCCAGCAGGTGGCGCCGCGCTGGGCGGCGCTGGTCTCCGAGGTGCGCGCGCACCCGGGCGATGATCTGGCGTCGTTTCTGGAATCTTCCGGCCGTGCGCTGGAGGATGTGGTGCGCGGCGATCGGTCGTGGACGTCGCTGTGCCGGGATGCCGGCAAGCTTGCTGGTGAGCGCGGTCTCCATGAGCAGCAGTTGATCAAACGGGTCCGTGCGCTTGCCCATGTCGATGACCGTCGGCGACATGCGGGTTATCAGGAGCTGCTGGCCGGCCGGGTGCCATCTGAGGGCGTGGAGGAGCGGTTGGCCGAGATGCTTCTGTACTCACTGTTTCCCGACGGCGGTGGCTTCGCCAGTGCCGCAGCCGGGCTCGCCGCGATCGCGGGTGAGCCGGTGCTCGATGAGATGCGCCAAGTCATCGACATCGCCTTCGATGCCGCGCACCGCAGCACGTATGGGCTCGGTGAGCTGATCCCGGCGCTGGCAGGGGTGCCGCTGGCCGTGCATGCCCGATACTCGCGCGAGGAGGCCCTTGCTGGCCTTGGAGTGGCCGGGCGGCTGCGGCCCAAATATGTCCAGTCCGGGGTGGTCTGGTGCAAGGAATTAGGCGTCGACGCCTTCTTCATCACGCTGAAGAAGACCGAGACCGACTACTCGCCGACGACGATGTATCGCGACTTTGCGCTGAGCCCAGAGCTTTTCCACTGGGAATCGCAGTCGACCACCTCGGAGGCATCCAAGACCGGGCAGCGCTACATCCACCACCGCGAACGCGGCTCGCACGTGCTGCTGTTCGTCCGGGAGGCCAGGCAGTATGCGCTGGGGACCGCGCCGTATGCGTTCCTCGGGCCGGCCGACTACGTCTCCCATGAAGAGGAGCGGCCGATGGCGATCACCTGGCGGTTGCGGCGGGCGATGCCGACGGAAGTGTTTATGGGGGCGCGGGCGGCGGTGGCGTGAGAGGAGAGCGCCTCAGTCTTGCGTTGAGTGCCAGGGGTTGATGACGGAGACGCCGGCTGCCTCAAACGCCGCCGTGTCTCGGGTCGCGACAGCCATCCGGTTGGCAACCGCCGTTGCCGCGATGTATCCGTCGACGGTGCCGATCGCCGCACCGGCGGCACGCGCCCCGGCCATCAAGTCCGCGTAGGCCCGCGAGGCGGCCAGGTCGAACGCCAAAATGCGCCCGGTAAACAGCGGAAGCACGCGGGTCTCCAAGCTCTCATTGAGCCGGTTACGGCGCTTGCCGGCCGGCAGCGCGGCCACACCGAAACGCAGCTCGGCGACGGTGATGGCCGACAGGTAGAGCGTTTCGATCGGCTGTGCGTCGATCCAATCGACGACGGCCGCGGCCGGCGTCTTGCGCAGCGGTTCAGAGATGACGTTGGTGTCAACCAAGATCATGGGATGCGGATCGGCCGGGCCGGTGTTTTGTCGCGCTGCTCAAAGAGCGCGACATCCTCATCGGTGATCCCAGCCTGACGGCCGATGTCGACCAGCAGGGAGCCAAGCTGGATGCGACCTTCTGGCTTCACCGCGTCTTCCAAGATGGCGCGCACCTCGGCTTCGGTGCTGCGGCCGTGCAGTGCGGCGCGCACCCGAAGGGCGCGGTGCACCTCTGCGGGCACGTTGCGCACCGTCAGAATCGCCATCAAGCACACCTCCTCTTTGCAGTCGATGCAGTCATCCTAGTCAAATGCAGTCGAAATATGTCCCCAGCGCTTCGGCTGATGCGGCACGCTGACATCCACGGTCTTTTTCGACACTGACGGGATCGTCCCGGACCCGGGGTGCAGTCTCCGCATCGTTCAGGTGAGAATCCCGGTACCATTGCAACGGTAGAAAGGTACCAACATGGCTTTGAATATCAAAGATCCAGCCACCCATGAGGCGGTCAGGCAACTCGCGGCCATCACCGGTGAGTCCCAGGCACAGGCGGTGACGACCGCGGTGCGGGAGCGGCTGGCTCGCCTGCAGCGCGATGACCTGCAGGCCCGCCTTCTTGCCATCGGACACCGGGCCGCGAGCAGGATGAGCCCCCAGACCCAGCGGATCGACCATGCGGCCCTGCTCTACGACGAACAAGGATTGCCCGCATGATCGTCGATACGTCGGCCATCGTCGCGATCCTGCGCGCCGAAGACGACGCCGCGATCTACGCTTCCGCCATCGCCGGCGCCGGAACGCGACGGTTGTCGGCCGCCAGCTACCTCGAATGCGGGATCGTCCTGGATTCCCAACGCGACCCGGTTATCAGTCGCGCTCTCGATGAACTGGTTGACGAAGCCGGGTTCGTCGTCGAGCCGGTAACCGAACGGCAGGCACGGCTGGCCCGCCAGGCCTACGCAGATTTCGGTAGGGGCAGTGGCCATCGTGCCGGTTTGAATTTCGGCGACTGCCTGTCCTACGCGCTGGCTGTCGACACCCGTGAGCCCCTGCTGTGGAAAGGCGATGACTTCGGGCCCACGGGCGTCCGCTCGGCGCTCGACGATCCGCCCCACTGAGCCCGTCAGACCGGCCGGCGATATCCCCGCTGACCTCACGCCGGCCTCGGCCACCCCCTCACCTGCTGGCCATTGACGAATGCGTCGTGCACCGCCCGTTCCGCGGTGATCCGCCTGGCGGCGATGTAGGACTGGCCCGCGCGGAGACGACTACCTGCGCTTGGAGTTGTCATGGAATGACGAACCCAAATGTCTGTATCTGTCAACCGAATTCGCGGCTGCAGGTACGCAACAAGTGGCGGCCCCTGGCGCCGAAAGGGGGGGCCATGAGCTCGTTGACCCAGGGAGGCCGACGTGAAATGCGTTCGGCCGGTATATCGCGAGCGTCGCGGGTCGCTCGGTGATGCCGAATTGCTGTCCTGCGCCAGGCGCAGGCACGTTACGTCGGTGCAGCAACGCGGCTGACGAGTCTTGACCGGCCTGTCTGTCGGTACCTACTGAAATAATTCAGATGTAACAGAGAGGACCGCAATGACTGATTCCGCAGTGCAGGGCTACGACATCATCGGTGACATCCATGGCTGCGCCAGCCCACTTGAGGCGCTGCTGACCGAGCTGGGATACGAGATCGCCAAGGGCACGGGCGAATACCGACACCCGGACCGGACGGCGATCTTCGTCGGCGACCTGATCGACCGCGGCAAGGAGCAGCTGCGGGTGCTGCAGGTGGTCAAGGCGATGGTCGACGCCGGCAGTGCGCTGATCGTGATGGGCAATCACGAGTTCAACGCGCTGGCCTACCACACCGAATGGCCGGCCGGCAGCGGTGAGTATCTGCGGTCGCGGTCGAAGAAGCACATCGACCAGCATGAGGAGTTCGTGGGTCAGCTCGACGACGGCGAACAGCGCCAATACCTGGACTGGTTCGCCACTCTGCCGTTGTGGCTGGAGCTCGACGGGCTGCGGGTGATCCACGCCTGCTGGGACGACGAAATGATCGCGCAGGTGCAGCGGCGGTGCGGCTCGGCGGCGCCGTTCACCGACCTGGAGCACCTGGTGGATGCCGCCACCAAGGGCACGCCGCTGTACGAGGCGATCGAGACACTGCTCAAGGGCCCCGAGATCAGCCTGGTCGATCATCACCAGCTTGCCTACCTGGACAAGGACGACAACATCCGGTGCACGGCCCGCATCCGGTGGTGGGACGCCGACGCGCGCACGCTGCGCGACGTCGCTGAGATGGGCGGCGGTTTCACGACCGTCGCTAGAGACCCCTACCCGGAGCTGCCGGAACTGGAGGTCGGGGCCCAGTCCTATACCTACACCGGGGTGGTGCCGGTGTTCTACGGTCACTACTGGCGGAAGGGCGCGCCCGAACCGCGGCAAGACTGGACCGAGCGCACCGCATGCGTGGACTTCAGCGCGGTCAAACCGGGCGGGGCGCTGACGGCGTACCGCTGGTCGGGGGAGGCGGTGATCGATCCCGCGAACTACCACCAGCTGGGTGCGTGATGAGATTTCCGCGACCTCGCCCTGGTGTGGGATGTCAAGACCCGGGCGATCATCGCCGGCGCCGACCGGAGCGAGGCACGATCGCTGATGCGGATCGCTTTCGCGCCCTGGGGGCGCTGGGCTACCGGGTAGGCGCGCGGGCGCGGGGGCGCGATGACGACCGGCTGGTGGCCACGGCCTTCTTCATGGTCGAGGACCTGAACCGATCCTGCTATCGGCAGTTCCACTGGGCGGGGAGTCTCTTGATGTATCTCGACACCACCCGACCCGGGGCATATCACTTCCGCCTAGCCCACCGCGCCGCCAGGTGCGGCACCAGCAGTTCAGCGAACCCGGTGAACTGGGTGAAACACAGCACCTGATCTCCTTCGGCCAGGATCTCCTCGAACCGGATCACCTTGCCCGACCGCCGGCTCACCGGCGAACCATCATGCAGCAGCCGCGCCGGGTGGTTGGGCCTTGGCGGAGGTCAGGCGGGTGCTGCGGCGGGCCGTCCCGGGCGGTCGTCGGTGAGGTGGCCGGCGATGAAGCGCCCGCTGTCGCGCAGCGCGACACGTGCCTCGGGCAGCAGCCGGAACAGCGCCGGGAAGACGTGGATCTGCCCCGGGGCGACCCGCAGGTCGGCCGCAACGCCGGCATCGCGCAGCCGTCGGGCGAAATGCCGGGAGTCATCCAGCAGCATCTCGGTGCCACCGACCTGGATCATCGTCGGCGGGAACCCGGCCAGATCCGCGGCCAGCACCGAGATCCGCTCGTCACCGGGGTCGGCGTCGCCGGTGTAGAGCGCGAACGCCGGGGCGATCCGCCGCGCCGGGGCGAACGCGTCACGGCGCACACCGTCGCGGGCGCGAGACAGCGCACCGGTCAGATCCAGGGCCGGTGAGTTCAGCAGCACCGCCGCCGGCGCCGGCAGCCCGTGCCGACGGGCCGACAGTGCGGTGGCCACCGCCAACTGGCCACCGGCCGAATCGCCGGCGATCGCCACCGGGCGACCGGCCGCCGCCAGCCAGCGGTAGGCGCGCAGCGCGTCGTCGGCCGCGGCCGGGAACGGATGCCGGGGCGCCTTGCGGTAGGCCACCGCGAACACCGGTCGGCCCGAGGCCGCCGACAGCTCGCCGGTCAGGCCGCGGTGCGTCCGCGGCGAGCAGGCGACGAACGCCCCGCCGTGGATGTAGAGCACCGCCGGGCCGGTCACCTCCACCCCGGGCGCGCACACCCATTCGCCACGCACCGGGCCGTCGGCGTCGGCGGCGTGCACCGACTGGATGCGCACCCCGCGGCGGGGCGCCGAGGCTGCGGCCAGGAAGGCCCGCAGGATGGTGTCCAGGCCGGCGATCCCTGCCCGGTTGCCCGGCAGCACGGCGGCAACCGGACGCATCACCGTGCGGCTCACCGCAAACATCGCCCGGCTCGCGCCGCTTGGGGTGGCCCGCACCGAACCGACAGCCTCACCATGTTGCACAGATGCGGATGTTACATATCGAGTATGTTTGTCTCAATACTGGTGCGCCGCTATCCGCGCAGCCGCACCATCCGGGTCGTCGAACTCTCGTCCAGTTCCACCACATCTGATCGGGACCGCAGAAAATCGCTGAATGACTTGTAGCCCAGCGACTTCTCGCTGAACGACGGGTCCATCCGCTTCATCTGGGCCTTCACCGCGGAGTTGTGCAGCCAGTCCACGTCGTCCTTCTCCAGCCCGATCTGCAGCGCACGGGTGAGCACCGCCGTCGCGGCGGCCTGCGGGTCCGGCTGCGGCGGCTCCTCGGGTTCTGCCTTCGCGCGGGTACGCCGCTTGGGTTCTTCGACGGCATCCGCGGGCGCGGGTTCGAACGCGGGCACCCCGGGCAGCGCGTCGTAGCTGACGAAGTCATCGCACGCCGCGGCCAGCGCCCGGCTCGTCGACCCGGCCACCCCGATCCCGACCACGTAGCGGCCCAACCGTTTACAGCGCTGCGCCAGCGGGATGTAGTCGGAGTCGCCGGCCACGATCACCACATGGGTCAGATCCGGCAGCCGGAACATGTCCTCGACCGCGTCGACCGCCAGCCGGATGTCGGCGCCGTTCTTGCCGTAGGCCGCCGCCGGGAACAGCTGCACCAGGTCGACCGCGCGGCCCACCAGCTGCTCGCGGTAGCCGGTGTTGACCTCGGCCGACCAGTCGGCGTAGGCGCGGGTGAGCACCAGCGTTCCGAACGAGGAGGCGAAGTCGATGATCGCCCCCACGTCGACGGTGGCCCGCGCCAGCCGGTCCGGTTGCTTGCCCAGGCCTTTGGCCTTGTCGCGCTGAAACGAGTTGCGCCCGTTGACCTGGTCGTAGCGGGAGATCACGATGTTGTCGAAGTCGAGATAGACCGCCACGCGGGTGTCGCCGGATTCCGTCATGGGTCCAGTGTGGTGCACCGGCGGCCCGGCGGGAAACCGGACGGCCGCTACGCCTCCCGCAACCGTTGCGCCAGCCCGCTGGCCCGCACCACCCGGCGGGCCAGCGCGGCCCGCACCGCCTCCTCCGGCCCGACGACGCGCACCTTGCGTTTGGCGCGGGTCACCGCGGTGTAGAACAACTCCCGGGTCAGCAGGCGCGACTCCACCGGCGGCATCAGCACGGTGACCTCATCGGCCTGGCTGCCCTGGCTCTTGTGGATCGTCATCGCGTACATCGTCTCGACGTCGGCCAGCCGGCCGGTGGCGAAGTCGACCTCCTTGGAGTCGGTGGCGATCACCGCCCGCAGGCCGTCGCTGTGCACCACGACCACCCCGGTGTCGCCGTTGCGCAGCCCCAGCCCGTAGTCGTTGGCGGTGACCAGCAGCGGCCGCCCGGCGTACCAGTCCGCCCAGGCCGGGTCGCCGGTGCGATCGCTGACCCAGTGCCGCACCTGCTTGTTCCAGCGGTGCACCCCGTAGCCGCCCTCCCGGTGGGCGCAGAGCAGCCGGTGCTCGTCGATGGTCGCCAAGGCCGCACGCGCGTCGCCGAGCCGCGCGGCCTCCCGCACCCGCAGGGCGTGCGGCAGCAGGACCGCCCGCAACCGCTCCGCCGGATCACCGTCCGCCACCCACTCCAGGTGCTCGCCGCCGGCCGCCAGCAGCTCGATCACGCGGTCGGCGTCACCGGCGCGGATCGCCGCCGCCAGCGCGCCGATCGGCTCCCCGAAACGGTGCGAGGTCAGCAGTGTCGCCACCCGGGTGTCGGGGCGCGCGGACAGCCCGTCGACCAGGTCGGCCAGCACCGCACCGGCGTCCACCGAGGCCAGCTGATCGGCATCGCCAACCAGGATCAGCCGGGCTTCCGGGCGCACCGCCTCCAGCAGTCGGGCCATCAGCGTCAACGACACCATCGAGGTCTCGTCGACCACGATCACGTCGTGCGGAAGCCGGTTGCCGCGGTCATGGCGGAACCGCACCGAACTCCCGCGACGGGTACCCAGCAGCATGTGCAGCGTGGTGGCCCGCAACCCGTCCAGCCGGGCCCGGTCCACCGGGCCCAGCACGGCCACCTCGCCGGCCACCGCCGCGGTCAGCCGGGCGGCCGCTTTGCCGGTCGGGGCCGCCAACGCGATCCGCAGCGCGGCTCGCCCCGAGCTCTCGGCCTGGTCGGCCAGCAGCGCCAGCAGCCGCGCGACGGTGGTGGTCTTGCCGGTGCCGGGCCCGCCGGTGAGCACCGTCACCGGCTGGGACACCGCGATCCCGGCGGCCGCACGCTGCTCGTCGAATTTGGGCGGGAAAAGCCTTGCGACGGTTGCCGGATCGGGGTGCGCGGCGCCCGGTGCCGACAGGGCCAGCAAGTCGGCGCAGACCTGCTCCTCCTCGCGCCAATACCGGTCGAGGTAGAGCAGCCGGTCCTGATAGAGCCGCAGCACCTGCTGAGCCACCAGCTTGCTGGCGCGCACCGCGGTCAGCCACCGCTCGGGGTCCGGCCACGCCAGTTCCGGTGCGTCGGCCTCCGTGGCGACAGCGCTCAGATCCACGCACACCGACCCGCCGCGCAGCGCCCGCACCGCCAGCGCCGCGGCCAGTGCGACCGTCTCGTCGGGTTCGTCTGCCAGCGCGGTAATCCGCTGGGCTACATGGACATCGGCGGCATCCAGCACGCCGGCCGCATTGAACTCGAGCAGCAGCCCGGTGGCCCCGCGAGCCGTCCGCCAGGCGAACGGGTCGGCCTCGGCAGAGATCATGCGGCCGGCCTCCCCCGGTGCAGCAGATCGGAGAGTGCCACCACCAGGGCGGCAGGCGGGCGCCAGCTGAACACCCCGGCCGGGTGACCGTCTGTGCGGGGGGTGTCCGGCCCGCACATGCCGCGAACGAACAGGTACAGCACCCCGCCCAGGTGCCGCTCCGGATCGTAACCGGGTTGTCGCCAGCGCAGGAACCGGTGCAGCACGGCGACATACAGCAGCGCCTGCAGCGGATAGTCGGAGTGCAGCATCGCTTCGGCCAGCCGGGGGAAGCCGTAGTCGGCGGCGGTGTCACCGAGGTGGTTGGTCTTGTAGTCGACCACCAGGTACCGCTGCTCGGGCAGTCGCAGCACCACGTCGAGCGAACCGGACAGATACCCGCGCAGCGACTGACCGCCCAGCGCATCCGAGGCCAGCCGGTCGGCGTACCCGGTGAAGGGGTCGCCGGCCGGCAAGTGCTCGCGCAGCAGCCCGGCCATGTCGGCCAGTCGCACGTCGGGTCCACGGTGCAGCTCACCGCCGGCCAGCGGAATCTCGAAGTCGAGCTCCCGCAACCGGTCCCGGGTCCCGATCCGGCGCAGCGTCAGCCCGCCGGACAGCGGCCCCAGCGGCGTGTCGTGCATCGGCACCAGAGCGCGCGCCAACTCCGCGGCGCCGACACCGACCGGCCACCACGCTTCGTGCGCCCGCACCTGCTGCTCCAGTTCGGCCGCAAGGTCGCCGGCGAACGGATCGGCGGTCTCCAGCACGGCGTGCACCAGCGAGCCGAATGTGGTGCCCCCGGGCAGCCCGGCCATCGGCGACGGCGTCTCGGCGCCAACGGCTTCCGGTGCCGAGGCGACCGGCAGGTCGTCGGACTCGTCGTCGCGGGCGTGCGACTCCGGCTCGCTGCGCACCCCGGACTCGTCGGCGTACCGAACCAGCGCCGAATAGGAGGTGCGGCGCCAAGTGGTGTCGATCACCCGGTGAAAGTGCCTTGCCGCCAGCTCGGCCGGCGGCGCCGGCGGGGGAGCGGGCACCGCTTCGGCGATCACCGCCTGCTCGATCACCGGGCCGCCCAGGGCTTCCCATTCCCGTAGGCGGGCCAGTGCGTCCGCATCGGAGACCTTGGCGGTGCAGCGTTCCGGCACTTTCGCCTCGCCGGGTCCGCGGCCCCGCAGCAGCCGCGACAGGCCGCCGGTGGGCTCGTTCCACGACGGCGCCCACCAGGCCACCACCTGTGACTGTGCCCGGGTCAGCGCCACATAGGTCAACCGGATGTCGTTGCGGGCCGCCTCGGACAGGCTGAGCCGGCGGACCGCCGAGTAGTCCGGGCTCTCCTGGCCGCCGATGTGCAGGCAGCGAATCCCGTTGGCGTCGTGGAAGAGCGGCACCTCCGGGGTGAACAGGTGCCGATCGAACAGGAACGGCAGATACACGATCGGGAACTGCAAGCCCTTGGCGCCCCACACGGTCAGGATCTGCACCGCGGCGGCATCGCTGTCGATGCGGCGGTTGCGTTCGGCCGGCCCGGATCGCTCGTCGAGCTGGCCGCGCAGCCAGTCCCGCAGCGCGGGCAGGCCGAAGTGCTCGCGGTGGGCCGCCTGGTGCAGCAACTGTGCGATGTGGGCGAGGTCGGTCATGGTCCGCTCGCCACCGCGCTCGCTGAGCACCCGCGAACCCATCCCGGCGAGCTGCGCGGCTTCGAACACCGCTGCCGGTCCGTGCTCGCGCAACTGGTCGGCCCAGTCCCGCAGGGTGGCCGCCACGGTGTCGGTCAGCTCGTCGCCCTCGGCCGCCAGCGCATCGACGCTCTTGCCGAAGAACGCCGTGACGGCCGCGGCCCGCACCAGCCCGCTGCGGTGGGTCTGGTCGAGCGCGTCGAGCAGGCACAGCCAGTCGTTGACCGCAGCGGATTCGAAGACGTCGCTGTCGCCGGTGTACACCGCCGGAATACCTTTTGCCGCCAACGCTTCCTGGCAGACTCGGGCGTGCTGGCCCCTCTCCACGATGACCGCGATGTCACCGGCGGCGATCGGTCTTCCGGCGAACGTCGCCCCGCTGGCCAGCAGGGTGGCGACGTCGGCGGCCAGGTCGGCGGGGATGTGCCGGCGCAGCCAGTCGATCGGGACGGTCTTGGGGTGGTCGCAGCCGAACATCTTGCGGGTGACCACCCGCAGCCGGAACGGTTCGCCATGGGGCGCGCCGGCCAGCCGGTGCCCTTCGACGTGGGCGTCGACGTCGTGCACCACGATCGCCGGATCGCCGAGCTCGGCACCGCGCAGCACCGCCTGCAGGCGCTCGACGAGCACCTTGTCGCTGCGCCAGTTCACCCCCAGGGTCTGCTGTGAACCCGCGGTGCGCGCCGCCTCCAGGTAGGTGTAGATGTCGCCGCCCCGAAAACCGTAGATCGCCTGCTTGGGGTCGCCGATCAGCACCACCGTGGAGTGTCCGCTGAACGCCCGCTCGATCACCTGCCACTGCACCCGGTCGGTGTCCTGGAACTCGTCGACCATCACGATCGGCCAGCGGCTGCGCATCCGTTCGGCGGCAGCGGCATTGGGGCCGTGCAGTGCGTCCGCGAGCCGGCTGAGCAGATCGTCGTAGCCCAGGATGCCCAGCCGGCGCTTGCGGACCTCCAGCTCGGCGCGCACCGCGGTGGCGAAGGCCAGCCGGATCGCGGCCGCCGACCCGTGCTCGGGATCGGCGGGACGCAGTTCGGTGCGGGGGTCGTCGACGATGTCGTGGGCCAGCTTCAGGGCTTCGCCGTAGCTCAACGCCACGTCGTCCCGGTCGGCGCCGAAACGCTCCAGGTACAGATCGTTGACGATCGATCGGACCAACTCGTCGAGGCTCTCCACCAGCGTGACACCGGCCTCGGAATCCCCGGCCACGCCAAGCGATTTGAGCACCAGGGTGCAGAACTGGTGGATGGTGGCGATGGTGGCGGCGTCGAAGCCGGCCAGCGCGTCGCGCAGCCGGCGGCGCCGCTGCTCGCGCTCCACCGCGCTACCGCGCAGCAGGTGGTCGATCAGGTCGTTGGGCCCGACGGTGGGTGAGCCGTCCAGCGCCGCAACGGCGCCCGCGATCTGAGCGCGCACCCGCTCCCGCAGTTCCCGGCTGGCGGCACGGCTGAAGGTGATCAGCAGCATGTCGTCCAGCGTCGCCACGCCTTCGGCCACAAACCGGGTTACCAGGCCGGCCAGCGCGAACGTCTTGCCGGTGCCGGCACTGGCCTCCAACACGGTGGTGGACCCCGCCGGCGGAAGCGGGCCGAGCAGGTCGAAGCGTTCCATCAGCCGGGCCTCCGTTCCGCGCGCAACAGCGGCAGCCACACCCGGGCGGCCAGCGCGCCCATCCGGGTGTCTTCCCCGGCGGTCTCCTCGCCGGGACGCGGCGGGCCGAGCAGCACCTGCAGCGGCGCCTTCGGACCCCAGACCCTGGCGTGCGCGGACTGTGCGTCGTCACCGGGGAACTTCTCCTGCGATGCCCAGCGCAGTGCCGCGGCGCGCACCGGATCCCCGTGGCTGTGCCGGGCCTGGGCCCAGGCGTAGGACGTCTTGACCGGCAGTGGCAGCGGTTCGCGGCGCCCGGCATCGTAGATGGCGACCAGATCGGCCAGTGTCTGCTTCGGGTCCGGATCCGGGCCGAGCAGCCGCTGCTCGACACGGCGGCTGCTCTTGCCGCGGCCGATGCACAGCGCGCCCCAATCGTGTTCGGGCGCGGCGGCTTTCAGGGCCAGCAGCGGCAGCCAGGATTCGATCAGCTGCTTGCCGCCCAACCTCGAGTAGGTGACGGACACGGTGAGCTCGCCGAACACCGGCCCCACCGTTCCGGCCAGCCGACGGCCACCGCCCACGTCGATGTCGACGTCGTAGGCGTCCGGTGTCACCCAGCGGTGCCGCAGTGCCGCAGCCGCCAGTTCGGTGGCCTGGTCGCGGATCTGTCTGGCCTTGCGCCAGCCCAGCTGGCCGGGCGGCAGGGTGCCGCGGCGCCATTCACCGGCCACCGCCTTGTCGGGGTCCATGCCGCGCAGCATGTCGCGCAGCATCCGGTCGCCGACCTTCCACTCGGTCAGTGTGTCGATCTCGACCGGCATCTCGTTCTCGATCGGGTCGGCCTCCCACGGCAGGGCGAATTGCAGCGCCCGGAAGAAGCCCCGGACCGGGTCGGTGAAGAAGCCGATCAGGTCGGGTAGTGCCACGTCGTCGTGCGGCGGTTCGGGGAGCCGATGGGCCAGAAAAGGTCGCGGGACATCCCGGTGACCGGCTGCCGCCCTGGCGGCGACCACCGCGGTGGTGTCGAAGGTGAACGGGGTGTTCGGCACCAGCGCGCCGGGGCTGGCGTTCTTCGGGTCGAAGGGCTGTAGCGGGTGTTCGACGACGATCCGCCGGCGCACCGGTTCTGCCGTGGTCTGATCCAGCGCGTCGAGCAACTCCACCAGGGGCACCGCCGGCGGGTGCGGTTTGCCGGTGTGTTCGTCGGCGCCGGTGTAGGTGATCACCAGTGTCTCGGTGGCCGCGCACACCGCGTCGAGCAGCAGTTGGCGGTCCTCCGAGCGGATGTCGCGTTCACCGGTCAGCGGTTGCCGGGCCAGCACGTCGTCGCCGTCGGGCAGGTCCAGCCGCGGGAAGACACCGTCGTCGAGGCCGACCAGGCAGACCACCCGGTGCGGCACCGAGCGCATCGGCACCATGGTGCAGACCGTGAGCGTGCCGGTGCGGAAGTTGGCCCGGGTCGGGCGGCCGGCCAGCCGGCCGCTCAGCAGCGCATGCACATCGGGCAGCAGCAGCACGGTGTCGGATCGAGAACCGGCTCGCGCCAGCACATCTGAGAGCTCCCGCTGCAACTGGCCGTGCTGCCAGCCGTCTTCGGGGCCGACCCGGGTCAGGCCGGTCACCCCGTCGGCCAGCGCATGGATCCAGTCCGCCAGCGACCGGCTGCCGGTGAGGGCGTCGACGGTCGCCTGCAGCCGGGCGACGAACTCGGCCAGCCGGCCGGCCAGCTCGACCTGGTTGCTGCCGACGTCGTCGAGCGGCAGCGCGGTGCCCACCCAGCTCTGCGAGTCCTCCGACATCGCCACCCCGGTCAGGATCCGGTCCAGCCCGAATCGCCAGGTGTTGTGCAGGATTCCGGTGAGCCCGTACGGCTCGCGGTGGGCTGCGTCGAAGGCCCATCGGATGTTGGTCTCGCGCACCCAGTCGGTGATGTAGCTCAGGTCGTCGTCGGTGAAGGCGAACCGGTTCCGGACCGGTGGGGCCTGGGCGAGGTCGAGCACCTGGCCGGCGGTGACGCGGCTGCCGGCCAGCGCCAGCAGCGTGGTGGCCACGCCCAGCAGCGGGTTGGTCTGGGTGGGGGCGCGGTCGGCCAGCTTGACCCGGAGCCGGTGCGCCGGATGGGCCTGCCCGGCGCGCTCGCCCAGCCCGAAGTCGGCGACGATCAGCGGTGCGTAGGTCTCGATGTCCGGGCACATGACCAGGATGTCGCGCGGCTCCAGCGTCGGATCGTCCTCCAGCAGGCCGAGCAGCACCTCCCGCAGCACGTCGACCTGCCGGGCCGGCCCGTGGCAGGCGTGCACCTGAACCGAGCGGTCGGCGACGCGGTGCGCCCGCCCGGCCGGCCGCACCGCGTTGGCGGCGATATCCGACTGCAGCCAGCTCAGCAGGGTGTCGGAAGTAGTTGCGCCGCCGAGATATTCATCGGTCCGGCAGGTGGCGGGCAGGGCGCGCTGAAGCTCGCGCAGATCGCGGCCCAGGGTGTCCAGCAGGGGATGTGTGGCCTGCTCGCGGCTGGTGTCGGTGTGCCGCGGCACCGCGCCGTGGCTGCCGGCCAGCGAGCGCCACAGCTTGTCGGAGGGGTGCGGCAGCCACAGGTGCAATTCGTGGTGGGCGGCCAGCGCGTCGAGCAGTTCGATGTCGGTGCTGGCCAGCCGGGTGTGGCCGAACAGCGACAGCCGGGCCGGCAGGTTCTCGGCCGGCGCGGCGCGGAGCCGCGCGACGGTGTGCTGGTGGCGCAGGTGCGGCGGTTCGGCATCGACCGCGGCCACCAGCGCCCGATACAGCGGCGGCTGCCATCGCAGGTCGTCGTCGAGGTCATCGGGTGGGCCGGCGATCCAGCCGGCCAGCAACTGCGGGCGCTGGCGCGCGTAGGACGCGAACAGCCCGGCCAGCCGGCGGGCCACCGCGTAGCGGCGACCCTGCCGCAGCTCGGCCTCGTCGCCGGCATGGAAGTGGCCCAGATGCGTTGCCAGCGTGTGACACCAGGGGTCGTCGAGGCTGGCGTCGATGACCGCCAGCAGCGGCCAGGTCATCGCGTCCGGCGACCAGGGATCGTCGTCGTCGGTGCCGGTGATCTCGGCGATCAGCGATCCGGGGCTGCGGAACGACACCCCGGCGCAGACCCCGTCGCCGCCGGGTCCGCCACCGAGCAGGTGCGACAGACGCTGGGACAGCCAGCGCTCCACCCCGCGGGCCGGCACCAGCACCAGGTCCTCGACGAACGGGTCGGCCGGCGGCTCGGCCAGCAGTGCCCCGAGCCCGTCGGCCAGGGAGTCGGTGCGTTCGGCACGGTGCAGATGAAGGGCCATCGCGGGCAACCCTAGACCGCCGCACCGACATGCCACGCCCAGCCGTTGACTCTGCGTCCACGGTGTGGGTTACTCGCACTTTGTCGCAGTGAGTGCAGAGTCAACGCCGGGAACGGAAGGTCGCCTCGTGAAATCTCCCATCAGGCGCGTCGCGCTGAGCACCGGCGGCGGTGACGCGCCCGGCCTCAACGCCGTCATCCGCGCGGCCACCCTGGCCGCCCACAACCGCGGCTGGGAGGTCGTGGGCATCCGCGACGGGTTCAACGGGTTGATGCTGCCCGAGGAATATCCCGACGGCGGCCTGATCGACCTGACGCCGGACCGGGTGCGCGGCATCATCCACCTGGGCGGCACCATCCTGGGCAGCACCAACCGCGGCAGCCCGATCGCCTACCCGGTGCAGCAGGCCGACGGCAGCTGGACCGAGGTGGACCGCACCGACGAACTGCTGGACCGCTTCGCGCAACAGGACATCGACGCGCTGATCACCATCGGCGGCGACGGCTCGCTGGCCATCGGCAACCATCTGTACGAGGCGGGGCTGCGCCTGGTCGGGGTGCCCAAGACCATCGACAACGACCTGGAGAAGACCGCGTCGACGTTCGGCTTCGACAGCGCCGTGGACTTCGCCTCGGAGTGCATCGACCGGTTGTTCTCCACCGCGACGTCGCACGGCCGGATCATCGTGGTGGAGGTGATGGGCCGCTACGCCGGCTGGATCGCACTGAACGCCGGCATGGCCTCGGGGGTGCACGCGATCCTGATCCCGGAGATCCCCTACAGCCTCGACCCGGTGGCGGCGATGGTCAACGAGCGCGCGCGGCACGGGGCGAAGTTCTCCATCGTCTGCGTGGCCGAGGGCGCCCGGCCGATCGGCGGGGAGCATTCGGTCATGGGCAAGACGGTGGGGCAGGCCGAACGGCTCGGCGGCATCGGCGCGAAAGTGGCTGCCGCACTGGAGCAGATGACCGGCCGGGAGTCGCGCACCGTGGTGCTCGGCCACCTGCTGCGGGGTGGTTCGCCGACCTCACTGGACCGGCTGCTGGGGCTGCGCTTCGGCGCCGCCGCGGTGCGCGCCCTCGACGAGGGCCGCAACGGCGTGATGGTGGCGCTCAACCCGCCGACGGTGGACTACGTGCCGCTCGCCGAGGTCACCCGGCGGCAGAAGACGGTCCCGCTGGACTGCGACTCGATGCTGACCGCCCGCGATGTCGGAATCTGCTTCGGTGACGAGCTGACGCCGCACCCCGGGTGACGCACGGGTGCTTTACAATTCTCCTCCAAGATGGCAACTAAGAATCCGATGCGGCGCCCGTTCCGGGTGGGCCGCGCAGAAGAGCCGCGCGCCGAGGGGCGCTTCAACCTGCCCAGCGGGCGCCGACTCGGCTACGCCGAATACGGCGACCCCTCCGGTGCGGTGGTGCTGTGGTTCCACGGAACTCCCGGGGGACGCCGGCAGATCCCGATGCTCGCCCGGCGCACCGCCGAGCGGCTCGGCCTGCGGCTGGTCGCGGTGGAGCGGCCGGGCACCCACCTGTCCGACTCGCACCACTACGAGGCGGTCGCGCAGTGGGCCACCGACATGGCCCATGTCGCCGACGCCCTGGGTGCCGAGCGGATCGGTGTGGTCGGGCTCTCCGGCGGCGGCCCCTACGCGCTGTCGTGCGGGGCGGTGCCGCCGCTGGCCGAACGGGTCGCGGCGATCGGGGTGCTGGGCGGGGTGGTGCCGGCGGTCGGTCCGGACGCCAGCGCCTCCGGGGCCATCGACCTGGCCCGGCGCTTCGCCCCGCTGCTGTCGCGGATCCGCTGGCCGCTGTCGGCGGTGGCCTCCGGGCTGATCCTGCCGATCATCCCGTTCGCGCACTACGCCTACCTGGCTTTCGCCGCCACCACCCACGAGGGCGACCGGCGGGTGTTCGCCGATCCCGACATGGAGCCGATGTTCCTCGACGACATCGTCATCGTCTCGCGGGGCCGGTTCCGGGCGGCCGTCGACGATGTCCGGCTGTTCGGCCGCGACTGGGGCTTCCGGCTGGCCGACGTGCAGGCGCCGGTGCGCTGGTGGCACGGCGACGCCGACCCGATCGTGCCGTTCGACGGCGCCCAGGCGGCGGTGTCGCGGCTGCCGCACGTCGAACTCATGCTGCGCCCCAAGGAGAGCCACCTCGGCGGCTTCGCCGTCGCCGACGAGGTTCTGGAATACATCCGCGGTCTGCTCTGAGCCCGGGTTCGCCACCCCGGCAGGAGTTTCGGGTGCATGCTGGGAGTCATGAACCGTGACGAGATCACCGAACAGATCATCGCTGCCCGGCTGGCCAAAGGGCTGACCTGGCAGGAGCTGGCCGACGCCGTCAAACGCCCGGTGGTGTGGACGACCTCGGCGCTGCTGGGCCAGCAGCCCATCCCCGCCGAGCTGGGCGAGGTGCTGGCCGACCTGCTGGGCCTGGACCGCTCGGTGGTTCCGGTGCTGGCCGCACCGCCGATGCGCGGCGGCCTGCCGGCGCCGGTGCCCACCGACCCGACCATCTACCGGCTCTACGAGGCGGTGCAGGTCTACGGGCGCGCCATCAAGGAGCTGATCCACGAGCAGTTCGGCGACGGCATCATGAGCGCGATCAACTTCAGCGTCGACTTCGATAAGAAGCCGCACGCCAGCGGGGACCGGGTGGTGGTGACCTTCGACGGGAAGTTCCTGCCCTACGAGTGGGCTTCGGCGCACTAGGCGTTGATGAAGCGTTGACTCTGCGGTGACCACGCGATCTACTCGCACTTCTCCCTGGTGAGGGCAGAGTCAACGCCGGAAAGGGGACGCGATGCCTGAGGCGCTCACCGCTGATCTGGTGCTGTCCGGGGGCGGGGTCCGGTTCATCGGCCTGGTCGGCGCCGTCGTCGCGCTGATGGACGCCGGGTATTCGGTCCAGCGGGTCTCGGGGGTGTCGGGTGGTTCGGTGGTCGGCACCATCCTGGCGGCCGCATCGCAGGGCAACAAGCTGACCGCCGCCGAGGTCAAGGAGCTGGGGCTGTCGGTGCCGCTGCGCACCTGGCGCGATGCGGGCCCGATCCCGTTCGCCGGCCCGGTCTGGGGATTCCTGCGCGACACCGCCCTGTACCGCGGCGACGTCGCGCACGACTGGATCCGCAGCGAGCTGAAGAACCTGGGCGTGTCCACCTGGGGCGACCTGGCTTACGACGCCGACAGCCTGCTGGTGGAGCGGCGCTACAAGGCCGTGGTCAGTGCGGCCGACGTGACCACCGGCCAGTTGGTCCGGCTGCCGTGGGACTACCGGCGGGTGTACGGGCTGGACCCCGACGAGCAGTCGGTGGCCGACGCGGTGCGCGCTTCGATGGCGGTGCCGTTCTTCTACCGCCCGGTCAGCCTGACCAGCGCAAGCGGGCGCAGATCCACCCTGGTCGACGGCGGGGTGCTGTCGAACTTCCCGATCTACACCTTCGACCGCCTGGACGGCAGGGCGCCGCTGTGGCCGACGTTCGGGGTCACGGTGGTGCCCGAACTGGTCGACGGCGCCAGCGGCATCGACGGGCTGGTCCCGGTCCTCAAGCCGCTGCGGCTGTTCGGGCAGTCGCTGCTGCTGGAGAACCTGATCACCACCATCCTGGTCGGCCACGACCAGACCTACCTGAACCAGCCGTGGGTCAGCGTCCGCGCGATCCGGGTGAACTCCACCGACGTCGGGGTGCTCGACTTCGACATCCCCCGGCACCGCCTGGAAGAGCTATACGCCAACGGCTACGAGGCGACCCGGAAGTTCCTGTCGACATGGGACTGGCCGGCCTACCTGAACCGGTTCCGCGACTCGCACTACCCCGACGCGGCCGGCGACCTACCCGTCTGACCCCGTTTCAGCCCAGCTGGGTGTGCATCAGCGCCACGCTGTAGGGCCCCCACAGCGACAGGTTGAAGTACAGGTCGCGGCCGCTGGACCAGGGATGGATGAACGGCGCGTACAGGCCCGGCATGGCCGCGGAGGTCACCAGCGTGGTCGCGTCGCTCCACGGCCCCTCCGGCTTGTCCGCGGTGCGCATCACCACGTTGTTCAGCGCGTTGGTGTAGAGCACGACGAACTTGTTGAGGTAGTCGTTCCAGGCCACCGACATCTCGCTGGTGGCATCCCAGATGACCTGGATGGCGCAGAACGGGCAGGCCGGCGTCCAGCCCCACGGGCTGTAGTACTCGTAGGACCAGACGTTGGTGACCGCGTCTTCTTTGACCCGCGACACGAACGCCATGCCGCCGCGGCCGGCGCCGGTGCCGAACGCGTAGACGTAACCGTCCTTGCGGACGAACGCCCCCTGCTGGAAGTTCTGGTAGCCCCAGATGAACATGTTGGGGCTGAGCAGCAGGCTGGGGACCGAGAAGAACCAGCTCGGCCGGATCGACGACCGTGGCACGGTCCAGGTCTCGCCGTTGTCGTTCGACACCGCGATCGCCGAGAAGTTCGTCGACCACGAACCCGGGTTGCCCCATGCGGCCACCGACATGAAGCCGACGTATTGGGTTGTGCCGACAGAGATTCCGGTGGTCGGGATGACCGTCACCTCCTGGGCCAGGCCCAGGCTGTCGATGACCTGCCGGGAGAAGTTGGGCCGCGACGCGCTGACCGGTGAGCCCGCGTAGACGTTGCCGTACACCGGGTCGGGCACACTGATCCCGTCGGCCAGGTTGCGGTCCGAGCTGCGGAACAGCGTGTTGGAGCGCCACTCCTGGCCCGGCACGCTGCAGTTGCCGAAGGTGTCGCCGAAGGCGATCAGGATCTGGTTGTCCGGGCCGGTCATCCCGTTGTCCCACATGATGCCCAGGTCCGCCCCCGACATCCCGAACCGGGTGTAGGTGCTGTTGGGGCTGTTCGGCCCGTTGACCCAGGCGACCTGGGTGGCGGTCGCGGCCACCGCGGCGGCCGGGGCCGGGACTTGCGGCGCCGACGTCTGCGCGGGCGCCAGCGCCGGGACCGCCGCGCCCGCCGGCGGGGGAGTGCTCACACCCGGTGGCGGGACCAGCGCGGCCGGCTGGGCCAGCGCCGTCGTCGGGATCAGTGCGGCCTGCTGCAACAGCGGCGCCTGCGGGATCATCGGTGCCTGCGGGAACTGCGGTCCGGACGGGACCGGCGCGGCCTGCGGGGCGACGGCGGCGGCCTGGGGCGACAGTTGCGGGGCGCCGGGCTTGCGGCCGATCGGCAGGTGCGGCACCGGCAGCGACGGCACCGGCCGCTGGCCGGGCGGCAGGGCCTGCGCACCGGGCGGAACCGAGCACGGGTCGGCGGCGGCCGGCGGCGCGAACGGCAGCGGCGTGCTGCCGCCCGCGGCGACGACGGCCGCGGTCGCCACCAGTCGCGAAATTCGCGGAAGTATTGCGATCCCCCCTTAACGACAAGACCACAGTGACGCTAGTGGCATGCGTGAAGGCAGTGACGCCTGATGTAACTGATTGGTATTGGGTTGTGACGGTGTCGCGACCTGCGCTGCCGGTTGTGCGGTTTTATCCGCGACGCGCCGCTGCGGGCGGATTAAACCGCACGCTCGCGGGGGGCTGGAGCGGGGCTGGGGTGGGCCGGGAGGGCTATCGCGCGAACTCGGCATCCATCCCGTCGATGCCGGCGCGCAGCGCGGCCAGTGCCTCGGCCCGGGCCCGCAGTTTGCTGGCGGCGTGCGCGGACTGGCTGAGCGCGGTGAAGTCGTGGGCGGCCTGCACGGCGCGGTCCAGCACCGCGTCCGGAAGGACGATCTCGTCCAGCCAGCCGGCGGCGGTCGCCGATTCACCGAAGAATGCCTTGGCCAGCCCGGCCGCCTGCTGGTAGGCCGACGGAGTCAACCGCAGCCGCATGATCGCCAGCGCGGCGTACGGCAGAGTCATGCCGATCGCCACCTCGTTGGGCTGGATGTTGCAGGCCGGCGAGGCCACCCGGTGGTCGCCGCTGCACAGCAGGAACGCCCCCATCGCGATCGCGTGGCCGGTGCAGGCCATCACCACCGGCTTCGGGTAGCTCAGCAGCCGGTGGCTCAGCTCGAAGCCGCCGCGCAGCATGTCGATCGCCGGCTGCAGCTGTCCGGAGGTCAGCACCTTCAGGTCGAAGCCGCCGCTGAACACCCGGTCGTTGCCGGCGATCACCAGCGCCCCGACGTCGTCCCGGTCGGCCTGATCCAGCGCTTCGTTGATGGCGCGCTGCATCGCCGGGCCGAGCGCGTTGACCTTGCCGTCGTCGAGGGTGATGACCGCGATCGACTCGTCGCGGCGGTAGCTGACCGGGTTGCTCATGTCGGATGTCATATCAGGCCTGGTGTTTGCTCAGGTCGGCGGCGGGGTCGCCCAGCCGAACGGTGACATCGGTGCTGCCCTCGAGCCGTTCGCGGCTGCGCAGCCGGTCCTGGGCTTCCCGGGTGGCGCGGTTGATCCGGTCGATCTCGCTGCGGAACACCTCGGGCCGGGTCTCCTTGCTCGCGTAGTGGAAGTAGGTCAGCAGGCTGCGCAGCAACTCGAGCTTCTGCTTCTCCCGCTTGGCCAGGTCATGGGTGGTCAGCAGCTCAAGCCGCTGCACCGGCGGCAGGTCGTTCCAGTCCAGCGTCACGTTGTTCTCGAACCGGGGGCGTTCCCGGCGCCACACCCGCCATCCCCGGGGCGGCCCCTCCGGGCTGTCGTAGAAGCTCAAGACCCCGGCGAACCGCGACTCGATGGCATCGCCGAGTTCGGAGCGGTCAACCGCGGAATCCCACACCGTGCGCCACTCCTGGCCCGGCGCCAGCACCGGCAGGTCGTCGGGGAGCTTGAGCGGAACCACGTCGGCGTAACCGTCGGAGGCCGTCTCGTAACGGGCGACGGTGGGCGGGCTGGCGAAGCTGAACCGGACGTCGTAAGCGGGGGTCCGTCCGAAATTCCGCACCACCAGCTCGATGACGTGCCAGTCGGCGGCGTTCGGCTCCATGAACATCGTCACGTGCGGGCGGGCCCGCTCGGTGGCCAACCGGCGGTTGCGCTGCAGCAACTGGCCCAGAAAGACCAGCGCGACCACGCTGAGCACCAGCGCCACCCAGGCCGCCCAGGCCAGCCAGGTGCCGGAGTCCGCGCCGGTCAAGCCGTGCCAGCTGTCCTCGACCCACCCCATCGGATGCACCTCCCACCAATACCACAGCGCCGCGGCCGGAATTGAGCAGTTCAGCCGCCCATCAGCATGCGCCACTGATCCAAATTGCTTGCCCGATACACGTAGTTGGAGCGCTTCACCTCCGACAGCGTCGCGCTCGGCTCGGCCGAATACCAGTGCCCGGGAAACACCGTCGGATCGCCGGCCAGCGTGGCCAGCTGTTGCAGACTGCGATACATCTCGTCGGAGTCGCCACCGGGGAAGTCGGTGCGGCCGCAGCCCTCCAGGAACAGCGTGTCGCCGGCGACCAATCGGCCGTCCACCAGGAAGCACTGGCTGCCCGGTGTGTGACCGGGGGTGTGCAGCAGTTCGATCTGGACGGCGCCGACATCGACCTTGTCGCCGTGCTGGTGCGCGGTGAGGTCGGCCATGGCTATCCCGGTGATCCGGGACACCCACAATGCCTCCTGGCTGTTGACGTGTACCGGCACGCTCACCCGTTCCAGCAGTTCGGCCAGGCCCTTGAGTTCGAAGCCCATCATCGAACCGCCGACGTGGTCGGGGTGGTGGTGGGTGACCAGCACCCCGGACAGCCGCATGCCGTCGGCTTCGGCGGCATCGACCAGGTCGCCCGCGGCGTAGGCCGGGTCGACCACCACGCAGTCACCGGTCTCCCGGTCGCCGATCAGGTAGGCGAAGTTGCGCATCTGGGCGGCCATCATGTCGCCGGCGGCGAAGTCGCGGCCGGAGAGCAGCTGGCGAAAGTACAGCCGGTCCGAATCAGGCATCCGTTCAGCCTAGGCGGGCGGGCGTCATCGAACCCGCGGCGGTGGCAAGTGCGTGCGGTTTGGTGACCCCGTGGGCGAGGCTGTAACCTCTTACAGGCCTGTGGCGCCTGGAAATGGCGCTGCCGGCGAACGGCCCCCTTAGCTCAGTCGGCAGAGCGTTTCCATGGTAAGGAAAAGGTCAACGGTTCGATTCCGTTAGGGGGCTCGGTGGACGCCGGGCCTGCTGGCGCGTTACCCGAGGCGATGTAGCTCAGTCGGTTAGAGCGAACGACTCATAATCGTTAGGTCGCCGGTTCGAGTCCGGCCATCGCTACATAGATGACGGCACCGCGAAGAAGAGATGAAAGAGGGCAGCTGACGTGGCCTCCAGCACCGATGTGCGGCCGAAGATCACCTTGGCCTGTGAGGTGTGCAAGCACCGTAACTACATCACCAAGAAGAACCGCCGCAACGACCCCGACCGGCTGGAACTGAAGAAGTTCTGCCCGAACTGCGGCAAGCACCAGGCGCACCGCGAGTCTCGGTAGGCTTACGGACTCGTGTCGCTGGCAGACAAACTCGCCGGGGTGCACTTCCGGTATCCCGACCACTACGAGGTGGAGCGGGAGAAGATTCGCGAGTACGCCAGGGCGGTCAAGGCCGAGGATCCGGCCAGCTTCGACGAGAAGGCGGCCGCCGAACTGGGCTACGACGGACTGCTGGCCTCGCTGACGTTCATCTCGGTGTTCGGGCACAAGGCGATATCGGCGTACTTCGAGTACGCCGGGGTCACCACCGATGACGCCCAGATCGTTCAGGTCGACCAGCAGTTGAAGTTCCTGCAGCCGATCAAGGTGGGGGACCGGCTGTACTGCGATGTGCTGGTCGAGTCGGTCCGCCGTGCCCACGGCACCGACATCATCATGACCAAGCAGACCGTCACCAACGACGCTGGTGACATCGTGCAGGAGACATACACGACCCTGGCGGGTCGTGCGGACGAGGGAGAAAAGGGTTTTACCGATGGCGCTGCGTGAGTTCGGCTCGGTCAAGGTCGGTGACACACTGCCGGAGCGGGTCATCCCGCTGACCCGGCAGGACCTGGTGAACTACGCCGGGGTCTCCGGCGACCTGAACCCGATCCACTGGGACGACGAGATCGCCAAACAGGTAGGCCTGGACACCGCGATCGCGCACGGCATGCTGACAATGGGCCTGGGCGGCGGCTACGTGACGGCGTGGGTCGGCGACCCGGGCGCGGTCACCGAGTACAACGTCCGGTTCACCGCGGTGGTGCCGGTGCCCAACGACGGCAAGGGTGCCGAGATCGTCTTCAACGGCCGGGTGAAATCGGTCGACCCGGAGACCAAGTCGGTGACGATCGCGCTGACCGCCACCACGGACGGCAAGAAGATCTTCGGGCGGGCGGTGGCGTCCGCGACGCTGGGGTAACCGGGAGCAGCTGATGGCGATCAAAACCGATATTCGGGGCATGATCTGGCGCTACCCCGATGCGTTCGTTGTGGGCCGGGAGAAGATCCGCGAATTCGCCAGGGCGATCCAGGCCGAGGATCCGGCCTGCTTCGACGAGGCCGCCGCCGCGGAGTTGGGCTACGACTCCCTGCTGGCCCCGCTGACCTTCGTGGCGATCCTGGCGAAACTGGTCCAGGCCGACTTCTTCCGCAACGTCGACACCGGGTACACCACCATGCAGATGGTCCAGGTCGACCAGGGGTTCACCTACCGCAAGCCGATCAAGGCCGGCGACCGACTGTACGCCCGGATGGAGGTCGCCTCGGTGAACGAGCGGTTCGGGGCCGACATCGTGACGACCCGCAACATCCTCACCAACGAGGCCGGCGAGGTGGTGCTGGAGGCGTTCACCACGATGATGGGCCACGAGGGCGATGATTCGGTCAACCTGCGGTGGGACGCCGAAAGCGGTCAGGTGGTCCGGACGGCCTGATTGGTCAGGGGCCGCCGCGCCGAGGTACACTCAGACCTCGGGGTTTCTCCCATCACCAGCGCGCTTTCCGTGAGCCGAACGGGGGGCGCGCGAGTTGTGTAGACCCCCGGCAAACGCGGGTTGGCGTGCCAGCCGCGAAGGGGCGTAGCTCAACTGGCAGAGCAGCGGTCTCCAAAACCGCAGGTTGCAGGTTCAAGTCCTGTCGCCCCTGCAGACGGCGCATCGGTGTGATGGTGGACACTGGAAGCCGAGTTTGAAGTGAGTAGAGCGAAGGAGCATGCGGTGAGCGACGAGCCCGACCGTTCCGGCACCGCCGGCGACGACGGCGAGACCGCCGAGGTCGACGCCACCGGGGCGCGCAGCCAGACGGCCGTGGTCTCGAGGCCGGTGACGGGTCCGTTGCGGCCCACCGGCAAGCGTTCCCGGGCACGTGCGGCCGCCGCCGAGGAGAACGGTGACACCGACACCGTCGTCATCGCCACACAACCCGCCGACAGCGGATCGGAAGCCGCAACCGAGAAGCTCAAGAAGATCCAGAAGGGCAAGAAGAAGTCCGAGGGGCCGTCCCGCAACCCCTTCGTCTTCGTCCTCAACTACCTCAAGCAGGTGGTCGCCGAGTTGCGCAAGGTGATCTGGCCGAACCGCAAGCAGATGATCACCTACACCGGGGTGGTGCTGGCGTTCCTGGTGTTCATGACGGCGTTGATCGCCGGATCGGACTACGGTTTCGCCAAGCTGGTGCTGCTGGTGTTCGGCGAATAAGGGCTATAGGAGGACTGAACAACCGTGACCACCTTCGACGGCGACACGCCCGCAGGCGAGCCGGTCGACTTGGCTGAGTCCGCCCAGGAGGCCCCCGAGGCGGCCCCGCAGGAGGCCCCCGAGTCGGCTGTGGCGGAGACCGCCGAGCAACCGGCCGAGGAACTCGACCCCGCGGCGGCGTTGAAAGCCGAGCTGCGCACCAAGCCGGGCGACTGGTATGTCATCCACTCCTACGCCGGCTACGAGAACAAGGTGAAGGCCAACCTGGAAACCCGGGTGCAGAACCTCGACGTCGGCGACTACATCTTCCAGGTGGAGGTGCCCACCGAAGAGGTGACCGAGATCAAGAACGGCCAGCGCAAGCAGGTCAACCGCAAAGTGCTGCCGGGCTACATCCTGGTCCGGATGGACCTGACCGACGACTCCTGGTCGGCGGTGCGCAACACGCCGGGGGTCACCGGTTTCGTCGGCGCCACCTCGCGGCCGACGTCGCTGTCACTGGATGACGTGGTGAAGTTCCTGCTCCCGCAGGGCGCGGCCAAGAAGGCAGCCAGGGCCGGGGCCGGCGCGGCAGCCGGGTCCGTGGCCGAGGGCGGGCTGGAACGCCCGGTCATCGAGGTCGACTACGAGGTGGGCGAGTCGGTGACCGTCATGGACGGGCCGTTCGCCACGCTGCCCGCCTCCATCAGCGAAGTCAATGCCGAGCAGCAGAAGCTCAAGGTGCTGGTGTCCATCTTCGGCCGCGAGACACCTGTGGAACTGACCTTTAACCAGGTCTCCAAGATCTAGTAGATAGTACGGAAGGACACCAACACCCATGGCCCCGAGGAAGAAGAAAGTCGCCGGGCTGATCAAGCTGCAGATCCAGGCGGGACAGGCGAACCCCGCGCCGCCGGTCGGCCCTGCGCTCGGCCAGCACGGTGTCAACATCATGGAGTTCTGCAAGGCGTACAACGCCGCGACAGAGAACCAGCGCGGCAACGTCATCCCGGTGGAGATCACCGTCTACGAGGATCGCAGCTTCACCTTTGCGCTCAAGACCCCGCCTGCGGCGCGGATGCTGCTCAAGGCCGCCGGTATCCCCAAGGGCTCGGCCGAACCGCACAAGACGAAGGTCGCCAAGGTCAGCTGGGACCAGGTCCGCGAGATCGCCGAGACCAAGAAGGCCGATCTCAACGCCAACGACATCGACGCCGCCGCCAAGATCATCGCCGGCACCGCCCGGTCGATGGGGATCACCGTCGAGTAGCACCCTCGACGAATAGACCTGAGCACGACGAAGCGGGCCGAGGAACGAGGCCCAGCGAAGGAGTGCGAAGGGCTATTCGTCGAGAGACAGATCGGTGGGAGGGCCAGCTCCGGCCCGTCAACCACGACTCCAACGAAGAAGATTGGATATCCAATGAGCAAGGACAGCAAGGCATACCGCGCGGCGGCCGAGAAGGTGGACCGCAGCAATTTCTACACCCCGCTGCAGGCGGCGAAACTGGCCAAGGAGACCTCGTCGACCAAGCAGGACGCCACCGTCGAGGTCGCCATCCGGCTCGGTGTCGACCCGCGCAAGGCCGACCAGATGGTCCGCGGCACCGTCAACCTGCCGCACGGCACCGGCAAGACCGCCCGGGTGGCGGTGTTCGCGGTCGGCGAGAAGGCCGAGCAGGCCGTCGCCGCCGGGGCTGACGTGGTCGGCAGCGATGACCTGATAGAGAAGATCCAGGGCGGCTTCCTGGACTTCGACGCCGCGATCGCCACCCCGGACCAGATGGCCAAGGTGGGCCGGATCGCCCGGGTGCTCGGCCCGCGCGGCCTGATGCCCAACCCGAAGACCGGCACGGTGACCCCGGACGTCGCCAAGGCCGTCGCCGACATCAAGGGCGGCAAGATCAACTTCCGGGTGGACAAGCAGGCCAACCTGCACTTCATCATCGGCAAGGCCTCCTTCGACGAGGCGAAGCTGGCCGAGAACTACGGTGCGGCGCTCGATGAGGTGCTGCGGCTCAAGCCGTCGGCGTCCAAGGGCCGCTACCTGAAGAAGATCACCATCTCGAC
>CAZGGK010000042.1:34550-41506 GCA_964525125.1 uncultured Mycobacterium sp.
GGCTCAAGCCGTCGGCGTCCAAGGGCCGCTACCTGAAGAAGATCACCATCTCGACGACCACCGGCCCGGGCATTCCGGTCGACCCGGCGGTCACCCGCAACTTCGCCGCTGAGTAAGCGGAGTCAGCTCGACAGCGCCGCGAGCGTGAATCCTGCGACGCGACACGCCGGTGAGGCGTCGTAGGATTCACGCTCGGCGGGAACCCGGCAGGCGGCTCGGCGTAACGCCGGGCCGCGGCTACGCAGCAGGCTTGACGTAGGTGACCAGGCTCACGTCGAGGCCCTCGTCGGTGAAGTAGAACTCACAACCGCGCAGGTACTTCATGTAGCGGTCGTAGACCTCCTCGGACTGCACCTCGATTGCCTTGTCCCGGTTCGACTCCAGCGCATCGCCCCAGATCTTGAGGGTCTTGATGTAGTGCGGCCGCAGCGAGATGGCTTCCGGGACGGTGAAGCCGGCCTTCTCGCCGTGCTCAACCATCATGTCGGTGGTGGGCAGGCGGCCGCCCGGGAAGATCTCGGTGAGGATGAACTTGATGAACCGGGCGGTTTCGAAGCTCAGCTTCTTGCCGCGCGCGTGCAGGTCAAAAGGGTGGTAGCCGACGCTGCTCTGAATGGTCATCCGCCCGTCGGCGGGCAGGATGTCGAAGCAGTTCTTGAAGAAGTCGTCGTAATTCTCGAAGCCGAAGTGCTCGAACGCCTCGATCGAGACGATCCGGTCGACCGGCTCGTGGAAATCCTCCCAGCCCTTCAGCAGCACCCGGCGCGATCGGTTGGTGTCGACCGCGTCCAACAGCTGCTGGGTGTAGGCGTGCTGGTTCTTCGACAGGGTCAAGCCCACCACGTTGACGTCGTACTTCTCGACGGCGCGCTTCATGGTGGCACCCCAGCCGCAGCCGATGTCCAGCAGCGTCATACCCGGCTGCAGGTCCAGTTTGTCCAGGTTGAGGTCTAGCTTGGCGATCTGCGCCTGCTCCAGGGTGGCGTCCGGCGGCTCGAAGTAGGCGCAGCTGTAGGTCCGGCTCGGGTCTTGGAACAGGGCGAAGAAATCATCGGAGAGGTCGTAGTGCGCCTGGATGTTCTCGAAGCTCTGCTGCGGGGTGCGTTCTGATTCGTCAGCCATCGCAGGGTTCCTGCCTTTCTGGTGAAAACTCGTCGTGGTCGCAGGTGGTCCTCGCCGGGTTGGCGGTTGCGACGGTCGGTAGCAGCATACCGGGTGGTCTACTACACCGGAATGCGTCATAACCGGCCCCTGCGCTGTCGCGGCCGCCCCGACAACCGTCGGTGCGGCGTAGCCGCTGGACTGTTACTTCTGCAGCGTGTACTGGTGGACGCTGTTGTAGCCGTCCCGGAATCCGCGCACGCAGCCGTTGAGGTACTTGTCGTAGCGGTCGTAGACCTCTTGGGACTGGGCCGCGATGGCCGCGTCCTTGTTGGCTTCCAGGGCGGCCGCCCAGTCCTGCAGGGTGCGCACGTAGTGCGGGCCGATCTCGTCGTCGCGGGTCACCCGGAAGCCGGCTTTGACCGCGAAGTCGCGGGGCATCTCCGCCGAGGGCAGCTGACCGCCCGGGAAGATCTCCTTCATGATGAACAGCGTGAACCTGGCCAACTCGATCGTCAGCGGGAGGCCGCGGCGCTGGGCTTCGTCCTGGCCACTGATCGCGGTGATGGTGTGCAGCAGCAGTCTGCCGCCGGCCGGCAGCGCGTTGTAGGCCATGTCGAAGAACGCCGGGTAGCGGACCCGGCCGTAGTGTTCGAAGGAGCCGATCGAGACGATCCGGTCGACTTTGCCGTCGAATTCCTCCCAGCCCTGCAGTCGTACCTCGACGTTGCGGGTGGTCGGGACCTTGGCCAGTCTCTCGATGGCGTATTCGCGCTGCCGCTCCGACAGGGTGAGGCCGATCACGTTGACGTCGAACTTCTCGATGGCCCGCTGCATCCCGCCGCCCCAGCCGCAGCCGACGTCGAGCAGCGTCATGCCGGGCTCCAGCGCCAGCTTGCCGAGCGCCAGATCGAATTTGGCGTTCTGCGCCTCGTCGCAGGTGGAGTCGTCGCGCTCGTAATACCCGCAGGTGTAGCCCATCGTCGGGCCCAGGAACAACTCGAAGAACTCGTTGGAGATGTCGTAGATCGACTGCAGTTCGGCGTACTTGGGCGCTAACTCGGCCATGCCTGTCGCCGTGCGCTATTTGTTCAGGGTGTACTGGTGGACGCTGGTGTAGCCGTCCCGGAACAGCCGGACGCAGCCGTTGAGGTACTTGTCGTAGCGGTCGTAGACCTCTTGGGACTGGGCCGCGATGGCCGCGTCCTTGTTGGCTTCCAGGGCGGCCGCCCAGTCCTGCAGGGTGCGCACGTAGTGCGGGCCGATCTCGTCGTCGCGGGTCACCCGGAAGCCGGCTTTGACCGCGAAGTCGCGGGGCATCTCCGCCGAGGGCAGCTGACCGCCCGGGAAGATCTCCTTCATGATGAACAGCGTGAACCTGGCCAACTCGATCGTCAGCGGGAGGCCGCGGCGCTGGGCTTCGTCCTGGCCACTGATCGCGGTGATGGTGTGCAGCAGCAGTCTGCCGCCGGCCGGCAGCGCGTTGTAGGCCATGTCGAAGAACGCCGGGTAGCGGACCCGGCCGTAGTGTTCGAAGGAGCCGATCGAGACGATCCGGTCGACTTTGCCGTCGAATTCCTCCCAGCCCTGCAGTCGTACCTCGACGTTGCGGGTGGTCGGGACCTTGGCCAGTCTCTCGATGGCGTATTCGCGCTGCCGCTCCGACAGGGTGAGGCCGATCACGTTGACGTCGAACTTCTCGATGGCCCGCTGCATCCCGCCGCCCCAGCCGCAGCCGACGTCGAGCAGCGTCATGCCGGGCTCCAGCGCCAGCTTGCCGAGCGCCAGATCGAATTTGGCGTTCTGCGCCTCGTCGCAGGTGGAGTCGTCGCGCTCGTAATACCCGCAGGTGTAGCCCATCGTCGGGCCCAGGAACAACTCGAAGAACTCGTTGGAGATGTCGTAGATCGACTGCAGTTCCTCGTATTTCGGCTGCAATTTTACCATTGTTGATGCACTCGCGATCTTCGGGATGAACGGTCTGACGGGCCGGTTCGGCCCACACAGCGTACCCCGTGAGTACGGCGCCACCAGAATCCGTGCTGGCCGCCCGAGGGAATTCGGGTATCCGTACGGCCCCGGTTAATGGGGGATCGCGGCACCATCTCTTAGAATCCGCTCATGGGATGTGCTCCCGGGACCGATCGCGGTAACCGGCTGCAGCTGTCCGACTACCTCGATGCGGACGGCAACATCGTGCTGCCCCAGAACGTGAGCCTGGTGACGTTCCTGGACCGTCACATCGCCGACATCGGTACCGGTCTGGCCTATCGCTACCTGGACTACTCACATCATCCCGATGGTCAGGCTGTCGACTTGACGTGGGCCGAGCTGGGCACCAGGTTACGGGCCGTCGGCGCCCGCCTGCAGCAGGTCACCGCTCGCGGCGACCGGGTGGCGATACTCGCGCCGCAGGGCATCGACTACGTCGTCGGGTTCTTCGCCGCGATCAAGGCCGGCGCCATCGCGGTGCCGCTGTTCGCCCCCGAACTGCCCGGGCACACCGAGCGGCTCGAGGCCGTACTCGGCGATGCCGAGCCCGCGACAGTCTTGACTACCGCTGCGGCAAGCGAGGCCGTGCAGAATTTCGTGCGGACGCTGCCGCACGACCGCAGGCCGCGAGTCATCGCGATCGACGACATCCCCGACTCGGTGGGCGCCACCTTCGAGCCGGTGCAACTCGACACCGACGACGTGGCCTATCTGCAGTACACCTCCGGATCGACCCGAACCCCGGTCGGTGTGGAGATCACCCACCGGGCGGTCGGCACCAACGTGCTGCAGGTGGTGATCGGGACCGGCATGGATTTCGACATCCGCAGTGTGAGCTGGTTGCCGCTCTACCACGACATGGGGTTGCTGATGATCCTGTGCGTGGCGATCTTCGGCACCCAGGTCACGCTGATGTCACCGATCGCGTTCGTCCGGCGGCCGCAGCGGTGGATCCGCCAGCTGGCCGCGGAGTCCCGGTACGGCCGGACCTACGCCGCGGCGCCGAACTTCGCGTTCGAACTGGCCGCCGAGCGTGGCCTTCCCGACGCCGGCGAGGATCTCGACCTGAGCAACATCGCCAGCCTGATCAACGGCTCCGAACCGGTGAGCATCGAGTCGATCGACAAGTTCCGTGCCGCCTTCGCCCCGTACGGGCTGCCCCGCACCGCCGTCAAGCCGTCCTACGGCATGGCCGAGGCGACGCTGTTCGTCTCGACCATCGCACCGGCCGCCGACGCGACCGTCGTCCACCTCGACCGCGAACAGTTGGGTGCCGGGCATGCGATACGCGTCCCCCCGGACGCAGCCAACGCCGTCCCGCAGGTCTCCTGCGGCCAGCTGGCACGCAGCCAATGGGGTGTGATCGTCGACCCCGCTACCGAGGCGGAACTCCCCGACGGGGAGGTCGGTGAGATCTGGCTGCACGGCGACAACATCGGCCGCGGTTACTGGGGGCGCCCCGAGGAGACCCGGCAGGTCTTCGGCAACAAGCTGCAGGCCCGGCTTCCAGTGGGCAGCCACGCCGACGGGGCGCCGGTCGGCGCGTCCTGGCTGCGAACCGGCGATCTCGGTGTCTACCTCGACGGTGAGCTCTACATCACGGGGCGGATCAAGGACCTGATCATCGTGGACGGCCGCAACCACTACCCGCAGGACATCGAGGCCACCACGGCCGAGGCGTCACCGGCGGTGCGGTCGGGTTACGTCGCGGCGTTCGCGGTGCCGGCGGAGGAGCTGCCGGGAGCGGCCGCCGGCGAAGTCGGTGAGCGCCTGGTGATCGTCGCCGAGCGGGCCCCGGGTGCCGGACGCGCCGACCCGCAGCCGGTGGTCGAGGCCATCCGGGCGGCGGTATCGCGCCGGCACGGCCTGCCGGTGGCGGACGTGCGCCTGGTGGCCGCCGGCACCATCCCGCGGACCACCAGCGGGAAACTGGCCCGCCGGGCCTGTCGTGCGCAGTATCTCGGCGGTAATGCGCGAGGCCCGTCGTAAAGCTCGGTCGCTACCGGCCCTCGGCGAACGTCAGCGTCAGTTCGCCGATCACCGGGTCCCACAGTTCTTCGGGCAGATCGTGGCCCATGCCCTCGAACAAAACCAGCCGGGCGCGGTCGATGGCGTCGGCAACCGCGCGACCCCCCGACGGCCGCACCAGCTTGTCGGCCAGGCCGTGCAGCACCACCGTCGGCACGCTGATCTGCCGGTTGTAGCGCAGCAGGCTGCCGCTGCCGAGGATTGCGCCGAACTGGCGGGCCATGCCCCACGGGTAGTAGCTGCGCTCGTAGCTCTCGATCGCGTTGGCGCGGAGCTGCTCCTCGGACGTCGGGTAGCGCGGGCTCCCGATCAGCCGGCTGACCCGCACCGAGTTGTCGACGATCACCTCGCGCGGCGAGTCCGGCGACGGGCCGATGAGCAGCGCCTTGAGCGCCCGTGGTGCGGCCGGCGGCAGGAAGCGCCGGTTGTTGCTGGAGAAGATCACCCCCAGCGACCTGGTGCGGTGCTGGTGCCGTGCGGCGATGATCTGGGCGATCATGCCGCCCATCGAGGCGCCGACGACGTGGGCCCGGTCGATGCCCAGGTGGTCGAGCAGCGCGGCGGCGTCGTCGGCCATGTCTTCCAGCGTGTACACCGCCGCACTGGGCATCCCAAGCCAGAATCGGGCCATCCGGGGGACCAGCAGGCCGGTCGCGTGCTGCCGATCGAGTTTGCTGGACAGCCCGACATCGCGGTTGTCGTAGCGGATGACCCGTAAACCCTGCGCGACCAGCTTCTCGCAGAACGCCTTTCGCCACAGCAGCAGCTGCGCGCCCAGGCCCATCACCAGCAGGACGGCCGGATCGTCGGGGTCTCCGAAATCCTCGTAGTAGATGTCCAGATCGCCGGACCGTGCGGTCCCGGTGCGCATCAGCACCGCTATACCTCCAGCTCGTCGTTGCCCGGCTCGCCCTTGTGCTCCCGGCTGACATCCACCATGAAGTTGGCGAAGTAACCGGTGAGCTGCGGGTCGGACATCATCTGCCAGCGTGGCGCCAGCAGCTTCATGTAGCGCTCGACGTAGAGGAACTGTTTGCCGATCAGCACCAGCTCGCGCGGTAGTTTGACGTCGTAGGCGTCGGCCAGCGCCGAGAGCTGTTTGCCGATCTCGGCGTAGGACATGTCGCCGAGCGACGTCATCGTCAGCGGGGTGGCGAACGCCTCGAGGTCCTTGGCGGCCTGGCCCTCCGGCTTGACCGTGCCCACCGCACCCATCAGCACCACGATCTTGCCGGCCGCCGCGTGGTCCTTCTTGACCAGCAGCGCGTACACCAGCTCGCGCAGCAGCCAGCGCGTGCGCGGTTCGATGCGGCCCATGATCCCGAAGTCCAGGAACACCACCCGTCCGGAGGCGTCGACCAGCAAATTGCCGGCGTGCAGGTCGCCGTGGAACAGCCCGTGCCGCAGCCCGCCCTCGAAGGTGGCGAACAGCAGCGCTTTGACCAGCTCGACGCCGTCGAAGCCGGCTTTGCGGATGGCTTTTGCGTCGTCGATGCGGATACCGGCCACCCGCTCCATGGTCAGCACCCGCTCGGTGGTGTAGTCCCAGTGCACATCGGGGACCTTGATGTTGCGGCCCAGTGGGGAGGCGTGCAGGTGCGACACCCAGGTCTGCATCGACTGCGCCTCGATGCGGAAGTCCAGTTCCTCGGCCAGGTTGTCGGCGAAGTCGGCGACGACGTCGCGAGCCGAGAGTCGCCGTCCCAGCTTGGCCAGCTCGACCAGCTGGGCGAAGCGCTGCAGGATCTGCAGGTCGGCGGCGACCCGGCGGCGGATACCGGGCCGCTGGATCTTGACCACGACCTCCTCGCCGCTGTGCAGGGTGGCGAAGTGCA
>CAZGGK010000043.1:0-39081 GCA_964525125.1 uncultured Mycobacterium sp.
CAAAAACGCCCCCACCACCGAAGACGCACCCACCACCCGATCACGACCACGACCAGCAGCGCCTTGCGAACGCCGGACTTCCGCGACATGGTGACGACGAGACACAGGTGACCTCCAGATAAGCGGCAGCTACGGCGCTGCGACATCCAACTAAGCAACGTCTAAGTAGACCATGGACTTGGGACGCTCGGCAACTTTTGAAGACCCGATCTCCACGAGACGAAGCTCCCCCAGCCGGACCGGTCGGCCGAACAGCCTCGGCGAGGCTCCGGAAATGCCGATTGAACTGCGTTGATCACGCCAGTCCCAGGATGCGCCCCGGCCGGTTGGTGGCGTTGCACAACACCCGACACCCGCCCGTCTTCCAGGTGAAGAAATCTTTGAGTGCTCTACCTCACAGTGCGTTCACACCTATTTGTACTAATTATCCCAGCATTTTATCCACTTCGATGGACGACGTCATTTTGTCTACGGACGGCACGCGCGGCAGCTGCCCCGCCCAGCAGGTATCCGCTCTCACCCGGGGCGGTTTGTTCCCCGCACCATCAGTCGACCGAGCGACCGACCGCACCGCCAGAGCGTCGTGGCGGTCGTGCCGGCCCGGGTCGGGCTGACCCGACCGCACCGCGCGTCAGGCGGCCAGCACCGCGTCCAGCGCCGAGTAGAAGATTCCCAGCCCGTCCTCCGAGGGACCCGTCAGTTCTTCGATGGCATGCTCGGGGTGCGGCATCAATCCGACCACCCGCCCGTCTGCCGAACTGACCCCGGCGATGTCGCGCAGCGAGCCGTTGAGGTTGTCGAGGTAGCGGAACACCACCCGGCCCTCGCCCTCCAACTCATCGAGCACCCGCTCGGAGGCCACATAGCGCCCCTCGCCGGACTTCAGCGGCACCAGCAGCTCGGCGCCCGCCTCGAACCGCGACGTCCAGGCCGTCGACGTGGACGCCACCCGCAGCGACACGTCGCGGCAGACGAAGTGCAGGCCGACATTGCGGGTCAGCGCACCCGGCAGCAGCCCCGCCTCGCACAGCACCTGAAAACCGTTGCAGATCCCCAGCACCGGCATGCCCCGACCGGCCGCTGCGATCACCTCTGCCAGCACCGGGGCGAACCGGGCGATCGCCCCGGCCCGCAGGTAGTCGCCGTAGGAGAACCCGCCGGGTACCACCACCGCGTCGACGCCCTTCAGGTCGGCTTCGGCGTGCCAGAGGCTGACGGCCTCGGCGCCGACGAAGCGGACCGCGCGAGCCGCGTCGACATCATCGAGCGTCCCGGGGAAGGTGATGACCCCGACTCGAGCGCTCACCGGCCCTCCCGGCTGACCGTCCAGTCCTCGATCACCGTGTTGGCCAGCAGCGACTCGGCGATATCGGCCAACTCGTCATCACCGATGGAGTCATCGACCTCGAGTTCGAATCGCTTGCCCTGCCGGACAGCCGATACACCGCCATGGCCGAGCCTGCTCAGTGCGCCGACGATCGCCTGGCCCTGCGGGTCGAGAATCTCCGCCTTGGGCATCACATGCACCACCACTCGGGCCACCGGTGCTCCTCGCTGTCTGCGTGCCGATCTGACGTTACGGAACTCTACCGGTGGTCGCGGCGCACAATCGGAGCCATGCAACTGACGCATTTCGGCCACTCCTGCCTGCTCGCCGACTTCAGCACCACCACCGTGCTCTTCGACCCGGGCACCTTCTCGCACGGCTTCGAGGGCATCACCGGCCTGGCCGCCATCCTGGTCACCCACCAGCATCCCGATCACGTCGACGTGACCCGGTTGCCTGCCCTGATCGAGGCCAATCCCGGCGCGGCGCTCTACGCAGACCCGCAGACCGCCGCGCAGCTCGGGGCGCCGTGGCAGGCGGTGCACGTGGGCGACCGGTTCACCGTGGGCGGGCTGACCGTGCGCGGCGTCGGCGGCCGGCATGCGGTGATCCACCCGGAGATCCCGGTGATCGACAACATCTCCTACCTGATCGGCGACGACGCCCACCGGGCCCGGTTCATGCACCCCGGTGACGCCCTGTTCGTTCCCGACGAGCCGGTGGACGTGCTGGCCACCCCGGCGGCGGCGCCGTGGCTGAAGATCGCCGAGGCCGTGGACTACCTGCGCGCGGTGGCGCCGGCCCGGGCGGTGCCGATCCACCAGGGCATCATCGCCCCCGACGCCCGCGGCATCTACCACGGCCGACTGGCCGAGATGACCGACACCGATTTTCAGGTGCTGCCCGAGGAGCGGGCGGTCACGTTCTGACCCACCGGCCCCGCGCCGTTGCCCGCTCCCCCGTGCCCCCCGCCCGGCGCGAAGTTGCGTTCACACCGGGCGTCGAACGTGCAGCCGGCTTCACAGTGGGCTCCGCGGGTGGGCTCAGCGGGTTGGGCAGAGGTCAGGCCGCGCGCTGATCCACCGGGTCCGGCTGCCACCGGTACACGGTGGGTGTGCAGCCATGGCCCAGCGACACATCCACGGCGTCCAGCATCGCCTGCAGCGGCACGGGCTTGCACAGTTGTCTTGCCGACACCGCGACTCGCACCACACCACCGCGGCGAGCAATGCGGTCCACCGAGCGCACCAGCGTCCGGCACCACCACGGTTCGGCCAGGAAGCCTTCCCCGATGCCGAGCACGGGCGCGCGAACCGTCTCGCCCCGGACCAGATCGGTGATTTCGCGCAAGCCTGCAAGCAACCGGAATCCATTGCGCGGCAAGACCATAGCCGTACCCTGCGACACCTCCCAGCCGGGAGCGGCAAACAGCCGAGTGCGCAGGCCCAGGTGTTCGAGCACCCGGTCGGCGCCGATCAGCCGCAGGTTGGCCTCATGGGCCGGCAGCGTGGCGAACTCGCCGCGCCGCTTCTTGGTGGCGGCTTCGTCGAAGCCGTGCAAGACGATCGCGTCGCCGCCGACCCGGCGGCCGGCCAGCCACTGCACCGTTGCCGGGTCGCGGTCGAGCCGGTAGCCACCCTTGAGCCGCGGCGCCACCAGCAGCGACACCGGTACGCCGCGGATATCCATCAGCGCACCGAACGCGTCGACGTCGGAGAGGGTGTGCTCACCGATCCCGGAGACAGAGACGATCAATTGTCCAGTCACACCATCAGTCTGGCGCCCCCAGGTGTCCAGACGGTGACGCGCAGACGGACAGCGGGCGTCCAGTGATCCCGATCAGCCCGGCAGCACCGCTTCGATGGCGGCGAGCACCTCGGGGGCGTCGGGCACCGTGCGCGGCCGGAACCGGTTGACCACGGTCCCGTCGGGGGCGATGAGGAACTTCTCGAAATTCCACTGGATGTCGCCGGCCGCGCCGTCGGCGTCGGGGGTCTTGGCGAGTTCCGCGTACAGCGGATGCCGGCCTTCCCCGTTGACCTCGGCCTTGGCCAGCAGCGGGAACGTCACCCCGTAGGTGGTCGAGCAGAAGGCCCGAATCTCCTCGGGGGTACCGGGCTCCTGGCCCATGAACTGGTTGCAGGGCACGCCGATCACGGTCAGCCCGCGGTCCGCGTAGGCCTCCGCCAGTTGCTCCAGCGCGCTGTATTGCGGGGTGAGTCCGCATTTGGATGCGACGTTGACCACCAGCACGGCGCGGCCGGCGTAGTCAGCCAACGACGTGGGACGGCCGTCGAGGGTGGTCAGGGCGATGTCGGCGAGAGCGGTCATGGCCGTGACGTTACCCGTCACCCCCGATCCGCAACTGCTCGACCATCTCGGCGTAACGACGTGCGAACAGGTCGACATCAGCGGCACTGAACAGGTCGATCATGTGCTTGCGCACGGCGGCGGTGTGGCCCGGGGCGGCGTCCGCGAGCTTGCCGGCGCCGGCGTCGGTGAGCTCGGCCAGCGCGCCGCGCTTGTCGTCGCGGCAATCCACCCGGCGGACCCACCCGGACTCGACCAACCGGCTCACCGCCCTGGTCGCCCCGCCGCGGGTCGCACTCATCGCATCGGCCACCTCGTGCATCCGCAGGCAGCGGCCCGGCGCCTCGGAGAGCACCACCAGGATTTCGTAGTCGGCCAGCGAGATCCCGGCATCGCGAACCAACTGGCGGTCCAGGGACCGGAACAGCAATCGACTGCTCTCCAGATAACCCCGCCACATCGCCTGCTCGGCGTCGTTGAGCCAGCGCACCTCGACCATGACCCCATTATCCCGGCTCTGGTTGACTTATCAACTACCTATCGGAGATTAATTACTCGTCAACCACTAGCCCGGGAAGGCCGCGCCATGACGAAACTCGCGATCATCTACTACTCCGCCACCGGCCACGGCACCGAGATGGCCCGAGCCTGGTGCCGCCCGGCTACACCGACCCGGTCAAGTTCGCCGACGGCAATCCCTACGGAGTCGGCCACATCACCGGCCCGAACAACCAGAACGAACTCAGCGACCCGACTCTGCCGCCCTGGACCACCTGACCACCCGGGTGGTGACGGTTGCGTCACGGCTTGCCGACTAACCACCGGAACGGGGGCCCGAAGCGGCTTCCAGACCGGCGGCTTCCAGCAGCCAGGCGTACTGGAACGCGGTCTCCTTCCAGCGCTCGTAGCGACCGCTGATGCCGCCATGGCCGGCGGTCATCTGAGTCTTCATCAGCACCGGGTTGACGTCGGTTTTGGTGTGCCGCAACGCCGCGACCCACTTGGCCGGCTCGACGTAGAGCACCCGGGTGTCATGCAGCGAGGTGATGGCCAGTATCGGCGGATAGTCCTCGGCCCGGACGTTCTCATACGGCGAATAGGACTTCATATAGCAGTAGACGTCCTTGTCGTCCAACGGGTTTCCCCATTCGTCCCACTCGGTTACGGTGAGCGGAAGCGATGGATCCAAAATCGTCGTCAGCGGGTCGACGAACGGAACCTGAGCCAGGATTCCGGCGAACAATTCCGGTGCCAGGTTTGCGACCGCCCCCATCAGCAACCCGCCCGCGCTACCACCGGATGCCACCAGCCGTTTCGGCGACGTGACCCCAGAATCCACCAGATGCCTTGCTGCCGCGACGAAGTCGGTGAAGCTGTTCTTCTTCTCCAGGAGTTTCCCATGCTCGTACCAGAGCCGGCCCATCTCACCGCCGCCGCGGACGTGTGCGACCGCGAACACCATGCCGCGGTCGAGCAGCGACAACCGGGCGATCGAGAACTGCGGGTCCTCGCACATCTCGTAGGCACCGTAGCCGTACAGCAGTGTGGGAGCGGGCAATGCGATGTCGGCGCGGTGGACTATCGACACCGGAACCCGGGTGCCGTCCGGCGCGTACGCCCAGTCGCGACGCTCCGCATAGTCTTCGCGACGATAGTCGCCGAGCACCGGTTGCTCCCGCAGCAGTGTGCGCTCACCGGTGACCAGGTCGAGGTCGTAGACCCGCACCGGGGTGATGAACGATGTCGCACCGATCCGCAGTTTGGGAGAATCCCAGTTGGGATTGCCGCCCAGACCGCACGACATCAGTTCGGTGTCGAACGAAATATTCCGCGGTGCACCGTAAGCTCCACCGGCATCCAACGGCCACAGCTGGATACGCGGCAACGCCTCGGCCCGGTAGCTCACCACCAGGTGGCCGGCGAAGGCGTCGACCGCGTCGAGACGCACGTCATCGCGCCCGGCGATCAAGGTCCGCTGCTTGACCGGATCGGCAACCGACGTCTCCACCAAGGTGAAGTTGACCGCGCCGTCGTTGTGCAGGATCAAGAATCGATCCTGGCCGCCGATCACGGCATGCTCCACCGAATACTCGATGCCCTGCCGTCGCGGTAGCACCACGGTGAACGCGGCAGCGGGGTCGGCAGCGTCGACGTAGCGGACCTCGGAAGTGACCGCCGACCCCGCGGCGATCAGCACGTAGGCGTCGCTGCGGGTGCGTCCGACCGACAGCCAGAACCGCTCGTCGGCTTCGTGGTAGACCTGCGCCGCGGGTAACCCGGAACCCAACCGGTGCCGCCACACGGTGTCGGGCCGCCAGGCGGCGTCCAGCGTCACGTAGTAGACGGTGCGGTTGTCGGTCGCCCACGTCACCCCGGCGCCGATGCCGACGATCTCGTCGGGATACCGCTCACCGGTGCGTAAATCCTTGAACCGCAGGGTGTACCGCTCGTCGCCGACGACGTCGACGGAGTATGCCAGGATGTTGCCGTCGACGCTGACGCTGGCCGCGCCCAGGGCGAAGAAGTCGTGACCCCGGGCCTCGACATTCTGGTCCAGCAGCACCTGTTCGCCTGGGACGTCGGTGTTCTCGTCGAAGTCGGGTGGGCTCCAGTCATCCGGGTCGACGACCGGGCAGCGGCACTGCACGCCGTACTGCTTGCCCTGGTAGGTGCGCAGGTAGTACCACCAGTTGCCGCGACGGGTGGGCACCGACAGATCGGTTTCCTTGGTGCGCGATTTGATCTCGTCGAAGATCTGCTGCCGCAACGGCTCCAGACCCGCGGTGATCGCATCGGTGTAGCTGTTCTCCGCTTCCAGGTGGGCGATCACCTCGGGATCGTCCTTGTCGCGCAGCCACTCGTAGGGGTCGACGAAGACATCGCCGTGCTGGCTGCGGATGCTGTCCACCCGCTTGGCGACGGGTGGCGCCGGGGCGCCTTTCACGCCGTCGGGCCGATCCAGTCGTCGAAGCACAGCCCGGAGATTCGTTCGTAGGCTTCGACATAGCGCGCTCGTGTCGCGACGACGATGTCGTCCGGCAGTGCCGGTGGCGGTTGTGAGCCGGCCCGGTCCCAGCCGGAGTCCGGGCCGGTGAGCCAGTTGCGGACGAACTGCTTGTCGAAGCTGTTCTGCACCACACCCGGCCGGTAGTCGTCGGCCGGCCAGTACCGCGACGAATCCGGGGTGAAGACCTCGTCTGCCAGCACCAGGTTGTCGTCTTCGTCGACGCCGAACTCGAACTTGGTGTCGGCGATGATGATTCCCTTGGTCAGGGCGTGGTCGGCCGCCTGCACGTAGGTTGCCAGGGTGCGGTCGCGCAACTGGTTGGCGCGCACCCCGCCGATCAATTCGATGACCCGCGCGAACGGGATGTTCTCGTCGTGATCGCCGAGTTCGGCCTTGGTGGCCGGGGTGAAGATCGGGCTGGGAAACTTGCTCGCCTCGACCAGGCCCGACGGCAGCGGGATGCCGCACACCTCGCCGCTGTCCTGGTAGTCCAGTAACCCGGATCCGGTCAGATAGCCGCGGGCCACGCACTCCACCGGGAGCATCTCCAGGCGGCGGACCACCAGTGCCCGGCCCAGCACCGCATCTGGGATTCGGGGGTCGTCGGGTGGGCCGGCCAGGTGGTTGGGGGCGTCGACGAGGTCGAAGAAGAACACACTCATCGCGGTCAGGATTCGGCCCTTGTCCGGGATCGTGCTGTCCAGGATGAAGTCGAACGCCGAGATGCGGTCAGATGCGACGAAGAGCAGGTGCTGGTCGTCGATGCGGTAGATTTCGCGGACTTTGCCGCTGGCCAGGTGTTGGTAGTCGGACAGTGCGGGACGCGACATTGGCATAGCCTAAACCGCAAGCGCAGCGGGCCGCCGCCATGGACCCAACGGCGGTCGCAAGCACGGCGGAGCCGGGCGCAGCGGGCCGCCGCCATGGACCCAGCCCCGCCGTGTGCTGGGATCAAGCCCATGAGATCGCGCTACCTGCCCTATGCCACCACACCCGCCCGACTGTCGGCCCAGCTGTTCAGCGATGCGGTGATCGCGGCGTGGACCTGCGTGTGGGTGCTGGTCGGCCTCGCCGTACACACCGCGATCTCGACCTTCGCCACGGTCGGCCGACAGGTGCAGGCGGGTGCCGAGGGCGTCGCGGGGAATCTGGCCTCAGCGGGTGACAGCGCCGGGCACATCCCGCTGGTCGGCCCGACGATCGGCAAGCCGCTCAGCGCGGCCAGCGCGGCGGCGCTGGAGATCGCCGGCGCCGGCCAGACCCTGGAGACCACCGCCGGCTGGCTGGCGGTGCTGCTCGCGATCGCGGTGGCCGCGCCGCCGTTCGCCGCGTTGGCGCTGCCGTGGCTGATGTTGCGGCTGCGATTCTTTCGTCGCAAGCGAGCGGTGCTGGCGCTGGCCGCGACCGAAGCCGGTGAGCAACTGCTGGCGCTGCGCGCCCTGACCAACCGCCCGCTGCGCAAGCTGACCGCGGTCAGCCCCGACCCGGTCGGCGCGTGGCGGCGGGAGGACCCGGCCATCATCCGCGGTTTGGTCGGCGTCGAGCTGCGGTCGGCCGGGCTGGCGCGGCGCCCGCGGCCCGCCGCGTAGAACCGTCGTTGACGACTCTGCACCCACCAGACAGAAGTTCGAGTGACCTACCTGGTCAGCGCAGAGTCAAAAGAGGTTGCCGACCCACCGCCTCGCGCGCCCCGGCCGGTTAGGCTGCCGGTGTGAACCTCGAGAAGGTGGTTTTCGGTTTCTTCGTGCTGCTGGCCGCGACCCTGAACTTCGGTTTCTTCGTCGGCGACGTCGGCGACCCCATCGTGCACAACCCGTGGGAGCTGTTCCTTGCGTTGATCGTCGCCCTCATCACCACCATCCTGAAGTTCGGCGACCGTACCCAGCTGGGCGCGGTGCACCTTGCCACCAGCCTGGTCGCGTTGCTTCAACTGGCAGCCGCGGCGGCGATGTGGGTCTACTACACCCAGGTGTCCATCCACGGCCTGGACCAGCATGCGACGGCCAGCGTGGTGTCGCTGTCCGGCGGGGCGCTGCTGGCCAACATCGTCTCGGTGACCCTTCTGGTGGTCGAGACGGCATCGTTCCGGCGCCGTTAGTCGATGCCCAACCCGGTGCATCTGCTCACGTTCTGGACCCGGCGACGAACCAAGCTGCGGCCCAAGCCGATCCGCGTGCCGACGAGGGTGCCGACCACCGACGTCATCTTTCTGCTGATGCGGCGGATGCGGGCGCCGTTCATCGTCGTCATCGCCACGTTCAGCATCTGCACCGCCGGGATGATGTTCATGCCGGGCGTGGACGCGCAGGGAAGCCCCTACCGGCTCACCGTCTTCGATGCCTTCTACCAGATGACGATCACGCTGACCACGGTCGGTTACAGCGAGATTCCGCACGCGTTCAGCTACCCGCAGCGGATGTGGCTGTCGATGTCGATCTTCCTGCTCGTCGTGAGCTGGGCCTACGCCATCGGGGTCTTCTTCTCGCTGATCCACGACACCGCCTTCCAGGACGCCATCGCCGCCCAGCGGTTTCGCCGGCAGGTCCGCCGAATGGTCGAGCCCTTCGTGATCGTCGCCGGCTACGGCCAGGCCGGCCGGGTGGTCGGCGCCGAACTCGATGATCGCGGGCACCGGTTCGTCGTCGTCGACAAGGACGAGGCCAGGGTCCAGTCGGTGGTCTCCGAGCAGCTCAGTTTCGACGTCCCGGCGGTCGAGGGCGACTGCGCGACACCGGCCCTGCTCGGCATGGCCGGTCTTGCCCATCGCGACTGCGAGGGCGTGCTCGCCCTGACGAACGACGACGACGCGAATCTGGCGGTGGTGATGACGGTGGCGCTGCTGCGGCCCGAGGTGCCCGTCCTGGCCCGCTGCAGCGACCATCGGATTCAGGCTCGCATCGAGCACTTCTCGCCGGCGGCGGTCATCAACGCCGGTGACCGGTTCGGCGACTACCTCGCCCTGTCGATCCACCGCCCGATCAACCACCAACTGCTGCGCTGGCTGATGGACAACGACGAGGAACAGTTGCCGCCGCCGCGGCGAGGCCTGGCCGACGGCCGCTGGGTGGTCTGCGCCGACCCCGATTTCGGGCACGACCTGGTCGGCGATCTGACCGCCAGCGGGCTCACCGTGGAACTCGTCGACCCGGCAGCGGGTGAGCCCGACGTCGCCGCTGCCGTCGGGTTCGTCGCCGGAACTCCCAGCGACACCACGAACATCGCGATGGCCGAACGGGCCCGGTTGGCCAACCCCGATGTCTACCTGGTGGTGCGGCAGCAGACCAACGGCAAGAAGGCGCTGCTGGACGCCCTGCAGATCGACTCGGTGTATCTTGCGACCGACCTCATCGCCCGCGAGATCCTGGCCCGGATTCTCACTCCGGTGTTCTGGAGCTTCGTCGAGCACGCCTTCGGGCGCGACGAGCAGTGGGCCACCGAGGTGCGCGATCACCTGCAGGAGCGTTGCGGGCGGCACACCCCGGAACGCGCCGTCATCGCACTCTCGCCCGAACAGGCCCCGGCCGTCGCGGAGTGGTTGCGGCGCGGCGAGACCCTGACGCTCGCCGACCTGATGCGCCGGCCCGACGACCGCGACACGCCGCTGCCGCTGGCCGCCCTGGTGCTGGTCCGCGACGGACAGCCGCGGTTCATGCCGGCTCCGGAGACCGCCCTGGCACCGGGCGACCAGGTGCTGTTCGTCGGCAAGCCCGACGGGCTGGCCCTGATCCGCGAGGCCTGCCACTACCCGTCCACGGTGGAGTATCTGGCCACCGGCCGCGACGTCCCACTGACTTGGGTGTGGGCTCGCCTTACCGCCCGGCGGCGGTCACGGTCACGCTGACGGTGCCGGCACCGGGGTCGGAGGCGATGATCAGCACCGGTGCGCCCGCCGCCGACACGACATGCCCGCCGGTGACGCTGACCTGGTAGCCGTTGGGGTATTCGATGGCCGGCACCGAGATGGTCGTCTGCGAGCCGGCGGCGAAGCCACCCAGGCCGTCGGCCCGTTCGGTGGCGTAGCTGAACTGGAATACCCCGTTGTCGAACGACCACGAATTCGGGGTGCCGGACACCAGCTGCGGGTACGGCGCGGCCAGGGTCGCCAGCTTGGCGGTATCGACGTTGTCGCCGACCGGCGGTTTGCTGGGGTCGAACACCAGGGTCTGGCCGTTCGGGGATGCGCTGGTGATGTCGTTGCCGGTGTAGGCCCACTCCAGCCAGCCGAAGTGGTGCCGGTCGGCGGCCCGCATCGCGTCGACGATGGTCGGCAGCGTGGTGGTGGCACCGAACTCCGTCATCACCCCCGGGATGCCGTGCGCATCGACGTAGGCCTGAGCATTGTTCATCACGATGTCGGCGTTCAGGTCGCAGCCGAAGCTCACAGAGGGGATCAGCGAGGTGGTGATGCAGTAGTTGTGGAACGAGAAGACACTGTTCGGGTCGTCCACCGCGCCCAGGTGGGTCTGTACCGGCAGGCTACCGAACAGCGTGGTCGGCTCGAAGTAGACCGTGGTGCTGGAGTCGACGGAGCGGATCGCCGCGTCCACCTGGTTGTAGAACGACGTCAACTGCTGGCCCTCGAAGTACGGGCCGCCCAGCAGGCTCGACAGCCACGGCGCACCGGGCCACGGCTCGTTCATGATCTCGTAGCCGGTCACGTTGGGGTTGTCGCCGAAGTACCCGGCGACGGCCTGCCACATCTGCGCGTAGTGGTTCTCCAGACCGACGCCGTCGGGTGCTTTGGCGTTGGACCAGAACGCATCCCAGGCGTGGTTCTCGGCCGGGCTCAGGAAGTAGGTGGCCGGGAAACCGAAGTTCTGGTTGGGCAGCCCGCCGGTCTGCACCGCCCAGTCCGGAGCGCCTTCGCCGCCGAACGGGGTGCCGTAGAGGTCCTGGTGCATGTCGAGGATGCTGACGATGCCGTGGCGGGCCAGCGTCTGCACGGTCTGCTCGACCGAGGCCAGGTAGTTGTAGTCGATGACGCCCGGCTCGGGTTCGACGCCGGCCCAGATGACCCCGACCCGCACCGCGTTGAAGCCGTTGGCGGCCAGGAACGCCGCGTCGTCGTCGCCGAACCCGTCGGCCGACGGCGTGTAGGGCGCGATCTTGTAGACCTGGTTGAGCCCGTGCATGATCACCACCCGCCCGTCGTCGTCGGTGATCCAGCTGCCGGCGGTGCCGAAGAGCGACGCTCCGATGTTGCTCGCCCCGGCCAGGGTGCCGGAGTGACCGACCGCACCGTGGCTGCCCAGCCACATGCTGCCGTTGCCGCCGGCCCCGCCCAGGGCGGGCAGCGGGTGCGGACCGGCGGCCACCGCGCTGTCGCCGGCATTGCCGCCGGCACCGCCGTTGCCGAACAGCCCGGTGGCGCTGCCGCCGTCGCCGCCATGACCGCCGGAAGGGCCGTCACCGCCGTCGCCGCCGGCCCCGCCGACACCCAGCAGCCAGCCGCCGGCACCGCCGGCACCGCCCGCGGCGCCTTCACCACCGAAGCCGCCGGCCCCGCCGGTGCCGAACCACCCGGCCGCGCCACCGGCGCCACCGGCGACCCCGGCCGCGGTGCTGTTGAAGCCCGCACCGCCGTCGCCGAAGAGCCAGCCGCCGGCCCCGCCGGTCGGGTTGTCGGCCGTGCCGGCCGCGCCGTCGCCGATCACGTAGGAGCCGAACACCATGTTGATCAGGCCGTCGACCTGCTTGCCCAGGTCACTGTCGATCCAGGACTCGATCCCGGTGTGCAGCGGGGTGTAGACCAGCTGCGCGAACAGTGCGGTGGGGTCGAAAGCCGCGGTGCCGAAAGCGGCGGGCGCCGCCAGGGCACTGCCGTCCAGCAGCGGCGCGAGCAGGTCGTCGAAGAACTCGGCCTTCACCGGCGGTGCGGCAGTCAGCGGCGCCACACCCAGGATCAGGAGCGCCCCGGCGGCCGCGCCCAACCCGACGATCCGACCGTTCGGCCTGGTGCCACTGTGATGAGCCATCGCCGGGGAATCCTCCATCTGCGCCGGGTTCAGCCTAAGCTGTGTGGGTTCTTACTATGCCCTGAGAGCAGTCACGCTCACAACTACTACGGGACTGTGCGAAGTAACGCTAGAGTTGCAGTTCCGATTGCTGCTCTCATCCCGGCACATCCCGCTCACTCAGCAGCACCGCGTTAGGAGAGGTCCACCGAAGATGGCTCGTCGGCGCAGCACCCATGGCCGGGCCCCGGTCACCGGTGCGCTACTGCTCTTGGGGCTCGCACCGTTGACGGCGCCACCGGCCCAGGCCGAGGTTTTCGACAGTGGGGCCGAGCAACTGATCGAGCAGGCACTGACCCCGTTCGCCGCGGCCGGCGCCGCCCAACCGGACTTCGACCTGAGCGCACTCTTCGCCCAGCTGGTCTACACCCCGCTGCACACCGGGATCGAGTCCTGGATCGACAGTGACCTGGGCAAGCAGGTCGACGGCCTGATCAACATGGTGTTCGGCTCCTACGTGATCGGCGACGGCGCGGCCGGCACGGCCGACAACCCGACCGGCGGGGCCGGCGGCTGGCTCTTCGGCGACGGCGGTGCGGGCTTCAACAGCACCGCGGCCGGGGTCGCCGGTGGCGCCGGTGGCGCGGCCGGGTGGTTCGGCACCGGCGGGGCCGGCGGCTTCGGTGGTGAAGGCGCCGCGGGCGGTGCCGGCGGTGCCGGCGGCTGGCTGCTGGGTGTCGGCGGGGCCGGCGGCGACGGCGGTGACGGCCCTTCCGGCGGTCATGGCGGCGACGGCGGCAGCGCCACCGGGCTGTTCGGCAACGGCGGTGCCGGCGGCAATGCCGGCGACAGCGGGATCGGCGGCGCCTCGACGGATCTGCCGGCGCTGGGCGGGGCCGGCGGCAACGCGGGCCTGCTCGGTGCCCACGGCGCGGTCGGCCACTTCGGCACGCGTGCCGACGTGCCCGTCGTCCCCATGGCGCCGGCCTTCGCCACCGCGGGGGGCTGGATCACCGGCAGTGACGGGCGGGTGGTGATCATGCACGGCGCCAACCAGGTCTACAAGGGTCCGCCCTACACGCCGTCGGCCGACGGGTTCGGCGAGGACGACGCGGCGTTCCTGGCCGCCAACGGCTTCAACGCGGTGCGGGTCGGGGTCATCTGGGCCGGCGTCGAACCCGAGCCGGGCGTCATCGACTACAACTACCTGGCCTCGGTCGAGCAGACCGTGCAGATGCTGGCCCGCCACGGCATCGTCAGCCTGCTGGACATGCACCAGGACCTCTACAACGGCAACCTGGTCGGTATCGGGGACGGCGCACCGGACTGGGCAGTGCAGACCGGCGGGCTGCCCAACGTGAACTACGGCTGGCCGTGGACCTACCCGCTCAACGCCGCGGAGAACCATGCCTGGGATGCGTTCTGGTCCAACGCCAAAGCCCCCGACGGCATCGGGCTGCAGAACCACTACGCACAGATGTGGGAAGCCGTCGCGGCGTACTTCAACGGCAACCCCAACGTGACCGGCTATGAGATCATGAACGAACCGTGGCCCGGATCGCCGTGGCTGGCAACCATCTTCGGCAGCCCGGCCTTCGACACCCAATCACTGAGCCCGTTCTACGACCAGGTGACCTCGGCGATCCGGGCCGTCGACCCCACCACGGCGGTGTACTTCGAACCCAACACGCTGTTCGGGAACCTCCCGGTGCCCACCCATGTGACTCCCCCGGACGATCCGAACGTCGTGTTCTCCTTTCACGAATACTGCCCTTGGGCGGCGGTATTGGGCTCCAGCTTCGGATGCGGCCTCTACGACGAGTTGATCATGGGCATGGCCTCGACATACGCGAAGGCACACGGCCTGCCGGCCATGCTGACCGAGTTCGGCAACAGCACCGACCCCGCGCTGCTGGCCGACGCCACCCACGCCGTCAACGCGAAGGGGTTCGGCTGGCTGTTCTGGGACTACAACAACATTCTGGTCGGCGACCCGGGCAAGCCACCGGTCGGCGACAACGTGGCCACTGCGGCGGTGGCGACCCTCGCGCAGCCGTACCCGCAGCTGGTGGCCGGCACCCCGGGCGCCTGGTCGTTCACCGACGGCACCTTCGCATTCAGCTACACCACCGCGATGGCCGACGGCCAGGGCCACTTCGGCGCCGGCGCGCAGACCACCGTCTCGGTGCCGCCCGGCGCCTACCCGAACGGCTACCAGGTCAGCGTCACCGGTGGGCACGTCGTCTCGGCGCCGGGCGCACCGGTGCTGGTGATCGCCTCGGACGGCAGCGCGACCACCGTCACCGTCGTGGTCAGCGCCACGGGGTGACGCTGCAACCGGACCCTCAGCGCAGTTCCACCATCAGGTGCCGGATTCCGGTGTGCCGGTTGCTGCGGGCCCAGTCGACCGGTGCCACCACGGCCACGTCGCCGAACCGCGCCAGCACCTCGGAGAAGAGCACCCGCAGTTCCAGCCGGGCCAGGTGGGCACCCAGGCAGAAGTGGGCGCCGTGACCGAACCCGATGTGCGGATTGGGTTTACGTGCGATGTCGAACTCGCCTGCCCGATCGAATACGGCTTCGTCGCGGTTGGCCGAGCCCTCCCACACCAGCACCTTCTGGCCGGCCCGGATCTGCTGGCCGCCCAGGGTGGCGGCGCAAGTGGCGGTGCGTCGCTTGGACGGTGACGGCGAGGTCCAGCGGATGATCTCCTCGATCGCCGTCGGCAACAATCCCGGGTCGGCCCGCAACCGCCGGAATTGATCGGGATGGCGGGCCAGTGCCAGCAGCCCGCCGCCGATGGCGTTTCGGGTGGTCTCCGCGCCGGCGCTGAACAGCAGGTGGAAGAACAGGTACAGTTCCAGCTCACTGAGCGCCGGGTCGCCGGAGTTGACGACGACCGAGAGCATGTCGTCGGTCGGTTCGGCGCGCTTGCGCGCGATCAGTTCCCGGCCGAAGGCGTAGACCCGCGATCCGGCGTCCTCGACCGACAGCTTGGAGACCACCGCCGACCGCGAACCCCGGAAGTCGAAGCTGGGCTCGATCGCCTCGAACAGCCAGTGCCGGTCCGACTCCGGCACGCCCAGCAGGATACAGATCATCTGCATCGGCAGCTCCACGGCGACGTCGACCAGGAAGTCGAAAGGCACACCGGGTTCGATCGCGTCGAGCAGCCGGCGCGCCCGTGCGCGCAGGTCCTCCTCGACCCGCCGGATCATCCGCGGCGTCAGCCCGGAGCTGACCAGCCGGCGGATGTCGGCGTGCCGCGGGTCGTCCATCATGTTGAGCACCGCGCCGGCGATCGGCAGATCCTGCAGCACGGTGCCGCCGTACGGGCGCTCGCCGCCGGTCACCGACGAGTACGTCTGCGCATCGCGCAGCACCGCAAGGGTTTCGGCGTGGGTGGCCACCGACCAGAAGCCCTCGTCGTCGGGGGTGTGCTCCGTCGGTTCGTGCCAGAACACCGGCGCCACCCGGCGGTGCAGGGCGAACAGTTCGTGCGGAAACCCGTCGGCGAAGTTGTCCAGATCGGTGAGGTCGACGTCGGCGAGTTCCATGTGCGTTACAGGATCGCTCCGGGGGTGTACCCGGCTGCCTCCGGGCAGCGCGTCACCAGCTGATCCACCGCCGCGACCACCGCGTCGACCTGGTCGCCCGCGGCACCGGTGAACGCCTGCTTGTCGGCGAGCGCGGCCCGCAGCGCTTGAGCGTCCAGCGGCAGCCGCGGGTCGGCGGCCAACCGGTCCAACAGGTCCGGTTCGGCGCCGCGTTCCCGCATCGCCAGCGCGACGGCCACCGCGTGCTCCTTGATCACCTCGTGGGCGGCCTCCCGGCCCATCCCGGCCCGCACCGCGGCGATCAGCACCTTGGTGGTGGCCAGGAACGGCAGGTAGCGGTCCAGTTCACGGCCGATCACCGCCGGGTAGGCGCCGAACTCGTCGAGCACCGTCAGGAACGTCTCGATCTGGCCGTCGACGGCGAAGAACGCGTCCGGCAGCGCCACCCGGCGCACCACCGAGCAGAACACATCGCCCTCGTTCCACTGCGCGCCGGCCAGTTCGGCGGCCATCGACGCATAACCGCGCAGCACCACCTGCAGGCCGTTGACCCGTTCGCAGCTGCGGGTGTTCATCTTGTGCGGCATCGCCGACGAGCCGACCTGACCTTCGGCGAAGCCCTCGGTGACCAGTTCGTGGCCGGCCATCAGCCGGATGGTGTGCGCGAACGAGGACGGCCCGGCGCCCACCTGCACCAGCGCCGAGACCACGTCGTGGTCCAGCGAACGCGGGTACACCTGGCCCACGCTGGTCAAAACCGTTGTGAAACCCAGAAACTCGGCAACCCGACGTTCCAAGTCGGCCAGCTTCGCGGTGTCGCCGCCGAACAGGTCCAGCATGTCCTGGGCGGTGCCCATCGGCCCCTTGATACCGCGCAGCGGGTAGCGCTCGATCAGCTCTTCCAGCCGGGACAGTGCGATCAGCGTCTCCTGGGCGGCGCCGGCGAACCGCTTGCCCAGGGTGGTGGCCTGTGCGGCGACGTTGTGGCTGCGCCCGGCCATCACCACGTCGCGATAGGCCACTGCGCGCTCCGCCAACCGCGCGGCCACCGCCACCGTGTGGTCGTGGACCAGCTGCAGCGACTGCCGGATCTGCAGCTGCTCGACGTTCTCGGTCAGGTCCCGGCTGGTCATCCCCTTGTGGATCTGCTCATGGCCGGCCAGCGCGTTGAACTCCTCGATGCGGGCCTTGACGTCGTGGCGGGTCACCCGTTCGCGCGCCGCGATGGACTCCAGGTCGACGTCGGCGAGCACCCGCTCGTAGTCGGCGACCGCCTGCTCGGGCACCGGCACCCCGAGTTCGGCCTGGGCTCGCAGCACCGCCAGCCACAGCCGGCGTTCGGCGACGACTTTGGCCCGCGGCGACCAGATGCCGGTCATCGCGGTGCTGGCGTAGCGGGTGGCCAGCACATTGGGAACGCTCACAAGCAGACAGCTTACGGTTGTGCCGCCACCGCGAACTCCCGGCTGGTGCCGGTGAACGGAGCCAGCGTGCCGTAGCCGCGGCGGGCCGTGCCGTGGTGCACGATCCGGTAGCGGCCCGGCTCCGCGTCGAGCGGGATGGCCCACTCGATGGTGGCCAGCGATCCGGAGCGTCCGGCACGCCGCCAGCCGAAGGTGGTCGCCCAATCACCGTCGTCGGCGACCCGCACCCAGTCCGTCCCGTCATGGCGCTGCACCTCCAAGAACGTGCTGCCGCGACGCAGGTCGTTGTTGGGGTAGGCGCTGCCGAAGACCACTCGAACCGATTGCCCCGCTTGGTATTCGGCCCGCGGTTCGATGATCACCGCGCCGAACTCACCAGTGTCCGGACGTCTGCGGCGCAACCAGCTGGTGCGCAGCGCGGCCGGCGGGCGCGGACCGGCCGCCGCCGGCAGCCCGTCCCGCATCGCGGCCGCCAGCCCCGCGGCGGTCTGCATGAGCACCGGCAGCTGCCATCGCCCGAACAGCGTGCTGCCGCCCTCGTAGCGCTGCTCCAGATACTCCTCGGGGGTGGTGACGTAGTGGATGTAGGCGTTGCTGTAGCCGACGCAGAGCACGTCGGACAGCTCCGATCCGGTCACCGCCGCCACGGCGCGACGCAGCCGCAGGCCGGAGACTATCGTCGGCTCGCCGGGAATGCCGATCAGATACAGCCGCCCGATGCGCATCAACTGCACCGGAACCCGTTCCTGCACGAACGGCCGGACCCGGTTGAGCAGGCTCCCCGGAGCAACTATGCCCTTGGGCGCATGGGCTTCTCGCAATGCGGCATTGGTCCGGTAGAACATCTTCGCCGTGGTGTCCCAGATCCGGTTGCGGCCCTGACGGAAGCCGGGGAAGCCGGCCCCGTCATCGGTGCCGGCCAGCGAGGCCGCGGCCATCATCGGCCGGCCGGTCCGGTGGGTGCATCCGTCCGGGGTGAACTCGCCGCCGACAGTGGCGTTTCCCAGGTCCAGGTAGACCATCCGGGCGTCGACCGTGTCACCGGCCGGCGTGCCGTCCGCCAGTTGCGCGGCGGCCGCCTCGTACTGCCGTAGCCCGATGATGCGGGTGTTCTCGGCTTCATCCTGGGTCGGGCCGATACCGTTGCGGCGGTTGATGTTCGGACTCATGTCGCCGGGGTTTGTCTGGGCGAACGCCGCGATGAAGCCGGGCTGGCCGTCGAGGTAGTCCTGCCCCTCGACCAGCCGCTCCCAGTGGTAGGCGGCGTAGCCCTTGTTGTCGCCGGAGATCAGCGCGTTGCGGTTGGTCATGCTGGTGCCGTGGGTGGCGAAGAAGTTGATCGCCCCGACCGGCCGGCCGGCCCGCTCGATGCGCAGCAGCGTCGTCTGCGGGTCGATGCCGTCCGGGAACACCGATCGGTCCGACTCGGGGTTGCGGGCGAACGCGGTGGGTGAGCGGTTGCAGCTGGCATCATGCAGCAGACCGTGCGACAGCACGACTTCGGCGGGTGCCAGGTCGGCGTCGGCCCGCTCGACCGCCTCCACGATCCCGGCCACGATCGCTTCGAACGTCGCCGGGTGAAAGCCGCTGGTGGTCAGGTTGTACAGCAGTTGGCCGCAGTAGCCACCCGGCCCGGAGTGGGTGTGGGTGGTGGTGATCAGGGTGTTCTGCGCGGTGTAGCGGGTGCCGAAGATCCGCTCCAGCCGGACCAGCACCTCGTCGGTGACGCTCTGCATGGGCAGTGGGAGCTCGGCCACCACCACCAGGACACGGCGTGCGCCGTCGGCAAAGGCGAACGCCCGCGCGCGCAGCCGCAGATGGATGCCGGCGGTGCGCTGTTCGGCCTTGCCGTACCCGAGCATGCCGCAGTCGGCCGCCTCGCCGGTGATGTCGGCAATCCCTCGCCCGACAAGCATGGTCATCGGCAGCACAGTACCGGTAGCGGTCCGCTCACGCCGATACCGCGCGTCGGTCCAGCGGCGCCAGCACGTCGATGACGTCGATCAGTGTGCTCAGTGCGGCGGCGCGCGGACCCTGGCCGTCGTCGACCAGCGCGGCGACCACCGCCCCGTCGACCATGCAGACCAGCGCGGACAGCAGGTCGACCCGCACGATGCGGCCAGACCGCGAGACGGCCTCGATGACGGCGTCGGAACGCTGGCGCAGGATCCGGCGCTGAATGCCGCGCAGTGCCGGCAGCCGCGCGCAGGCGATGTAGCGCTCGTAGCGGGAGATCAGCTGGTCGGTCAGCTCGGCGTCGGACCCGTCACCCACCAGCAGCTCGACCAGCACCTCAGCGGTTCTCTCGGCGCTGCGCCGACGCCGGGACAGCTCGGCGACGCGAGCCTGCAACTGGGCGACCTCGAGCATCCCGATGTGTTCGACAGCGCTGGCGATCAGATCCTCCAGCGACGAGAAATAGTAGGTGGTGGACGCCAACGGCAGGCCGGCCCGATGCGCCACCGCGCGGTGCCGCACCGCTTCGAATCCGCCCTCGCGCAGCAACTCGGCGGCAGCGCTGACCAGCGCATACCGCCTACGCTCGCCTTTGGGCGTGACCGCTGCCGTCACACCTAAGCATGCTGCCAGCCGGGTCGGCGTCACATGGGTGTTTCCGGCAAACGCGACGCGATGGCAAGATAACGCGCATGCCGGAGCTGAGTCGACGGGCACTGCTGCGCCTCGGCGCCGGGGCGGCGGCCGGGGCGGCGGGGGCCTATGCGCTGAGTCCACTCCGGCCGGCGGCGCGACCGGTCTCCGGTGCGCAGGTGTCGATGTCCGGCACCGGGGTGCCGCTGGCGCCACCCCGGGAACCCGCCCCGGCGCCGGCCGCGGCACCGACGATGACCACCGGCTCGTTCGTGTCGGCGGCCCGCGGCGGTGTGTCGACCAACTGGGCGATCGCCCGCCCGCCGGGGCAGACGGCGGCGCTGCGGCCGGTGATCGCGCTGCACGGCAAGGGCAGCGACGCGGCGACGGTGATGGCCGGCGGTGTCGAGCAGGGTCTGGCCCAAGCCGTGGACGCGGGCCTGCCGCCGTTCGCGGTGGTCGCCGTCGACGGCGGCGGGAGCTACTGGCACCGGCGGGCCTCCGGCGAGGACGCCGGGGCGATGGTGCGCGACGAGTTGCTGCCGCTGCTGGCCGACCACGGCCTGGACACCGCACGGATGGCGTTTCTGGGCTGGTCGATGGGCGGTTACGGGGCGCTGCTGCTGGGCGGCCGGCTCGGGCCGGAGCGCACCGCGGCGATCTGCGCGGTCAGCCCGGCGCTGTGGCTGTCGTCCGGGGCGGCCGCACCCGGCGCCTTCGACGGCGCCGACGACTTCGCGGCGAACTCGGTGTTCGGCATGCCCGGGCTGGCCGGCATCCCGATCCGGGTGGACTGCGGCAACGGCGATCCCTTCTACGGCGCGACCAGGGAGTTCATCGCGCAGCTGCCGACGCCGCCGGCGGGCGGGTTCTCCTCCGGCGGCCACGACGCGTCGTTCTGGAGTGCCCAGCTGCCCGCCGAGCTGACCTGGATCGCCCCGCTGCTGGTCGCCTGACCCGGGCTCAGATGTGGATCTTGCCCTCGGCGGCGGCCAAGCCGATGTCGGTCCGGAAATGACTGCCGGGCAACCTGATCGACCGCATGATGTGGTAGGCCGCCGAGCGCGCCGCGGCCAGGTCGGAGCCGGTGCCCACCACCGACAGCACCCGGCCACCGGAGGACACGATCGCCCCGTCGTCGCGGCGTTCGGTCCCGGCGTGCAGCACCCCGTCGGCCTCGGCGCCGACGATGACGTCGCCCACCCGCGGCCGGCCGGGATAGTTCTCGGCGGCCAGCACCACCGTCACCGCGGCCCCGTCGCGCCAGTCCAACGCACCGAAGCCGGCCAGCCCGCCGGTGGCGGCCGCGTAGAGCAGCTGCCCGAGCGGCGAATCCAGCAGCGCCAGCACCGATTGCGTCTCGGGGTCGCCGAACCGGCAGTTGAACTCGACGACCGCAGGACCGGTCGATGTCAGAGCCAGGCCGGCGTAGAGCAGGCCGGAGAATGAGCAGCCGCGCCGAACAAGTTCGGCGGCAACGGGTCTGACGACGTCGTCGACGATTCGGGCCGCCATCTCCTCCGACAGCCACGGCAGCGGTGCGTAGGCGCCCATGCCGCCGGTGTTGGGGCCGGCATCGCCATCGCCGACGCGCTTGAAGTCCTGCGCCGGCAGCAGCGGAATCACCGTCTCGCCGTCGACGATGCTGAACAGCGACAGTTCGGGGCCGTCCAGGAACGATTCCAGCAGCACCGGGTGGCCGGTCTCCAGCAGTCCGGCGGCGTGCGCGCGCGCCGCCGCGCGATCGGCGGTCACCACCACACCCTTGCCCGCGGCCAGGCCGTCGTCCTTGACCACCCAGGCGGCGTCGCCGGCGGGCGGGCCGAACCGACCCAGGGCGGCGTCCAGATGCGCCGGGTTGTCGACGATCTCACTGCGTGCGGTGCGCACCCCGGCGGCGGCCATGACATCCTTGGCGAACGCCTTGGACCCCTCGATCCGCGCCGCGTCGCGACTCGGACCGAAGCAGGCGATCCCGGCCGCGCGCACGGCGTCGGCCACGCCCAGCACCAGCGGCACCTCCGGGCCGATCACCACCAGGTCGGCCGCAACCTCCCGTGCCAAAGCCGTCACGGCCGGCCCGGAGCTGATGTCGACGTCGTACTGGTCGGCGACCGCGCTGGTCCCGGCGTTGCCGGGGGCGATGGCCAACCGTTCGACCTGCGGGTCGCGCTGCAGCGCCAGCAGCAGCGCATGTTCACGGGCACCGGAACCGATCACCAAGACGCGCACGAGTCGTCACCCTATCCGGCTATCTCGACCATACATATCAAGGCAAGATGTATGGTCTGTTTGTGACCACACCGCAGACCACCCTGGGAGCCTGCCCGTTCGGCCCCGGGTTCGACTTCACCGACCCGGACGTGCTGGAGGCCGGTGTGCCGGTCGGGCACTTCGCCCAACTGCGCCGGACCGCGCCGGTCTGGTGGAACGAACAGGCGCCCGGATCGAGCATCTTCGACGACGGCGGGTACTGGGTGATCAGCAGGCACCGCGACATCAAGGAGATCTCGCGGGATTCCGATCTGTGGTCCACCAACGCCAAGGGCGCGGTGATGCGGCTGCCCGACGGCGTCACCGCCGACCAGCTGGAGCTCACCAAGGCGCTGCTGATCAACCACGACCCGCCCGAGCACACCCGACTGCGCAAGATCGTCTCGAAGCTGTTCACCCCGCGGGCGGTGGCCGGGCTGGAGCACAGGCTGGCCGGGGCGGCCCGCGACATCGTGGCCGCGGCCGCCGAGAAGGACTCCGGCAACTTCGTCGACGACGTCGCGATGAAGCTGCCGCTGCTGGCGATCGCCGATCTGATCGGGGTGCCCGACGCCGACCGGGAAAAGCTATTCCACTGGACCAACCTGATCATGAACACCGACGACCCGGACTTCGACTGCGATCCGGCGGTGGCCAACGCCGAGTTGATGGGCTACGCCTACACCATGGCCGAGCAGCGCCGCAACTGCCCGGCCGACGACATCGTCACCCGCCTGGTGCAGGCCGACGTCGACGGCGAGGCGCTCGGCGAGGTCGAGTTCGCGTTCTTCGTCATCCTGCTGGCCGTGGCCGGTAACGAGACCACCCGCAACGCGATCACCCAGGGGCTCAACGCCTTTGCCGACCACCCCGAGCAGTGGGAGCGCTACAAGCGCGAGCGTCCGGCCACCGCCGCCGACGAGATCGTCCGCTGGGCCACCCCGGTGCACTGTTTTCAGCGCACCGCCAAGGCCGATGTCGAGATCGGCGGGATCACCATCGGCGAAGGCCAGCGCGCCGGGCTGTTCTACAGTTCGGCCAACTACGACGAGGATGTCTTCGAGGCGCCCTTCGAGTTCGACATCACCCGTGACCCGAACCCGCACCTGGGTTTCGGCGGTCAGGGAACGCACTACTGCATCGGCGCGAACCTGGCCCGGATGGAGATCCGGTTGATCTTCGACGAGCTCGCCACCCAGCTGCCCGACATCGCCAAACTCGCCGAGCCGGTTCGGCTGCGGTCCGGCTGGATCAGCGGCGTCAAGGACCTTCGCGTCGCCTACCACGGTTAGCCGTGCGCACCCACGGGTGGGCCGGCGCCGCCCCCGCCGACGACGACGAGGCGGTGGCGCGAATCCTGGCCGCCGCCGGTGGCGCGATCGACGACCACGGCGCCGAGATCAGCATCGCCGACGTGGCTCGCACACTGGGGATCACCCGCCAGACCGTGTACCGCTACTTCCCCAGCACCGACGCGCTGCTGGTGGCGGCCGGCACCGCGGCCGCGGCCGGGTTCGTCGACCGGCTGGCCGGGCACCTGCGCGGCATCACCGATCCGGTTGCCGCCGTCACCGAAGCGGTCGCGACGGTGCTGGAATGGCTGCCGGGCGACGCGCGGGTGGGCGCGCTGCTGGGGCCGGACCGCAGCAACGCCTTCAGCGCGACCGTAACCTCCGACGTGGCACTGCAGTTCGCGGTCGCCATGCTGCGGCGCCTCGACGTCGACTGGGCGGCAACCGGTCTCGCCGACGATGACCTGTGCGAACTCGCCGAGCACCTGCTGCGCGTCATCCAGTCGTTCGTCATCGACCCGGGCCGCCCGCCGCGCACGGGCCAGCAGTTGCGCACCTACCTGCGCCGCTGGGTGGCCGCGGCGCTGTAACCGCCTCGCGCGCGGCGGGGACGCGGGTCAGTCCAGCGTTGTGCCGGCGTGCTTCTCCACAACGGCGTTGACATTGGCCAATTTGTCGTCGGCCTTGCCCGCGGCGGCGGCCTTCGCCCGTCGGCCGACGACCCGGGTGATCACCCCGTTGAGCCGGGAGCCCAGCGGAAAGCCGACGTAGTGGGTGATGAACACCGCCATCTCGTTCAGCTCGTCCGGTGTCAGCTCACCGTTCTGCAGCACGGCGTTGACCTGAACCTCCAGCAGGTCGTCGAGGCCCAGCGCGGTGACCACCGCGATCACCATCATCCGACGGTCGCGCATCGACAGTCCGTCACGGGTCCAGATCCGGCCGAACAGATGGTCGACCGTCAGCGCGAAGTAGTCGCCCGGCAGGTCGGGCATCTCCCAGGCGTAGACCTCGTTCATCTTGTCCAGCCCGGCACGGCGCAACTCATCCATCGCTAACCCTCCTCTTCGTCGTCGGCCGCCACACCCAGCCCGATGGCCAGCCGACGCAACGCCAGCCGCGCCAGCGGCAACACCACCCCGTTCGCCTCGCCCAGCGCCAGCGCCAGACTCAGGTCCTTCTCGCCCAGCGCAACGGTGTGACTGAGGGGCTGATACAAGAAGTCCTCCGGTGCCAGCGGCGCCGCGGTGTCGCGGAACATGATCGCACCCGGCCCGCCGGTCAGCGCATCGGTGTGCCGCACCACCCGTCCCAGCGCCTGCAGGTCCAGCCCGGCCGCCTCGGCCAGCCGCATGGCCTCACCAGCCGCCGCGTAGGCGGTGAACGTCAACATGTTGCGGGCCAGCTTCATTCGGGTGCCCGCCCCCGGTTCCCCGGCGTGGATGACCACCGAAGCCCAGCACTTGAGCGCCGGCTTGATCCGCTCGTACACCGCCCGATCGGCACCCACCATGGTCGCCAGCTGGCCCTTCTCGGCGGCACCCGCGCCACCGCTGACCGGGGCGTCGACGACGTGAATGCCCTGTGGCGCCAGCTCATCGGCCAGTTCCGCGGCGGTGGCGTCGCTGATCGTGGAGTGGATCACGATGACGGTTCCCGACTTGGCGTTGCCGGCCAGTTCGGCGACGACCTCACGGACCTGGGCGTCGTCCAGCACGGTGACGCTGATGATGTCGGCGGCCACTGCGATGTCGGCCACGCTGTCGGCGAGGCGGGCACCGGCCTCGGCCAACGGCGTCATCGCCTCGGTGCGGACATCGAACACCGTTACCCCGCCCGGCCAGTCGACCAGGCGCTTGGCCATCGGCGCACCCATGTTGCCCAGCCCGATGTAGCCCAGGCGCATCTCGTCGGAGCTCATGACCGGATGATCTGTCCGCCGTCGACGTTGAAGATCTGGCCGGTGATCCAGGACGCGGAATCCGACAGCAGGAACAGACACATGCCGACCAGGTCGTCGGGGGTGCCCATCCGGGACAGCGGGATCGCCGCCACGATCTGGTCGACGATCGCCTTCGGCGTCGTGGTCCGGTTGGCCTCGGTGTCGATCGGTCCGGGCGCGATCGCGTTGATCCGGATCTTGCGCCAGCCCAGCTCGCGGGAGAGCTGCTGGGTCAGCCCGTTGACGCCCGCCTTGGCCAAGCCGTAGTAGTTCGCGTAAATCCATGCCGCGGTTGACGACTGGTTGACGATCGCGCCACCGCCGCGCTTCTCCATGTGCTCATACACCGCGCGGGTGCACACCAGCGCGCCATCCAGGTTGACGCTCATGAACTTGCGGTAGTAGTCCCACGGCACGGTCAGCAGCATGTCCAGTTTCATGCCGCCGAAGATCGCCGCGTTGTTGACCAGGTAGTCGATCCCGCCGAACTCCGCGACCGTCGCATCGGCCATCGCCTGCGCCGAGTCCGGATCGGAGACGTCGACCGAGACCGCAAGCGCCCTACCGCCGCCGGCGACGATCTGCTTGGCCACCCCCGTGGCGGCGTCGGTGTTGATGTCGGCGACCACCACCGCGGCACCTTCGCGGGCCAGCGCCTCCGCGTAGGCCTGCCCGATACCGCCACCGGATCCGGTGACGATGGCCACCTTGCCGTCGAACTGTCCCATCCGTCGTCTCCCTTAGTTCGCTGCTGTTGCGATTGCTTTGGTCTCCAGGTACTCCTCGAACCCGGCAACCCCCATCTCCCGGCCGATGCCGGACTGCTTGTACCCGCCGAACGGCACGTCCGCGGAGTACCAGACCCCGCCGTTGACGTTGACGGTGCCCGCCCGCAGCCGGGCCGCCACCGCGGACGCGCGCTGCGGGTCGCCGCCGTAGACCGTGCCGGAGAGCCCGTAGGGCGAGTCGTTGGCGATCCGCACCGCGTCGTCGTCGCCGTCGTGGGCGATCACGGTGAGCACCGGCCCGAAGATCTCCTCCCGGGCCACCCGGGCGTCGTTGCCCAGACCGGCGATCACGGTGGGCTCGATGTAGTAGCCGGTCGGCCGGTTGGCCGGCCGGCCGCCGCCGCAGGCGAACGTCCCGCCTTCCGCCAGTGCCAGATCCAGGTAGCCCTGCACCCGGTCGCGCTGCCGCGCCGAGATCAGCGGGCCGCACATGGTGCCCGGTTCGGCCGGGTCGCCGGGTTTGATCGAGCCCATGGTGGCCGCCGCGGCCGCGACCGCCTCGTCGTAGCGGGACCGCGGCACCACCAGCCGGGTGGTGATCGCGCAGCCCTGACCGGCATGCAGGCAGACCGAGAACCCCGCCACCGAGCAGGCGGCGGCCAGGTCGGCGTCGTCGAGCACCACGAACGCCGACTTGCCGCCCAGTTCCAGGAACACCTTCTTGATGGTCGCTGCGGCGTCGATCATCACCGACCGGCCGGTGGCCGTCGACCCGGTGAACGAAATCATGTCCACCCGAGGATCTTTGGCCAGCATCGCCCCCACCGCGTGATCGCTGGAGGTGACGATGTTGACCACGCCGGGCGGGAAGTCGGTCTCCTCGGCGATCAGCTGCCCGACGGCCGCCGCGCACCACGGGGTGTCCGGTGCCGGCTTGAGCACGACGGTGTTGCCGGCGGCCAGTGCCGGCCCCAGCTTGGCGAAGTTGATCTGGTGCGGGAAGTTCCACGGCGTGATCGCGCCGACGACACCGACCGCCTCGCGCGCGATGACGCGCCGGGTGGGGATCCCCATCGGCGCGGCCTGGCCCAGATCCTGGGTCCAGGAATAGTTCTCGGCGGTGTCGGCGGCGAAGGCGAGGTCGCCGATCGGCCCCTCGAGCTGGGCGGTGGCGGTCAGCATCCGCGGGGCGCCGGCCTCGGCGATCGTCAGCTCCCGCAACTCTTCGAGATGGCCGCGCAGCACGTCGCGCAACTGGCGCACGCAGCGCACCCGGAACTCGGTGTCGCGCGACCAGCCGGTCTCGTCGAAGGCCCGCCGGGCCGCGCCGACGGCCGCATCCATATCGGCGGCATCGCCGTCGGCGGCGGTACCCAGCACCTCCTCGGTGGCCGGGTTGACAGTGCCGAAGGCACCCGCCCCGCCGTCCACCAACTTGCCGTCGATGAGCAGTCTGCTACTGCCGTCGGCCAGTAACGCCATCTGCCACTCCCTAATGGACACCTGTCTGAAATTTCTGTTCAGAACAGTAACCGCGACAACCATGACGATGCAAACTTGCCCGTAACGATTGGTTCGGTTAACTTGGACAGGTGTCCAGCGAAGCGGCGGTTGCAGCACCGCGCAACCCCCGGCAGGAGGAGACCTTCCGCAAGGTGCTGGCCGCCGGTGTGCAGATGCTGCGGGAGAAGTCCTACGCCGACCTCACGGTGCGCGCCGTCGCCGCCCGCGCCCAGGTGGCGCCGGCGACCGCCTACACCTACTTCTCGTCGAAGAACCACCTGATCGCCGAGGTGTACCTGGACCTGGTGCGTCAGGTGCCGTACTTCACCGACGTCAACGTGCCGATGCCGGCCCGGGTCAACCAGGCGCTGCGTCAGCTGGCGCTGGTGGTCGCCGACGAGCCCGAGGTCGCCGCGGCATGCACGACGGCGCTGCTCGGCGGCGGCGGCGACCCCGCGGTGCGCGTCGTGCGCGATCGCATCGGCGCCGAGATCCACCGCCGCATCACCTCGGCGATCGGACCGGACGCCGACGAGGCCAAAGTGTCCGTGCTGGAGATGACCTTCTTCGGCGCGCTGGTCAACGCCGGCAGCGGCGTTTTCACCTACCACCAGATCGCCGACCGGCTGGCGTACGCGGCCGGCCTGATCCTCGAAACAGGAGTAGACCGATGAGCGTGCACACCGTGGACCTGGAACTCAACCCGTACGACTACGACTTCCACGAGAACCCGTTCCCCTACTACCGCCGGCTGCGCGACGAAGCCCCGCTGTACCGCAACGACGAACTGAACTTCTGGGCGATCTCCCGGCACCGCGATGTGCTGGAAGGATTCCGCAACAGCGAGGTGCTGTCCAACGCCGACGGCGTCTCGCTGGACCCCGCCTCCCGCGGCCCGCATGCCCACCACGTGATGTCGTTTCTGGCAATGGACGATCCGGCGCATCTGCGGCTGCGCACCCTGGTGTCAAAGGGCTTCACCCCGCGCCGGATTCGCGAGCTCGAACCCAAGGTGACCGCCCTGGCGCGACAGCACCTGGACAACGCGCTGGCGACCTGCTCCAACGGGCACGGCTCCATTGACTTCATCAACGACTTCGCCGGCAAGCTGCCGATGGACGTCATCTCCGAGCTGATGGGCGTCCCGCAAGCCGACCGGGAACGGTTGCGGGAGTTGGCCGATGGTGTGCTGCACCGCGAGGACGGTGTCACCGACGTGCCGCCGGCGGCGATTCAGGCGTCGGTCGAGTTGCTGACCTACTACACCGCGATGATCGCCGACTTCAAGAAGACCCCGGGCGACAACCTGACCTCGGCGCTGCTGCGGGCCGAGATCGACGGCGACCGGCTCGGCGACGAAGAGATCATGGCGTTTCTGTTCCTGATGGTGATCGCCGGCAACGAGACCACCACCAAGCTGCTGGGCACCGCGATGTACTGGGCCCACAAGAACCCCGATCAGCTCGCCGGGGTGTTCGCCGATCACTCCCGGATTCCGCTGTGGGTGGAGGAATCGCTGCGCTACGACACCCCCAGCCAGATTCTGGCCCGCACCGCCGTCGCCGACCTGACCGTGCACGGCATCACGATCCCGGCCGGCGACGTCGTGCTGCTGCTGCCCGGCTCGGGCAACCGTGACGAGCGGGTCTTCGACGACCCCGACGAGTTCCGCATCGGTCGCGACATCGGCTCGAAGCTGCTCAGCTTCGGCAGCGGAGCGCACTTCTGCCTCGGGGCGCACCTGGCCCGGATGGAGGCCCGGGTGGCGCTGTCAGAACTGTTCCGCCGGATCAGCGACTACCAGGTCGACGAGGCCAACGCGGTGCGGGTGCATTCGTCCAACGTGCGCGGATTCGCCAACCTGCCGATCGATGTGACCTTGAAATCAGGAGAGTAGATGCCGCGTTTCGAACCGCACCCCGCACGCCGGCCGGCCATCGTGGCCGGCGCCTCCTCGGGCATCGGCGCCGCGACCGCAACCGAGTTGGCGCAGCGCGGATTTCCGGTGGCACTCGGCGCCCGGCGGATCGACCGGCTCACCGAACTCGTCGACAAGATCCGCGCCGGCGGCGGCGAGGCCGTCGCATTCGGACTCGACGTCACCGACCCGGAGTCGGTGAAAGCATTTGTCGCCCAGAGCATCGACGCACTGGGCGAGATCGAGTTGCTGGTGTCCGGTGCGGGCGACATGAACCCCGGCCGTATCCACGAAACCCACACCGAGGTGTTCGAAAGCCAGATTCAGGTGCATCTGGTCGGGGCCAACCGGCTGGCCACCGCGGTGCTGCCGGACATGGTCGCCCGCCAGCGCGGCGACGTCATCTTCGTCGGCTCCGACGTCGCGCTGCGTCCGCGCCCGCACATGGGCGCCTACGGCGCCGCCAAGGCCGGCCTGATCGCCATGGTGGCCAACCTGCAGATGGAGCTGGAGGGCACCGGGGTGCGGGCCTCGATCGTGCACCCGGGGCCGACCCTGACCGAGATGGGCTGGAAGCTCTCCGCCGAGCAGGTCGGACCGATGCTTCAGGACTGGGCCAAGTGGGGCCAGGCCCGGCACAACTACTTCATGCGGCCCGAAGACCTGGCCCGCGCCATCGCGTTCGTCGCGGAGACGCCGCGCGGATCGCACGTCGTCAACATGGAGCTCCAGCCCGAGGCGCCGCTGAACGAGGCGCCGGCGGATCGCCGCCGGCTGCAGTTGGGTGAGGAAGGAATGCCGAAATGACCGTCACGACACAGGTGCCCCGGGTCTCCGGCGGCGAAGCCGAACACGGCCACCTGGAGGAGTTCCGCACCGACCCGATCGGGCTGATGAACCGGGTGCGATCCGAGTGCGGGGACGTCGGCTGGTTCGACCTGGCCGGCCGCAAGGTCGTGCTGCTGACCGGCGCCGAGGCCAACGAGTTCTTCTTCCGCTCCACCGACGAGGAACTGGACCAGGGCGAGGCGTATCCGTTCATGACGCCGATCTTCGGCAAGGGCGTGGTGTTCGACGCCACCCCGGAGCGGCGCCGGGAGATGCTGCACAACACCGCGCTGCGCGGCGATCACATGAAGGGCCACGCCAGCACCATCGAGCGTGAGGTGCGCCAGATGATCGCGGACTGGGGCGAGAGCGGGGAGATCGACCTGCTGGAGTTCTTCTCGGAGCTGACCATCTACACCTCGACCGCGTGCCTGGTCGGCCGCAGGTTCCGCCAGCAGCTCGACGGCCGGTTCGCGGCGCTGTACTACGAACTCGAACGCGGCACCGACCCGCTCTGCTACGTCGACCCCTACCTGCCGATCGAGAGCTTCCGGCGCCGCGACGCGGCGCGGGTGAAGTTGGTGGCCCTGGTGCACGAGATCATGGAGGACCGGATCGCCAATCCGCCGGAGGACAAGAGATTCCGGGACATGATCGACGTGCTGGTGACCATCCGCGACGAGGACGGCAACCTGCGGTTCTCCTCCGACGAGGTCACCGGGATGATCGTCTCGATCATGTTCGCCGGGCACCACACCAGCTCCGGCACCTCGGCGTGGACGATGATCGAGCTGCTGCGCCACCCGGAGGTCCAGGCCGAGGTGCTCGCCGAACTCGACGAGCTCTACGCCGACGGTCAGTCGGTGAGTTTTCATGCGCTGCGCCAGATTCCGCATCTGGAGAACGTGCTCAAGGAGACGCTGCGGCTGCATCCGCCGCTGATCATCCTGATGCGGGTCGCCCAGGACGAATTCGAGGTGTGCGGCTACCCGATCCACAAGGGCGACCTGGTGGCCGCCTCACCGGCGGTCTCCAACCGGATCGCCGAGGACTTCCCCGACCCCGACGCCTTCGTACCGGAACGCTACAACGAGCCGCGCGAGGAAGATGTCGTGCACCGGTGGACCTGGATTCCGTTCGGCGCCGGCCGGCACCGCTGCGTCGGCGCGGCGTTCGCCACCATGCAGATCAAGGCGATCTTCTCGGTGCTGTTGCGCGAGTACGAATTCGAGATGGCGCAGCCGCCGGAGACCTACCACAACGACCACTCCAAGATGGTGGTGCAGTTGGCCCGGCCGGCCAAGGTGCGCTACCGCCGCCGCGCGGCCGGTGAGCGAAATGGGTAGCTACCGCGTCGAAGCCGACCTGGACCTGTGCCAGGGGCACGCCATGTGCGAGCTGGAGGCACCCGACTACTTCCGGGTGCCCAAGCGTGGCAAGGTCGAGATCCTGGATACCGAACCACCCGACGATGCCCGTCGGCAGATCGAGGCGGCGGTACGCGCCTGCCCCACCCGGACCCTGTCCATCCGAGAGAAAGAGAACGACTGAGAAATGCCTGCTTCTCCTCCCTACCCCCGAGCCGAACTCGACGATGTCGTGGCGCGCTGGCTGCAGGCCAACCGCGACGCCGAAGCCTCCGGTGACTGGCGCGGCCTCGCGGAGTTCTACACCGACGACGCCACCTACGGCTGGAACATCGGCCCCAAAGAAGACGTCATGTGCGTCGGCATCGACGAGATCCGCGACATCGCGCTGGGCCAGGAGATGGAGGGTCTGCACGGCTGGCGCTACCCCTACCAGAAGGTGATCGTCGACGACCAGCAGGGCGAAGTGGTCGGCTTCTGGAAGCAGATTGCCAAGACGGGAGAAGCCGCCGACGACGTTCGGGAGATCTACGGCATCGGCGGCAGCTGGTTCCGCTACGCCGGTGACGGCAAGTGGAACTGGCAGCGGGACTTCTTCGACTTCGGGCACGTCTCGGCGCTGTACATGGACCTGATCAAGGCCGGCAAGCTGTCGGCGGGCATGCAGCAGCGCATCGCACGCAGTCTGTCCGGTGAGCAGGTCCCGGGCTACTACCCGCTGGGCAAGTCCCCGGTACCGCTCTGGTAGCACCCGGTGGCGGGCTATAGGCTGCGGCAGAGGCTCACGAGGAAAGCAGGTTCTAAAGGTGAAGACAAAGGGCGCGCTGCTCTGGGAGTTCAACAAGCCCTGGTCGATCGAGGAGATCGAGATCGGCGACCCGCAAAAAGACGAGGTCAAGATCCAGCTGGAAGCGGCCGGGATGTGCCATTCCGACCACCACCTGATGACCGGCGGCATCCCGATGGCCGGATTCCCGGTCCTGGGCGGCCACGAGGGCGCCGGCATCGTCACCGAGGTCGGCCCCGGCGTCGAGGACCTGGCACCCGGCGACCACGTGGTGCTGTCGTTCATTCCGTCCTGTGGCAGGTGTCCGTCCTGCCAGGCCGGCATGCGCAACCTGTGCGACCTGGGCGCCGGGCTGCTCAGCGGTGTCGCGGTGAGCGACGGCACCTTCCGGGTGCACGCGCGCGGTCAGGGCGTCTACCCGATGACGCTGCTGGGCACCTTCTCGCCGTGGATGGTGGTGCACAAGACATCGGTGGTCAAGATCGACCCGTCGATCCCGTTCGAGGTGGCCTGCCTGGTCGGCTGCGGCGTGACCACCGGATACGGCTCGGCCACCCGCGCCGCCAACGTCCGCCCCGGTGAGGACGTCGCGATCATCGGCGTCGGCGGCGTGGGCATGTCGGCGCTGCAGGGTGCGGTCACCGCCGGCGCTCGGCACGTCTTCGTCGTCGACCCGGTGGAATGGAAGCGCGACCAGGCGTTGAAGTTCGGCGCCACCCACGTCTACCCGGACATCATGGCCGCGATGGGCGGCATCATGGAGGTCACCGCCGGGCTGATGGCCCGCAAGGTCATCGTCACCGTCGGCGAGGTCCACGGGGCCGACATCGAGAACTACCTGATCCTGACCGCCAAGGGCGGCACCTGCGTGCTGACCGCGATGGGCAGCATGCTGGACAACCAGGTCACCCTCAACCTGGCGATGCTGACACTGCTGCAGAAGAACCTGCAGGGCACCATCTTCGGCGGCGGCAACCCGCAGTACGACATCCCGCAGCTGCTGTCGATGTACTCCGCGGGCAAGCTGAACCTCGATGACATGGTCACCCGCCAGTACCGGCTGGAGCAGATCAACGAGGGCTACCAGGACATGCTCGACGGCAAGAACATTCGCGGTGTCATCCGCTACACCGACGCGGATCGCTAGCCCGGCGCCAGCCGGGCGCAGCGGGTCCGCGCCATAGGTACAGCGGATCGCTAGCCGCGGCGATCGCGAGCGCGGCGCCAGCCGTGCGACGCGGGTCGCCGCCATCGGCACGGCGCCAGCCGGGCGCAGCGGGTCCGCGCCATAGGTACAGCGGATCGCTAGCCGCGGCGATCGCTAGATCGCCGCGCGACGGAACACCAGGCTGGCCTTCAGCTTGGTCTTGTTGCCGACCATGCCGAAGAAGTTGCCCTCCACCTTGAACTGGTTGCGGGTGACGGTCGTCTGCGTCGTCAGTCGCACCGCGCCGTCGTCGAGGGCGTCGATCCTGACGTCGAGCGGCATCGGCCCGGTGACACCCTTGACGGTGAGGTCGGCCTGCAGGCGCACCTTGTCACCGCCGGTGGGCTGCCCGCCGGTGACCGCGATGGTGATATCGGGGTATCGGGTGACGTCGAAGAAATTCTCCGACTGCAGATCCTCGTCGCGGCGGTCCAGGCCGGTGTTGATCGACGCGGCCTTGACGTCGACCCGCCCGGACACCGTCTTGGCATCCTTGATCCGCCCGTCGCCGCTGAATTCGGTGAAAGCGCCGCGGACTTTCAGCGCACCCCACAGGGTGGTGTTCTCGAACCGGATACTCGACTGCTCCGAGACCAAGTTCCAGGCACCGATCGAGTCGGAGCTATTGAGAATCGTTGTTACAGCAGACATCTCATTTCCTCTCTGAATGAGCGGGGATTGTTTGCATCATGGCGTGATAGCTCCGTCGGTATCTGCGCCGGCTGATGTCCGATGATACGCAACCTGCCGACCATCCGCCGCCCATATGCTCAGGCGCATGACGGTCAATCAGCTGCTGGCCGGCCGCGGCGTGGTCGTGGTCGGCGGATCGCGGGGTATCGGCGCGGCGGTGGCCACGCTGCTGGCGAGGCACGGCGCCAAGGTGGTGGTCAACGGCCGCGACCCCGCGGCCGTAGCGGCCGCCGCCCGGCAGATCCCCGGGGCGGTGCCATACCCGGGCTCGCCGGCCGACCCGGCCGTCGCCGACGCGTTGATCGACACCTGCACAACCGAATTCGGGCGCATCGATGTCCTGGTGAACTGCGCCGGAACCGCCGAACCTCCCGGATCGTCGATCCTGAACGTCACCACCGGCCAGTTCCACCAGTTGCTGGACGCGCACCTGGGGACGGTATTCGAGACCTGTCGCGCAGCGGCGCCGAAGATGGTGGCTCAGGGCGGCGGCGCCATCGTCAACACCAGTTCCTTCGCGTTCCTCGGCGACTTCGGCGGCACCGGCTATCCGGCCGGCAAGGCCGCGGTGAACGGCCTGACGCTGGCGATCGCCGCCGAACTCAAGGAGCACGGGGTGCGCGCGAACGTGGTGTGCCCCGGTGCCCGGACCCGGCTCTCCAGCGGACCCGACTACGAGCACCACATCGCCGACCTGCACCGCCGGGGACTGCTCGACGAAGCCTCGATGCGCGGATCGCTGGATGCCGCACCGCCGGAGTATGTCGCGCCGATGTACGCCTGCCTGGCCAGCGACCTGGCTGACGGCGTGACCGGACGGATCTTCGTCGCCGCCGGCGGCTTCGTAGGCGAATTCACCCGTCCGACACCTGGTTTCATCGGTTACCGGGACCATCACGAAGCACCGCCCTGGACGGTGGACGAAGTGGGAAGGATGATCGGCGGCGAGGCGTAATTATGCTGGGGCCCATGGCCACCGTTTTCACCAAGATCATCAACCGGGAACTGCCGGGCCGTTTCGTCTACGAGGACGATGCGGTCGTCGCCTTCCTGACCATCGAGCCGATGACCCAGGGGCACACCCTGGTGGTGCCGCGCGCCGAGATCGATCAGTGGCAGGACATCGACGGCGCAGCGCTGGCCCGGGTGATGGCGGTTGCCCAGCGGATCGGAAAGGCGGTGTGCCGCGCATTCGACACCGAACGCGCCGGCCTCATCATCGCCGGGCTCGAGGTCCCGCATCTGCATGTCCATGTCTTCCCGACCCGTCAGCTCGGCGACTTCGGCTTCGCCGGGGTGGACCGCAACCCGTCTCCGGCGTCGCTGGACGAGGCACAGGGCAGAATCATCGCGGCGCTGGCCGAATTGGGCTGACATTTCAGCAGATTTCGGCCGGAACGTCGGCGATGCGCGGCACCGTGACCCGGAAGCGGCAACCCTCGCCGGGCACGCTGGCCACGCTGACGTTGCCGCCGTGCGCCTTGACCAGGGAGTCGACGATCGGCAGTCCCAGCCCGGTGCCGCCACTGGTCCGGGCGCGTGACGAGTCGGTGCGATAGAACCGTTCGAAGATCCGCTGCGCGTCCTGCTCGCTCAGGCCCGGGCCGCGGTCGACGACCTCCAGCACCGCGTCGTCACCCCTGGTGCCCACCAGCACGGTGATCTCGGCACTCTCCGGGGTGTGCTGTAGCGCATTGGCCATCAGGTTGTTCAGCACCTGCCGCAGCCGGGCCTCGTCGCCGAGGACCTCCGGGGTGCCCGGGCCGTCCACGATCTCCAGCGCGATCCGGCGCTGCGGCGCGATCGCCCGCGCGTCGTGCACGGCATCGGTGGCCAGCACCAGCAGATCCACCCGGTGCCTCTCCAGCGGACGCTGCGCGTCCAGGCGGGCCAGCAGCAGCAGATCGTCGACCAGCACACCCATCCGGCGCGACTCGCTTTCGATCCGCGACATCAACATCTCCACGTCTCGGGCCGCACCCTGGCGGTACAGCTCGGCGAAACCGCGGATGGTGGTCAGCGGGGTGCGCAACTCGTGGCTGGCGTCGGTGATGAAGCGCCGCATCCGTTCCTCGGAGCTGCGCGCGTGTTCGGCCGACGACTCCGATGCCGCCACCGCCTGCTGGATCTGGGCGAGCATGCCGTTGAGCGCCAGCGACAGCCGGCCGACCTCGGTGTGCGAATCATGCGCCGAGATGCGGCGGTCCAACTGCCCACCGGCGATCGCGGCGGCGGTCTTCTCGACTTCGGCCAGGGGTCGCAGGTTCCGCAGCACCAGCACGTAGCCGGCGACCCCGAGCACCAGCAGCACCGCCATCCCGATCGCGACCCGCGCAAGGGTCAGGTACCGAATGATGGATTCGACATCGGACAGGTCGATCGCGACCGTGGTCACCTGGCCCTGCGAGCCCCGCACCGTGACGGCTCGCCACTGCACGCCGGAACCGTCGACCGAGCCTACGGTCTTCGGCTCGGGTCCGACGTCGTTGTCCCGCGGCAGCGCGGGTTCGGCGTTCTGGTCGTTGATCACCACCCAGCTGCGGCCGTCCGGGTCGACGTCTCGGACATAGAAGTTCGACGGTGGCCGGCCCGGGTTGGGATCGCTCTGCGACGGCGGCAGCACCGGGCGCGGGGCCTGCACCCAGCTGCGCGATGCGTCGAGCAGGGTGTCGTCGATCCGACTGATCAGCCGGTGGCGCACGATGGTGGTCACCGCCATGCCCTGGACCACCAGACCGCAGAACACCAGCACCAGCGTGGTGGCAATCAGGCTGAACCGCAGCGGCAGGGTTACTCGATGGCGCTGGACCCCCCGCTGTTCTGCTACGACGTGCCGCATCGCCGTACGATCCGGCTCCCGGTCATCGCGGCTCCCGCAGCACGTACCCCACCCCGCGCAGCGTGTGCAGCAGCCGCTTGTCGCCGGTGTCGATCTTGCGGCGCAGATAGGAGACATAGGATTCCACCACGTTCACATCGCCGCCGAAGTCGTAACGCCAGACGTGGTCGAGGATCTTCGGTTTGCTCAGCACCGTGCCGGCATTGATCACGAAGTAGCGCAGCAGGGTGAACTCGGTGGGCGACAGCGAGACCGGCTCGCCGGCCTTCCACACCTCGTGGGTGTCCTCGTCGAGTTCGATGTCGGCGAACGTCAGCCGGGCGTTGCGCGGCGGCTCCTGGCCCTTGCCGGCGCGCCGCAGGATGACCCGCAGCCGGGCCACCACCTCTTCCAGGCTGAACGGCTTGGTCACGTAGTCGTCGCCGCCGAGGGTCAGCCCCGCGATCTTGTCCTGCAACGAGTCCCGGGCGGTCAGGAACAGCGCGGGGGCGTCGATGCCGTCGGCACGCAGCCGGCGCAGCACGCCGAAACCGTCCATTCCCGGCATCATCACGTCCAGGATCACCACGTCCGGCCGGACGTCGCGGGCGCGGTCCAGTGCCGCAGGGCCGCTGGAGGCGGTGTGCACCTCGAAGCCCTGGAACTTGAGGCTCACCGAGAGGAGTTCGACGATGTTCGGTTCGTCGTCGACGACGAGGACGCGGGCCTCCGGAGCGACCTCGGATGCTGCTGGCACTGCCATGGGTCAATTCCCTCTCAACTCGTTGAACATCGGCTGGATACCGACTGTGTAGTTCCTGTCAATCACGGCCGGAGCGCTGCCGCTCCTACCCGCCCCGGGGCCGGGTGACTCCTACACTGACGGGATGAACCTGGTGAAGAACCTGGTCGCGGTGGCTACCGCACCGGCGCGGGCCAGCCTCGCGGTGGCCGGAGCCGGCCTCGATATCGCCCATGCCGCGCTCGGGCTGGCCACCCGCACCCTCGATGACATGGGAGCGTCGGATGGAACGGGCTTCCGGCCCGGCTTCGGCACCAATTCGATGGCACAGATGCTGGGCCTGGAGGACACCATCGCCCGCGCCAACCGGCTGGCCAGGCTGCTCGACGACGACGCCCCGCTGGGCCGGGCGCTGGCGCCGGACGGCCCGATGGACCGATTGCTGCGCCCGGGCGGGCTGGTCGACCAGCTGACCGGGCCCGACGGATTGGTCGACCGACTCACCGCCGACGGCGGCGGGTTGCAGCGGGCGCTGCGGCCCGGCGGCCTGGTGGACCAGCTGACCGACGAGGACGGCCTGATCGAGCGATTGCTGGCCGAGGACGGCCTGACCGACCGGCTGCTCTCCGAGGGCGGCCTGATCGATCGGCTCACCGCCCGGGACGGCCCATTGGAACAGCTGACCAAACTGGCCGACACGATGACCCGGCTGGTGCCCGGGATGGAGGCGCTGGAGCCGGCCATCGACACCCTGCAGGACGCCGTCATCGCACTCACCCAGGTGGTCAACCCGCTGAGCAACATCGCCGAGCGCATCCCGCTGCTGCCCCGGCGG
>CAZGGK010000044.1:0-38532 GCA_964525125.1 uncultured Mycobacterium sp.
CCGCAGCATGAACGGGTTGGAATCCCCCGGCTTCAGCCGTGGGGAGGACGTCAAGTGCGTGCAGGTCATGGGGGTGGTCAACGTCACCGCCGACTCGTTCTCCGACGGTGGCCGCTTCCTGGACCCCGCCAGCGCCGTCGAGCACGGGCTGGCGCTGGTGGCGCAGGGCGCGGCGATCGTGGATGTCGGGGGCGAGTCGACCCGGCCCGGAGCGACCCGGGTCGACCCGCGACTGGAGGCCGCCCGCGTCGTTCCGGTTATCGAAGAGCTTGCCGGGCAAGGTGTCACGGTCAGCATCGACACCATGAACGCCGATGTCGCCCGGGCCGCGCTGGACAGCGGCGCTCGCCTGGTCAACGACGTGTCCGGCGGGCGGGCCGACCCGGCGATGGCGCCACTGCTGGCCGAGGCGGGGGTGCGGTGGGTGCTGATGCACTGGCGGCCGGTGGGCGGCGACCGGTCCCACCGGGTATCGCCCTACCGGGACGTGGTCGCCGAGGTCCGCGCCGAGTTGCTGGCCGCGGTCGACACGGCCGTTGCCGCCGGGGTGGATCCGGCGCAGCTGATCATCGATCCCGGGCTGGGTTTCGCCAAATCCGGACGACACAACTGGGCGCTGCTGCAGGCGCTGCCACAATTGGTCGGGGCCGGGATACCGGTGCTGGTCGGCGCGTCGCGCAAGCGGTTTCTCGGCGCCCTGCTGGCCGGGTCCGACGGTGTGCCGCGATCGCCGGACGGACGCGAGACGGCGACCGCGGTGGTGTCGGCGCTGGCGGCGCTGCACGGGGCGTGGGGTGTCCGGGTGCACGACGTGCGGTCCTCGGTCGATGCGCTCAAGGTCGTCCAAGCCTGGGAGGAAGGCGGTGCGGAGCCGGATGGCTGATCGAATAGAGTTGCGCGGCTTGACTGTTCGCGGAAACCATGGTGTCTTCCCGCGGGAGCGAACCGATGGCCAGGACTTCCTGGTCGACATCACCGTGTGGATCGACCTGGCCGCGGCCGCCGCCAGTGATGCGCTGTCGGACACCTATGACTACGGGGTGCTGGCCGAGCGGGCGGCCGCCATTGTCGCCGGCCCCGCCCGCAACCTCATCGAAACCGTCGCCGGCGAGATCGCCGCGCAGGTGCTGGACGACCCTCGGGTACACGCCGTCGAGGTGACGGTGCACAAGCCGCAGGCTCCGATCCCGCTAACGTTTGCCGATGTGGCGGTGGTGAAGCGGCTGTCTCGCGGAGTCGGGCCATGACGCGCGCGGTGCTGTCCATCGGCTCCAACCTGGGCGACCGGCTGGCCCGGTTGCAGTCGGTCGCGGACGGGCTCGGCGCCGCGGTGCGAGCGGTCTCCGGCGTGTACGAGAGCGAGGCCTGGGGCGGGGTGGACCAGGGGCACTTCCTCAACGCGGTGCTGATCGTCGACGACCCCGGGCGGGACGGGCACGGCTGGTTGCGGCGGGCGCACGAATTGGAGCAGGCCGCCGACCGGGTGCGCGGTCAGCGGTGGGGCCCGAGGACGTTGGATGTCGACGTGGTGAGCTGCTACGAGCCCACGCCCACCGGCGAGACGGAGATCGTGTCGCGGGAGAACGGCCTGACGCTGCCGCACCCGCTGGCCCATCTGCGCGCCTTCGTCATGGTGCCGTGGCTGGCCGTCGAGCCGGATGCGCGCTTGACGGTGGCCGGCGGGCAGCGGCCGGTGGCGCGCCTGCTCACCGAGATCGATCCGGCCGAGCGGGCCGGCACGCGACTGACCGGGTTGCCGCTGCACCGACGCGACCAGGCGATCCCGGAGGATTGATGGGACCGACCCGCAAGCGTGACCTGACTGCCGCGGTGGCGGGCGTTGCGGTGGTCAGTTACCCGCTGGTGGTGTTGCTGTACCGGTGGTTTCCGCCGATCACCGTGTGGACCGGTCTGTCGCTGCTGGTGGTGGCCGCCGCCGAAGCCGGGTGGGGCCGGTATGTGCGGACCAAGATCGACGACGGGGAGATCGGCGCCGGCCCGGGCCGGCTGCATCCGCTCGTCGTGGCGCGCGGTGTGCTGATCGCCAAGGCCTCGGCGTGGGTGGGTGCGCTGGTGCTGGGCTTCTGGCTCGGGGTGCTGTGCTACCTGCTGCCCCGGCGCGCGGTGCTGCGGGTCGCCGCGGCGGACACCGGTGGGGCCGTGGTCGCCGCTGCCAGCGCACTGGCCCTGCTGGGCGCCGCGCTGTGGCTGCAGCATTGCTGCAAGTCGCCGCCGGAGGATCCAGCCGAGCCCGCACCGAGAACCGGAAGCCAGCCCGGCTGAGACCCGCCGGGAACGGTGGCGAATTGCCGGAGTGGGTCGACGGGTGGAAGGACTGCCGGCAGGTACAGTCAGGCCATGCTCGCCAGCGACGATGCCCACCGGTGCGATGAGGTGGAGCTGCGCGGATGACGACCGTTCCGTCCCGCGGCGCCCGGGTTCGGCGTGGCGGGCGCAGGCCGGGCTGGGTGCTGCTGACGACGTTGCTGGTGCTGGCGATCGCGTCGAGTTCGGTGCTGGTCTTCACCAGCCGGGTGGAGCTGTTGAAGCTCGCGGTCGTCGTTTCGCTGTGGGCCGCGGTGGTCGCGGCGTTCGCTTCGGTGGTCTACCGGCGGCAGAGCGAGACCGACCAGGCCCGCACCCGCGACCTCAAACTCGTCTACGACCTGCAGTTGGACCGGGAGATTTCGGCACGCCGGGAGTACGAGCTGACGGTGGAGTCCCAGCTGCGCCGCGAGCTGGCCGCCGAACTCCGCGACCAGGCCGCCGACGAGGTGGCGGCGCTGCGGGCCGAACTGGCCACGCTGCGGGCCAACCTGGAGTTGCTGTTCGAAACCGACCTGGGCGGCCGTCCGGCGCTGGAGACCGAACACACCGCCGTCCGCGCCCTCAGCGGCTGGGCACGGGACGGCGACGGCGTCCGGGTGGCCCACCAGCCGGCCGCGGTGCCGTCCGCCGACAGCGCCGGCCAGACCGCCGAGAACCCGATCATCGACGTGTCGGAGGTGAGCGCACCCGTCGGCGCGGCATCGGCGGTCGCACCGCCGCAACCGATCCAGGTTCAGGAGCGCGGCTCGCATCGGCGGGCGCCGGACGGCGGTGCCCTGCCGGTACCGGGCGGCGGGTGGGGGCCGCAGCGCCATCCCGGTCCGGCGTCGCACAGCCGGCCCGAGCCGCCGCGCCAGCCCGAGCCGCCGCGCCAGCCCGAGCCGCCGCGCCGGCCCGAGCCGCCGCGCCAGCCCGAGCCGTGGTCCCGGCCCGCGCCACCGGAACCGGCGGCCCGGGCCGCGCACTGGCAGCCCGTCACCGCCGACGGGGAATGGCTGCCGCCAGGTGCGCCGGGCAGCAACTGGGTTGTCGAGGCCGCCGCCGAGGAATCGGCGCCGGCCCGGCGGAGCCGGCATTCCCGGCCGCCCGAGCCGGCGCCCGCACCGCCGGGCACGCCCCGGCGCCCACGGCAGCATCGCGCGGACGACCAGCCCGCCCCGGTGCGGCATTCGGCGGAGGCGCAGGCCGCCGCGGTGCCGGACGGGCCGGCCCGGCACCGCAGCGCCGACCCGGGGACCGGCGCGGAGTCGGCCGCCGAACTGCTGGCGCGGCTGCAGGCCCGCCCCGTGACCGGCCGTCGAGGCCGTCGCCGCCGCGAGGACTAGCCGTGCGGCCGGCCACTGGTGCCCGACCTCGGATCGGGTAGACTCTCCCCGACCGTCCGGTACCCGCAGCGCGGGACTGGAACGAACCAAGAGAACTTGCGAGGTCGTCTGCGATGGTGCAGTTCGACGGCTTGCGGCCGGCCCGGCTCAAAGTGGGCGTCATCTCGGCCGGCCGGGTCGGCAGCGCACTGGGCGTCGCGCTGGAGCGCGCCGACCACGTCGTGGTGGCGTGCAGCGCCATCTCGGAGGCGTCGCGGCGGCGCGCGCAGCAGCGGCTGCCGGACACCCTGGTGCTGCCCGCCCCCGACGTCGCCGGTCACGCCGAGTTGCTGTTGCTGGCCGTGCCGGACACCGAATTGGCCGGGGTGGTCGGCGGGCTGGCGGCGGTCGGCGCGGTGCGGCCCGGCACCATCGTGGTGCACACCTCCGGAGCCAACGGCATCGGTGTGCTGGCTCCGCTGACCGCGCAGGGCTGCCTGCCGCTGGCCGTCCATCCCGCGATGGCGTTCACCGGCGCCGGCACCGACATCGACCGACTCTGCGGGGCCTGCTTCGGGATCACCGCGGCCGACGAGATCGGCTACGCCATCGCCGAGACGCTGACCCTGGAACTGGGCGGTGAGCCGTTCCGGGTCGCCGACGACGCCCGCACCCTCTATCACGCCGCGCTGTGCCACGGCGGCAACCACGTCGTCACGGTGGTGGCCGAGGCGCTTGACGCATTGCGGGCCGCGCTGCCCGGGCAACTCGGCATCAGCGACCCGGACGGCATCGCCGAACGTGTGCTCGGGCCGCTGGTGCGGGCGGCGGTGGAGAACACTCTGCGCTCCGGTCCGGCCGCGCTGACCGGTCCGGTTGCCCGCGGTGACGCGGCCACCCTGGCCGCTCATCTGGCCGAGCTGGACGCCGTCGACCCGGACCTGGCCCAGGCCTACCGCGCCGCCGCGCTGCGTACCGCACGGCGGGTGCATGCCGCCGACGACGTTGTGACGGTGCTGGCCCGGTGACCGCCACCGCGCCGGCCTTCGACCGGGCCCGGCTCAACGTCTACACCGCACCGGCGGACGCGGCCCGGGTCAGCCGCGCGCTGCGCCGCACCGGTCGCCGGGTGATGCTGGTGCCCACCATGGGTGCGCTGCACGACGGCCACCTCGCGCTGGTGCGGGCGGCGAGGCGGGTACCCGGTGCCGTGGTGGTGGTGTCGATCTTCGTCAACCCGTTGCAGTTCGGCGCCGGTGAAGACCTCGACGCCTACCCGCGCACCCTCGACGACGATCTGGAGTTGCTGCGCGGCGCCGGTGTCGAAGCGGTTTTCGCGCCCGGGGCGGCGGCGATGTATCCCGACGGGATGCGCACCGTGGTGCAGGCCGGTCCACTCGGCGCCGAACTCGAAGGTGCGGCGCGGCCGACGCATTTCGCGGGCATGCTGACGGTGGTGTGCAAGCTGCTGACTATCGTGCAGCCCGACCGGGTGTTCTTCGGGGAGAAGGACTACCAGCAGTTGGTGCTGGTGCGGCAGATGGTCGCCGATCTCAATCTCGACGTGGCCGTGGTCGGGGTGCCCACCGTTCGGGAGGCCGACGGGCTGGCGATGTCGTCGCGCAACCGCTATCTCGACCCCGAACAGCGCAGCGCGGCAACGGCGCTGTCGGCGGCGCTGCTGGCCGGGGCGCATGCCGCGGCAACCGGTGCCCGCGCCGCGACCGACGCGGCCGCCGCGGTGCTTGCCGCGGTGCCGGCGATCGACGTCGACTATCTGCAGGTGCGCGGTGAAATGCTCGGCCCGCCGCCCGGCCACGGGCCGGCGCGGCTGCTGGTCGCGGCCAGGGTCGGTGCGACCAGGCTGCTGGATAACGTCGCGATAACTATCGGAACACCCGAATCACCCCGGAGGAATTGATGTTTCGAACGATGCTCAAGTCGAAGATCCACCGCGCCACCGTCACCCAGGCCGACCTGCACTACGTCGGGTCGGTCACCATCGACGCCGACCTGATGGAGGCCGCCGACCTGCTGGAGGGCGAGCAGGTGACCATCGTCGACATCGACAACGGCGCCCGGCTGGTCACCTATGCGATCACCGGTGAGCGCGGCACCGGGGTCATCGGCATCAACGGTGCCGCAGCACATCTGGTGCACCCGGGTGATCTGGTGATCCTGATCGCCTATGCGAGCATGACCGACCCCGAGGCGCGCAGCCACCGGCCGCGCATCGTCTTCGTCGACGCCGAGAACCGGCAGATCGACCTGGGCAGCGACCCGGCTTTCGTGCCCGACGACGCGGGGGAGTTGCTGTCACCCCGCATGAGTGCGCGGTAGCCGTGCTGCTGGCGATCGACGTTCGTAACACGCACACCGTCGTCGGCCTGTTGGCCGGTGCGAGTGAGCACGGAAACGTCGTGCAGCGGTGGCGGATTCGCACCGAAGCCGAGATCACCGCCGACGAATTGGCGTTGACGCTCGACGGTCTCATGGGTGACGACGGCGAGCAGCTCAGCGGGGCGGCGGCGCTGTCCACCGTGCCCTCGGTGCTGCACGAGCTGCGGGGAATGCTGGACCACTACTGGCCGTCGGTCCCGTCGGTGCTCATCGAGCCGGGCGTTCGCACCGGCATCCCGCTGCTGGTCGACAACCCGAAGGAAGTCGGAGCCGACCGGATCGTCAACGCGCTGGCGGCTTTTCACTCCTACGGTACGGCGGCGATCGTGATCGACTTCGGTTCGTCGATCTGCGTCGACGTGGTGTCGGCAAAGGGAGAGTTCCTGGGTGGAGCCATCGCGCCGGGCATCCAGGTGTCCTCGGACGCCGCCGCGGCCCGCTCGGCCGGGCTGCGCCGGGTCGAGCTCACCCGGCCGCGTTCGGTGGTCGGCAAGAACACCGTCGAGTGCATGCAGGCCGGCGCGGTGTTCGGCTTCGCGGGCCTGGTCGACGGCCTGGTCGGCCGGATCCGTACCGACGACGCCCTGGACCTGGCCGGTGACGTGACGGTGGTGGCGACCGGACACACCGCCCCGCTGCTGCTGCCCGAGCTGAACGCCGTCGACCACTACGACCCGGACCTGACCCTCAACGGGCTTCGGCTGGTGTTCGAGCGCAACCGGGACAGTCAGCGCGGCCGGCTCAAGACCGCGCGCTGATCGCTGCATCGGCGTCCGGGCCGCGAGTTCCCCGGCGGCCAATGGATGATAAATTCTTCAACTGATCGATCCGTCAGATACGTATGTGTTCAGGAGTTCAGTTGGATTCGGAGCCGCTGTACAAGCTCAAAGGCGAGTTCTTCAAGACCCTGGGCCACCCGGCGCGGATCAGAGTCCTCGAACTGCTCTCGGCGCGGGACCGCTCGGTGGGTGAACTGCTGCCCGAGGTGGGGCTGGAGTCGTCGAACCTGTCGCAGCAACTGGCGGTGCTGCGGCGGGCGGGCGTCGTCGAGGCGCGCAAGGACGGCAACACGGTGATCTACTCGATCACCTCGCCCGACATCGCCGAACTGCTGGCGGTGGCGCGCCGGGTGCTCACCGGAATGCTCAGCGACCGGGTTGCGGTGCTCGAGGGCCTGCGTGCCGGTGACGTGGCGGAGTAGGGCGATGGGCTGGCTGCGCAGGATCATCCGGGTCGGCCGCGTCGTCGAACCCGCCGGCGATGCCCCCGGCACCGTGGTGGAACCGCCAGCGGGTGTGCGGGGTTCGCTGCAGATCCGGCACGTCGACGCCGGATCCTGCAATGGCTGCGAGGTGGAGATCTCCGGTGCGTTCGGCCCGGTCTACGACGCCGAACGCTTCGGTGCGCGGCTGGTCGCCTCACCGCGGCACGCCGACGCGCTGCTGGTGACCGGCGTGGTGACCCGGAACATGGCCGGTCCGTTGCGCAACACGGTGGCGGCGACGCCGCGGCCCCGGGTGGTGATCGCGTGCGGGGACTGCGCCCTGAACACCGGGGTGTTCGCCGGCGCCTACGGCGCGGTCGGCGCGGTCGGCGATGTGCTCGGGCCGGACGCGGTGGACGTGGCGATTCCGGGCTGTCCGCCGGCACCGGCCGAGATCGTCGCGGCCCTGCGATCGGTCACCGGCAGATGAGCACCGCGCCGGCGGCCACGTCGGCAACGGCGCCGAACGCGGTGCTGCGCGAGGGCACCGGCCGGTGGCTGGCCGGGACCCTGACGGCGGGCATCGGCGGCTGGGGGATCGGACTGGGACTGCTGGGGATGTTCGGGCCGGCACGGTCGGTGTCCGTCGGCTGGCTGCTCCCGCTGTCCGGTCTGCAGTTGAGCCTGGCGCCACTGGGCGGGTTCTTCATGGCGCTCACCGGCGGGGTCGCCGTCGCGGTCGGCGGCTATGTGATCGGATATGCGCGCCGCACGCATTTCAGTGCGGTGTCGCTGGCGGTGCTGCCGCTTTTCGTCGCCGCGATGCTGCTGGTGCCGGTCGCGGCGTCGGTGACGACGTTCCTGCTGGCGTGGGAGCTGATGGCGGTCGCCTCACTGGTGCTGGTGCTGACCGAGCATCACCGTGCCGAAGTCCGCTCGGCCGGACTGGTGTATGCGGTGCTGACCCAGCTCGGCTTCGTGAGCATTCTGATCGGGCTGCTGGTGCTGTCGGCGGCCGGTGGCGCGGACCGGTTCGCCGACCTGAACGACGTGCCCGATGGCGTGCGCTCCGCGGTCTTCCTGCTGACGCTGGCCGGGTTCGGCTCGAAGGCCGGACTGGTGCCGCTGCACGGCTGGCTGCCGCGGGCCCACCCCGAGGCGCCCAGCCCGGTGTCGGCCCTGATGAGCGCGGCCATGGTCAACCTCGGTGTCTACGGCATCGTCCGGGTCGACCTGCAGTTGCTGGGACCGGGGCCGCGCTGGTGGGGGCTGACCCTGCTGGTCGTCGGCGGCGCGTCGGCGCTGTACGGGGTGGTGCAGGCGTCGGTGGCGACCGACCTCAAGCGGCTGCTCGCCTACTCCACGACGGAGAACATGGGGTTGGTCGTGTTGGCGTTGGGTGCGGCGACGCTTTTCGCGGACTCCGGTGCGAACGGCCCGGCCACTGTGGCCGCCGCGGCCGCGGTTCTGCACCTGATCGCCCATGCGGCCTTCAAATGCCTCGGATTCCTGGCCGCCGGATCGGTGCTGGCGGCGACCGGGGAGCGCGACCTGGATCGGCTCGGCGGGCTGGCGCGGCGGATGCCGGTGACCACCGTGCTGTTCGGGGTCGCTGCGCTGGGCGCGTGCGGGCTGCCGCTGGGCGCGGGTTTCGTCGGCGAGTGGTTGTTGATCCAGTCGCTCATCCACGCCGCGCCCGGCCACGACACCGTCGTGGCGCTCACCACGCCGCTGGCACTGGCGGCGGTCGCGCTGGCCACCGGTCTGGGCGTGGCGACCATGGTCAAGGCGTTCGGCATCGGTTTTCTCGCCCGCCCGCGCTCGATGCCGGCCGGCGACGCACGGGAGGCGCCCTTGAGCATGCTGGCCGGGATGGCGGTGCCGACTGTCGCCTGCCTGGTGCTGGCGGTGTCACCGGCGGCGGTGGCGCCCGTGCTGGGAAGAGTCCTCGACACCCTGCCCGCCGCGCGACGCGTCGAGTTCACCGGGTTGGGCGCCGTGGTGTCGCTACCCGGAATGCCCGGATCGATCGGACCCGCGGTGATCGCCGCAGCCGTGGTGACCGCCGCGCTGGTTGCCGCCGGTCTGGCACGGTGGCGTTCCCGTTCCCGGCCGGCTCCTGCCGCCTTGCCGCTGTGGGCCTGCGGCGCCGACGATCTCACCTCCCGGATGCAGTACACGGCGACGTCGTTCGCCGAGCCGCTGCAGCGGGTCTTCGGCGACGTGCTGCGCCCCGACACCGATATCGACGTCACCCACACCGCGCAATCCCGCTATCTGGCCGACCGGATCAGCTACCGGTCGACGATCACCGACGCGGTCGAGCAGGTGCTGTATCCGGCGGTGGTCCGGGCCGTGCAGTTCACCGCCGAGTTGATGCGGGCCGCCCACAACGGCAGTGTGCACCGCTACCTCGGCTACGGCGCCCTCGGTGTGCTGATCGTGCTGGTGGTGGCCCGGTGAACCTGATGTCGGGCGCGGCCGGGGCGGCCCAGATCGGCGCGGTCATGCTCGGGGCGCCGCTGGTGACCGGCCTGACCCGGCAGGTGCGCGCCCGGTGGGAGGGCCGCGCCGGTGGCGGGCTGCTGCAACCGTGGCGCGATCTGCGCAAGCAACTGGGCAAACAACAGATCACCCCGGTCGGCACGACGGTGGTGTTCGCGGCCGCGCCGGCCGTCGTCGCCGGCACCGCGCTGCTGATCGCCGCGATCGCACCGCTGGTGGCCACCGGGTCGCCGCTGGACTCCGCCGCCGACCTGGTCGCCGTCGTCGGGCTCCTTTTCCTGGGCACCGTGGCACTGACCCTGGCCGGCATCGACACCGGCACCTCGTTCGGCGGCATGGGCGCCAGCCGGGAGATCACCATCGCCGCGCTGGTGGAGCCGACCATCCTGCTGGCGGTGTTCGCGCTGTCCATCCCGGCCGGGTCGGCGAACCTGGGCGCGCTGGTCGACACCACGGCCGCGCATCCCGGCCAGGTGCTCTCGCTGGCCGGCGTGCTGGCGTTCGCGGCGCTGGTGATCGTGATCATCGCCGAGACCGGACGGCTGCCGGTCGACAACCCGGCCACCCACCTGGAACTGACCATGGTGCACGAGGCGATGGTGCTCGAATACGCGGGTCCACGACTGGCGCTGGTGGAATGGGCGGCCGGTATGCGGCTGACCGTGCTGCTCGCGCTGCTGGCCAACCTGTTCCTGCCGTGGGGCATCGCGGGTCCGCAGCCGACTCCGGCCGCGGTGCTGATCGGGGTTGCCGCGATCGTGGCAAAGGTGGCGGTGCTGGCCGCGCTGCTGGCCACCGCCGAGGTGTTCCTGGCGAAACTGCGCCTGTTCCGGGTCCCGGAACTGCTGGCCGGCTCATTTCTGCTGGCGCTGCTGGCGGTCACCGCGGCCAACTTCTTCGAGGTGCGCGGGTGATCGCGTCCGATTTCGCCGTCCTGGTCGACTTCGCCGCGGGCGGGCTGCTGCTGACCGCGGTGCTGATGGTGTGGCGCCGCGACCTGCGGGCCATCACCGGCCTGCTGGCCTGGCAGGGCGTCGCGCTGGCGACCATCCCCATGCTGCGGGGGGCGCACGACGGTTCGGCCGAACTGATCGGCCTCGGTGTGACCGTGCTGGCGCTGCGGGCCGTCGCGCTGCCGTGGCTGCTGGCCCGGGCGGTGATCGGTGAGCCGCGGGCGCAGCGGGAGGCGACCCCGCTGGTGAACACCGCCAGCTCGCTGCTGATCACCGCCGGGCTGACGGTGGCGGCGTTCGCCGTCAGTCAGCCGCTGATCGACCTCGAACCCGGCGCGGCGACCAACGCCGTCCCAGCGGCCATGGCCGTGGTGCTGATCTCGCTGTTCGTGATGACCACGCGCCGGCACGCGGTGTCGCAGGCGGCCGGATTCCTCATCCTCGACAACGGGATCACCGCGACCGCGTTCCTGCTGACCGCGGGTGTGCCGCTCACCGTCGAGCTCGGCGCCTCGCTGGACGTGCTGTTCGCGGTGATCGTGATCGGAATTCTGACCGGCCGGCTGCGCCACACCTTCGGCGGCGCCGATCTCGACGCACTGCAGGAGCTACACGACTGATGACCGCACTGCTCCTTGCCGCAATCCTCGCGCCCGTGGCGGCGGCACTGGTCAACCTGGTGCTGGGTTGGCGGCCCGCTGCCGCCGCGGTGACCGTCGCGTCGGCGGCGGTCGTGCTGGGCTGCGGGGTTGCGCAGGCGCTGCGGGTCGGGGCCGGTGCTCGGCTGGCGGCCGGAGGGCTGCTGCGCGCGGACGCACTCAGCGCCACCATGCTGATCGTCATCGGCGTCGTCGGCACGCTGACCAGCTGCGCCGGCATCGGCTACATCCGCACCGAGCTGACCGAAGGGCACGTCGACGCCCGCGGGGCCCGCCTGTACGGGGTGTTGACGCCGGCGTTCCTGGCCGCGATGGTGCTGGCGGTGTGCGCCAACAACATCGGCGTGATCTGGGTGGCGATCGAGGCCACCACGATCGTCACCGCCTTCCTGGTCGGGCATCACCGCACCCGCACCGCGCTGGAGGCGACCTGGAAATACGTGGTGCTCTGCTCGGTGGGCATCGCGATCGCGTTCCTCGGCACGGTGCTGATGTACTTCGCGGCCTGCCACGGCGGCGCGCCCGCCGCGCAGGCGCTGAACCTCGATGTGCTCGCCCTGCACGCGCACAACCTGGATCCGGGGGTGGTCCGGTTGGCCGGCGGGCTGCTGCTGATCGGATACGGGGCCAAGGCCGGCCTGTTCCCGTTCCACACCTGGCTGGCCGACGCCCACAGTCAGGCCCCCGCCCCGGTCTCGGCGTTGATGAGCGGGGTGCTGCTGTCGGTGGCGTTCTCGGTGCTGATCCGGCTCAAACCCGTCGTCGACACCGCCACCGGGCCGGCCTTCCTGCGGATCGGGCTGATCGTCGTCGGATTGGCGACACTGCTGATCGCGGCGCTGATGCTCACGGTGACCGGCGATCTCAAACGGATGCTGGCGTACTCGTCGATGGAGAACATGGGCCTGATCGCGATCGCGGCCGCGGCCGGGACCGCGCCGGCGGTCGCCGCGCTGCTGCTGCACGTGCTCGCGCACGGCATCGGCAAGACCGTGCTGTTCCTGGCCGGCGGTCAACTGCAAGCCGCGCACAACTCCACCGCCATCGCCGACATCACCGGTGTCGCGGGACGTTCCCGACTGATCGGCGCCTCGTTCGCGGTGGGGCTGGCGGTGCTGCTCGGCCTGCCGCCGTTCGCGATGTTCGCCAGCGAGCTGGCCATCGCCCGGGCGCTTGCCGATGCCCGGCTGGCCTGGGTGCTGGCCGCGGCGATGCTGCTGCTCGCGGTGGCCTTCGCGGCGCTGACCCGCAACGCGGGCCGCATGCTGCTGGGGCCGGTGCCCGCTGCGGCGCCGGCGATCCGCGTGCCGGCCGGCGTGGCCGGCGCTCTGCTCGCCGGGGTGGTCGGCGTCACCGTGCTGGGCATCACCGCGGGACCGTTGGCCACGCTGTTCGCCACCGCCGCGAACCATATCGGGGTGCTGCGGTGAGCCCGGATCGGGTGACCCACCGGCTGCCCCAGACCGAGTTGGCGGATCGCGTCGAAGAACTGCTGACCGCGGGATTCCGGCTGGGTCTGGTCGCCGCCCACGACGACGGCGACCAGCTGCGGATCGTCTACCTGTTCCTGGCGGGCCGCCCGGACCGGCGGGTCGAGTTGGAATGCGTTGTCGGCATCGATGATCCGACCCTGCGATCGCTTGCCCACCTCTCGTTTCCGGCCGGCCGGTTCGAACGCGAGATGGCCGATCTGTACGGGATCGCGCTGATCGGCCACCCCAAGCCGCGGCGCCTGGTCCGGCACGCGCACTGGCCGGAGGGCTGGCACCCGATGCGCGCCGACGCCGGACCGCCCCCGGAGTTCGCGGCCGGCGGCCGGTTCCCGTTCCTGAACGTGGAAGGCCCCGGGGTGTACGAAATCCCGGTCGGCCCGGTGCACGCCGGACTGATCGAGCCGGGACACTTCCGGTTCTCGGTCGCCGGCGAGACGATACTTCGACTCAAGGCACGACTGTGGTTCGTGCACCGCGGCGTCGAGAAGCTCTTCGAGGGCCGACCCGCCACCGGGGCGGTCGAGCTCGCCGAGCGCATCAGCGGTGACACCTCCGCCGGGCACGCGCTCGCGCACAGCCTGGCGGTCGAAGACGCGCTGGGGATCACGCTGCCCGATGCGGCGCACCGCCTGCGGGCGCTGCTGGTCGAACTCGAACGGCTCTACAACCACGCCGCCGACCTCGGCGCGCTGGCCAACGACGTCGGCTTCGGTCTCGCCAACGCGCACACCCAATCGATCCGGGAGCAGTTGCTGCGTCTCAACCTGGCCGTCACCGGGCACCGGTTGCTCCGCGCGGCGATCCGCCCCGGGGCAATCACGCTGCGCGCGCTGCCCGACCCGCGGTTGTTGCGGAATCTCGCCGCCGAACTGGCCGAGGTGGCCGAACTGACCTTGGGCAATACGGTCGTCTACGACAGGTTCGCGGGCACTTCGGTGCTGGGCGCCGACGACGCCCGCGCCCTGGGCTGCCTCGGCTACGTCGCCCGCGCGAGCGGCATGCGTTCCGACGCCAGGCTCGATCACCCGGCCACCGTCCTGCCCGTCGCCGAAATCGGGTCATCCGGCGGGGACGTGCTCGCCCGCTACCTGGTGCGCCGCGACGAATTCGCCGCCTCCGCGGCACTCGCCGGGTACATCAGTGAATCGCACGCCGGCCCGATCGAATACACCGCCGACCGGACGGTCGGTAACGGGGCCGGCAGCGGTGTCGGCATCGTGGAGGGCTGGCGCGGCACGATCGTGCATCGGGTGGAGCTCGATTCCGGAAACCACATCAGCCGCGCCAAGATCGTCGACCCGTCCTGGTTCAACTGGCCGGCCCTGCCGATCGCGATGGCCGACACCATCGTCCCCGACTTCCCGCTGACCAACAAGAGCTTCAATCAGTCCTACGCCGGAAACGACCTGTAGACGCCGGTGCGCGGCCGGACGGGTTGACCGGTGCCCGCGGCGGTTCATTTAAGCTGGCACGTCGTGAGCAGTGTCGACCCGGGCCATGAACCAGGCCGTGAAACCGGCCCTGATGCCGGCCCTGATGCCGCAGCCGAGCTTCCCGAACAGTTCCGGATCCGCCGCGACAAGCGGGCTCGGCTGTTGGCCGAGGGCCGCGACCCCTACCCGGTCGCCGTCGGGCGCACCCACACCCTGGCGCAGGTCCGCGCCGAGCACCCCGACCTGGCCGTCGACACCGCGACCGGTGACCTGGTCGGCATCGCCGGCCGGGTGATCTTCATCCGCAATTCCGGCAAGCTGTGTTTCGCCACCCTGCAGGAGGGCGACGGCACCCAGTTGCAGGCGATGATCAGCCTGGCCGGTGTCGGCGCGCTGGGACTGGAGCGCTGGAAGGCCGATGTCGACCTGGGCGACATCGTCTTCGTGCACGGTGAGGTCATCAGTTCGCGTCGCGGCGAACTGTCGGTGCTCGCCGATACCTGGCAGCTGGCATCGAAGGCGTTGCGGCCGCTGCCGGTCGCGCACAGGGAGATGAGCGAAGAGTCCCGGGTACGGCAGCGCTACGTCGACCTGATCGTGCGGCCCGAGGCGCGTGCGGTGGCCCGGCAGCGGATCGCCGTGATCCGGGAGGTGCGGGCCGCGCTGGAACGGCGCGGCTTTCTCGAAGTCGAGACGCCGATGCTGCAGACGCTGGCCGGCGGCGCGGCGGCGCGCCCGTTCGTGACACATTCCAATGCGCTGGATTCGGACCTGTACCTGCGGATCGCACCTGAATTGTTCCTGAAGCGCTGTGTCGTCGGCGGCTTCGACCGGGTATTCGAGCTCAATCGGGTGTTCCGCAACGAAGGCGCCGACTCCACGCATTCGCCGGAGTTCTCGATGCTGGAGACCTACCAGGCCTACGGCACTTATGACGATTCGGCGGTCGCCACCCGCGAGATTATTCAAGAGGTCGCCGATGCGGCGATCGGCACCCGACAACTGCCACTGCCCGACGGCAGCGTCTACGACATCGACGGTGAATGGACGTCGATACAAATGTATCCGTCGCTGTCCGGGGCGCTCGGCGAAGAGATCACCCCGGATACCTCGGCCCAGCGGTTATGGGACATCGCCGGACGCCTTGAAGTGGAGATCCCGAAAGATCGCGGTTTCGGGCACGGGAAGCTGGTCGAGGAACTGTGGGAGCACACCGTGGGGCGGGGCCTGCAAGCACCCACTTTCGTCAGGGATTTCCCGGTCGAGACGACGCCGCTGACCCGTCAGCACCGCAGCGTCGCCGGGGTCACCGAGAAATGGGACCTGTACCTGCGTGGCTTCGAGTTGGCCACCGGCTACTCCGAACTCGTCGATCCGGTGGTGCAACGGGACCGGTTCGCCGCCCAGGCGCGTGCCGCGGCGGCCGGCGACGACGAGGCGATGGTGCTCGATGAGGATTTTCTCACCGCCATGGAGTACGCTATGCCGCCGTGCACGGGCACCGGAATGGGTGTCGACCGGTTGTTGATGGCGCTGACCGGCCTGTCAATTCGCGAGACGGTTTTGTTCCCCATTGTTCGCCGGCCCGGCAACTGAACGGCACCAGTTTGTGGCCGTGTTGAATTAGCCGCGTTTCTATGGCAGGTTGGTCGGTGCGCCCGAATCGGGGCATGTACGCAGGGATACCGCCGGAAACGTAGGGGAGAAGCAATGGCGAAGAAGGTCACCGTCACCTTGATCGATGATTTCGATGGTGAGGGCGCTGCCGATGAAACGGTGGAATTCGGGCTCGACGGGGTGGCCTATGAGATTGACCTTTCGAGCAAAAATGCTGCAAAACTGCGCGGTGAGCTGAGAAAGTGGGCCGAAGCGGGCCGGCGGGTCGGCGGGCGCCGGCGCGGCCGCCAGGGTCCGGGCCGGCGGGGGACGATCGACCGCGAGCAGAGCGCCGCGATCCGGGAGTGGGCTCGTCGCAACGGCCACAATGTGTCGACCCGCGGCCGTATCCCGGCCGACATCATCGAGGCCTTCCACCAGGCGACCTAACCCGGCTTCGCCCCCCGGTCGGGGGCTGTCTCCCGGCTCGGTTCGCCGCCCGGCGGCGGCGTTTCGCTCCGGGCGAACGGGCAAGAGCCCACCCGGGAGCCCATCGGGGAAACGTTTCCTGATCTGCCGACGTTGCTGTCTTGAGTCGCTGTGCTGTGCGGTATCCGCAGGACCGCGCCGCCGGGCAGGGCACGACCGGGGCGGCCGCCCACTAGAGTGGATGGCAGCCACGGGGTGCCGACCGGGCAGCAGATGGTTGAGGGAGAGCAGGTAAGAAGCCGATGTTTGAAAGATTCACCGACCGCGCGCGCCGGGTCGTCGTGCTGGCCCAAGAAGAAGCCCGGATGCTCAACCACAACTACATCGGGACCGAACACATCCTGCTGGGCCTGATCCACGAGGGCGAGGGGGTGGCCGCCAAGTCGCTGGAATCCCTGGGCATCTCGCTGGAAGGGGTCCGCAGCCAGGTCGAGGAGATCATCGGCCAGGGCCAGCAGGCGCCGTCCGGGCACATCCCGTTCACGCCGCGGGCCAAGAAGGTGCTGGAGCTGAGCCTGCGCGAGGCGTTGCAGCTCGGCCACAACTACATCGGCACCGAGCACATCCTGCTCGGTCTGATCCGTGAGGGCGAGGGCGTGGCGGCCCAGGTGCTGGTGAAGCTCGGCGCCGACCTCACCCGGGTGCGGCAGCAGGTGATCCAGCTGCTCAGCGGCTACCAGGGCAAGGAGACCGCCGAGGCCGGCACCGGCGGTCGCGGGGGCGAGTCCGGCACCCCGTCGACGTCGCTGGTGCTCGATCAGTTCGGCCGCAACCTGACCGCGGCGGCCGCCGACGGCAAGCTGGACCCGGTCATCGGCCGGGAGAAGGAAATCGAGCGGGTGATGCAGGTGCTCTCCCGCCGCACCAAGAACAATCCGGTGCTGATCGGCGAGCCCGGCGTCGGCAAGACCGCGGTGGTGGAAGGGCTGGCGCAGGCCATCGTCAACGGCGAGGTCCCCGAGACGCTGAAGGACAAGCAGCTCTACACCCTGGATCTGGGCTCGCTGGTGGCCGGCAGCCGGTACCGCGGTGACTTCGAGGAGCGGCTGAAGAAGGTGCTCAAGGAGATCAACACCCGCGGCGACATCATCCTGTTCATCGACGAGCTGCACACGCTGGTCGGGGCGGGCGCCGCCGAGGGCGCCATCGACGCGGCGTCCATCCTCAAACCCAAGCTGGCCCGCGGTGAGTTGCAGACCATCGGGGCCACCACCCTCGACGAGTACCGCAAGTACATCGAGAAGGACGCCGCACTGGAGCGCCGGTTCCAGCCGGTGCAGGTCGGCGAGCCGACGGTGGAACACACCATCGAGATCCTCAAGGGGCTGCGGGACCGTTACGAGGCCCACCACCGGGTGTCGATCACCGACAGCGCGATCGTGGCCGCCGCCACGCTGGCCGACCGCTACATCAACGACCGCTTCCTGCCGGACAAGGCGATCGACCTGATCGACGAGGCCGGAGCGCGGATGCGAATCCGCCGGATGACCGCGCCGCCGGATCTGCGCGAGTTCGACGAGAAGATCGCCGACGCCCGCCGGGAGAAGGAGTCCGCGATCGACGCGCAGGACTTCGAGAAGGCGGCCAGCCTGCGCGACCGGGAGAAGCAACTGGTCGCCCAGCGCGCGGAGCGGGAGAAGCAGTGGCGGTCCGGAGACCTGGACGCGGTCGCCGAAGTGGACGACGAGCAGATCGCCGAGGTGCTGGGCAACTGGACCGGCATCCCGGTGTTCAAGCTGACCGAGGCCGAGACCACCCGCCTGCTGCGGATGGAAGACGAACTGCACAAGCGGATCATCGGGCAGAAGGATGCGGTCGCAGCGGTTTCCAAAGCCATTCGGCGTACCCGGGCCGGGCTCAAGGACCCCAAGCGGCCGTCCGGGTCGTTCATCTTCGCCGGTCCGTCCGGGGTCGGCAAGACCGAGTTGTCCAAGGCGCTGGCGGAGTTCCTGTTCGGCGATGACGACGCGCTGATCCAGATCGACATGGGCGAGTTCCACGACCGATTCACCGCCTCGCGGCTGTTCGGCGCCCCGCCGGGGTACGTGGGCTACGAGGAGGGCGGTCAGCTCACCGAGAAGGTGCGGCGCAAGCCGTTCTCGGTGGTGCTCTTCGACGAGATCGAGAAGGCGCACGCGGAGATCTACAACACCCTGCTGCAGGTGCTCGAGGACGGCCGGCTCACCGACGGCCAGGGCCGGACGGTGGACTTCAAGAACACCGTGCTGATCTTCACCTCCAACCTCGGCACCTCCGACATCTCCAAGGCCGTCGGCCTCGGGTTCACCCAGGGCGGCGGAGAGAACGACTACGAGCGGATGAAGCTGAAGGTCAACGACGAGCTGAAGAAGCATTTCAGGCCGGAGTTCCTCAACCGGATCGACGACATCATCGTCTTCCACCAGCTGACCCGCGAAGAGATCATTCAGATGGTCGACCTGATGATCGGCCGGGTGGCCAAGCAGTTGCGGGCCAAGGACATGGATCTGGCGCTCACCGACAAGGCCAAGGCGCTGCTGGCCAAGCGCGGGTTCGACCCGGTGCTCGGCGCGCGCCCGCTGCGCCGGACCATCCAGCGCGAGATCGAGGACCAGCTCTCCGAGAAGATCCTGTTCGACGAGATCCGGCCCGGCCAGCTCGTCACCGTCGACGTGGAGAACTGGGACGGCGAGGGCGCCCACGAGAACGCGGTGTTCACCTTCGCCGGTGCCGCCAAGCCCGTCGAGGCGGTCGAGGCCGACCTGGCCCAGGCCGGCGCGGCGGGCGCACCGGCCTCGGAGTAGCAGCCGCAACGCGCTGAGACTCACGGTTGGCTTCGGGCGCGCGACTTCCAGTAGCAGACCCCGCCCAACCAGGTGACGGCGAACAAGCCGACGATCAGCAGCCCGGCGCCGCTCAGGCTGACGCCGCTGACCCAGTCGGTGACCGGGTCGGACCAGTCGAGGTCCTGGTGCAGGATCGACACCAGTTCGATCGACCCGATCAGCAGCGCCGCGGCGACCGACAGCGCGGTGACCGTGAGGTTGTAGTAGATCTTGCGGGCCGGCCGGGTGAACGCCCAGCCGTATGCGGAGGTCATCAGCAGCCCGTCGGCGGTGTCCACCAGGGTCATCCCGGCTGCGAAGAGTAGCGGCAGCAAAAGAATGGCGTACCAAGGGAATCCGGCGGCGGCACTGCCGCCGGCCAGCACCAGCAGCGTGATCTCGGTGGCGGTGTCGAAGCCCAGGCCGAACAGCACCCCCACCGGGTACATCTGCGCCGGATGTCGTATTCGGTGCAGTACCGGGCGCAGCATCCGCACCACCAGGCCCCGATTGTCCAGCGCGGCTTCGAGTTCGGCGTCGGGGCTCGAGCCGCCCCGCAGCAGCTTCAGGGCGCGCACGATACCGATCAACGCGATGATGTTCGCAAGCGCGATGAGGTAGAGGAACAGGCCCGATGCCATCGTCCCGGCCAGGCCGAGGGCATGGTGGGCCGGCGACGCGTCGTCGACCAGCGTGCTCGCCGCTCGGACCCCGGTGGCCAGCAGCACAGCCATCGCGAACACGACGCTGGAATGGCCCAGGGCGAACCAGAATCCGACGGAATTGGGCCGAGGCCCCTGGCCGATCAACTTTCGGGTGGTGTTGTCGATGGCGGCGATGTGGTCGGCGTCGAACGCGTGCCGCAACCCGAGCAGATAGGCGGTGACGCCGAGTCCGATGCCGAAAACTTCGGTGCCGCTTTGATAGTGGCGTGGTGCGATCACCACGAGCAGGGTGCCGAATCCGACCAGATGCATGACGGCGATCACGCCCAGCAGGACCGCGATCTCCATGCGGTCGCGGCCGCCGAGGGTCGCGGTCAGCCGGTGTGGCCGCGATATGGACCAACCCGGCACGGCCGCTTAAGGCTTCGTGGGAAGCAGGGCGAACACCTGCTTGGCGATCTGCAACAGCCAGCCGCTGACGCTCTTGCCGTGGTCCCGGCGCCAGTTCAACTGAAAGCTGACCACCCAGGGCTGCCCGGACTTGTCGACGGCATACCAGCTGAACGTCAGATCCCCTGGCAGCCCGCCGGCTTTGGCGCCGATGTAGGGCCAGTCGCCGCGGTTCAGGGCGATGCCGCTGACCGCTGCCATGATCTGCTTGACCGGGGCGCCTCTGCCCACCGCCGCGGCCTGCAGCGCCGCGTGCACGCGACAGATGTCCTCGGCGCTGCCGTACCATTCCGCCCCGTACTCGGATGCCGGGAGGTGGGCGCGGGTCGGATCCGGTTCGTAGGGCCGGGCATTGGCCTGTCGCAGCAATTGGGCCCGCTCCTGCTGTGAGCCGCGCTGCCACTGCCGGCGGAGATCCGGCTCTCCCCAGCCGACCGAGAACAACTCGTACATGGTGGGAAAGGGCGTCATGCTGGCCGGGTCGTGGTGGCCGGCGACGCTCAGCGCCTGCTCGACGGCCCGGGCGCCGACCTTTGCGATCAGCAGGTCGGTGGCCATGTTGTCGCTGGTCGCGATCATCTTCTCGGCGGCCGTGCGCACCGACACCTGAGCCCCGTCCGGGAGCTCCTCCAGCCCGGAGGACCCGACGACCTTGGCTCGATTGGTGACGGTCAGCGGATCCTCCCACGAAACCGTTCCGGCCTTGATCGCCTCGACCACCGCCAGCAGCACGTACAGCTTGAAAATCGACGCCAGCGGCAGCGACTCCCGGGTGTTGGTGCCGGCCACCGGTTCGCAGTTGCCCTGGTCGACCCGGGCGGCCTGATACGAGTAGCGGGCGCCGGTCTGACCCAGCACCGCGTCGACGTCGCGCCACGACGAGATGACCGGTGCCACGGTGCTGGCCTGGAGGCGGCTCACCGCGCCGTCGTCGTCGGTGCGGATCTCGATGTCCTGGCGGGCGCCGTAGGAGGTGATCAGCCGCAGGGTGGCCGCACCGGCGCGCAGGTCCACGCCGGCGACCTGGAACGGGCGGTCCCACCACAGTGATTCCATCGTGGTGACGACTTGGTCGACCGCCTTCGGCGCGGCGAGCGTGGCGACGCCCACCGGGCCGATGGGCCAGTCCGAGTTGAGCATGTCCATCGTCTGCTTGGCCCGCAGGCCCGGCGGCGTCTTGGTCTCGATCCACACCCCCGGGTTCGCCGGTTGCGGTGCCGGTGCGGCGGCGGGGGCGCAACCCGCGGCCAGCACGGCGCCGACGATCAGGGCCGCCAGGTGGCGCCGCGTCCGGGACGCATTACGCCGGGTTGCTGGTTCCGGCAACGTTCAACACGACCTCGAACTCCAACAGGGCGGCACCCGTCGCCACCGGGTTCTCGGCGGACTTGGCGTGCGCGGCGGCGCCCTGCCCGCCGGCCCACGCCTGGAACGCCTCGTCGGACTCCCACTGTGTCACCACGAAGTAGCGGTCCTCGCCCTTGACCGGCCGCAGCAGTTGGAAGCCGAGGAACCCGGGTGAGTTCTCCACCATGCCGGCGCGGTTGGCGAACCGCTCCTCGAGTCGGGGCCCGGCGCCCGGTGGCACCTCGATTGCGTTGATCTTCACCACTGGCATGCGGTTAGGCTACCGTGCCCGCGGTCCGGGCGACCGACCGCGCAGAATGGGACGGTGCCAAGCGAGCCAGCCGGAACGGCCGGGAATGCCCGGCCGGTCGACTTCCTGACCTATCGCGGCGGGGAGGGTCGACCGCTGGTCCTGGTGCACGGCTTGATGGGACGTGGCAGCACCTGGTCGGCGCAGTTGCCGTGGCTGACCCGGCTGGGGGCGGTCTACACCTACGACGCGCCGTGGCATCGGGGTCGCGACGTCGCCGACCCGTACCCGATCAGCACCGAACGGTTCGTGACCGACCTGGCCGACGCGGTGACCGCGCTGGGCGCGCCGGTCCGGCTGGTCGGCCATTCGATGGGGGCGCTGCACTCGTGGTGCCTGGCCGCCCGGTTCCCGGAGCTGGTCTCGGCGCTGGTGGTGGAGGACATGGCACCGGACTTCAGGGGCCGCACCACCGGGGCGTGGGAGCCGTGGGTGCATGCGCTTCCGGTGCAGTTCGGCCGGGCCGAACAGGTCATCGCCGAGTTCGGCGAGGTCGCCGGCCGGTACTTTCTGGAAGCGTTCGATCGCACCCCCGACGGCTGGCGGCTGCACGGCCACGTCGCGCGGTGGGTCGAGATCGCCGCCGAGTGGGGCACCCGGGATTACTGGGCGCAGTGGCGGGCGGTGCGGTCGCCGGCACTGCTCATCGAGGCCGGCGATTCGGTTACCCCGCCGGGCCAGATGTTGCAGATGCACGAAACCGGCTATTCCGCCGGCTATCTGCTCGCCGTCGGCGCCGGCCACCTGGTTCACGACGAGAAGCCGGAGGTCTATCGGCGGGCGGTCGAGTCGTTCCTGTCGGGGCACGCTTAGTCCGGGAACGCGAAGTGGCCGTCCGGGGTCTGTCGCACCAGTCCGTCGAGCAGCAGCGATGCCAGCGCCCGGTCCCGCTGGGCGGTGTCGGCCGGCCAGGCCGTGTCCAGCTGGTGCCGGGTGACGGGAGAGTGGTTGTCGCGCAGCACATCGAGCAACCGGCCCCGTGCCTGACGGTCGGTGCCGGCGTAGCGCTGCGCGGGACGTTTCGGCCCGGCGGCCGGCGGATAGCCGGCTTCCCGCCAGCCGCACGCGGCCAGCGGGCACGAACCGCAGCGCGGTGCTCGTGCCGAGCACACCGTTGCGCCCAACTCCATCAGCGCGGCCGAGAACATCGGTGCCGCAGCGCCCTCTGGCAGCAAGGCGGCGACTTCGGCGTGATCGCGGGCCGGTGCCGGCGGGTGGGCGCCGGCCCGGCCGTGCACGGCGCGCGCCACCACGCGGCGCACATTGGTGTCGACCACCGGGACCGCCCGCTGGTAGCCGAAGCACGCCACCGCGCGCGCGGTGTAGCCTCCCACGCCGGGCAGTTGCCGCAGGGTGTCGACGTCGTCGGGGACCACGTCGGCGAAGTCGCGGGCGACCACCGTGGCGCATTCGTGCAGGCGCTTGGCGCGGCGCGGATAGCCCAGCTTGCCCCACGCCCGCAACAGTTCGCCCTGGGTCGCCGCCGCGGTCGCCGAGGCGGTGGGCCACCGCGCCACCCAGTCCGGCCAGACCGGCAGCACCCGTGCCACCGGCGTCTGCTGCAGCATGAACTCGCTGACCAGAATCTGCCACGCGGTGACGTCGGCGTCGCGCCAGGGCAACTCGCGCCGGTTCTGGCGATACCAGTCGAGCAACACGTCGGCGGGGATGCTCATCGGCCGCTCATCGAGTCGGCCGCTCGTCGAGCGCAGCCGGGCCGGCCGGGGCAGAATGACGGCCATGCCGAACACGAACCCGAGAACTGCCTGGAAAGCACTCAGAGAGGGTAACGAGCGGTTCGTCGCCGGCCGGCCCGCGCATCCCAGCCAGGGCGTCGAACGGCGCGCGGCGCTGGCCGAGGGGCAGCAGCCCACCGCGGTGGTGTTCGGCTGCGGCGACAGCCGGGTGGCCGCGGAGATCATCTTCGACCAGGGGCTGGGCAACATGTTCGTGGTGCGCACCGCCGGCCACGTCATCGATTCGGCGGTGCTGGGCTCGATCGAGTTCGCGGTGGTGGTGCTGCGCGTGCCGCTGGTCGTCGTGTTGGGCCACGACAGCTGCGGGGCGGTGAAGGCGGCACTGGAGGCGCTGGACGACGGGGTGATACCCGGCGGGTTCCTGCGTGACGTGGTGGAGCGGGTGACGCCCTCGCTGCTGCTGGGCCGGCGCGACGGGTTGACCGAGGTCGACGAGTTCGAGGCGCGCCACGTCATCGAGACCACGGCGCAGCTGGTGGCCCGCTCCACGGCGATCGCCGAGCGGGTGGCGGCGGGGTCGCTGGCCATCGTCGGCGCCACCTACCACCTGGCCGACGGCCAGGTGACGCTGTGTAACCATCTCGGCGAAATCGAGGACTGACGGCGGGCGGATAGTCGCTGAAGGTCACAACGCCGCAACGACACGCCGACACGCATCGGCCGACTCGCGGTGACCTCGGCTTACCGTGAGAACGTGCTGGATTTAGAACCGCATGGTCCGTTACCTTCGCAGATCTACTGGCGGCGACGAGGGCTGGCGCTGGGTATCGCGGTGCTGGTGATCGGCGTGGTGCTGGCGATCATCGTCGCTGTTCGCCACGGTGGGTCGGGTGCCGGCACCACCGCCAAGTCCGACAAGCCGGCCGCCACGGCGGAGGGCCCCAAGCCTCCTGCCGTCCCCCCGGGGCAGGAGGTGAAGACACCGGTGGTGCCGCCGGCGGCGCAGGCCCCGGTGCCGCCCGCGACGCCGGGCGCGGCCGTGGTGCCGCCCCCGATGCTCAAAGAGGGCGACGACTGCACCGACTCGACGCTGGCGGTCAAGGGTTACACCAGCCAGTCGCACTACACGGTGGGCGAACAGCCGAAGTTCACCATGGTCGTCACCAACATCGGGCTGGTGGCCTGCAAGCGTGACGTGGGGGCGGCGGTGCTGGCCGCCTACGTGTACTCGCTGGACAACCAGCGGCTGTGGTCCAATCTGGACTGCGCACCGTCCAACGAGACCCTGGTGAAGACCTTCGATCCGGGCGAGCAGATCACCACCTCGGTGACTTGGACCGGGATGGGGTCGGCACCGCAGTGCCCGCTCCCGCGGCAGCCGATCGGGCCGGGCACCTACAACCTCGTCGTGCAACTGGGCAACCTGCGCTCGGCGACGGTGCCGTTCATTCTCGCCGAGCCGTCGGCCGACGTTCCGCCGCCGGCAGAGGGCGCACCGGCGCCCGGGGCGCCGGCCGGCAACTGAGCCGTCGGCACTGCCGACGCTGCAGCAGACGTGCGAGTGGGGTACTCGCGTGGTTCCGATACTCGCGGCGCGGCGTCCGGGAACCCCGGACGGGCTCATGGCTCGCGCTAGCGCGGGGGGCCGGCGATCTCGGCCAGGTGCCGCAGCGCGACGGCGATGTTGGTGGCCGGCACCGCATGCAGGCCGCTCGGGACGCTCGGGCAACCCGGCGGGGTCAGCGCCGTGCTGAAGCCGAGCCGGGCCGCCTCGGCGAGCCGGCGATCCATCCCGCTCACCGGGCGCAGATCCCCGGCCAGGCCCACCTCCCCGATCACCACCGTGCCGGCGGGCAGCGGCAGCTCCAGGTGGGCTGACGCCAGGGCGATGGCGATGGCAAGGTCCGACGACGGATCGGTGAGCCGCATCCCGCCGACGGTCGCCAGGTAGATGTCGCGGGCGGCGACGGGAAGCCTGGCGTGCTTGTCCAGCACCGCGGTGATCATGGCCGCCCGCGCGTTGTCGATGCCGCTGACCGCCCGGCGGGGCGAACCGCCCGACGGTTGGGCCAGCAACGCCTGCACCTCCCCGACCAGCGCCCGCTTGCCGTCCAGCGTGACGGTGATCGCGGTGCCGGCGACCGGTTCCGCGCGCTGCTCCAGGAACAGGCCGGAGGGATCGGTGACCCCCTCGATCCCGCTGTCGTGCAGCAGGAAGCAGCCGACCTCGTCGGTCGAGCCGAACCGGTTCTTCACCGCGCGGACCATGCGTAGCGCGGTGTCACGCTCGCCGTCGAAGTGCAGCACCACGTCGACCAGGTGCTCCAGCGAGCGCGGGCCGGCGATGGCGCCGTCCTTGGTGACGTGGCCGACCAGGATCAGCGCCACCCCGGTGTCCTTGGCCGCGGCGGTCAGCGCGGCGGTGACCGCGCGCACCTGGGTGACGCCGCCGGCGACACCGTCGGCATCGGTCGTTGAGATGGTCTGCACCGAGTCCACCACCACCAGCGTCGGGTTCACCGCGTCGAGATGGCCCAGCACGACCCCCAGGTCGGATTCGGCGGCCAGGTAGATCTCGTCATGGCTGCAGCCGGTGCGCTCCGCCCGCAGCCGGATCTGGCCGCTGGACTCCTCACCGGAGATGTAGAGGGCCCGCCGGCCGGACCGCGCCCAGTGGTGGGCGGCTGCCAGCAGCAGCGTGGACTTGCCGACGCCGGGATCCCCGGCCAGCAGGGTCACCGAGCCGGGCACCAGGCCACCGCCGAGCACCCGATCCAGTTCACCGACACCGGTCGGCTGCGGACGGGCGCTGCCGAGTGCGACCGAGCTGATCGGAACCGCGGGCCGCACCGGGTCGGTGGCGCGGCGGCCGCTGCCGGGCGCCGCGCCCAGCGCCACCGCCTCGGCTACGGCGTCGACACCGCCCCAGCTGCCGCACGCGCTACAGCGGCCCACCCACTTGGCAGTGGTGTGCCGGCACTGCGAGCAGCGGTAGAGCGAACGCGCCTTGGCCACCCGATGAGGGTATCGGCGGGGTCCGACACCGAGTCTTTGATCGAGTCTCTGGTCGAGTGTGTCGCGGGTGTGTGGCGGGTCAGTGGTGGTGCGGCTTGGCCGGGACGGCCGGTTCGGCGCCTTCGGCCGAGATGGGCACGTCCAGGCTGATCGGACCGGCCTGCTTGAAGTGGAAGGTGATCTCGTAGGTGAGACCGTTGCTGATCGGCTGGCTCAAGGTGAGCGTGGCCGTCGCGGTGTTCGCGTCCTCGATGGCGCGCAGCTCCTTCAGGGATGCCGGTGACACCGCATCCCGGGTGGCCGGTGGGGCGACGATCAGTGCGCCGCCGACCGGCAGCTTCTTGGCGCCGGTCGCGGACACCTTGCCGATTTCGGTGCTGATTTCGGTCAGCTCGTCACTGGTGCTCAAGGACTGGTTGCTGGCGACGAACGCCAGGTCGACGGTGCTTCCGCTCGGTATCGCGTCCCCGGCCTGCAGCGCCTGGATGTGCACGTTGCGCAGCGCCACATCGCCCACCGTCTTCTCGGCGCCGTTGACGGCGGAGACCTGGCTGGTGGTCTGGGCGATCTGACCGGTGCCGCACCCGGCCAGGCTTGCCGCGATGACCGGGCCGGCAAGGCCGGCTAGGACCATGTTGAACCGGTTCACTGAAGGCCTCCTGCCAGCCGGTCGGGGTTTGTGACTATGCACTGTAGTAGGAACCGTGGGCATGCGGAAGCGCAGGGGGTTCTGCTGTTGCGGGACGCCGCGAAGCCCGCCGAAAGCTTCCCGCGGTTCCGGCATTCGACCGGAATTGGATTGAACCAAGCACGATTTCGGCGTGCTGTCAAGTCCCAAACTTCCGCTACTGTGCCCCTGACCTGCACAGTTGTTCCCCGCCTGTCGATGCGCCGTGTTAGGATGGGACAGCGAAAGGGGTTCAAATCAGATGATTTTCAAGGTCGGCGACACTGTTGTCTATCCACACCACGGCGCAGCGTTAATCGAAGCGATTGAAACCCGAACCATCAAAGGCGAGCAAAAGGACTATCTGGTCCTGAAGGTCGCGCAGGGTGATCTGACCGTTCGAGTTCCGGCCGACAACGCCGAATACGTCGGCGTGCGCGACGTGGTTGGACAGGAAGGCCTGGACAAGGTCTTCCAGGTGTTGCGGGCCCCGCACACCGAGGAGCCGACCAACTGGTCGCGGCGGTACAAGGCCAACCTGGAGAAGCTCGCGTCCGGTGACGTGCACAAGGTCGCCGAGGTGGTGCGCGACCTGTGGCGCCGCGATCAGGAACGTGGCCTGTCGGCCGGTGAGAAGCGGATGCTGGCCAAAGCACGGCAGATCCTGGTCGGGGAATTGGCGCTGGCCGAGAACACCGATGACGCCAAGGCGGAGACCATCCTCGACGAGGTGCTCGCCGCCGCCTCCTAGTCGCCGAAGGTTTTGCGGTGGCGGATACGGTAGCGGTCATTCCGGCCGCGGGTTCGGGTAAACGGTTGGCCGCCGGGGTGCCCAAAGCATTTTTCCAGCTCGGCGGCCGCACCCTGGTGGAGCGTGCGGTCGCAGGTATGCGGGAGTCCGGAGTCGTCGACCGCGTGGTGGTGGCGGTGCCACCGGACCGCACCGACGAGGCCAAGCTGATCCTCGGCGGCGACACCGTCGTGGTGGCCGGCGGAGCGACCAGGATCGAGTCGGTGCGGCTCTCGCTGGCCGCGGTGGGGGAGCCGGATTTCGTGCTGGTGCACGACGCCGCCCGGGCGCTCACTCCGCCGTCGCTGATCGGCCGGGTGGTCGAAGCGCTGCGAGCGGGTCACCAGGCCGTGGTGCCCGCGCTGCCGGTACCGGACACCATCAAGGCCGTCGACGCCGGCGGGGTGGTGCTGGGCACCCCGGAACGGGCCGGTCTGCGAGCGGTGCAGACCCCGCAGGGGTTCGTCACCGAGTTGCTGCTGCGGGCCTACCAGCGGGCCGGGCCGGAGGCGGAGTTCACCGACGATGCGTCGATGGTCGAACAGATCGGTGCCCAGGTCCAGGTGGTCGCCGGCGACCCGCTGGCGTTCAAGATCACCAACCCGCTGGATCTGACGCTGGCCCAAGCGATCGTGGACCGGTGAGAATGGCGCCGCGGGTCGGGGTGGGAACCGACGTGCACCCGTTCGAGCCGGGCCGGGAATGCCGCCTGCTGGGCCTGCTGTTCTCCGACGCCGACGGTTGTGCGGGCCACTCCGACGGAGATGTCGCCGTTCACGCGCTGTGCGACGCGTTGCTGTCGGCGGCCGGGCTCGGCGATCTGGGCGCGGTGTTCGGCGTCGACGATCCGCGCTGGGAACGGGTCACCGGCACCGCCATGCTGGTTCACGTCCGGGATCTGGTGACCGCCGCCGGGTTTGCGATCGGCAACGCCGCGGTGCAGGTGATCGGCAACCGGCCCAGAATCGGGCCGCGCCGGGCCGAAGCGCAGCGGGTGCTGTCCGAACTGCTGGGGGCGCCGGTTTCGGTGTCTGCGACCACCACCGACGGCCTGGGATTGACCGGCCGGGGCGAGGGACTGGCGGCGATAGCCACGGCCCTGGTGGCGCCGCTGTAGCCGACGCCACCGGTGATTGTGCGGGACCCGACTCTGCCCCCGCAGGGGATCAGCAGGCGATCAGAAGCCCAGCAGGCCCAGCACGGTGGAGACCACGTTGCCGGGGACGTTCGCGCCGAGTGTCCCGCCAACGGTGCTCCCGACGTCGGCGGCGATCGTCGGGCCGAGGGTGGAGGCCAGGTCGAGGGCGGGCGACACATCCGGTGCGACGCCGTCGAGCGGCGCGGCCAGGTCGACGGCGGAGGCGGCGGTCGTCGCCAGGTCCACCGGCGCGGCCAGGTCTACCGGCGCGGCCAGGTCCGCCGGCGCGGCCAGGTCGCCGGGCACCGTCAGGCCCAGGGTGGAAGCCAGGTCCGGGACGGTCGTCGCCGCCGCGCTGGGGACCGCGTTGGCAACGGCCTCCGTGGCCGTCGTCGCCGCCTGGTTGGTGGTCGCCGCCCCGGCTGCCCCGAGGCCCGAGGACAGCAGCGGAATCGCCATCGACGGCAGCGACATCGCCAGCATCGGCCCCATCATCGCCATCGAGGTGCCGATCGAGGTGCCGACCGAAGCCATCTGGTTGCTCGGCATACCGCCCATGTTGGTGGGGTCGGGCTGCTGGCTGACCGGCTGGCCGGCGGGTTCGCCCTGGTTGGCCGGCTGGCCAGGCTGGTTGGCCTGGTTGGCCCGGTTGGCTTCCTCCTGCAGCTGCTGTTGCCGCTGCTGCTGCTGTTGCTGCTCCGACTCGACGGCGCTGACCGTCACCGCCTGGTCGGGCTGACCGGGCGAAGAAGGATTGTCGGCGTGTGCGGTCGCCGCCCCCGCTATCGCGGCAGCCGCCATCAATGCCCCCGACGCTGCCACCAGACGATTGCTCATCTCTGCAATATATGTGACCTGGGTGGCACTGTCCACCGATACGGTTCCGCACCACGGTGCCGGCCCTACCGGTGCCGCCGGTCGCGGTCGGCCGTCCCGGTAAGCTGGCACGTCGTGACCACGTCCCCCGGCCTGCGGCTGCACGACACGGCGACCGGCACCGTGCGTGACTTCGTTCCGCTGCGGCCCGGGCAGGTGTCCATCTACCTGTGCGGCGCCACCGTTCAGGCGCCGCCGCACATCGGCCACATCCGTAGCGGCGTGGCGTTCGACGTGCTGCGGCGCTGGCTGACCGCACGCGGCTACGACGTGGCGTTCATCCGCAACGTCACCGATATCGACGACAAGATCCTCACCAAGGCCGCCGCCGCCGGCCGGCCCTGGTGGGAGTGGGCGGCCACCTACGAGCGGGAGTTCGCCGCCGCCTACGACGCGCTGGGTGTGCTGCCGCCGTCGGCCGAGCCGCGCGCCACCGGCCACATCACCCAGATGGTCGAGCTGATCGAACGGCTGATCGCCGCCGGGCACGCCTACACCGGCGGCGGTGACGTCTACTTCGACGTGCTCAGCTACCCGGAATACGGCCGGCTGTCCGGTCACAAGATCGACGACGTGCACCAGGGTGAGGGAGCCGGCACCGGCAAGCGCGACCAGCGCGACTTCACGCTGTGGAAGGGCGCCAAACCCGGTGAGCCGAGCTGGCCGACGCCCTGGGGGCGGGGACGTCCCGGCTGGCATCTGGAATGTTCGGCGATGGCGCACACGTTCCTGGGCGCCGAGTTCGACATCCACTGCGGCGGGATGGACCTGATCTTCCCGCACCATGAGAACGAGATTGCCCAGAGTCGCGCCGCCGGCGACGGGTTCGCGCGCTACTGGCTGCACAACGGCTGGGTCACCCTGGGCGGCGAGAAGATGAGCAAGTCACTGGGCAATGTGCTGTCGATGTCGGCGGTGCTGCAACGGGTACGCCCCGCCGAACTGCGCTATTACCTGGGCAGTGCGCACTACCGGTCCATGCTGGAGTTCTCCGAGACCGCGCTGCATGACGCCGTCAACGCCTACGTCGGCATCGAGGACTTCCTGCACCGGGTCCGCAACCGGGCCGGGGCCGTGGCCCCCGGCCGCTGGACCGACCGCTTCGCCGCGGCGCTCGACGACGACCTGTCGGTGCCGATCGCGCTCGCCGAGGTGCACCGGGCCCGGGCCGAGGGCAACCGTGCGCTGGACGCCGGCGACCATGCCGGCGCGCTGGCCCAGGCGGGCGCCATCCGGGCGATGATGGGCATCCTGGGCTGCGACCCGCTGGACGAACGCTGGGAATCCCGCGACGAGACTTCGGCGGCGATGGCGGCGGTGGACGTGCTGGTGCGCGCGGAACTGGCGCGCCGGGAGGCCGCCCGCGCCGAGCGTGACTGGGCGCTGGCCGACGAGATCCGCTGCCGGCTCAAGGACGCCGGCATCGACGTCACCGATACCGGCGACGGGCCGCAGTGGTCGCTGATCGTTGGGGGGGCTGGTTTCGATGGCCGGTAATTCACAGCGCCGGGGTGCGGTCCGCAAACCCGGCACCAAGAAGGGCCCGGTGGTCGGCTCGGGTGGGCAGCGCCGCCGCGGGCTGGAAGGCCGGGGGGCGACCCCGCCGGCGCACCTGCGCGAGTACCACCCGGCGGCCAAACGCGCGGCCAAACAGCGGGCGCGCCGGCCGGCCAGGAAGACCGACGACACCGAAGTGGTGCTCGGGCGCAACCCGGTGCTGGAATGCCTGCGCACCGGCGTTCCGGCCACCGCGCTGTATGTCGCCCTCGGCGCCGAGGCCGACGAACGCTTCACCGAGGCCGTGACGCGCGCGGCCGATTCGGGCCTTCCCATCCTGGAGGTTCCCCGCAGCGATCTGGACAAGATGACCACCAACGGCCTGCACCAGGGCATCGCGCTGCAGGTGCCGCCGTACTCCTACGCCCATCCCGACGATCTGCTGACGGCCGCCGCCAACGCGTCGACGCCCGCGCTCTTCGTCGCGCTGGACAACATCTCCGATCCGCGCAACCTCGGTGCGATCGTGCGGTCGGTGGCGGCGTTCGGCGGCCACGGCGTACTGATCCCACAGCGTCGATCGGCCTCGGTCACCGCGGTGGCCTGGCGCACCAGCGCCGGGGCGGCGGCCCGGGTTCCGGTGGCACGGGCGGCGAATCTGACCAGGACACTGAAGGATTGGGCCGGCCGCGGTCTGCAGGTGGTGGGCCTGGACGCCGGTGGCGAGACCCCGGTGGACCGGCTGGATGCCGCCGGCCCGCTGGTTCTTGTGGTGGGATCCGAAGGAAAGGGGCTGTCCCGGTTGGTGCGGGAGAACTGCGACGCGGTGGTGTCGATCCCGATGTCCGGGCCCACCGAGTCGCTCAACGCCTCGGTCGCCGCCGGGGTGGTGCTGGCCGAAATCGCCCGCCAGCGAAGGTGACTCGTCACCGCGAACAGTCACCAAGGCTCCCGATTCGGCGGGTATTAGGGGTCCTTTGTGGCTGCTCGGCGTTGGTGGCGGCGCCGTCGGCTGCCGCACAACCGATCGAGTTCGACCTGCAGGCGCATCGGGCCGGGCGCGGCGAAACGACCGAGCAGTCATTGCGAGCGATAGCCAAGTCGCTGGAACTCGGGGTCAGCACACTCGAACTCGACGTCGTCCTGACCCGTGACGGTCAGCCCCTGGTCTGGCACGACCCGGCCATCGAGCCGGAGAAGTGTTCCGACACCGCGCCGGTCGTTCCCGGTGACCCGCAGTTCCCGTACGTGGGCAAGCTGGTGCACGATCTGACCCTGGCGCAGATCCGCAGTCTGGACTGCGGCAAGCAGCTGGCTGGGCATCCGGCGGCAGAAGTGGTGCCGGGCAACGTCATCGCGACGTTGCCGGAGGTCTTCGCGCTGGCCGACTCGTATCGCGCCGATGTGCGCTACAACATCGAGACCAAGGTCGAGGCAGATAGGCCCGGTACGTCGGCGCAGCCCCGGGAGTTCGTCGATGTGATCCTGGCGGTGGTGCGCGCGGCCGGCAAAGTCGGCTCGGTGGAGATCCAGAGCTTCGACTGGCGGACCCTGCCCCTGGTGCGCCGGGCCGAGCCGGAGATTCCGCTGGTGGCACTCTGGGACGCTGCGACGTGGACGCCGGGTTCGCCGTGGCTGGCCGGGATCGACGTGGAAGCCGTCGGCGACCCCATAGCCGGCGCCACGCTGGTGGGCGCCAGCATTCTGGCGCCCGAACACACGCTGGTCGATCGGGATTTCGTCGCACGGGCGCATGCGGCCGGGCTCAAGGTTGTTCCGTGGACGGTCAACGACGCCGAGACGATGCGCGCGCAGATCGCGCACGGTGTCGACGGCTTCATCACCGACTACCCGGAGCGGGCCCGCGGTGTGCTGTCGCAGCTGGGCATGCCGTTGCCGCCGGGGTATCGCCGAGGCTAACTCGCTTCGTCGACACTGCGCCCACCACGGGTGCTACTCGATCATCCGCCCGGTGGAGGCAGGTTCAACGGATCAGACGTTCAACTCCAGGGGTCTTCGCGCTGCCAGACCGTGGGCAGGTGCAGCCCGACACCGTCGGCTGCGGCGAGTTCAGTCAGCGTGGTCATGGTGAAGTCCAGGTCATCGCCGGCATACGGCAGCGCCCGCAACGGCTTCGACAGCGGACGGAAGAAGTCGTCCCAGTGTGTCAGCACGACGGTGTGCGCCCCGACGGTCCGCACGGTGTGCGACCAGTAGTCCACCAGATACCGCCTCGGCATCAGGCCGAGTTGCCCGATACCCAGGTAGGCGACCTCGGCCCGCTGCCCGGCCAGTGCCCCCGGAGAGAAACCGGCGCTGCCTTCGATCAGCAGCCGCCGGCCCGATGGGCGGTGGGTCACCAGTGTCGACCAGACCTCGCCGCACCGGTAGGCCGACGCTCGTGCCGGCGGCGTCACCGGAGTGTCGATGACGCCGGGGAATCGGTCCGGCGGGCAGTGGGCCGACTCGATGAGTGTGACATCGTAGGCGCCCAGCGTCATCGGCCGGCCGGGTGCGGCGACCACCAGGCGATCATTCGAAAGGCCGTGTCCGCGACCGATATTGGCCGCCGATTCGCCGCCGACCAGGACGGCGCCGGTACGGTCGGCGACCACGGCGGAATCCAGCGCATGGTCCAGGTGGGTGTGTGCCGCGATCACCGCGGCCAACTCCCGCACCCGGGCGCGGGCCAGGCAGCCGTCGATACGCGCAGCCGACGGAGACAACCTGCCCAGCACCAACCGCGGCAGGCCGGGCCGGGAGAAGTAGCCGTCGGTCATCAGCGCCGAGGACCCGTCGTCGATCAGCAGCGTCGACACCCCGAGCCAGGTGACCGACAGCGGCGCGTCCGCTGCCGCGGGCGGCACGGTGAACCGGTCCGCGTACCGGGCGACATCGGGACGACCAAGCTTGAACCGCATCGGAGCCTCAGATCTTGGGCCGGTCCTCGTCGCTGACCAGCAGGCGCACCGCCAGGTCGATGCGGGTGCTGAAATCGGTGGCCGAAACCCGCCGGGTGAGCCATGCCAGCAGGTTGGACAGCCACACATCGGAGATGACCCGGGAGATGTGGTACTGCTCCTCGGTGGGCTCGCCCTCGCTCATGGCCCGGGCGAACATGGAGTCGATCAGCTTCTGGACGTGGTCGACCTCACCGGCGGCCGAGGCGTCGGCGAAGACATAGGCCCGGGTCATCGCCTCGGTCAGCAGCGGGTTGCGCTGCATCGCCCGGTTGAGCCTGTTGACCATGAAGTTCAGCCGCTGATACCGGGTGCCCTCGGAGAACGCCGACGGGTCGGTCTTGGTGTCGATGCGCTCGATCTCCCGGCCCAGCGCCGAGACCAGCAGGTGCACCTTCGACGGGAAGTACCGGTACAGCGTGCCGACGGCCACGTCGGCCCGATCCGCCACCGCTCGCATCTGGACGGCCTCGTAGCCGCCCTTGGAGGCGATGGCCATCGTCGCGTCCAGGATGCGCTTGCGACGTTCCCGCTGTGCCTCGGAGCCGAGTTCGGATTCGCTCAGTACCGCCACGTTCACGACCTCGCGGAGCTTCGGTGACGACATGTAGTGGGCAACTCCTTCGGGTGACCTACTTGCCGGTGGCGGTACGCATCGTATGTTGGAATCTCCCACCTCCCGTATCGTCGGGACACCGATGTGTGCTGCGGAGTCAGCGGTCGACTTGACGCTGGGTCGCTGCCACTATTAGAACACGTTCTAGTCAGAAGGGTGCCCCGCTGCGGGCCGACGACCAAGACTCGTAAGGAGTCCAACGTGGCAGTGACCACCACCGACGAACAGCTCGCCGCCCGTGAGCTGGTCAGCGACTGGGCCGCCGGCGCCGGCGGCGTCGAGGCGATCCGGGATACCGAACAGGGCAACCCCGATGCCTGGCGCCCGGTCTTCGCCAACCTGGCCGGGCTGGGGCTGTTCGGCGTCGCCGTCCCCGAGGAGCATGGCGGTGCCGGTGGCCGGATCGGGGATCTGTGCGCGATGGTCGACGAGGCCGCCAAAGCGCTGGTACCCGGGCCGGTGGCGACGACTGCGCTGGCCACGCTGGTCGCCAGTGACCCGCAGCTGCTGGCCGCACTGGCGGCCGGCGAGCGGGTCGCCGGGGCGGCGCTCGACGCCGACCTGCGCTTCGACGCCGCGACATCGCAGGTGAGCGGCGTTGCCGAGCGGGTGCTGGGCGCGACCGGTGACAGCGTGCTGGTGGTGCCGGCCGGCGGCAGCTGGCTGCTGGTGGATGCCGCGGCAGACGGTGTCGCGGTCGAACCGCTGCCCGCCACCGACTTCTCCCGGCCGCTGGCCCGGGTGACCCTGACCGAGGCGCCCGCGGTGCTCGTCGAGGCCGGGGAGCGGGTGGCGAACCTGGCCGCCACCGTGGCATCGGCGGAAGCGGCCGGTGTCGCCCGGTGGGCGCTGGACACCGCGGTCGCCTACGCCAAGGTGCGCGAGCAGTTCGGCAAGCCGATCGGCAGCTTCCAGGCCGTCAAGCACCTGTGCGCGGAGATGCTGTGCCGCGCCGAGCAGGCCGCGGTCGCCGCCGGTGATGCGGCAGCGGCCGCCTCCGACCCCGACGACCGGCAGTTCGACATCGCCGCCGCCGTCGCAGCGGCCAGCTGCATCGAGGCCGCCAAGGCCAACATCAAGGACTGCATCCAGGTGCTGGGCGGCATCGGCATCACCTGGGAGCACGACGCGCATCTGTACCTGCGCAGGGCACTGGGCATCGGCCAGTTCCTGGGCGGGTCATCGTTCTGGCTGCGCCGGGTGGCCGCGCTGACCCTCGCCGGGGTGCGCCGGAAGCTGGAGGTCGAGCTGGGCGATGCGGCGGACCTGCGACCGGAGATCGCCGCGGCGGCCACCCGGGTCGCCGCGTTGCCGGCCGAGCAGCGGCAGGTCGCGCTGGCCGAGTCGGGGCTGCTGGCGCCGCACTGGCCGGCCCCGTACGGGCGTGGCGCAGGACCGGCCGAGCAGCTGGTGATCGACCAGGAGCTGGCCGCCGCCGGCGTGCAACGGCCCGACCTGGTGGTCGGCTGGTGGGCGGCACCGACCATCCTCGAACACGGCACCCCGGAGCAGATCGACCGGTTCATCCCGGCCACCCTGGCCGGCGAGATCTTCTGGTGCCAGCTGTTCTCCGAACCCGGCGCCGGCTCGGACCTGGCGGCGCTACGCACCAAGGCGGTGCGGGTCGAGGGCGGTTGGCGGCTGACCGGTCAGAAGGTGTGGACGTCGCGGGCACACGACTCGCAGTGGGGGATCTGCCTGGCCCGGACCGACCCCGACGCCCCGAAACACAAAGGCATCAGCTACTTCCTGGTCGAGATGGCCGCCCCCGGCGTCGACATCCGGCCGCTGCGCGAGATCACCGGCGACGCACTGTTCAACGAGGTGTTCCTGGACGACGTGTTCGTGGCCGACGAGCTGGTGGTCGGGGCCGTCAACGACGGCTGGCGGCTGGCCCGCACCACGCTGGCCAACGAGCGGGTGGCGATTGCCGGCGGCACCGCGCTGGGCAACCCGATGGAGGAGCTGCTGGCGACGCTCACCGACCTTGCCGAACCCGACGCCGCGCAGCTGGAACGGCTGGCCCGGCTGCTGATCGGCGCCCAGGTGGGCTCGCTGCTGGACCAGCGGATCGCCCAGCTGGCGGTCGGCGGCCAGGATCCGGGGGCGGAGTCCTCGGTGCGCAAACTCATCGGGGTGCGCTATCGGCAGGCGCTGACCGAGTACCGGATGGAGCTGTCCGACGGCGGCGGCGCCGTGGCCAACCGGGCGGTGTTCGACTTCTTCAACACCCGTTCGCTGACCATCGCCGGCGGCACCGAGCAGATCCTGCTGACGCTGGCCGCCGAGCGACTGCTGGGGCTGCCGCGGGGGTAGCCCTCACGCGCCGAGCGTGTAACCAGACCGAAATCCGAGCCGCTTTTTCGGTCTGGTTACACGCTCGGTGACGGGGGTGCAGGGGGCGTCGGCGCTACGGGGTGCCGTTGGCGCCGGGCAGGCCGCCCGGAGCGCCGCCGGGACCGCCGGTGCCGCCGTGCGCGGTGCCCGAGGATGCGGTGGCGTTGCCGCCCTTACCACCGTTGCCACCGGCGGACGTTCCGCTGCCGCCACTGCCGCCGGCCCCGCCGTCGGCGTTGCCGGTGCCATTGTTGGTCGCCGCCCCGCCGGCCCCGCCGATACTGCCGGTCTTGGTGGTGTTGCCACCGTTGCCACCGGCCCCGCCGACAGCGTTGTGGGTGTTCGCGTCGTTGTCGATCACCGCGGTGCCCCCGCTACCGCCTCGACCACCTTCGATAGAGGCCCATGTACTCGTTACGCCGGTGCCGCCCGATCCACCGGCGCCGGGGGTGACACTGCCGGTCCCACTGGTGGACGCCGACCCGCCGTTACCGCCGTTACCGCCGAGGCTGCCCTCAAAGAAGTTGCCGCTGTCGCCGCCGTTGCCGCCGTTGCCGGCTACGGCGGCCTTCGTGTTGTTGGGGTTGTCGATGGTTGCGTTGCCGCCGTTGCCGCCGTTGCCGCCGTTGCCGTCGACTCCGGCGGTGCCCACCGCGCCGTTTGCACCGGTCGCGTAGCCGGTGCCGTAGTTGGTGGCGGTCCCGCCGCCTCCGCCGGATCCACCGTAGTAGCCGGTGCCGCCGAGGCCGGCGGCACCGCCGAGAGCATCGCCGCTGCCGCCGTTGTCGGCGTGGCCGCCGTGACCACCGTTGCCGCCTTGACCACCGGTGCCGGTGGCGTCGCCGCCGCCGCCAGCGGTGCCGCCGACGGCGTTGCCGGTCGAGTCGTTGCTGTTTATGCGCGCGTTGCCGCCGTCCCCGCCGGCCCCACCGCGGCCGCCCGCCCCGCCGTAGCTGCTGGTGCCGCCGGTGCCACCGTTGCCGCCGACAGCGTCGTGGG
>CAZGGK010000045.1:0-37458 GCA_964525125.1 uncultured Mycobacterium sp.
GGGGCGCCATCCTCTGGCAGCACCTCTTCTGGTTCTTCGGGCACCCCGAGGTGTACATCATCGCGCTGCCGTTCTTCGGCATCGTCAGTGAAGTGATCCCAGTGTTCGCCCGCAAGCCGATCTTCGGCTACGTCACCCTGGTCTACGCGACGATGAGCATCGCCGGCCTGTCGACCGCGGTGTGGGCGCACCACATGTACGCCACCGGCGCCGTGCTGCTGCCGTTCTTCTCGCTGCTGACGCTGATGATCGCGATCCCGACCGGGCTGAAGTTCTTCAACTGGATCGGCACCATGTGGCGTGGCCAGATGACGTTCGAAACGCCGATGCTGTTCTCCATCGGGTTCATCGTCACGTTCCTGGCCGGTGGCCTGACCGGCGTCATGCTGGCCAGCCCGCCGCTGGACTTCCACGTCAGCGACAGCTACTTCCTGATCGCGCACTTCCACTACGTGCTGTTCGGCACCATCGTGTTCGCGACGTTCGCCGGGATCTACTTCTGGTTCCCGAAGATGACCGGACGGCTGCTCGACGAACGGCTGGGCAAGCTGCACTTCTGGTTGACGTTCATCGGGTTCCACACCACGTTTCTGATCCAGCACTGGCTGGGCAACATGGGCATGCCGCGCCGCTACGCCGACTACCTGGACACCGACGGTTTCACCGGCCTCAACATCCTGTCCACCGCCGGGTCGGTCGTCCTGGGCGCATCGCTGATCGTCTTCGCCTGGAACGTGTTCAAGAGCTGGCGCTACGGCGAAGTGGTGACCGTCGACGACCCGTGGGGATACGGCAACTCGCTGGAGTGGGCGACCAGCTGCCCGCCGCCGCGGCACAACTTCACCGAGCTGCCCCGGGTCCGCTCGGAGCGCCCGGCGTTCGAACTGCACTACCCGCACATGATCGACCGGCTGCGCGCCGAGGCGCACGTCGGCCGCGACCACCACGAGCTTGCCGAGGCATCGTCGACCTGATGAACCCGGCTTGAATACGACCAGGGTGTCGGTGCTGATCACCGTCACCGGCGTCGACCAGCCGGGGGTGACTTCGGCGCTGTTCGAAGTGCTGGCGCGGCATCAGGTAGAGCTGCTCAACGTCGAACAGGTGGTGGTCCGCGGCCGGCTGACGCTGGGCGTGCTGGTGTCGGCGGTGCCGGAGGTGGCCGACGGGACGGCGTTCGCCACCGAGGTCACCGCCGCTGTTCGCGGCATCGGCCTGGATGTGACCATCGAGCGCAGCGACGATGCGCCGATCCTGGGTTCTCCGTCCACGCACCGGATCGTGGTGCTCGGCCGGCCGGTGGCGGCCACCGCGTTCGGCGCACTGGCCCGCGAGATCGCCGGTATCGGTGCCAACATCGACATGATCCGGGGCGTCTCGGACTACCCGGTCACCGGGCTCGAGCTCCGGGTGTCGGTGCCCGGCGACGCCGCCGGCGAGCTGCAGTCCGCGCTGGCCCGGGTGGCGGCCGAGCAGCGAATCGACGTGGCGTTCCAGGACGCCAGCCTGTCCCGGCGGACCAAGCGGCTGATCGTCTTCGACGTGGACTCGACGCTGGTGCAGGGCGAGGTCATCGAGATGCTGGCCGAACGTGCCGGGGCCGGGGACGCTGTCGCGGCGATCACCGAGGCGGCGATGCGCGGTGAGCTTGACTTCGCCGAGTCCCTGCACCAGCGGGTTGCCACCCTGGCCGGCCTGCCCGCCACCGTCATCGACGAGGTCGCGCAGCAGTTGGAGCTGATGCCCGGCGCCCGCACCACCCTGCGCACCCTGCGCCGGCTGGGCTTCTGCTGCGGCGTGGTCTCCGGCGGCTTCCGGCAGGTCATCGCGCCGCTGGCCGACGAACTGAAGCTGGACTTCGTCGCCGCCAACGAGTTGGAGATCGTCGACGACAAACTCACCGGCCGGGTGACCGGCCCCGTCGTCGACCGGGCCGGCAAAGCCGAGGCGCTGCGGGAGTTCGCCGCCCGGGCCGGGGTGCCGATGGGGCAGACCGTCGCCGTCGGGGACGGCGCCAACGACATCGACATGCTGGCCGCCGCCGGGCTGGGGGTGGCGTTCAACGCCAAACCGGCGCTGCGGGAGGTGGCCGACGCCTCGCTGAGCTACCCCTACCTGGACACGGTGCTGTTCCTGCTCGGCGTGACCCGGGCCGAGATCGAAGCCGCCGACGCGGTCGACGGGGTGCTGCGCCGGGTGGAGATTCCACCCGACGCGTAGCGCCACCCCCGGCGACTACTCGTCCTTGCCGGCCAGGTCGTCGGCTTCGGCGCGGGCCAGCCGGGCCTGCACGGCCGCCCATTCGGCGGCGTTGAGGAAGTAGTCGGCCAGGCTCATCGCGACCGACGCGTTCTCCTCGGCGGTCTGAGCCGCCTGCTCGGCGTCCTTGCCCTGCAGTTCTTTCCGGCGCTGCTCGAAGTCGGCCCGCATGGCGCTGATCTGGCCCTCGACCGCGCTCTTGGCGTCCGCCCACCAACTGCGGGGCGCCTCCTGCACCTGCGCCACCGCCGCCTCGAATTCGTGCTTCTTGCGGTCGAATTCGTCTTCGAGTTCCTGGCGGCGTTCCTGCAGCGCGCTCTGGCTCTTCTCGGCGGTTTCGGTCACCGACTCCTCGAAACGCCTGACCCGCTCGGCAAGCCCCGTCAACACCTCGGACAGCGGTTTCATGACCGATCCCTTCGTGGAAAGTGGTTGCGTATCCCGCACTGTTCGGCACCGACAGTACCCGAGGACACCCGGGTGCGCCCGAGCTCGCCACCGCGGACCGGGGTCCTTGGTGTCTGCCCGCCGCCGGTACGGCACCATGGTTGGGTGCCCGGAACCGGAGGCGATGAAGCCGACCCCGATCTGCTGATCGACTTCCGCGGTGTCGTGTTGCAGCGCGACGGACGTCGCCTGGTCGGGCCGCTGGATTGGGCGGTTGAGCTCGACGAACGCTGGGTGGTCATCGGGCCCAACGGGGCCGGCAAGACCTCGTTGCTGCGGATCGCCGCGGCGACCGAGCACCCGTCGGCGGGCACCGCCCGTGTGCTCGGCGAGCGGCTGGGCCGGGTCGACACGGCCGAATTGCGGGCCCGGGTGGGTTTGAGCTCCGCGGCGCTGGCGCAGCGGATCCCGGACCGCGAAACCGTTCGCGACCTGGTCGTCTCGGCCGGCTACGCGGTGCTGGGCCGGTGGCGCGAACGCTACGACGACATCGACTACCACCGCGCCGCCGACATGTTGGAGAGCCTGGGCGCCGAACACCTGGCCGGCCGCAGCTACGGCACGCTGTCCGAGGGAGAGCGCAAGCGGGTGCTGATCGCCCGCGCGCTGATGACCGACCCGGAACTGTTGCTGCTGGACGAGCCGGCGGCCGGGCTGGACCTGGGCGGGCGTGAAGAGCTGGTGGCCCGGCTGGCCGATCTGGCCGCAGACCCGGACGCGCCGGCGATGGTGCTGGTCACCCATCATGTCGAGGAGATTCCGCTGGGCTTTTCGCACTGCCTGCTGCTGTCGGAGGGCAGGGTGGTCGCGGCGGGCCTGCTGCCCGACGTGCTGACCGCCGAGAACCTGTCGACGGCGTTCGGTCAGTCGATCAGTCTGGATGTCATCGACGGCAGGTACTTCGCCCGCCGCACCCGCACCCGCGCCGCGCACCGGAGGTAGTCATGACCGTCCCGCTGGTACCCAGACCCGCCGCCACCGTGATGCTGATCCGCGGCGGGACAACCGGCGTGGATGTGTTCCTGATGCGGCGGCACGCCGCGATGCAGTTCGCCGCCGGGACGATGGTCTTTCCCGGCGGGGGCGTCGACGACCGGGACCGCGACGCCGGGATCGACTGGGTGGGGCCGGGGCCGTCGTGGTGGGCGGAGCGGTTCGGCATCGACGCCGACCTGGCCGGGGCGCTGGTGTGCGCCGCGGCGCGGGAGACCTTCGAGGAATCGGGGGTGCTGTTCGCCGGGCCGGCCGGCGACCCGAACGGCATCGTCACCGACGCGGCCGCCTACCGGGACGCCCGTCGCGCCCTGACCGCCGGCGAGGTGTCGTTCGCCGACTTCCTCCGTCAGGAAAGGCTGGTGTTGCGCGCCGATCTGCTGCGGCCGTGGGCGAACTGGGTCACCCCGGAGGCCGAGCGCACCCGCCGGTACGACACCTACTTCTTCGTGGCGGCGCTGCCCGGCGGCCAGCGCGCCGACGGCGAGAACACCGAATCCGACCGCGTCGAGTGGACCACACCGGAGGCGGCGATCGAGGAGTTCGCGGCCGGCCGCACGCTGCTGTTGCCGCCGACCTGGACGCAGCTGGACGCTCTGGCCGGCCGCAGCGTCGAGGACGTGCTGGCGGTGGAACGCCAGATCGTCGCGGTGCAGGCCGACGTGACCGGCCACGGCGACAACTGGACGATCGAGTTCTTCGACTCGCAGCGCTACAGGCAGGCATTCGGCAAGCGGGACCTCAAGTGGTCGCCGTGAGGGAGTTCGTCCACGTGCTGGCCGCCGCGCAGCGGCCCGGGATCGGCACCCTGGTGCTGTCGCGTCCACCGAACAACGCCCTGACCCGGCAGGTCTACCGGGAGATCGCCGCGGCCGCCGCCGAGGTGTCGCGGCGCGACGACATCGCCGCGGTGATCGTCTTCGGTGGTCACGAGATCTTCTGCGCCGGCGACGACGTGCCGGAGCTGCGCACCCTGATTCCGGCCGAGGCCGAGACCGTCGTGCGGGCCCGCCACGACGCCGTCGAGGCCGTGGCGGCGATCCCGAAGCCGACGGTGGCCGCGATAACCGGGTATGCGCTGGGCAGCGGTCTGACGCTGGCGCTGGCCGCCGACTGGCGGGTCGCCGGCGACAACGTGAAGTTCGGCGCCACCGAGATCCTGGCCGGACTGATCCCGGACAGCGGTGGGCTGACCCGGCTGACGCACACGGTCGGGATGAGCCGGGCCAAGGAGTTGGTGTACAGCGGGCGCTTCTTCGACGCCGAGGAGGCGCTGGAGCTGCGGCTGATCGACGACATGGTCGCCCCCGACGGGGTTTACGACGCCGCACTGGCCTGGGCCGGCCGGTTCACCGACGGCCCGCCACAGCCGTTGGCCGCAGCCAAGGCGGCGATCAACGACGTCCTGGAGCGCAGTCCCGCCGAACGGCTCGCCGACGATCTGCGCCGCTACGTCGAGGTGTTCGAAGCCGGTCGCGCCGAGTAGGACGAGCTGACTCTCCGATGAGAGACGTTTAAGTATCGAGCCTTGACCTGAGGCTAATTGTCAGCGTATTTTCAGCTATCAGCGTTGGGTTACTGCTCCTACCGTAATAGCGCGACTCATCGGGAGATGAAGACCATGCATCAGTTCGCCGTCCGCATCTGGACCGGCGCCGCCGTCGTCCTGCTCGGCGCCGGCGCCCTCGGCGTCACCCCGGCGGTCCATCGGCTGCCCGACACCCGGGTGCTCGACGTCGCGCTGGCCTCGGGCACCCAGCTGGTGCTGGACCTGGTGCGGCACGGGGAGTCGACGGACAACGCGAGCAGCCCGCCGATCCTGGGCACCACCCCGCCCGGGGCGCCGCTGACGGCCCTCGGCGAGCAACAGGCGATCGCCGTCGGCAACAGCCTCTACAACGGCGGCGACAACGGCATCGACGGGGTCTGGGCGTCGCAGTTCCTCCGGGCGCAGCAGACCGCGTGGCCGCTGGTTCAGTTGCTGGCCGGCCACTCGTGCGGCACCGGTGACTGCGCCATCCCACCCGGGCCGGACACCCCGATACCCGGCATCGACCCGACCCAGGTGCTGTCCGGGCTCAACGAGCTCGACGCCGGCATTCTCCGCGGCCACGATGCCAGCACGCTGAACGGCCTGCTCTACATGTTGGCCCCGATCATGTGGATGTTCGGGCAGTACTGGGTGCCGCAGCTGTTCTCCACCGTCGACCCGAACGGGATGGCGTTCGAGAACCGCTTCGGCGGCGCCGTCGACACCATCTACAACGCGGGCGGTGCCACCACCGACGGCCAGCTGCACGACGTCGCCTTCGCGCACGCCGCGTCGATCGCGACCTGGGTGATGATGAACGTCAAGAACCCCGACTTCGGGTTGTTCTTCAGTGAGTTGACCAAGGGGATTCTGCCCAATACCGGCCAGGTCGTGATCGAGGGCAGCCTCACCGACGGCTGGACGCTGGTCAGCTACGCCGGGACCGCCGTTGCGGCGGACCCGGGTTTGCTGACGTCGCTGTTCGTCAGCTTCCGCGATCTGATCACCGCCCCGCAGATGGCGGTGTGGAACCTCTTCGAGAGCATCTTCGGCGGTGGTTCGGCGGACGTCGTCGGCGCGCTGCAGCAAAGTGTGGAAGAGGTCGGTGCCGCGGCGGCGCAGTTCCCCGAGGCGGTGCTGCACGACTTCCTCGGCGCCCTGGGTGCCGGGCCGCTGACACTCGAACCCGGTCCGGTGATTCCGGACCTCCCCGCGGCGGCCTGAGCAGACTCGCCCGCAAGGATTCCGCGCTCTCCGGGCGACCGTATGCGTAATGTGTGCGTTAACCGCGATGCATGTCGCGGCGGTTTTGCGAAGAGAAATGGGGTCGTCGTGCAGCGCCGTATCGCCAGTCCCTGGATCACCGCCGCCGTCGCCCTCGTCGGCGCCGGCGCGGTCGCGGTCACCCCGGTGGCGCCACCGCCGGCCGCGATCCGCGCCTTCGAGATCAGCCTCACCGCCGGGGAGATGACCCTGGACCTGGTGCGGCACGGCGAATCGGTGCTCAATGCGGCGCACCTGCTCGGCACCTGGCCACCCGGGCTGGGGCTCACCGCCGCCGGCGAACAGCAGGCGCAGGACGTCGCCAACGCGCTGTTCGCCGCGCACGGATCCGACTACTACGACGGGATCTACTCGTCGCTGCTGCTGCGCACCGAGGAGACCGCGGCGCCGCTGGCCGATCTGCTGCACCTGACCACGCAGATCCTGGCCGGCCTCAACGAACTGGCCGCGCCCGCTATCTCCGAGATGCTGCCGGAGCTGAGCCCCGCCGGGGTGCTCTACATCCTGCCGGCGGTGCTGTGGGCGCTGGGTCTGTACCTGGTGCCGAGCGCGGGGTCGATCGACGTCAACGGGGCGGTGTTCAACGAGCGGATCGACGAAGCCATCGCCGCGATCTACGCCGCCGGAGACGTCAACGGCGACGGCCAGATTCACGACGTTGCCTATTCCAGCATGGGGACGATCCTGCTGTGGAGCCTGATGAACGTCAAGAATCCCGATCTCGGCGTCATGCTCTCGCACCTGGTGCCCAACACCGCCGTCATCGAGATCCAGGGCAGCCCAGCCGACGGCTGGACGCTGGTCAGCTGGAACGGCGAACCCGTCGGACCGGCATCGGTGCTGACATCGCTGTTCGTCGACACCCGGGAGTTGATCACGGTGCCGCAGGTCGCGCTCTGGGACATCATGCGGGCACTGGCCAGCGCCGACCCGACGGCGATCCTGTCCGCCCTGCAGACCGGCCTCACCGATGTCGTCAGCACCGCGCTCAATTACCCGGTAGCGGTCATCGGCGACATCATCGGCGCGCTGGGCGGTTCGGCCGACGTGCTCCCCGCGGCGGCCACCGATGTGGCAGCCCTGTGGCCGGGCGAGTTCGGTTCGGCGCTCGGCTCGGTGCTGGGCGGGCTGGGCAGCGAAGCCCTCGCGGCGATCTGAGCCGGGCCCAGCCGATAGGCTGACCCACTATGACCAGTACCGGCCCGGTGTCCACGCCGGACGTCGCGGGGGACCCCGCGCCTCAGCCCCACGCCACCGCCGAGCAGGTGCAGGCCGCGCTGCGCGACAGCAAGCTCGCCCAGGTGCTCTACCACGACTGGGAGGCGGAGAACTACGACGAGAAGTGGTCGATCTCCTACGACCAGCGCTGCATCGACTACGCCCGCGGCCGGTTCGACGCCATCATGCCGGCCGCGGAACTGCGTGAACTGCCCTACGGCCGTGCGCTGGAGTTGGGCTGCGGGACCGGGTTCTTCCTGCTCAACCTGATGCAGTCCGGGGTGGCGCGGCGCGGGTCGCTGACCGACCTGTCGCCGGGCATGGTCAAGGTCGCCACCCGCACGGGGGCGTCGCTGGGCCTGGAGGTCGACGGCCGCGTCGCCGACGCCGAGGGCATCCCGTACGACGACAACACCTTCGACCTGGTCGTCGGCCACGCGGTGCTGCACCACATCCCCGATGTAGAGCTGTCGTTGCGCGAGGTCATGCGGGTGCTCAAGCCGGGTGGGCGGTTCGTGTTCGCCGGGGAGCCGACCACCGTCGGCAACGGCTACGCGCGTGCGCTGTCCACGCTGACCTGGCGGATCACCACCAACGTCACCAAATTGCCCGGCCTTGCCGGCTGGCGGCGTCCGCAGGCCGAGCTCGACGAGTCATCCCGGGCGGCCGCCCTGGAAGCCGTCGTCGACCTGCACACCTTCGCCCCGGGCGACCTGGAGCGGATGGCGGTTTCGGCGGGTGCTGTCGACGTGGCCACCGTCAGCGAGGAGTTCACCGCCGCGATGCTCGGCTGGCCGGTGCGCACCTTCGAGGCCGCGGTGCCGCCGGGGCGGCTGGGCTGGGGCTGGGCGATGTTCGCGTTCCGCGGCTGGACGACGCTGAGCTGGCTGGACGCCAACATCTGGCGCCGGGTGGTGCCCAAGGGCTGGTTCTACAACGTCATGATCACCGGGATCAAGCCGTCCTAGATCTCACCCCCGACGACGTCGACTACCTCGGCTCGCAGGCCGGCGCCGCGGCACTGGCGGAGGTCGCCGGGTTCGCGCTGACCGATGCCACCCGCCTCGGTGACGTCGCCGCCGTGCGGTCCCGCTTCGGGGACCGGGCGCGGGTGCTGGTCGAGACCACCCTGCTGCGCCGCCGGGCCGCCACCAAGCTGGCCGGCCTGGACGTCGCGGACTGGCTGTTCACCGACGAGGCGCTGCAGCAGGCCAGCGCGGCGCCGGTGGCGCGGCACCGGGCCGGCCGGATCGCGCGCGGAATGCCGGGTGTCGCGGTGCACGACGTGACCTGTTCGATCGGCACCGAGCTGGCGGTGCTGCGCGAGGCGACTTCGCCGGTGCTGGGCAGCGACCTGGACCCGGTGCGGCTGGCGATGGCACGGCACAACGTGGCCGGTGTCGGGGTGGTCCGGGCCGACGCGCTGCACCCGGTCACCCGCGGCACCGTGGTGCTGGCCGACCCGGCCCGGCGCCACGGCGGGTGGCGGCGTTTCGATCCGGCCGGCTACCAGCCCGCCCTGGACCGGCTGCTGGCCGTCTACCGGGGCCGGGACATCGTCGTGAAGTGCGCCCCCGGAATCGATTTCGACCAGGTTCGGCGGCTCGGATTCGACGGCGAGATCGAGGTGACGTCGTGGCGGGGCTCGGTGCGGGAGGCCTGCCTGTGGTCGGGTGGGCTGACCGACCCCGGGGTGAGCCGGCGGGCCTGCGTCCTGGACCGCGACGAGCAGATCACCAACCTCGAGCCCGATGACTGCGGGGTGCGCCCGGCGGGACGCTGGATCGTCGACCCCGACGGCGCGGTGGTGCGGGCCGGGCTGGTCCGGCAGTACGGCGCCCGGCACGGACTGTGGCAGCTGGACCCCGATATCGCCTACCTGTCCGGTCCGGTGCTGCCCGCCGGGGTGCGCGGTTTCGAGGTGCTCGAGCAACTCGGCTACCGGGAGAAGCGGCTCGCCCAGGTGCTGTCGGCACTGGACTGCGGGGTGCTGGAGATCCTGGTCCGCGGCGTGGACGTCGATCCCGACGCGCTGCGGCGGCGGCTGCGGTTGCGCGGGCGGCGGGCGCTGTCGGTGGTCATCACCCGGATCGGGGCCGGCACGGCGGCGCGGGCGACGGCGTTTGTCTGCCGCCCGTCGGAATCGACCGACCGGTAGGCTGGCGGGCACGATGCGCACTCCGGTGGTGGCCGCCCTGCTGGCGGGTGGATTGGTGGGCGGCTGGTTCGGTGGCTGGGGGGGAATGCCATCGGCCGCCGCCGCGCCCGGCTGCGCGGAGCTGGGCGGGGCGATCGAGGCCGGGCAGCTGTGCCACGTGCACACCGCCGACCCCGCCTACAAGCTGGACCTGCGGTTTCCGGTCGACTACCCCGACCAGCAGGCACTCACCGACTATCTGGTGCAGAACCGCGACGGGTTCATCACGGTGGCCAGATCACCCGTCCCGAACGACCGGCGCTACGAGATGGATGCCACCTCCGAGCAGCAGCGATCCGGCCAACCGCCCAACGGCACCCGCAGCGTGGTGCTGAAGATCTTCCAGGATCTCGGCGGCCCGCAGGCGTCGACCTGGTACAAGGCGTTCAACTACGACCTGGGGCAGCACCGGGCGATCACGTTGGACACCCTGTTCGCCGCGAACAGCAAGCCGCTGGAGGCCATCTACCCGATCGTGCAGCGCGAACTGGAGCGTCAGACCGGAGTGCCGGCGATACTCATCTCGGCGGGCGCCGGCCTGGACCCGTCGCACTACCAGAACTTCGCCATCACCGACGGCGACGTGATCTTCTACTTCGCGCCCGGTGAGCTGCTGCCGCTGAGCGCCGGCGCCACCTCGGTCCGGGTGCCGCGCACCGCGATCCCGCCGCTCGCCCTCTAGCGCGAGCAGACGCGAAGGCCCCCCAGAACCACCGGTTTTGGGGGCCTTCGCGTCTGCTCGCGCGGTGGGGGTGAGGCCCGGTCAGACCGGGGCGAAGCTGTAGACCTGGCCGGTGCTGGTGGCGGTGACCACCCGGCGGTCACGGCCCACCGACACCCCGAGCGGGAATCCGGATGCCTCCGGCAGCGGATAGCTGTTGACCGTGTGACCGTCGGCCGGGTCGAAGACCAACAGCGACAACCCCGCCGGGCCCACACTGGTGCCGGCCGTGACGGTGTAGGCCACGTGCGCCCCGGCCAGGCTCGTCGTCGACAGCGGTGTGGTGTCGGCGCGGCGCCACACCTGCTCGGCATGGTCACCGCGGTCGGCGAAGGCGACCAGCTCGGTGTCCGGGCCGCCGCCGGCAACGATCAGCCCGCCGGGGGTGACCGCGGGTGGCGTCTGCGCCAGGAACCTCAGCGGCACAGACCATTTCGGCTTGCCGTCGGCGGCGTCGAGCGCCCACAGCTGGTGGTCGCGGCCGTTGACGTAGACGGTGGAGCCGTCCGCGGAGAGCACCGGGCTGGCCAGCACGCCGGCCGACACCGCGTCGCTGGTCCACTCCCGGGTCAGCAGCGGGTTGCCGCCGGGATGGTATTTCAGGCCGACCAACCCGGCTGCGCGGGCATCCGGCTGCCAGAGGCCGATCACCACCGTCGAGCTGGCCGCCGCGAACGCGGGCGCGGCGGCGACCGGGCACTCCGGCCGCGCGGCGGCGCAGTCGGCCAGTCCGCGCTTGAAGTCGGCCGGGTCGATGCCCTCGACCAGGTCCAGCGGGTTGCCGACCACCGTGCCTCGGTGGGCGTCGAAAACCAGCACCTGGCCCAGGTGGGTCACCACCAGCAGGTGACCGTTGTCGAGGATGCGCGGGGTGGCCGGCATCCCGATCACCGGCGCCCGCCAGCGGATCCACTGGGTCGGTGGAAACGACAGTATCGCGCCGGGCTGGCCGACATAGACGTTGTCGAAGCCGTCGAACAGCGGGCCGGCGAAGCCGCCGCCCTGGTACAGCCGGGTGCACCAGCGCTGCCGGCCGTTGTTGTCGTTCTCCCACTCCATCAGTGAGCACCCGTCGCGGGTCTGCCCGTTGAGCGCCAGCCAGCCGCGCCCGCCCAGCGCCGGGCCGGCCCCCAACTCGCCCTTGACCGAGCGGGTCCAGTCCAGTTCAAGGGTCTGCGCGCCGGCGGTGGCGGTGTAGCTGCTGTTGGCGGCGTCGGCGTATTGAGCGGGCCAGCCCGGTGCAGGGGCGGCGTCCACCCAGGAGTCGGTGTTGGCGCAGCCGCCGAGGCTCAGCGCCAAGGCGGCGGCGGCCACGCGGTGATGCAGCCGGCGCAGCGTGAATGGCACAGCTGAGGGTAACCGGTATGGCTTCGCCGGGCTTGATCGCCCGACGCCGTTGCGGGACGCGAATACATCCCGTCACGGCGTCGGGCTAAGCTTTCCGGCCATGACGACCATGTGGGGAGCCCCGCTGCATCGCCGCTGGCGCGGATCGAGGCTGCGCGACCCCCGCCAGGCCAGGTTCATCACCCTGGCCTCGCTGCGGTGGGTGCTGGCCAACCGGGCCTACACGCCGTGGTACCTGGTGCGCTACTGGCGGCTGCTGAAGTTCAAGCTGGCCAACCCGCACGTCATCACCCGCGGGATGGTGTTCCTCGGCAAGGATGTCGAGATCCACGCCACCCCGGAACTGGCTCAGCTCGAGATCGGCCGCTGGGTGCACATCGGCGACAAGAACACCATCCGAGCCCACGAGGGCTCGCTGCGGTTCGGTGACAAGGTGGTGCTGGGCCGCGACAACGTCATCAACGCCTACCTCGACGTCGAGTTCGGGGAGTCGGCACTGATGGCCGACTGGTGCTACGTCTGCGACTTCGACCACAAGATGGACGACATCGGTGTACCGATCAAGGACCAGGGCATCGTCAAGAGCCCGGTCCGGATCGGCCCGGACACCTGGATCGCCACCAAGGTGACGGTGCTGCGCGGCACCAGCATCGGCCGCGGCTGTGTGCTGGGCGCCCACGCTGTGGTGCGGGGAGTGATCCCGGACTACTCGATCGCGGTGGGGGCGCCGGCCAAGGTGGTCAAGAACCGGAAGCTGGCCTGGGAGACGTCGGCCGCGCAGCGCGCCGAGCTGGCCGCGGCACTGGCCGACATCGAGCGCAAGAAGGCGGCGCACTGAGCACTGCGGCGCGGGGGCCGCTGATCTCGGCCGACGTGCGGACCGACGACTTCGGGGCGCTGCTGGGGTAACGGCCCCTCGTTGACTCTGCGGCCACCGGGTGGGCCACTCGCACTTTGCCGTGGTGGGCGCAGCGTCAACGCCTCGGTTGCACACTCAAGCGCCGGGGCGTTCGAGTGCGGGCAGCACCCGTTCGCCGAGCAACCGCAGGCTCGCCCAGCCCTCGTCGAGCGGCAGCCCGCCGATCAGCGGGTGCACTGTCACGCCGCGCCTGCCCGCCTTGCACTGCTCGATGAGTTGTTCGGGGGTAAGGACTTCCACCTTGCCCAGCCGGCGCAGGTCGGCGACCGAGGCCGCCGGGCTCTCGTTGGGCCGAGGCACCTCTGCTCGGGACCAGGCGCTGTATTCGGTTGCCTCGTTGAGGAAGTATTGCCCGCAGCTGGCCCACGCGGCTTCCGGGTCGGTGGTCAGATGCGTTACGGTGTTGCCGTTTTCGGGGCAGAACACGAAACCGCTGACGCCCTGCTCCGCGCATGCGCGCCAGTAGACGGCCTCCACCTCGGGCATGGGCATCGGGGGCGAGAACGGCAGGCCGAAGCGGGCCGCCCGCCGCGCCGCGGCCTCGCTCATCCCGCCGATGAAGAACACCGGGTGCGGTTTGGTCTTCGGCTTGGGGGTCACGCTCACCGATTGCCCCCGGTACTCGAACGGTTCGTCGCGCCACGCCTCGAGCAGCGCCGCGATGCACTCGTCCATCAGCTGACCGCGCCGGCGCCAGTCTTTGCCGGCCGCGTGGTATTCCTCGGGCCGGTAACCCATTCCGGCGATGAAGCTGAACCGGCCGTCGGCGATGTGGTCGAGAACGGCGATGTCCTCGGCCAGTCGCACCGGATCGTAGAGCGGCACCAGCAGTGCGTTGACGCTGATCCGGGCTTTGCTGGTGCGCGCCGCCACGGCGGCGGCCAGCAGCAGCGGTGCGGGCAGCCAGCCGGTCGCGGCCAGATGGTGCTCTTCGCAACCGATCGCGGTGACACCGTGCTCGTCGGCGTAGGCCGCCATCTCCAGCGCCGCGCGATAGCGTTGCGTGTGATCAGCCGCCGGGTCGGGGACGTTGGTCATGTTCAACCGCAACGCGGAAAGCACCGGCATCGGCCAACTCTTTCACGCCGGACCGCGCGGAGCGCCGGGAGGTCGCGCGCTGCGCCGGGCCGGCGGGCAGGATGTCGACCACGGCCGGGAGCGGGCCGAAGCCCTGTCCCGCCACCGGCGCCTGCACGCAGCGCCGGCCACCAGCAGGGCGGGGCCAGCGCCGCGCGCAGCAGCGCGTACAGCACCACCAGCAGGATCGCCGGGATCAGGACGACCCGGTCGCGGGTGGCGGCGGAACGAATGTCGAGGCCCTGCGCGTCGGCGCCTCCCATCAGTGCCGCCGGGTCCCCGGTGCAGACCGAATCACGGGTGATCAACCGAACACGCTGCAGGTTTGGCGGTAGGCTGCCTTGCTGACCCGCCGAACCCGATGCGCAGCCAGGGGAGTCGCATGCCTGTCCTGACCTGGACCGCCGGCCGGGGTGCGCGTTGGGTGCGTCACGTGCTCGTGGTGAATGCCATGACCGGCCTGCTGCTGACCACCCCGGCGCTGAATACCGCGTCCGCCCGGGGCGATACCACCCCCGGCCCCATCGCGTTCATCATGGGCGGCACCCTGAATCCGCAGCCGGCGCCCAGTTGGGTGACCGCCGTCGACGACGCGTACATCCAGGCCAATCCGCTGTATACGGGCTACACCCCGTTCGGGCTGTACACGCCCGAAGGCGTCAACATCCCGTTCATCAGCGGACTCACCCTGGACCAGTCGGTGACCCAGGGCCAGCTGATCCTCAACAACGCGATCCTGACCCGCGCCCCCGGCGGCGACATCCTGGTTTTCGGCTACTCGCAGAGCACGGTGATCGCCACCCTGGAGATGCGGGCGCTCGACGCCCTGCCCGCCGATCAGCGGCCGAGCCCAGATGACCTGGCATTCATGCTGATCGGCAACATGTGCAATCCCGATGGCGGGCTGTTCACGCGCTTCACGTTCAACATCCCGGTGCTGGGCATGCCGTTCTACGGTCCCACGCCGCCGGACACCGTCTACCCGGCCGACGTCTACACCGGCCAGTACGATTTCGTCGCCGACTTCCCGCAGTACCCGCTGAACCTGCTGGCCGACCTCAACGCGGTGATGGGTGCGATGTACGTGCACACCAACTACGTGAACCTGACGGCCGGGCAGATCCGGGACGCGGTGCCGCTGGCGACATCGCCCGGCTACGACGGGGTGACGCACTATTACCTGATCCCGACGGCGCAGCTGCCGCTGCTGGAGCCGCTGCGCGCCATCCCGGTTGCCGGAGACCCGTTGGCGGACTTGGTGCAGCCGGTGCTGCGGGTGCTGATCGACCTGGGCTACAACCCCAACGGCTACGCCGACGTGCCGACCCCGGCGCAGCTCTGGCCCGGCTTCAGCCCGCTGGCCGATCTGCTGGAGTCGGCGAAGCCGTTGCTCAACGGGATGGGCGTCTTCCTGCCCGAGTACCCGGCCGTTCCGCCGCCGGACTTCAATCTGTTCGGCATCGCCGAGGACCTGGCCGGTGCCGCGGGGCAGGGCATCCGGGACTTCGTGGCAGATCTGGGTGTGCTGTAGGCGCGGTCAGCGCGGGGAACCGGGTTCGCGCGATCAGTCCTTCAGTCAGAACGCATCACACATGCGGGTGGTCACGGCCGTCGCGGGAGCCGCCTACCGGTCCGGCAGCGCGTGCTCGACGATCGGCCGGCGCGGCTGCGGCTCGCGCTCCCGTCGTTTGGCGGCCAGGTACACCTGCGCCGTTTCGTCGGCGACGGTGTGCCAGTCGAAGTCGGCGGTGAGCCGCTCCCGGGCGGCGAGGGCGCGTTGCTGCGCGGCGGCCGGGTCGTCGAGCACGGTGCACACCGCCGCGGCCAGTCCGGCCACATCGCGCGGCGGGCACGACACCCCGGTCACCCCGTCGATCACGGCTTCGCCCAGACCGCCGACATTGGAGGTCACCAGCGGGGTGCCGGCGGCGGCGGCCTCCAGTGCGGCCAGCCCGAACGGCTCGTAGTGGCTGGGCAGCACCGCGGCGTCGGCGCGATGCAGCAGCCCCAGCAGCCCCTCGTGGTCGAGGCGTCCGGCGAACCGGGTCGCCTTGAGCACCCGGTGTTTTCGCGCGCACTGCACCAGCCAGTCCTGCTGGGTGCCGTCCCCTGCGATGGTGAGCGTGGTCCCCGGGTGCCGGCGCCGGACCCGGGCCAGCGCGGCGATCGCCTCGTGCACGCCCTTCTCGTACTCCAGCCGCCCCACATAGACCAGCTCGGGCGGGCCGGCATGCGGCCGGCGGGCCGCGAACGGCCAACTGGTGACGTCGATCCCGTTGCGGATCACGGTGGTCTCGACCAGGCCGGGGCCGAACAGTTCGGTGATCTCGTCGCGCATCGACACCGAACAGGTGATCAGCGAATCGGATTCGTGCACCAGCCAGGATTCCGATGCGTGCACCTGCCGGCTCAGCCGACCGGACACCCAACCGGAATGCCGGCCGGCTTCGGTGGCATGGATGGTGGAAACCAATGGCACATCATGAAATTCGGCCAGCGCGATGGCGGGGTGGGCGACCAGCCAGTCGTGGGCGTGCACCACTTCGGGAACGAAGTCCAGCCTCAGGCCGGCCCGGATCATGGCGTGACCCATGGCCAGCGTCCAGGCCATCATGTCGGTGCCGAAGCCGAACTCGTGCGGGTCCTGCGCCGCGGCGATCACCCGCACGCCCTCGCTGATCCCGTCCGACGACGGGTGCGTGCTCGGGTCGGTGCCGGCCGGCTGCCGGGACAGCACCACGACCTGGTGGCCGGCCGCGGCCAGCGCGGTGGACAGGTGATGCACGTGCCGGCCCAGCCCGCCGATCACCACCGGCGGGTACTCCCACGACACCATCAGGATCTTCATCCGAGCGCCCGCCCTCGGGGTGCCCACCCTTGCCGCGGGGGTGCGCAGAATGCCGCCACGCGCGGTGGTTTCGCGTACAACCGTGCACGCCCGCGGGGGAGGGGGCGAGGCGTCATCGCAGCCGCCGGGCGTCCAGGGCGCCGAACAGGCCGTCGGCGCGGTTCCAGCCGTCGGCCAACCGCTGGGCCACCTCGCGGCGGCCGGATGCCAGCGCGTCGGCGATCTCCCGGGTGGCGTGTGCGTGCAGGTGGGCGCGATACCGGGCGTAGTCGGCGGCCGAGTCCTTGCTCACCATGAACGGCCAGTCGCTGGAGACGGTCAGCAGCGTCTCGCGCAGGATCTGGTCGGCGACCCGGTCCCGCGGGGTGGGGCCGTCCATTGTGGTGTTGTGCGCCAGCGCCTTGTCGACGGTGGCCAGCGCCAAATCCACCACCTCGGTGTTGAGCTGCACCAGATCGGCGACCTGGTCGCCGGCCCACACCTGCCAGTCCTTGCCCGAACCCCAAGAGCTGGGCGGCAATTCGACCGTGCCGCCGACGAATCCGGTGTCGATCGCATCGGCGAGCGTGCCGACGCGCACCCCGGCCGCCGGCAGTGCCCGCAGCACCCGCTCCAGCCATACCGGACCTTCGAACCACCAGTGCCCGAACAATTCGGTGTCGAACGCGGCGATCACGTGCGCCGGCCGGCCGATCCGCTCGGACTCGGAGAAGAGCCGGCGGCGCACCAGTTCGACGAAGTCGGCGACGTGGGCGTCGACGGCGGCGTCGGCGCGCTGCGGCTCATAGCGGGCCTTGTCGTCCGGCGCAACATTGCGGCCGGTGACCCGGGCGGGCTTGAGGCCGGTGCGGTGGTCGTAGGTGTGGAAATCCCGGTAGGCGCCGTGGCCGGGATACCCCGACTTCGGCGACCACACCCGGTAGCTGACGGTCAGGTCGCGCCCGAACGCGATCACACCGCTGTCGCCGACCGGGCGGCCCAGCGCGGTGTCGCCGTGCAGCGACGGGCCGTCGACCATGAAATGGCTGACGCCGGCCGTGGCGTACTCACGTTCCAGCCCCGGGGTGTAGGCGCACTCCGGCGCCCAGATGCCGGTCGGGGTGTGCGCCAGCCGCTGCCGGGTGTCGGCCAGCCCTTCGCGCAGCGCGAATTCCCGCAGCCGCGGCGCCAGCAGCGGCTGGAACGGGTGCGCCAGCGGGCCGCCGAGCAGTTCGATGGTGCCGGCGTCGATCAGGCCGCGCAGCAGCGGGCTGCCGCCGTGCCGCCAGCCGACGGCGAAGTCGTCCAGCGCCTGCTCGGCCGCGGCGCATTCGCGCACCCCGAAGTCGCGCAGATCCGGCAGGGTGGTGGCCTCGACGGCCCGCAGCCGCCAGTTGGACAGCCAGTGGTGCATGCCGTCCAGGCAGTACGGGTCGTCCAGCTGTGCGGCGACCACCGGTGTCACGCCCAGGCTGATCAGTCCGCGCCGGCCCTCGCCGGCCAGTGTGCGCAGCACCCGCAGCAGCGGCAGATACGCCGCCGACCAGGACTGATACAGCCACTCCTCGCCGACCGGCCAGCGGCCGTGGTGGGCCAGCCACGGCAGGTGGGTGTGCAGCACCAGGGTGAACAGGCCGGGGGCCGGAGTCGGGTTGCTCATGGCCGCACCGCGATCGCGATCAGATCGAGGCTGTCGTCGACCGGGTACGCGGAATCGGCGCCCGCGGCGACGATCTCGAAGTCGGCGGTGGTCACCGCCGCGACATCGCGGGCCAGTTCGTCCGGCCACGGCGCGTCGGCCAGCGCACGCGCGATCTGCGCGTCGATGATCGAACCGCCGTGCCGGGCGTCGATCGCCCGCAGCGCCGGCCCGTGAAACACCCCGTGCACCCCGGTGACCGCGAAACCCCCGCCGGCCAGCAGTTCGGTCAGCTCGGCGGCGTCGAGTTCGCGGGTGTGGAACGGATTGAGGGGGGTGTCCCGGCCGGGGGAGAAGGTGATCCGGTTGGGCGTGGAGACCACCAGCAGCCCGGATGGCCGCAGCACCCGCGCGCACTCGGCGACGAACCCGGCCTGGTCCCACAGGTGTTCGATGACCTGGAGGTTGACCACCACGTCCACCGAGGCGTCGGGCAGCGGCAGCGCGGCCAGGTTGCCCTGCACCGCCCGCACCCGGGGGTAGCGGGCCCGCACGTGGGCGACGGTGGCGTCGTCGTAGTCCAGCGCGGTCACGTCGCCCGCCACGGCGGCGATCAGGTCGGCGCCGTAACCCTCGCCGCAACCGGCCTCCAGCACGTCGCGACCGGTGCAGCGCGGCACCAGCCACTCATAGACCACCTGGTGCCGGCGGAACCAGTAATTCTCGACGTCGAGGCCCGGAATGGTGCGTTCCCCGGTCAGCACCAGCCCGGTCTCGGCGGGCGGTGCGGCGGTGCGATCGGGGCGGTCAGAGGATTTCATTGCATAGGCAGGCTAACGCGAGGCGTGCCCGCGCCGAACGGGTCACCCCTATGGGCAGGGATAACCGGTTCCGCCGACCCGCTACGCTGTACAGGCGAACCGCGCGAAGTTACTCACGAGTAGCAAAATTATGCGGTTGCGTGAATCGTGACCCGGTCCTGCGGCTGGCCGCTGCAAGACCCCTTCGAGGAGGACGAACCACACCCATGACGAACATCGTGGTCCTGATCAAGCAGGTCCCAGACACCTGGTCGGAGCGCAAGCTGACCGACGGTGACTTCACCCTGGATCGTGACGCAGCCGACGCCGTGCTCGACGAGATCAACGAGCGCGCGGTCGAAGAGGCGCTGCTGATCAAGGAGCGGGAGGGCGGCGAGTCGACGGTGACGGTGCTGACCGCCGGCCCGGAGCGGGCCGGCGAGGCGATCCGCAAGGCGCTGTCGATGGGCGCCGACAAGGCGGTGCACCTGCTCGACGACGGCATGAAGGGTTCCGACGTCATCCAGACCGCGTGGGCGCTGGCCCGGGCGTTGGGCACCATCGAGGGCACCGACCTGGTGATCGCCGGCAACGAGTCCACCGACGGGGTGGGCGGCGCGGTGCCGGCCATCATCGCCGAGTACCTGGGCGTGCCGCAGCTGACCCACCTGCGCAAGCTCACCGTCGAGGGTGGCAAGGCCATCGGCGAGCGGGAGACCGACGAGGGGGTGTTCCACCTGGAGGCGGCGCTGCCGGCGGTGGTCAGTGTGACCGAGAAGATCAACGAGCCCCGGTTCCCGTCCTTCAAGGGCATCATGGCCGCCAAGAAGAAGGAGGTCACGGTGCTGACCCTGGCCGAGATCGGCGTCGAGGCCGACGAGGTCGGCCGGGACGGCGCCGGCACGACGGTGCTGGCGGCGACCCCCAAGCCGGCCAAGACCGCCGGCGAGAAGGTCGCCGACGAAGGCGACGGCGGCACCAAGGTCGCCGAGTACCTGGTCGCCCAGAAGATCATCTAGAGCCCCCAATACTCGAGGAAGAAGACAACATGGCTGAAGTACTGGTGCTCGTCGAGCACGCTGACGGGGCGCTGAAGAAGGTCAGCTCCGAGTTGATCACCGCGGCCCGCGCGCTGGGTGAGCCAGCCGCGGTGGTGGTGGGTGTGCCCGGCACCGCGGCCCCGCTGGTCGACGGGCTCAAGGCGGCCGGCGCCGCCAAGATCTACGTCGCCGAATCCGACGCGGTGGGTGAGTACCTGATCACCCCGTACGTCGACGTGCTGGCCGCGCTGGCCGAGTCGAACGCCCCGGCCGGGGTGCTGCTGGCCGCCAACGCCGACGGCAAGGAGATCGCCGGCCGGCTGGCCGCGCGGATCGGGTCCGGGCTGCTGGTCGACGTCATCGAGGTCAAGGCGGGTGCGGTCGGGGTGCACTCCATCTTCGGTGGTGCGTTCACCGTGGAGGCGAAGGCCAACGGCGACACCCCGGTGATCACGGTGCGGGCCGGGGCCGTCGAGCCGCAGCCCGCCGCCGGCGCCGGTGAGCAGGTCGGTGTCGAGGTACCGGCACCCGCCGAGAACGCGACCAAGATCACCTCCCGCGAGCCCGCAGTGGCAGGCGACCGTCCGGAGCTGACCGAGGCCGCCATCGTCGTGGCCGGCGGCCGGGGCGTGGGCAGCGCGGAGAACTTCCACGTGGTCGAGGAACTGGCCGACGCCCTGGGCGCCGCGGTCGGGGCCTCCCGGGCGGCGGTGGACTCCGGGTACTACCCCGGTCAGTTCCAGATCGGCCAGACCGGCAAGACGGTGTCGCCGCAGCTCTACATCGCGCTGGGCATCTCCGGGGCGATCCAGCACCGCGCCGGCATGCAGACCTCGAAGACCATCGTCGCGGTCAACAAGGACGAAGAGGCGCCGATCTTCGAGATCGCCGACTACGGCGTGGTCGGCGACCTGTTCAAGGTCGCCCCGCAGCTGACCGAGGCGGTCAAGGCCCGCAAGGGCTGATCCGGCCGCCAGTCGCAGAAGTCCCCGCACGCGGCGCGTGTCGGGGACTTCTGTGCTTCACGGGCCATCGATCAGTTATCACATACTGCTGGTGCGCGCCGAGGCCGTTACCGCGAAAGCCGGCCAGGTCGTCCCGCGGCCCACCGCGGCGGCCAAAGCCCGCCTGGGCTAGCTTCCGCCGGTGCCCGGCGGAGTACCATTCCGCCCGTGGTGCCCGAGTCCGTGCCATTCGACCCCGACGCGCTGCGCCTGCGCTACGCCCGGGAGCGGGCCGCCCGGCTGCGCCCGGACGGCGTCGCGCAATACCTCGAGGTCGCCGGACGTTTCGCGGCGTTCGGCGAAGACCCGTGGGCCGATCCGGATTTCAGCCGGGCACCGCTGCACGACGAGGTCGACGTCGCGATCGTCGGCGCCGGTTTCGGCGGGCTGCTCACCGGGGCAAGGCTGCGCGAGTTGGGCGTCGCCTCGCTGCGGCTGATCGACAAGGCCGCCGACGTCGGCGGAACCTGGTACTGGAACCGCTATCCCGGCATCGCCTGCGACGTCGAGTCCTACATCTACCTGCCGCTGCTGGAAGAACTGGGCTATCTGCCCACCGAGAAGTACGCCAAGGGCGCCGAGATCTTCGCGCACTGCCGCGCCATCGCGCGGCACTACGACCTGTACCGCGACGCCTGCCTGCAGACCGAGGTCCGCGAGATCCGCTGGGACGCCGCCGATTCACGCTGGGTGATCTCGACCGACCGCGGCGATGCGATCCGGGCCCGATTCGTCTCGATGGCAAACGGCTATCTGCAGAAGCCGAAACTGCCGGGCATACCCGGTATCGAAACGTTCGGCGGCCACGCCTTCCACACCAGCCGCTGGGACTACGGCTACACCGGCGCCGGCCTGGAGCACCTGGCCGACAGGCGGGTCGGGATCGTCGGCACCGGCGCCACCGCCATCCAGTGCGTGCCGCGGCTGGCCGAAGCGGCGGGGCAGCTGTTCGTATTTCAGCGCACCCCGTCGACGGTGGACGTCCGCGACAACCGGCCCACCGACCCGCAGTGGGCGGCCACCCTGCAGCCGGGCTGGCAGCGACGGCGCATCGAGAACTTCCAGATCCTCACCGCCGGCGGGCATTCCGACGAGGATCTGGTCGACGACGCCTGGACCAGCCTGACCAAGACGCTGCCCATCGTGCGGCACGGCGCGGGCGCCAGACAGGCCGCGGAGCTGGCCGACTTCGCCAAGATGGAACAGATCCGGGCGCGCATCGACGCCACCGTCACCGACGCCGCCACCGCCGAGGCGCTCAAGCCGTGGTACGGCTACTTCTGCAAACGGCCTTGCTTCCACGACGAGTACCTGCCGGCGTTCAACCGGGACAACGTCACCCTCATCGACACGCACGGCCGCGGGGTCGAGCAGGTCACCGCGCGCGGTGTCGTCGTCGACGGCGTCGAATACGGCTTGGACTGCCTGATTTTCGCGACCGGCTTCGAGGTCGGCACCGACTACCGGCAGCGCGCCGGCTTCGAGATCGTCGGCCGCGACGGCGTGACGCTCACCGAGCGGTGGGCCGACGGGGTGCGCACGCTGCACGGCCTGCACGTCAACGGCCTGCCGAACTGCTTCATCGAAAGCGTTGCGCAGTCCGGTTTCACCGTGAACTTCCCGTATCTGATCGACACCCAGTCCCGGCACGTCGCCTGGGTGATCGCCTGGGCGCTGGCGCATGGCGTCACCGAACTGGAGGCCACCGCCGAGGCCGAAGCGGCCTGGGTGGACACCGTGGTGCAGCGCTCCGCCGTGATAGCCGGGCGGCGGGAGTCGTGCACCCCCGGTTACTACAACCGGGAGGGCCACGCCGACGCGCGGCTGAACCAGGACAGCTTCTTCTTCGGCAGCCCAACCGAATACGCCGACATCCTGCACGACTGGCGGGAAAGCGGTGAACTGGAAGGGTTCCTGATCGACGGTCGGCGATGAGCTCGGCGCTGCTGATCGAGGGTCGCCTGCAACCGGGCGGCAGCGGCACCTTCGCCACCGTCAACCCGGCCACCGAAGAGCCGCTGGGACTCGCGGCCGACGCGGACGCGGCCGACATGGACCGCGCCATCGCCGCCGCCCGCACCGCCTTCGACGCCTGGTCGCGCGACACCGCCCTGCGGGTGCACTGCCTGCGCCAGCTGTGCGACGCGCTCAACGCCGAGATCGAGCCGCTGCGCGCGCTGACCGTGGCCGAGGTGGGCGCCCCGGTGTCGCTGACCTACGGCGGGCACCTGCAAACCCCGGTCGACGCTCTGGGCTACGTCGCCGGGCTGGTCGAAACCTACTCGTGGGCAACCGATCTCGGCGAGGCAGTGCCGCTGGGCGTCACCACCCGGCGAACCCTGGTCCGGGAGCCGTTCGGGGTGGTGGGCGCGGTGACACCGTGGAACTTCCCGCACCAGATCAACCTGGCCAAGCTGGGGCCCGCGCTGGCCGCCGGCAACACCGTGGTGCTCAAGCCGGCACCGGACACGCCGTGGTGCGCCGCCGAGGTCGGCCGGATCATCGCCGAGAACACCGACTTTCCGGCCGGCGTCGTCAACATCGTCACCTCGAGCGACCACCGGCTGGGGGCGCAGCTGGCCGGGGATCCCCGAGTCGACCTGGTGTCGTTCACCGGCTCGACCGCGACCGGCCGGTCGGTCATGGCGGCCGCGGCGGGCACCGTCAAGAAGGTCTGCCTGGAACTGGGCGGCAAGTCGGCCTACATCGTGCTCGACGACGCCGACCTGCCGGCCGCCTGCGCCGCGGCGGCCAGGACCGTGGCGACGCACGCCGGGCAGGGCTGCGCATTCACCACCCGGCTGCTGGTGCCCCGGCAGCGCTACGAGGAGGCCGTCGTCGCCACCGCGGCGGCCATGACGGGCCTGACGCTCGGTGATCCGGCCGATCCGGCTACCGTCTGCGGGCCGGTGATCTCGGCCAGGCAGCGCGACCGCGTCGAGGGTTACCTGCGGTTGGCCGTCGCCGAGGGCGGCTCGTTCGCCTGCGGCGGCGGCCGGCCGGCCGGTTTGAGCACCGGTTTCTACATCGAGCCGACGGTGATCGGTGGGCTGACCAACGACGCCCGGGTGGCCCGCGAGGAGATCTTCGGGCCGGTGCTGGTGGTGCTGGCCCACGACGGCGACGCCGACGCGGTGCGCATCGCCAACGACTCGCCCTACGGGCTGTCCGGCGCGGTGGCCGGCGCCGACCCGGATCGGGTGGCCTGGGTGGTGTCGCGGCTGCGCACCGGCACCGTCAACGTCAACGGCGGGGTCTGGTACAGCCCCGACGTGCCGTTCGGCGGTTACCGGCAGTCCGGGATCGGCCGGGAGATGGGGCTGGCCGGGTTCGAGGAATACCTGCAGACCAAGGTGATCGCCGAGGCGGTCAGCGCCCGAAGTCGATGACACCGCGGATCAGCCGGCCGCTGCGCAGGTCGTCGAATGCGTCGTTGATGTCGTCGAGCCGGTAGCGCCGGGTGATCATCTCGTCCAGGCGCAGCCGGCCCGCGTCGTAAAGCCCCGCCAGCAAAGGGATTTCGGTGGTCGGATTGCACGAGCCGAACACGGTGCCGCACAGGTTCTTGTTCATCAGGATGAACTCCTGCAGGTTGACGTCGATGGAGCGGGTCAGCGGCGAAGTCAGCCCGGTCAGCACGCAGGTGCCGCCCTTGCGGGTCAGCGTCAGGGCGCCCCCGACGTCGGCCGCGGTGATGGTCGACGGGGCCAGCACGACGCCGTCGGCCATCACCCCGCGGGTCAGGTCCCGCACCGCCTCGACGGCCTCGGCGATCGTGGCGGTGACGTGGGTGGCGCCGAACCGGGGCGCGCTGGCGCGCTTGAACTCGACCGGGTCGACGGCGACGACGTTGGCCGCGCCCCCGATCCTCGCCCCCTGGATGGCCGCGGTTCCGATGCCGCCGGCGCCGATCACCACCACGGTGTCGCCAGCGCGCACCCCGGCCCGGTGCACCGCCGACCCGTAGCCGGTGGGCACCGCGCACGACAGCAGCGCGCTGGGCACCAGGGGCAGCCGGCGGTCGATCTTGACCAGCGAATCGGCGGAGACCACGGTGTGCTGGGCGAACGCGCCGATCTTCGAGGTGTGCCCGAGGTCGTGGCCGTCGCGGCTGTGGTGCCGGAAGGTGCCGTCGGTCGGCATCCCGGGCACCAGCGTGCCCGCCCCGGCGTCGCAGAGATACTCCATACCGCTTGTGCACCAACGGCAGTGGCCGCAGACCGCGACGAAGGACGTCACCACGTGGTCACCCGGGGCGAATCGGGTCACCCCCGCGCCGGCCTCGACGACGACGCCCGAGCCCTCGTGGCCGCCGATCGTCGGCCGCGGGATGGCCGGGCCGGTGGGCGCCGACAGGTGGCCGGTGCGGATGTGATCGTCGGAGTGGCACAGGCCGGCTGCGGCCATCTGCACCAGCACCTCGCCGGCCCGCGGCGGATCCAGTTCGAAGTCCTCCACCGACCACGGCCCGCCCACCTCGCGCAGGATCGCGGCCCGGCTCTTCACCGGTTCACCATGCCATGCGGGCCACGAATTCGTCACCGAGCATGCACCCGGATGTCACGCGGTGCTTGCCGTCACGTCTTGCGGACCCGTCACCGTGGCCGTTGTGAGCACTGGATCTGTACTCATCGCCCCCGACAAGTCAACCTCGTCCACCAAGACCCCGCGCTACTCGCTGCTGCTCTCCACCGATCCGGCCATGATCGAGGCCGCCCAGCGGTTGCGCTACGACGTGTTCAGCACCGAACCGGGCTTTGCGCTGTCCGGCGCCACCGATGGGCTGGACGCCGACCGCTTCGACGAATTCAGCGACCACCTGCTGGTCCGCGACGACGCCTCCGGCGTCCTGGTCGGCTGCTACCGGATGCTGCCGCCGACCGGCGCGATCGCCGCCGGCGGGCTCTACACCGCTACCGAATTCGACGTCACCGCGCTGGACCCGCTGCGGCCGTCGCTGGTCGAGATGGGCCGTGCGGTGGTGCGGCCCGGCCACCGCAGCGGCGCGGTGGTGCTGCTGATGTGGGCCGGCATCCTGGCCTACCTGGATCGCTGCGACTACGACTACGTCACCGGCTGTGTGTCGGTGCCGGTCAACGGCGAAGGGCCGCCGGGCAGCCAGCTCCGCGGGGTCCGCGACTTCGTGCGGCGCCGGCACTCCTCGCCGTACCGGCTGACGCCGTACCGGCCGGTGCTGCTCGACGGCCGTGGCCTGGACGACATCGTGCCACCGGCCCGCCCGGTCATTCCACCGCTGCTGCGCGGCTACCTGCGGCTGGGCGCGCAGATCTGCGGAGAGCCGGCGCACGACCCGGACTTCGGGGTGGGGGACTTCCCGGCGCTGCTGGCCCGCAGCCAGGCCGACACCCGCTACCTGCGCCGGCTGCGGTCGGCGGCCGCGGCGGCCGACATCTGATGAGCCACCCGTGGCTGCCGCGGGCGTCGTGCAGCACCGGCTGCGTGCGCACCGGCGTCCGGCGGTCCGCGCCGGCGGTGGTGGCGCTGCGGATCGCCTCGGCGCTGCTGCTGATCCCGGTGCTGCCGCTGCTCGCGGTGCCGATGCCGGGCCGGTCCCGGGTGCAGCGCAGTTGCTGCCGGCTGGTGCTGCGCTGCTTCGGGGTGCGGGTCGCGCTCTCCGGTGACCCGGTCCGCAACCTGCGCGGTGTGCTGGTGGTCAGCGGGCATGTGTCCTGGCTGGACGTGTTCGTCATCGGGGCGGTGTCCCCGGGATCGTTCGTGGCGCGCGCCGACCTGATCAGCTGGCCGGCCGTGGGCCCGCTGGCCCGCATCATGAAGATCATCCCGATCGAGCGGGAGAGCCTGCGGCGGCTACCCGGGGTGGTCGGCGCCATCGCGGACCGGTTGCGGGCCGGCCGCACCGTGGTGGCGTTCCCGGAGGCCACCACCTTCTGCGGGCCGGCGCACCAGCGCTCGGGGGGCTTCTACCCGGCGATGTTCCAGGCCGCCGTCGATGCCGCGCGACCGGTGCAGCCGCTGCGGCTGAGCTACCGGCACGGCGACGGGTCGCCCTCGACCGTGCCCGCTTTCGTCGGCGACGACGCGCTGCTGTCGTCGATGCGCCGGCTGGTGCGCGAGCGGCGCACCGTCGCCCACGTGCAGGTGGCGCCGCTGCAGCTGCCGGGCACCGATCGGCGTGAGCTCGCCGAACGCTGCCGGGCCCTGGTGCGGGACGCAAACCCGCAGCCGCGCGCCGTCGCCTGCTGACGGTCTGGCCGGGCCGGTGCGCCGGTATTCTGGGCGGGTCATGGTCTACCTGGATCACGCTGCCAGCACCCCGATGTACCCCGCTGCCATCGAGGCGATGACGGCCGCGATGGGCACGGTCGGCAACGCCTCCTCACTGCACACCGCGGGCCGGGCGGCGCGGCGCCGGCTGGAGGAGTCCCGGGAAGCCGTCGCCGCCCAGCTCGGCGCGCGCCCGTCGGAGGTGGTGTTCACCGGCGGCGGCACCGAGAGCGACAACCTGGCCGTCAAGGGCATCTACTGGTCCCGCCGGGACGCCGACCCGCGCCGGCGGCGGATCATCGCCAGCGAGGTCGAGCACCACGCCGTGCTGGACGCGGTGAACTGGCTGGCCGAACACGAGGGCGCCGAGGTGACCTGGCTGCCCACCGGCGCCGACGGGTCGGTGTCGCCGGCCGCGCTGCGTGAGACTCTGGGCGACGACGTGGCGCTGGTCTCGGTGATGTGGGCCAACAACGAGGTCGGCACCGTCCTGCCGGTCGCCGAACTGGCCGCGGTGGCCGCCGAGTTCGGGGTGCCGATGCACAGCGACGCGGTGCAGGCGGTGGGTGCGCTGCCGGTCGACTTCGCCGCCAGCGGGCTGTCGGCGCTGAGCGTGACCGCGCACAAGTTCGGCGGGCCCGTCGGGGCCGGCGCGCTGCTGGTGCGCCGCGACGTGAGCTGTGTGCCGTTGACCCACGGTGGCGGACAGGAACGCGACATCCGTTCCGGCACCATCGATGTCGCCGCCGCGGTGGGGATGGCGACGGCACTGCGGATCGCGGTGGAGTCGCTGGATGTCAACGCCGCACGGCTGTGCGGTCTGCGCGACCGGCTCATCGGCGCGGTCCTCGCCGAGATTTCCGACACCCGCGTCAACGGGTCCCGCGATGCCCGGCTGCCCGGCAACGCGCACTTCAGCTTCGCCGGCTGCGAGGGCGATTCGCTGCTGATGCTGTTGGACGCCAACGGAATCGAATGCTCGACCGGTTCGGCGTGCACCGCCGGGGTGGCCCGGCCGTCGCATGTGCTGCTGGCGATGGGCGCCGATCCCCTCGATGCTCGCGGGTCGCTGCGGCTGTCACTGGGGCACACCAGCACCGACGCCGACGTCGACGCGGTGCTGGCGGTGCTGCCCGGCGTGGTGGGCCGGGCCCGGCAGGCGATGCTGGCGGGTGCGGGGGTGCCGCGATGAAGGTCGTCGTCGCGATGAGCGGGGGCGTGGACTCCTCGGTGGCCGCGGCCCGGATGGTCGACGCCGGTCACGACGTGGTCGGGGTGCACCTGGCGCTGTCCCAGCAGCCGGGCACGTTGCGCACCGGTTCGCGGGGCTGCTGCTCCAAGGAGGACGCCGGGGATGCCCGCCGGGTCGCCGACGTTCTCGGGATTCCGTTCTACGTCTGGGATTTCGCGGACAAGTTCAAAGCCGAAGTGATCGACGACTTCGTGGCGGCCTACGCCCGCGGGGAGACCCCGAACCCGTGCGTGAAGTGCAACGAGAAGATCAAGTTCTCCGCGGTGGCCGCCCGGGCGCTGGCGCTCGGCTTCGACCTGGTGGCCACCGGGCATTACGCCCGGCTCTCCGGCGGGCGGCTGCGCCGGGCGGTGGACGCCGACAAGGACCAGTCCTACGTGCTGGCCGTGCTCACCGCCGACCAGCTGCGGCACGCGGCGTTCCCGGTCGGCGACACCCCCAAGGCACAGATCCGCGCCGAGGCCGCCGACCGCGGGCTGGCGGTGGCGTCCAAGCCGGACAGCCACGACATCTGCTTCATCCCGACCGGTGACACCCGGACCTTCCTGGGCGAGCGGATCGGGGTGCGCCCGGGCGCCGTCGTCGACACCGGCGGTGCGGTGCTGGCCGAGCACGACGGGGTGCACGGCTTCACCATCGGCCAGCGCAAGGGGCTGGGCATCGCCGGGCCCGGCCCCGACGGGCAGCCGCGGTATGTGACCGGTATCGACGCCGCCACCGGGACTGTCACCGTGGGCGGTGCCGCCGAACTGGAGGTGTGGGAGCTGACCGGCCGGTCGGCGGTGTTCACCTCGGGGAGTGCGTTCGCCGGCCCGGTCGAGTGCCAGGTGCAGGTCCGCGCGCACGGCGAGGCCGTGGGCGCGGTGGCGGAGGTTGTCGGCGACGAGCTGCGGGTGCGCCTCGCCGAGCCGCTGCGCGGGGTGGCGTGCGGCCAGACCCTGGCCTGCTACCGGCCCGACCCGGGTGGTGACGAGGTGATCGCCAGCGCCGTCATCGCCGGCACCTCGCCCTGACGCCCGGGCCGCGCCGGTGCCGGCGCCCAGCCCTCGCCTCTGGCCCCCACCCCCTCGCTCCTGGCCCCCACCCCCTCGCCCCTGGCCCCCACCCCCTCGCCCCTGGCCCCTGGCCCCTGGCCCCCACCCCCCCGCCCAACGTGTACTCAGCGCGAAAATTCGGCCCGGTTTTCGCGCTGGTTACACGCTCGGCGCCAACCTGCCGGTTTTCCAGGACGGCCTTGTGGCCTAAAGTGCGGCTACAATGCCGATATGCGGTCGGTACCCCTCGGCGAGGCCAAAGACAAGCTCTCCGCGCTGGTCGACGATGCACAAGCGACGCATGACATCATCACGATCACCAAGCACGGCCGCCCCGCTGCGGTACTGATGTCCGCTGACGACCTGGAATCGCTGCAGGAGACCGTCTACTGGCTGTCCCAGCCGGGGATTCGATCCGATATCGCCCAAGCGGAGCGTGAGTATGCCGAGGGAGCAACGATGAGCGGAGATGAACTCCGCGGACAGTTCGGCCTGCCGCCACGATGAGCGCGCCCGGGGGCCCGTACCGCATCGAGGTGGACGGACCCGCCCGGCGCGACCTCGAATGCCTCCCGCACAAAATCGCCACCGCCGTCGTGGAGTTCGTCACCGGCGCCCTGGCCGACAATCCGCATCGGCTGAGTAAGCCGATGCGCGGCGATTTGGCCCCGTACCGTAGCGCCCGTCGCGGCGACTACCGGGTGTTGCTGCGCATCGACGAACAGCGGCATGCCGTCCTTGTCGTCGCCGTTAAGCACCGTGCGCACGCCTACCGGCCACGCTGAGCATCAACCCGGCGCGCCGGCCGCCAGATTGGTCAGGACCAGCTCGGCCGCCGACTCGCCGAAGCCGCAGAAGGTGACTTCCAGCAGCATCGCGGATTTGACCAGGTAGTCGCTGCCGCACCGGCCGGCCCGGGTGCGCAGCGACTGCTCGTCGGCGTCCCAGTCGCCGACCAGCGTCATCCCGGCCGATGTCTCGGAGCAGGCGGCGACGTTGCCCATCAGCGCGCCGAAGGCGCGGCGGGCGCTGTCGGCGTCGGGGTAGGCGGCGACGGCCTCGGAGATCAGCGCGGCCTTGGGCGGGTACTGAAACGTCGTCTTGTGGAATTGGGTGAATTCGCGGCCGAAGACCGCGGTCTCGGCGTAGCGGAACCGGCAGTCGGCAGGCACGGTTGCAGCCAGCGCTTCGATGTCCACCGGCGACCGGACATCCATGGTGGGGATGACCGTCAGATGAGCGCCGGCGCCGGTGATGGCCTGCATTCGCGCGGTGTCCAGCACGATCCGTTCGACGTCGACACCCGCCGGCAGCAGTGGCCCGGGGGTCTGGGTGGCCGGCAGCGCCGCGGCGCCGGTGACCACCCGGGTGCAGCCGGCCAGCACGACGGCAGCGCAGACGGGTAGCAGCCACCGCGTCCTCACCGGTCGAACGCTAGCCCGATACGGTTGCCGCGTCGTTGCTTTCGTGCCACCACGGCAGTGCCCAGGCTCCCAATCCGCCGCTGGTGTCACCGATAAGCGTCCCGACGGTGGGCGATGGCAATGACCCGTACGACGACTCGCTCATCGATGATGTGGTAGATCACCCGGAATTGGCCGCGGCGCGCCGAATACCGGCCGGCCAACGTACCGCGAAGTGGTTTGCCCACCCGGTAGGGATTCTCGGCGAGTGGGCCGCGGATGAACTCCCAGCAGGCGACGGCGACAACCTCCGGCAGGAGTTCGGTGAGCGCTCGCTTGGCCGAACTGGTCATCTCAATCCGGTGGGTCACGACGGGAGTCGCCCGACGGCCCGCATCTCCTCGGTGACCTCGTCGAGTGAATGAACCTGGCCGCTCTCCGCCTCGGCCTCAGCCGCTCGAATCTCATGCATGAGGTCGCTATCGCCCAGGACCGCGATGGATTCCATGATCGCGTCATAGTCGTCGGCGCTGAGAATGACCGCGGCCCGGCGGCCCAGCCGAGTGACTTCGATCCGTTCATGGGTCCGAACGGCCTCATCGACGAGCTTGGAGAGGTTGGCTCGAACTTCGGCTAGCGGAAGCGTCTCCATGTACAGAATTCTAGCGTGACCGGTTAGCGGTTCCGCGCCGCCGACGAGTATCAGTGCCCGATACGGTTGCCGGATGAGTGTTTTCGCCACCGCCACCGGGATCGGCTCGTGGCCGGGTGTCTCGGCCCGCCAAGCCGCCGAGGTGGTGGTTGGCGAGTTGGGTGCCGCGATGGCCCACATCGTCGAACTGCCGGCGCGCGGGGTGGGCGCCGACATGATCGGCCGGGCCGGTGCGTTGCTGGTCGACATCGCCGTCGACACCAACCCGCGCGGCTACCGGATTGCTGCGCGCCCCGGTGCGGTCACCCGGCGCGCCATCAGCCTGCTCGGTGAGGACGCCGACGCCCTCGAAGAAGCCTGGGAGACCGCCGGGTTGCGTGGCAGCGGGCACCCGGTCAAGGTGCAGGCCCCCGGACCGCTGACGCTGGCCGCCGAGTTGGAGTTGGCAGGCGGGCACCGGGCGCTCACCGACCCGGGCGCCACCCGCGACCTGGCGGCATCACTGGCCGAGGGGGTCGCCGCGCACCGCCGCGAGCTGTCGCGGCGGCTGGACACCCCGGTGGTGGTGCAGTTCGACGAACCGTCGCTGGGCGCGGTGCTGACCGGAGGGCTGGCCGGGGTGACCGCGCTGAGCCCGGTGCCCGCGGTGGACGAGGCGGTGGCCGTCGCGCTGCTGGAGAGCTGCCTGGCCGTGGTTGGCGCCGACGTGCTGGTGCACAGCTGCGCCTCGGAAGTTCCGTGGAAGCTGTTGCGGCGCAGCGGTATCGGTGCGGTGGCGGTGGACGCCGGCCGGCTCGGCGACGCCGACTACGACGGGATCGCCGAGTTCGTCGACGCCGGTCGCACGGTGCTGCTGGGTGTGCTGCCGGGGACCGCCCCGCAGCGCCCGCCCTCGGTGGAGCAGGTCGCCGCCGCGGCGGCCGCCGTCACCGACCGGATCGGGTTCCCCCGTGCGGTGCTGGCCCGCCAGATCGGCGTCAGCCCGGCCTGTGGGCTGGCCGGCGCCACGGCGCGCTGGGCGCAGACCGCCCTCGGGCTGGCCCGGCGGGCGGCCGAGGTGCTGGCCACCGACCCGGCGGCGATTCCGGTGCCTAACGGATAACCTGCAAACGTGAGCTCAACAGAGGCAGATCCGGTGCCCCCCGAGGTTCGCCGGCACTGGTACCAGCTGGCCGAAGAGGTGCGCGAACACCAGTTCCGCTACTACATCAAAGACGCGCCGATCATCTCCGACGCCGACTTCGACGAGCTGTTCAACACCCTGCTCGCGCTGGAGGACGCCCACCCGGAGCTGCGCACCCCCGATTCGCCCACCCAGCTGGTCGGCGGGGCCGGCTTCACCACCGACTTCACCCCGGCCAAGCACCTGGAGCGGATGCTGTCGCTGGACGACGTGTTCTCCGCCGACGAGCTGGCGGCCTGGGAAGTGCGGGTGCGCAACGAGATCGGCGCGGACACCGCGTGCCAGTGCGAACTCAAGGTCGACGGGGTGGCGCTGGGTCTGGTCTACCGCGACGGCCGGCTCGTCATGGGGGCCACCCGCGGCGACGGGCGGACCGGCGAGGACGTCACCCTCAACGCGCGCACCATCGACGACATCCCCGAGTACCTCAACGCCGGCACCGAACACCCGGTCCCGGCGGTGCTGGAGGTGCGCGGTGAGGTCTACTTCCTGCTGGCCGACTTCGCCGAGCTCAACGCCGGCCTGGTGGCCGAGGGCAAGGCGCCGTTCGCCAACCCGCGCAACTGCGCCGCCGGGTCGCTGCGCCAGAAGAACCCGGCGGTGACGGCGCGGCGCAAGCTGCGCATGGTCTGCCACGGACTGGGCTACACCGAAGGCTTCGACCCCGCCACCCTGCAGGACGCCTACGCCGCGATGCGGGCCTGGGGGCTTCCGGTGTCGCGCCACAACATTCGCGTCGACGGTTTCGCCGCGGTGGCCGAACGCATCGCCTACTGGGGGCAGCACCGCTACGACGTCGAGCACGAGATCGACGGGGTCGTGGTCAAAGTCGACGACCTGGCGCTGCAGCGCCGGCTCGGCGCCACCTCGCGCGCGCCGCGCTGGGCGGTGGCTTACAAGTACCCGCCGCAGGAGGCGCAGACCAAGCTGCTCGACATCCGGGTCAGCGTCGGCCGCACCGGCCGGGTCACCCCGTTCGCGTACATGACCCCGGTCACCGTCGCCGGATCCACGGTGGGATTGGCCACCCTGCACAACGCCTCCGAGGTCAAACGCAAGGGGGTGCTGATCGGCGACACCGTGATGATCCGCAAGGCCGGCGACGTCATCCCCGAGGTGCTGGGCCCCGTCGTCGACCTGCGCGACGGCACTGAACGCGAATTCGTCATGCCCACAACATGTCCCGAGTGCGGTTCGCCGTTGGCGCCGGCCAAGGAGGGTGACGCCGACATCCGCTGCCCCAACGCCCGGTCCTGCCCGGCGCAGCTGCGGGAGCGGTTGTTCTATGCCGCCAGCCGCGGCGCGCTGGACATCGAAGGCCTCGGTTACGAGGCGGCGATCGCGCTGCTGGGTTCCGGGGTGATCGCAGACGAGGGCGACCTGTTCACCCTCACCGAGGACGACCTGCTGCGCACCGAGCTGTTCACCACGCAAAAGGGTGTGCTGTCCCGCAACGGCGCGGCGCTGATCGCCAACCTGGACAAGGCCAAGGCCAAGCCGCTGTGGCGGGTGCTGGTGGCGCTGTCGATCCGCCACGTCGGCCCCACCGCGGCGCGGGCGCTGGCCACCGAGTTCGCCAGCCTGGAGGCCATCGCGGCGGCCAGCACCGAACAGCTCGCCGACGTCGAAGGCGTCGGGCCCACCATCGCCGCCGCGGTCGAGGAATGGTTCGCCGTCGACTGGCACCGCGCCATCGTCGACAAGTGGCGGGCCGCCGGAGTGCGGATGGCCGATGAGCGCGACGCCGGCATCGAACGCAACCTGGACGGGCTGAGCATCGTGGTCACCGGCTCGCTGACCGGGTTCTCCCGCGACCAGGCGAAGGAGGCCATCATCGCCCGCGGGGGGAAGGCCGCCGGCTCGGTGTCGAAGAAGACCGCCTATGTCGTCGCCGGCGATGCGCCGGGTTCCAAGTACGACAAGGCGGTGGAGCTGGGCGTGCCGATCCTCGACGAAGCCGGCTTCGTCAAACTCCTGGCCGAGGGTCCGCCCGAGCAGCCGGAGCAGCCGGAGGGCTGAGCCGCGACAGGGCTCAGCGCAGCAGCGTGGCCACGATCCCGGCCAGATAGCCCAGCCGCGCCACCTCCGACGGCCGGAACGCCGGACCGCCGGGCCGGCCCAGCACCACCGCGGTATACGGATCGCCCAGCGGGGCGGCGACCAGGGTGGTGCCCATGTCCTGCCACACCTGCGGCACCCAGTCGGCGGAGCCGTCCAGCACACTGGCGTGCCGGATCGGCAGCCACGGCGCGGAATCCGGCGTGGTCTCCGGCGCGCCCGGGCTGCCGGCGATCCGGCGGAACCCGGTGGACCCCCCGCTGGAATCCGAGACGCCGTGCACCACCGCGCACCAGCCCACCCGCAGCACCCGCGGCGCCTCGTCGGCGAGCACCTGCAGTTTGGCCGGCCTGGCGCGCTCGGCGGCGACGTGGTCGATGAGTTCGAGTTCCCGGTGCGCGTCCAGCAGACCGGTGTGCGGGCGCACGGTGTCCACCCGCACCCCGACCAGCCGTTCGGCGGCGGTGATCAGCACGTCGGGCGGCGACCCGGGCGGCAGCTCGACCACTAGGTCGTCGACCGCATACCCGGGTCCGCGGTCGACCACGTCCAGCGACAGGATGTCGGCGCCCACCGAGCCGAGCGCCACCGCCAGCGAGCCGAGGCTGCCCGGCCGGTCTTCGAGCTGGACCCGCAACAGATAGGAAGGCACGGCCAACACTGTCGCACAGCACGACTAGTGTTCTTCCTCGTGTCCCAGATCTCCCGAGACGAGGTGGCCCACCTGGCCCGGCTGGCCCGGCTGGCGTTGACCGACGCCGAGCTGGACAGCTACGCCGGCCAGCTCGACGCGATCCTGACCCATGTCAGCGCGATCCAGGCTGTTGACGTCACCGGTGTGCAGGCCACCGACAACCCGCTCAAGGACGTCAACGTGACCCGGCCGGACGAGATCGCGGCCGGCCTCACCCAGCAGCAGGCGCTGGCCGCGGCGCCGCGTGCCGAAGACGGCCGGTTCGCGGTTCCGCAGATCCTCGGGGAGGCGCAGTGAGTGAGCTGACCCGCCTGGACGCGGCCACGCTGGCCGCCAAGATCGCCGGCAAGGAGGTGTCGTCGACCGAGGTCACCCGGGCCCACCTGGACCGGATCGAGGCCACCGACGCGGCCTACGGCGCCTTCCTGCATGTCTCTGCCGAGGCTGCCCTGGCCGCGGCGGCCAGGGTCGACGACGCGCTGGCCAGGGGTGAGCAACTGCCGTCACCGCTGGCCGGGGTGCCGCTGGCGCTCAAGGACGTGTTCACCACCGTCGACGCGCCCACCACCTGCGGCTCGAAGATCCTTCAGGGCTGGAACGCCCCGTACGACGCCACCGTGACCGCCCGGCTGCGGGCGGCCGGCATCCCGATCCTGGGCAAGACCAACATGGACGAGTTCGCGATGGGCTCCTCCACCGAGAACTCCGCGTACGGGCCCACCCGCAACCCGTGGGACACCGACCGGGTGCCCGGCGGCTCCGGCGGGGGCAGCGCCGCGGCGCTGGCGGCGTTCCAGGCGCCGCTGGCCATCGGCACCGACACCGGCGGCTCGATCCGCCAGCCCGCCGCGCTGACCGCGACCGTCGGCGTCAAGCCCACCTACGGCACCGTCAGCCGCTATGGGCTGGTGGCCTGCGCGTCGTCGCTGGACCAGGGCGGGCCGTGTGCCCGCACGGTGGCAGACACCGCCTTGCTGCATGCGGTGATCGCCGGGCACGACCCGCGCGATTCCACCTCGATCGACGCGCCGGTGCCCGATGTCGTGGCCGCCGCGAAGGCGGGTGCGGCCGGGGACCTGTCCGGGGTGCGGATCGGGGTGGTGCGCCAACTGCACGAGGGCGAGGGCTATCAGGCCGGGGTGCTGGCGTCGTTCAACGCGGCGGTGGCGCAGCTGACCGCGCTGGGCGCGCAGGTGTCCGAGGTGGACTGCCCGCACTTCGACTACTCGCTGAGCGCCTACTACCTGATCCTGCCCTCGGAGGTCTCTTCCAACCTGGCCCGCTTCGACGCGATGCGCTTCGGGCTGCGGATCGGGGACGACGGCACCCACAGCGCCGAGGAGGTGATGGCGCTGACCCGGGCGGCCGGATTCGGTCCGGAGGTCAAGCGCCGCATCATGCTCGGCACCTACGCGCTGTCGGCCGGCTACTACGACGCCTACTACAACCAGGCCCAGAAGGTGCGCACCCTGATCGCGCGCGACCTCGATGAGGCGTACAAGTCCGTCGACGTGCTGGTCTCGCCGACGACGCCGACGACGGCGTTCCGGCTGGGCGAGAAGGTCGACGACCCGCTGGCGATGTACCTGTTCGACCTGTGCACGCTGCCGCTGAACCTGGCCGGGCACTGCGG
>CAZGGK010000046.1:0-34814 GCA_964525125.1 uncultured Mycobacterium sp.
GGCCAGCCTCGCCATCCCCGAAACCGGGGCACTAAGCCAAATGTCCTAACTCAGGTGGCCCGGTGACCGCTCTCGCCGACGCCGTTCTCCCGATGATCAGGACCCGCGCCGATGTCTGGAGGTGGAACGTCGCCAGCGCACACGGCGGCCGGATGCACGAGGCGGTGGCGATCCTGCGCGAAGCCGCGCAGCACCTGCGACAATCACCCCCACCAGCCGGTCAGACCCCGGCTCGCATCCCACCCATCAAGCCGCGCGAAAAATCCGGGTTAACTTGCAGCCCTGAACTCGTCGAAGCGTTCTGCGAGTCGGTCTTTCGAGGGCCGATCAATTCGCCGCCTGGGCAGAGTCAGTGCACGACCATGCATTTCTTGTAGCCCATGCTGGAGCATGGGTCCGTCGGCTTCGTGCATCAGCTCGCTGTTGATGCGGACCACGTAATCAGGTGAGATACCAAGCAGATTCGTATCGTAGGCAGCGTGGTGGATCTTGCAGAGGCTAAGACCGTTATCGACTGAAGCAATACCATGGGGCTTGTCGTCACCGATGATGTGAGCAGCATCGAGCAGCTTACCTTGCTTGAGCGTGCAAACGGTGCATCGCTGCTCGTACGCGTGCATGATGCGCCCGCGAAACTCTGGTTGATGCAGCCTTTGCTTCATGGTGCGCTCGGCATATGCACGCTCGATGGGGTTGAGATGTAGTGGGTCGGACACCGATCGGAGGCCCTCATCCAACGCGATCATGAAGCGGCGGTTCGCGATATCGTCGGCGACGATGTAGGCGGGAAAGATAGGTATATAGATTCCGGTTTGAATCTTTCGCAGGAGGATTATCGGCAATCCGAGCTCGTATGCTCTCCGCATCTTCAGGTTGTCGCCGTCGGTGCTGCCCTTGCGGTAGTCGTAGGAGAACAGGGATTCGGTGACGTGTGTGTCTGCGTACGGCCCATGAGGGCTGGAGATGACCGAGAGCGTGCCGAGTAGGTCACGGGGATTCCAGATGCCTCGCCCCTGATCGATGACGCGACGCGTATGACCACCGACCTCCAGGGATTCAAGCTGCGCACGGGTGACAACACCATGCTCCGCGATCAGTTCGTTGAGCCGGCCAAAGATCAGCTCGCGAAGGTGCAGCTCAGCCAAGCTGTCCATGGGCTAGAGCATGACATGCCGGTGTCGTTCGACTGGGCAAATAGATCGATCTCGGGTTACCGGGGGCGCGCCATCGTGATCATGCACAAGCTGAAGGTGGTGCACCTGCACGGTCTGGGGAGCGCTCCGGCTGGGATCAGCTGGTACGGCACGTGCAATAGTGGCAAGACATTGAGAAGCAGGTCGCCCGTGAGCCTGATGGACCGTGGTGGCTGTTGTTGCGTCCCAGGGGTGTTGGCGTGATCCGGCGCGAGCCGGGCATAGCCCGCGTCGGCTCCGTCCGCTACCCGCCGTGACTGTGCGAAGTGGCACCAATCCCCACCCGGATCCACCACTGCGGGTGGCTGACATCCAGCCGCATCGTCTGCCGATACCCCGACCACGTCGACACCCCGACCGCCTGCCCCCGATAGACCCCGCGAGCAGCGCCAACCACCCGCTCGTACTGCGTCGGCCAGCCGATCTCGTCGGCAATCCCCTCCAGAACGTTACGATCCCGCCCCAACACCCGGTCGACAATCTCCACCGACGGCAACGCGTTCCGCTTGTCGCCGTTGCACCGCGGACAAGCCAGCACGAGGTTGGCCAGGCCGTCGATGCCGACCAGCGACCACGGCAGCACGTGGTCAATCGGGTTGTTCGAACGTAAATCTGCCGGACAGTAGAAACAGCGCGCCCCGAACGCGTCCTTGAACGGTTCGCGCACCGCGGCCAGCGAAATCCGTTCCCGACCGAAGAGGTGGCCGGCCACGTCGGGCACCTCGGCGTCGAGGAACTTGTTCATCCGGCGCACGTCGTCGACCCACATGATCTCCAGCGCAGGCTTGAGCAGCCCGGCCAGCCGCGCCAGCCCGTAGGCAATCCCGGGCTTGAGCTCGATGGCGTCGCCGTGGGCGCGCAGCGCGGCCCGTGAGATGTGGTCATGCAGAAACGAATCGTCGTAGAGAAACGGATCACTGCCGTCCCCGCCGGGCAGGTGCTGTAGCCGGTGCAACGGTTGCTGCGCCAAACACAGCACCACCTCGTCAAGCGCCACCCGGTAAGCCTGCGGCGCTCGCAGCATCGCGACGTCCAGTGCCGAACCACCAGGACCCACACCCGCAGCAGCCCGAAACACACTCGCAGCCCCAAGAATCCGGGCCCGCGGCTGGGTGGATTGGCGAAGCTCGTGCCCATCGAAAGGCCGCACTTGGTGCCAGTAGATCTCTAACACCCGGTGCGCCAGATCGGAGATCGGCACCGTCAGCGTTGCGTCGGGGGAGTCAGGGAGATGCTCGACGCAGTGGTCGATCAGCGCGGTCAGGGTGGCCAGCTTGTAGGTGGCGGTGCGCAGCCCGGTTTCCAGGATCGCCACCACACGCTGGCCCAGCAGCAGCGGGTCGATCGGCGCGTCAACCACGACACGCCGTGTCGAACGCGCACCGCCGAGCGACAAAAGCTGTCGGTGGCCGGCGGTACAAAGACATGAACCGCAGTATCGCAGGAGGCGCCGACACCCATGGGCAAACTGGTGCGGGACAAGATCCCCGACCTCATCCGCGCGTCCGGCCGCACCCCGCGGGTGCGCGCCCTCGACGGCGCCGCCTACGCCACGGCGCTGCACCACAAGCTGCTCGAAGAAGCCGAAGAACTACGGTCAGCGCCGACCGCATCCGCCGCGCTCGAAGAGATCGCCGACGTGCTGGAGGTCCTCACCGCGATCGCCGCCCTGCACGGCGCCACCCCAGATGACGTCGTCAAACGGGCCGACCGCAAACGCGCCGAGCGCGGCGGCTTCACCAGACGCCTCTGGCTGGAAACCGATTAGGCTCGATCAGCAATGCCCCGACACCTCCCCGACACCCCCCGCTTCGCCAGCCACGCCGAACAGCGTGTCTGGCAGGAGCTGGACAACCAACTCCAGGACACCGACCTGATCATCGCCGGTCAGCGCGTCACCGACCACCTCAAGGATCACGAGGTCGACATCGTCGTCGCCCTCGACGGCGCCGGAATCGTCTGCATCGAGGTCAAGGGCGGCGAGGTCTGGCATGACGGCACCGGCTGGCGCCAGAACCGTCAGGGCGCACCGGCCGCCATCGAGCCGGTGCGCCAGGCCCGCGAAGCCTGCTACGCGCTGCGCGATTTCGTCGAGTCCGACCCGCGCTGGACGCAGGGCCGGCTGCGCTGGGATCACGTTGTGGCCCTGCCCAATACCGAGCTTCCCGAGGGCTTCGGCCTGCCGGACTGCCCGCGCTGGAAGGTGATCGACCGCACTGACATGGCGCACCTGGCGGAACGGCTCCGCCACGTCCTGACGGCACAGGAACTCGACCGCCCGCTGCTCAACCAAACCGGCATCGACCAGCTGCACACCGCGCTGAGCGGCCGCGGCCTGCCGCAGCGCGACGTGGTGGCCCGCGCCCTGGGCAGCGACGACGCCGCCGACGTGCTCACCGAACGCCAGGCCGTCATCCTCGACGCGATCCGGCTGCTCACCAGGGTCGAGGTGCGCGGCGGGGCCGGCAGCGGCAAGACCTTCCTGGCAATGGAGCAGGCCCGCCGGCTGGCTGCGGACGGCAAACGGGTTGCGCTGGTGTGCTATTCGCACGGCCTGGCCTCCTACCTCAAGCGGGTCACCGGTGAATGGTCGCGCCGCCAGCAGCCCGCCTACGTCGGGGAGTTCCACGCCCTGGGCATGAAATGGGGTGCGCCGCTTGGTCCCGACGAGGCGGAGCGCACCGGGGCCACCGTGCAGTTCTGGGAACACGACCTGCCCGCCCAGATGGCCGAGCTGGCCGCGGCCCTGCAACCCGGCCACCGCTTCGACGCGGTGGTGATCGACGAGGCCCAGGACTTCGCCGACGCCTGGTGGGATCCGATCCTGGCCTCACTGCGCGACCCCGAGACCGGTGGGCTGTATGTGTTCAGCGACGAGGGCCAGCGGGTGTTCGACCGGCACGGCGCCCCGCCGGTTCCGCTGGTGCCGCTGATCCTCGACCACAACCTGCGCAACACCCGCCAGATCGCCACCGCGTTCGCGCCGCTGGTCGATCACCCGATGCGGCTGCGCGGCGGCGACGGCCCCGCGGTGCGGTTCGTGGCGTGCAGCCGCAGCGAGGCGCTGGACGCCGGCGACGACCAGGTCGAGGCGCTGCTCGAGGAGGGCTGGCGCCCCGAGGATGTCGCGCTGCTGACCACCGGCAGCCGCCATCCCGAACAGATCGCCCGCCAGGCCGAGGGAAACCAGGCCTACTGGGACAGCTTCTGGGACGCCGAGCAGGTTTTCTACGGCCACGTGCTCGGCTTCAAGGGCCTGGAGCGTCGCGCCGTCGTGCTCGTCGTCAACGAATCCGGCGCGTTCGAACGCTCCCGGGAACGCCTCTACGTCGGGTTGTCCCGCGCCCGCGACCAACTGGTGGTCTGCGGGGACCCGGAGTTCATCGCGCGGGTGGGCGGGCCGGACCTGGCGCGCCGGCTCGGGTTGCACCCGCCGTCGCCCGCAGCGACCGCCGCCACCACTGGCTGACTGTGGGACCACCGGAACACAGCTCAGCACACCTGGGTATCTCCCCGCGCCACCCGACGTAAAGTCACCAGGGGCGCCCTGCCGTCATCACCGACCGCGGTAGGCATCCGTGCGGCTCAACACGCCGACGACGATGACCTGCCGGTGTTCCTCATCAATCCGGTAGATCACCCGGTAGATGCCGCGGCTGGCGCTGCGCCGGTCGTCCAACGGTGCGCGTAGTTGCTTGCCGACCCGATGCGGGTTGTCGAGGAGCGGCCCAATGATGAATACGTGGGCGGCGCACCGACTCGCCTCGCAGCGACAGACCCCGGCTGGATGAACCCTGCCGCGCGTCGTCACGCGGGAGTTGGGCGAATTCGCGCGGTAGCCCCACGTCACCATGGCCCGCATCGGCGCAATCGAATTCGACTGCGGCCTATGCCGGGCTTGCGACCCGACTCCGCCCCTGCGTGTTCAGTCCGCGACCATTCGCGGCGACCCGGCCATTTCGCGTTGCCGACGGATCTCGTAGCTGCCCGGCGCGATACCCATGTAACCATGTTCGGGGTGGCCCAGATAGGCGGTGGAGCCGTCGGGCACGGTGAGCGTCGCGACACGCAGGCCGCCAGCGGCGGCGTCGCAGTACACCGGCCCGTCGGCGGCGTAGACGGTGTGGGTGTTGCCGCCGCTTTCACCGCGCAGCACCGGTGTTCCCGACGCCGGTACCACGACGCTGGCGGTGACCGCCGCCGGCAGCACGAGCACGTCGCCCTGGCGCTGCATGCCGCACAGCACCGGGATGTCGAGTCCGGCATCGTGGTCGGTGACCAGGTCGAGTCCGGTCGACCGGGTGAGTTCGTTGCTGGTTGCCATGATGGGTTTCCTTCTCTGTCGGGTCGCGGGTCAGGTGGCCCGGGTCAGGTTGGTGTATTCGGCCTCGGCGAGGTCGAAGCTCCATGCCGCGCCAGCCAGCGCGGTTGGACAATCGGTAGGAACTGCCAGCCCGAAGCTGCGTCGTTCCCCGCTGCTGTCCCGGGTGGCATTGGTGCACACCAAGATCCGCATGTGCCCGTTGATTCCGCGGCCCGGCAGGTCGTAAAGGCGCAGCAGTTGTCCGGGATTGCCCGGATCAGGGGCTTGGTCGAGTTCGGCCAGCTGGGCTGCGGCGACGAAACGTCCCCAGCCGATGCGTTCGATCGCGCAACGGCGGGTGGCGGGGTCGAGTTCTGCCAGGATTTGCTCCGCCGACCAACCTGTTTCGATCAGATCGGGCGGCACCCGGGTGCCGTGCCAGAAGTACAGGCCCCAGCCGTCCGCCCACCGGATCGCCGGACCGGAGCCGTTGTGCAGCAGATCACCGGCCTCGAGGTGCAGTTCGGTGGGCCGGTCGCAGACCATGATGAAGTCGCGGGTCGGCTGCCACCAGCGGGTCAGCAGTGCGTCCTGATAGGCCCGGCTGCGTCGCCAAAGGTCGTCCGCCAGCGGCGGCTTCACCTCGTCGCGGAAGAATGCGGTGGTAATCGGCCAGCTGTACGAATACTCCAACGGCGCGCGTTGCCACCCCAAGGGAATCGACGTGGTGACCGCCAACTCAACCGGTAGGTTGACGGCCAGGTCGGTCGCGCGGAACACCGCCGGGCACAGCTGGTTGAAGACCTCCCGGTAGATCTCCCGGTCGACTGCCGCACTGAGCTCCCAGGGTTCTGGCCGCACCAACTTCCGTGGCTTCACCCAGGCGGACCTTCGGCGACTGTCCGCGGCGTGCACCGCGGGTGCCGCAGCGGTGCTGAGCACGGCGCACACCGCCGCCGATGCAGCCGTGGCCACCGCCGCGCGCAACGTCGGGTCCATGCCGGATTCGGTGACCGCGCGGAACGGGGATCGAAACCACGGGGCCAGCGTCGAATCGATGACGGTGTCGACTGCGGCCCCGATCTGCGCCGGATCGACGGCACGGCGACGTTGTGGAGGGCGTCGGCGTCCCCGCAGAACGTGCAGCGCAACCTGCGCCGCCAGCGCGCCGACCAGCGGCGAGCCGACTCGCACCACTACGCCGGGCCAGTCGCGCCCGGCATCGGAGTAATAACCGCGCATTCCGGTCTCCCAGGCTTGCCACTCGGTCTCGGTGAGTGGTGTGGTGCTGCGCGCCTTGGCGATCCATTCTTCTAGGAAGACCGGCAACCGGTCCCGCTGCGCCGTCGTCAGTTCGGTGAGTCGATCCACCATGGCCTACTCGCTTCCCTCCGCTGATTGATCGTGACGCTAGCCGGGGCCACCGACAGGGCGGAGGCTGTCGGGCGCCAGTCGCGCTGCCGGATTCATCGACAGGTCGAGATAACCCGTCGGTGGGGACCGGTAACTTGGCAATCCGGAAACGATCTCAGGAGTGGTGCAGCGTGCGCATTCTCAACTGGAACATCAGCCACGGCGGCGGTAAGCGAATCCCGGCGATCTGCCAGCACATCGAAGAGGTGGATCCGGATCTGCTGGCGCTCACCGAGTTCCGTACTCGCAACGAGCCGGCGTTGCGCGGTGAGCTGAACCGGCTCGGCTACCCGTCCATCGTGACGTCGAACCCGGCGGGTAACCAGAACGGCCTGCTCATCGCGTCCAGGTGGCAGGTCGATCGGGTCGCTGCCCAGGACCAGCCGCAGATCGATGCCGAGCGGTGGCTCACCGTTCGGATCAACGCCCTCGACCTCGACGTAGGTGTGGTGCACATACTGGGCGGCACCGACAACAAGTTCGCCGACGGTTACGGCATTTCCGGCAGCAAGCGCAAAGAGCTGATGTGGGAGCGCGTCTTGGCGTACGCCACCGACCATGTTCAGCGGCGGGCCCTCATCGTGGGCGATTTCAACACCGGGCTGCGGGTCGACGCCGAAGGAACACCGTTCGTACTATCGCACTACCTGACCGAGCTGACCAGGATCGGCTTCGTCGACACCTGGCGTCACCTCCACCCCGACGCAAGGGAGTACACCTGGTACTCCAAGCACAAAGACAAGCAGACCGGAGAGTCGCGGGATTTCAACGGCTTTCGGCTGGACTACATCTTCGCCGCCCCGTCGCTGCGGCCCGCCGTCATCGACGTCGCAATCCGGCACCAGCCCCGACAATCCGGCGCATCGGATCACGCCAGTGTGATCGCCAAGATCAGTGTCGAGCATGACGGGGGTGAAACATCCGCGGCTGCAACAGTTGTTGACGCAGCAGCCGCAAGCCGCGCAGCAGCTGACGCCGACGAGCCACCACCCGCTGTTGTCGTCGCCCCGGATTGGCGCCTTCGCTTCGATCTGGCACCTGGCGAGCTGCCCGATATGACCTGCGGGATCAACGGTCAGCCGGCTGTGCAGGACTTCCGTCCCAGCTACGTCACCGCGCGGCGGTCGGGCGGTGTTTTCGTCGAAGTCCGGATTTGGGGACCGCGGGTGCTGCAAGACGGCTCACTTGGCCAACGCGAACTCGATCATGTCTGGAAGGCCACCCTCGCGGCCGGTGGAGTCGACCTTGGCGCATTGCCCGCCCGGGTCGCCGACCGACTCAGTGCCCTCGTCTAGGCCGGGCCGGTACCCGACTGTCCCTCGATCAGCCCCTCGAGGAGTTCGACGATCTTCTGCTGACCGGCGGCGGTCAGATCGAACTTGCTGCGCACCTCCTGGCGCAGGCCGGTCATCTCCTGGTGCATGTCGGAGATGTCGGCGCGCACCGCGTTGAAGCCGGCGATGGTGGCCCGACGAAAGTCGCGGACCTCCCCGCGGATCTCCTCGACGTCGCGGTCCGCCGCGCCGGCGAGCACCCGCGCGGCCGCGGCGTCGCGCAAACCGGCGCGTACCTGAACACGCAGTTCGCCTACCTGCACCTCCAGTGCGGTGACGCGGTCCTCGATGTTCTCCGACGGCATGCTGGCAGCGTACGCCGGTGCCGCGGTCAGGGCACTTCACGCCGGCTCGCCCGCACCCGCAATCTGTCATGGCGTCCGGCTGCGTTGGACCCGGCGTCTTGAGATGCCGCCGCCAAGCCAAGACAGGACGGCACGCCAAGCCCGCGCTCGTAGGTGGCGCGGATGACGACGCGGTCCGCGCCAAGCGGTGCGGGCAAGAGCGCATCCGGTAGCGGAGGCTCAGAGCGAGGAGACCTCCCCATGTGGCCTCTGCCGGGGCCGCGTCGACCAGCGGGTCGAGGTCGCTCGATAGCAGCACGAACAATGTCTAGAAGTCTATCCGCTAGCGGTAGACTTCTACCCGTGGGTTTGAACATCAAGAACGAGGACACCACCGCGCTGGTTCGCGAACTTGCCCGCAGGACGGGCCTGACGCAGACCGGCGCGGTCGAGGATGCCGTGCGCGCGAGACTGGCCGAACTCGACCGCGACCGCGCCGCCGGCCCCGGGCGAGACACGCCGCGGGCGACGGCGCACCGACTGCTGGATGAGCTGCGCGGCTGCCTGACCGCCGAAGAGCGCGCCGACGTCAAGGCGGCCGAATCGCAGCTCTACGACGACACCGGCTTGCCGTCGTGATCGTCGACACCTCGGCGATCGTGGCGATCGCCCTGGGTGAAACCGATTGCGAACCGCTCGCCGAGATGCTGCTGGAGGCGACGGCGCCGAAGATGTCGGCGGCCACCACGGTGGAGCTCAACGCCGTTTTGACCCGCCGCCTGCGACCGCAGAATCAGCGCCGGGTCGAGCGGCTGCTCGACGCGTGGCAGATCGAACTCGTTGCGTTCGATGCCGAGCAAGCCGCCGTCGCGTGCCGCGCCTACCGCGATTTCGGCAGGGGCAGCGGTCATCCCGCGTCGCTCAACCTCGGGGATTGCTACTCCTACGCACTGGCTGCTGTCACAGGTGAGCCGCTGCTGTATGTCGGCGATGACTTCTCGCACACCGATGTCCCCGCCGCCTACCGGCGATGAGCTGACCGCACCGCCTCCTGCTGCGCCGCGACCTCCACGAACGCATTCAGCGTGGCGATCAGCCGCATCTCCGCCACGGTGCGCGCCGGGGTGTCGAGCAGTTCGTCGGTGCACACCAGGTAGGCCAGGCATCGTGCCCGGCTGACGGCGACGTTGAGCCGGTTGCGGGAGAACAGGAAGTCCTTGCCGCGGACCACGTCCTCGCCGCTGGAGGCGGTCATGCTGAAGAACACCACCGCGGCCTCGCGGCCCTGGAACTTGTCGACGGTGCCCACCGGGACATCGGCCAGCGCGGGGTCCTGGTCCAGCCGCCGGCGGATCGCCTTGACCTGATTGTTGTAGGGGGCGACAACCATGAAATCCCCTGCGCCCAAGTGGTTTCGCTTGCCCTTGAAGTTCGTCCAGTAGGTGCCGATCAGGCGGGCCAGCTCTGCGGCGATCAGTTCGGCCTCCTGAATTGACGACGTCCGGTTGCCCTGATGTTCGGCGCGCAGCCAGCGCAGCCCGGTTCCCGCGACGGTCGTCTGCTGCGCGCACCGCGGTTCGCCGTGCAGGCGGCCCTGGTAGATGAGATCGGAGATGAACCCGCAGACGTCGGGGTGCATCCGGCGGGTCTGGCCCAGAAAGATGCCGCGCTTCGCCGGCAGCGTCACGTGCTTGTCGAGGACGTGCTCGAGCACGCTGCGCCCGGCGATGCCCGGATGCGTCGCGTGGGCCACCTGGGGCAGTTGCAGCGGATCGCCGAGCAGCACCACGTTGTGCGCCGCACCGGAAGCCGCCAGGGCATCGGCCAGCGCCAACTGCCCCGCCTCGTCGATGAGCAGCACGTCGACCGGCGCGGCCCGCATCTCCTTCGAGGCGAACAGCCAGGTCGTTCCGGCGACCACCTTGACGTCGAGATTCGCGCAGGCGCCGCTCCCGTTGCTGTACGTGATGCCGGCAAGTCGCTTTGAATCTTCGCTCGACTTGCACACTATCTCCGACGCGTCGAGTTCGCCGGCTTCGAATGCCTCGATCACGGCTTCGAGAACGTTGCCGATCGCATGGTGGCTGAACGCGGTTATCCCGACGCGCTTTCCGGCGCGGACCAGCGCCCGCACCAGTCGCGCCGCGCGGTAGGTCTTTCCGGTGCCGGGAGGACCCTGAACGGTCACGAAGCTGTGATCCAGCCGGGTGACCCAGTCGGCCATCTCCGCCAGGTCGTCGGTGAACACACCGCCGCGCGGTCCGGCACCGGCGAACCGTGGCCTGTCGCGACGCAGCAGCGCCAGGGTCACCGGGTTGGGCTCACGCTCCTCGAGGATGTCTTCGGCGAATGCCTGCAGTGCATCCTGCTTCGGCTTCGTGTTCACCCAGTCGTGCAGCACCGCCGAGGGCGGCATGACATCGGCCTCCCGAAGTCGCTGGCCCCACTGGAGATCCACGGACCCGATCTGAGGGTCCAGTGCGTCGATCGTCGTGGTGAGCAGCGTCCCGTCGGGTGCTGAGATCAAAACGCTATCGCCTACCGAGGAGAACCTGTCGAGATCCTGTCTGGGGAACGTGAACCGCTTCCCCGGGGCGAGTCGCTGGCCCCTGCTCCCGAAGCGTTCGGTCTCGCCGGCAAAGCGCAGGTCCGCGATGACGTCCGGCGCGTCGAGCAGCTCAAGGGGATCAGCGGCCAGCTGTGCCTTCTTCGGCCCCGAGTACGCGAACCACTCCGAGCGCCAGTACGCCAGCAGATCACCCAGAGTGTGTTCATCCGAACCCTTCTCGAACCCGTGCAGCCGCGCGATGACCTCGTTGAGCTCCGGTGCCAGGGGCTCGACTTCGTGGTAGGCGTCCCGCCACGGCAGGCCGGCCGGCCGGTGGTCGACCAGCCAGTCCCGCACCGCGCGGGTGGCCCGGACGTCGTCCTCGTTGTAGGCGGCGATGGCGTCCAGGCGCGCGGAGTCGTGGTCGTCCATGTATCGGTCGTATTGCACGACGGCGCCGGCGCCCCGATCGATTTCATGCCGGCGCACAAAGGGGGTCAACCGTTCCAGGTGCTTCAAGCCGTAGGACTCGACGCCCACCTGAACGCTGTTGCGCGCCACCGGAAGCAGGTCGACGAACGTTCCGGTGTCGACCAGTTCCGCCAGCGCGAGTTCGCCGACGCCGTGCTTTTCGGCCAGCTTGAGCAACTCGGTGCGCTCGGTGTTGTTGTAGTGGTAGACGTGCATCCCGGGATGCTCCGCCCGACGGCGGGCGAGGTGGTCGATCAGCGCGGCCGTCGCCGTGCGCTCCTGGGCGAGATCATCGGCCCACCATGCGCGATACCGCCATGCGGCGTCCGAATCCTGTTCCAGCAGGCCGAAAAGGAAGAACAATCCGGTGTCGGCCCGCCAGAACGGGTGGCCCTCGAAGTCGAGGAACACATCACCGTCGGTGGGTTCGGGCAGCTGCTCGAAGCCGTGCCCCCAGGGCTCCCTGCCCGGTTCGATCGGGGTGTAGGGCGGCGGGCCATCGGGTGCCTCCCGAGCGACAAGTTGCAGGGCCGCCTGCCCGCGCAGCCGGGTCAGCCGCTCGTCGCGCACATCGGCGACCTCGCCGTCGGTGCCGGCCAGGGCGGCCAGGGTGGCCACACCGGCGGACACCAGGGCATCGGTGTCGGCCTTGCGGATTCCGGCCACGAAAGTCAGCGAGTCGTCGTCGCGCCACCGCTTGTCGCAGACCGGCTGGAACTCGCAGAACGCGCAGTGCGGGTTGGACTCGGGAACCGTTGCGGCAGCGGGTCCGTCGGCAAGCGCCCGATCCAGCCGGCCCCGCAGCCGCCGCCACAGCGGTGCGAACTCGGCCACCTGCAATGATTCGACCTGTCCGGAACCCAGCCAGATGTGCATGCGCTCGGGGCGCACCCCGGTCAGTGCCTCGATCGCCTCGGCGTAGAAACACAGCTGCAGCACGTGGCCCGGCTTGGCTTCGGCCCGCGCCAGTTTGGCGTCGACCGGCTCGTAGGACACCGCGCCGGACTTCGAATTCACCACCCGTAGCAGGAAATCGGCGATGCCGCGTATCCCGTTGTGCAGAAACGGCATCTGGTAGACGACACCCCAGCCGTCGGCGAGCGGATTGCCGACGCGGTCGACCCACGCCTGGAAGGACTCGCCGTCGCGGCGACCGGCAACCCGCAACACCGTCTTGCCGTCCCGCTCGTACTCCTCCAGACACTCAGCTTCGTGGACGAGTCCCTTGGCCAGCAGCAGCTCCGCGAAAGACCCGAACGCCGAGTCGGGTTCGGCCAGCTGCCCGTCGTCGACCTGGCTGCGCAGCGTCAGGTAATGCCGGCAATCCAGCCACGCGGTGATCTTCGACGGCGTCAACAAGCGCTGGGACATGGACCGATCATTCATCGGAGGCGCCTCCCCGCGCAGTCGATCGTGACGATCCGGGCCGCCCCGGCCGCCCGGCGGCATACCGCGCGCCGATCCGCAGGCCCGGCAGATCCGCCGGTGCCGCCACAACCCGCGCCACGACCCGCGGCACAACCGGTCGCGGGTCCGGCATGCTGTCATCTCCGCATTCCCGGCGCTGGTCGCCGAGCGCGATGCTGAACACGGTTCGCGGACCGCCGACGCGTGATTCGGTGGGAACGGTCAACAGCTGAAAGCTGGGTTTCCACACCGCCATCCCGGCGAACTTGTCGAGCGCGTCGCGCAGCACCGCGGGCCGGTGATTCCAGCCGACCACCGATAGGTCATCGCCTTCGATGGTGACGACACCGTCGTCGTCGACCGTAGCGGTGACCGGAATGGCCGCCGCCCGGCCTGCCATAGACCCCCTGAAGGTGTGCCAGGCGATCAGGTGACCTCGCCGGAATGACGAGCACTGATCATCGATGCGGGACAGATCCCAGGCAACTCCGGACATGAGGACTCCCAGATTCCGAGCCTCCGCAGCGGAGGCGCTCTTGCCCGCGCCGGTCGGCGCGAGCCGCTTCGTCATCCGAGCCACCCACGAGCGTGGGGTTGGCGCGCCGTCTAGTCGGAGCTTGCCGACGGCGACTCATGAAGCTTGTTCAAGGATAGCCCACGGCGCCGACAGGTTCGGCGATGACGCACCGGGCCGGCGGGCTCGGCGCATGGGTCACCCGCAGAATTGCCGTGAGAATCCACCCTGTGGTAGCGACACCAGCGGGTGCTGCGGCGGGCACCGCCGTCACCCCCGGAAACGGGTCAGGCCGGGGTGCCCCGCTTTGCGTGTCGATCACGCTCTGGATGAGTTCGACGATCTTGCGCTGACCGGCGGCGACGATGTCGAATTTGGTCCGTATCTCCTGCCTTGGCTACGCCGGTCGCGGTGCCGCGCAAGTGCGTCGGCGAGTCTGTCCACAATCCGCCGATCGGGTGACTACCGTCCCCCGACCGGCCCGGGCAGACTCCCCGCCAACCGGAAAGGACTGGCATACATGGGGAATCGGGCGAACTTCGTCGTCGTCGAGGATCAGGACTGGCGACTGTACTACGCGCACTGGGCGGGCTGCCGGATGCTGGACGCGCTGATCGGCGGGCCGGACCTGGCATTGCGCTACGTGGACTCGCTGCGGGCTTGCTCCAGAAGCGAGTGGGTGGATCCGCTGTGGGCCGACGGCGGTGCGCTGATCGACCTGGATCGGCGGCGGCTGCTGTTCTTCGGCGACGAGCTGATGGACGCCATGGAGGAACGCCGCGCGATGCTGCGGGTGCTCGGCGCGGTGTGGCCCGGCTACGCGGTCGGCTGGGCCTGCGACGGACCCGCCGAGCTGGCCCGGTACGTCGGGGCCGACCTGCGGCCCTACCCGTGGAACAGGTCGCCGACGGTCAAGCGGGCCGTCGACCGCCGAAAGCTGTGCCAGGTGGTGTCGGTGGTCGATGCCGACGGCCGGCTGCGGCTGTGGCCGCTGGTCTGTACGTTCAGCCAGGCCTGGCACGGTCCCGCATTGTTGGACAAGCTGCCCGGTCCCGGGCAGACCCGGCTGCGGCTGCACCTCCTGCCGGACAGCGGCGTGCACGTCGACATCGGCCGCAAGACGGTGGGGGAGTGGCACACCGCGGACAACCGGGGCATCTGCCGGGAGCTGCCGGAGCTGTGGCCGGGCTGGGGCACCGAATCATGGGGTGATCGTTTCGAGGAACAGGAAGCCCGGTGCGGTCGGGCACTGCGGCTACCGGAACTGGACCTGGGGGCAGGCGGCGACAGTGCCCGCGAGTGGATCCGCAAACGGGTCTACCAGAGTTTCGCCGACAGCCCCGCCGGCCGCATCGCCGAACTCGCAACGTTGCTGAACCCGTTGGGTCCCGGGCTGGTCGTCGGCGAAGACGCGGCCAGCAACGGCGGGGTGCGGCCCACCGGTGCTGAGTGGGACCGATTCGCGGCGGTCTGCGGTGAGTTGCGGCCGCGCCGTGCGGAATCGGCGTGAGCGTCGGGGCGCGCGGGACTCGCGGGGCTCGTCTCGCACCCGCCCGTGGCGGGCACCGCGACGATCGTTGCCGGCCGCACCCGAAGCCGAAGCCACCCGCGGTAGAGTTCGGCCATGAACGGGGTGAACGCGTCCCACGGTGAATTCGACTCGGCATTCGACTCGGCATTCGACTACGTCGTGGTCGGCGGCGGTTCGGCGGGCTGTGTGGTCGCCAGCCGGCTCAGCGAGGACCCGTCGGTGACGGTCTGCCTGCTCGAGGCCGGCGGCGAAGGGCGGAACCTGTTCATCCGCACGCCACTGGGATTCGTCGCCGGGATGCCGCGCGGCATCAACAGCTGGAACTACCAGACGGTGCCGCAGGCCGGCTTCAACGGCAGGCGCGGGTTCCAGCCGCGCGGCAAGGCACTCGGTGGATCCAGCACCATCAACGCGATGATCTACGCGCACGGCCATCCCTCCGACTTCGACACGTGGGCGCAGTTGGGCAATCCGGGCTGGGGTTTCGGCGACGTGCTGCCGTACTTCACCAAGTCGGAGACCAACACCATCCACCGCGACTCGCCCTACCACGGGACGGCCGGCCCGCTGCAGGTGACGAACCTGCGCAGCCCGAGCCCGCTCAACGAGGTCTTCCTGCGGGCCTGCCAGGCCCAGGGCATCCCGTTCAATCCCGACTACAACGGAGCCCAGCACTTCGGCTGCTACCACGTGCAGGTCACCCAGAAGGACGGCGAGAGGCACAGCGCCGCAGCGGCGTTCATCCACCCCAACCTGGATCGTCCCAATCTGGACGTGCGCACCAAGGCGCATGTCACCCGGGTCCGTTTCGACGGGCGCCGCGCCACCCGGGTCAGCTACCGGCAGGCCGGACAGCTCCGCACCGTCAAGGCGCGGCGCGAGGTGATCATGTCGGCCGGCGCGTTCGGAACGCCGCAGATCCTGATGGCCTCAGGCGTCGGGCCCGGTGCCCACCTGCGGCAACTGGGTATCACCCCGGTGGTCGACAGCCCCGGTGTCGGTCAGAACCTGCAGGACCACATCTCCGCCCTGCTGATCTACCGGGCGCGCACCAGCGAGGGCACCGTCGGTATCTCCCCGATCGGTATCGCCCGGATGGCCAAGGCGCTCTGGCAGTGGCGCCGACACCGCACCGGCCTGCTGACCAGCTGTGCCGCCGAGTCCGGGGCCTACTACCGCACCAGCCCGGACGTCGAGGTGGCCGACATGGAGATGGAGCTGATCGTCGGCATCGGCAAGGACCACGGCCGCACCCCGCCGATCGGGCACGGGTACTCGGCGCACCTGCTGCTGGCCCGGCCCCGAAGCGTCGGCGAGGTGCGGCTGGCCAGCCCCGACACGCACGTCGCGCCGCTGATCGACCCCAAGTACTTCAGCCACCCCTACGACATGCCCACCCTGGTCAAGGGCACCCAGGTCGCGCTGGATGTGATGAGCGACAGCGCCTTCGACCGCTACCGCGGCGAGATGATCGTGCACTACGAGCGTGATGACCCGCAGCAGATCGAGGACACCCTGCGCGCGCACGCCGACACCGAATACCACGTGTGCGGAACCGCCAAGATGGGTCCGGACTCCGATCCGATGGCCGTCGTCGACCCGCAGCTGAGGATGCGCGGCATCGAGGGCCTGCGGGTCGCCGACGCCTCGATCATGCCGACGGTGCCCAGCAACAACATTCACGCCCCGGTGCTGATGATCGCCGAGAAGTGCGCCGACCTGATCAAGGAATCGGCGTAGCCACGGCTACTTCAGGCCCAGCGCGGCGCGCAGCCGGTCGGCGTCCATGCCGCGTCCGCCGGTTGCCGCCACGCTCGGGAAGGTGTTCAGCAGCTTGACCAGATCGTCGCGGCGGGTCGGATCGGCGGCGGCCTGCCGCGGAGTCACCCCGTGCAGCGCCGGGATCGGCTCATCGAGCCAGCGCTCCTCGTGTTCGCGGATCAACTGATCCAGGAAGGCGATCAGCTCGGGGCTCTCCGGTTCGGGGTCTTCGTCGGGCTCCCCGGCGGCTTGCTGGATGTCGGCGATCGGGGTGCGGGTGTCGTCGAGCACCCGAATGTCCGGGTCGAGGCTGCGCAACACCGCCAGCACCCGGTCCAGCCGGTTCTCGCTGTTGGTCTGCACCAGCACGACGTCGCCGTCGAGTGACAGTGTGGCCCGGATGCGCTGCATGCCGTCGGTGACGACGAACTCGAGCCAGCGCGGCCGGCCCTCGTCGTCATCGCGCTGGTAGGTGTCGTCGAGTTCGGCCGTCAGTGCGGCCGGGTCGCCGACCTTCACCCGGGCCTCGCAGATCACCATCGGCTCGTGTTCGGTGTTGACCAGGGTCGGCGGCGCGAACCGCCGGCTCAGGTAGGCCACCAGGGTCACCGGGTCCGGCGCGTCGTCGAGCAGTTCGATCAGCTCGTCCCGCTGATGCAGTGCCACCGGTTCGATGCCGCCGTAGAACTGCATGGTGTCTCCGGCCGGCACCACCCGCGCACAGATCAGCTGTCCGGCCTGCAGCATCCGGCTGGCGGTGCGCTCGGTCACCTCGTGCACGTCACCGGTGCGCACATCCCGCACGGTGATGCCGCGGCCGGGCCGCACCTGCTGCACCTCGAGCACCGACCGTTCGATCAGCAGCCACTGCTGCGCCAACAGTCGTTCGTCGTCGGGCAGCAGGTCTCCGCGCAGAGCCAGGAACTCCTCGAACGCACCGCCTTCGAACAGCACCGCGTCCATCACCAGTGGATCACTCAGCCCCACGGTCAGCGGGTTGTCGGCGTCGTCGGCGATGTAGCGGCCACGTTCGTAACCGAGCCGGAACACCAGTTCCCGCCAATCACCGGCCAGTACGTGCTGGTTGGCCTTGGCGTACAGCCAGCCCACCCGCTCGGCCAGCGGCAGCTCCTCGGCGCCGAGATGGCACTTCTTGTACTTGCGGCCCGACCCGCACCAGCACGGCTCGTTTCGGCCGATGTCGGTGCGGGGGGTGACCCGGTGCCGCTCCAGCAGCTCCACCAGCGGATGGTCCGGTTCGGCCCCGGCCCGGTGCAGCAGGCCCAGCCCGGCCTCGGCGTCGCCGCGGTCGGAGGCGATCCGGGCCAGGTCCAGCAGTGCCGGCGGCCAGTCCGGGTCCAGCGATTCGGCGGCCAGCAGCTCGCGTTCGGCCCCGGCGATGTCGCCGAGCCGCTCCAGCGCCACCGCCTGCAGCCAGCGGGTCGCCACCCGGGCGGCGCGCGGCACCTTGGGCGCCAGCGTCTCGGCGAGCATGCCCAGTGCGGCGGCGCCGCCCCGGCCGCCACGATCGGTCTCCTCCGTCAGCACCTCGGCCAGCACCGGATCGGCCAGGATGCCGGCCATCTTGCCGATAAGCTCGCCGAACCGGCTATCCCCCGGCGGGGCTTGCGGGACGCCCGACCCGCTGTCGGTCGGCTCCTCGAAGTCCCCGGCGTCCTCGAAGTCCCCGGCGTCCTCGAAGTCCCCGAAGTCCTCGTCGCCGCCGACCAGGCCCGCCAGCTGGCCGTGCAGCTCGATCAGTGTCTGCAACGCGAATGCGTCATCGTCGTCGAGCTCGTAACGCCGGGCGAGCCGGGCGCATGCCGCCTCGAAATCCCAACGGTCGAAATCGAATCCGCCGACGGCCAGCCAGTCACCGCGCCAGGTCAGGCCGTGATCGTCGGCGATCTGGCCAAGCGGGGCCAGTGGCGTGGTGAACGCGGCCGGGTCGTCGACGCACACCGCGTACACCGCGAGGTCGAAGTATGCCGGCTCGTCGGGGTCGAGCTGCGCGGCCAGTTGCGCGCCCACCGCGGCTTCGGCCACCGCCGTGATCCGCTCGGCCACCAGGCCCCGCTCGGTCAGCCGCAGCCCGACCAGGTCACCGGCGGCCGTCCCGAGCCCGGCCAGCGTGCCCTCGGCCAGCAGCAGCACGCCGGACTCCTCGACCAGCTCGGGGTCGAGCCCGCGCGCCTCCAGCTCCGCGTAATCGAAGTCCGGCAGCGCCAGCTGGATCGGTGAGCCGTCGGCCAGCTGCTGGTACTCGTCGTGCTGGCACAGTTCGGTGATCGGGTCCAGGTCCGGGGTCACCGCTAGCAGGTCGTGGGCCGCCTCGTCGGCGGTGAGCCGGTGGGTGAACACCCGGCCGGCCAGCAGTGCCGGCAGCCATGCCCACCGACCGTCGAGCAGCTCCCTTGCCGGGCAGGATGATTCATCGAGCAGATCGTCGAGGACGGATTCCGGATCGGCCACCCCGGCCTGCCCCAGCAGCTCCTCGAGATCGTCTTCGGAGAGCGGCCCGTGTTCGGTGAGGATCGCCGCGAGGGCAGGGATTGCGTCCGGGTGCCGTGTCACGTCAACACCCTATGCCGCCGACCGGGCGCGGCCGGCGCGCAGCCGAACCATGCCAAGACCACGGGTCCGATAACCGGTGCCGAACTGTGAGATAGCTCACCCTGGTATGCTGAGTGTGACGAATGTTACAGCGAAGGGATTTCTCATGGGCGGGGCGGACGGCCGGTCGCTGAAGCCGGCACAGGTTGCGCGGCGGACCCACACCCGGCCGCTGCTGAGCTTTCTGCTGTACGCCATCGCGCTGACGGCGATCACGGCGGTCGTGGTGGCAACCGCGATGGGACAGTCGACGGTGGCGCTGGTCGTCGGGCTGGTGTCGGCGGCGTTCTTCGCGGGCATCCTGTCCTGATCTTCACCTGCGCACCGGCCGGGTGATCCTGGCGCGTCGATGCGCCCTTGCGACAATGTCGGCATGGTCGAGCAGAGCCTGTGGATGCAGAAGGTCGCGGCAGATCCCGGGCACTCCCAGTGGTACATCGAACGCTTCCGGGCCATGGCCCGGGCCGGTGACGACCTGGTCGGCGAGGCCCGGCTGGTGGACGCGATGGCGCCGCGCGGCGCCCGCATCCTCGACGCCGGCTGCGGCCCCGGCCGGTTGGGCGGGTATCTGGCCGCCGCCGGACACCAGGTGGTGGGCGTGGATGTCGACCCGGCGCTGATCGAGGCGGCCGAGCAGGACCAGCCCGGGCCGCGCTGGCTGGTCGGCGATCTGGCCGAGCTCGACCTGCCCGCCCGCGGCATCACCGAACCGTTCGACGTCATCGTCTCGGCCGGCAATGTCATGACGTTCGTGGCGCCGAGCACCCGCGGCCGGGTGCTGAGCCGGTTGCGCGCCCATCTGGCCGCCGACGGCCGCGCGGTGATCGGCTTCGGCGCCGGCCGCGACTACGAGTTCGCCGACTTCTTCGACGACGCAGCCGACGCGGGGCTCGTTCCCGACATGCTGCTGTCGACCTGGGATCTGCGCCCGTTCACCGAGGGCTCCGACTTTCTGGTCGCGGTGCTTCGTCCGGCGTAGCGCGGTCGTCGGCATCCGGCGCCACCCCGACCGTCGTCGCCAGCCAATCGGGCGCCAGCATCGAGAGCACGGTGGCGCCGGTGGTGGCGACGCCCACCCCGGTCCAGGCGATCGGACCCAGCGGCGTGCACCCGAAGAACTGGCTGACGACCGGGGTCTGCACAATGCCGACCAGCACCGCCGCGCTGCCCAGCGCGGTGGCCACCACCAGCGGGCTGTGCCGGCGGGTCAGCAGCGTCTGCACCAGCTGGGTCGCCACCAGGGCGGTCAAACCCATTGTCGCGGTGCGCCGTTCGGTTCCCGGCGTAAAGCGGCCGATGGCCCAGGCGGCGGTGGCGCCGGCTGCGGTGACGGCGCCGCGGGTGATGATGTGGCGCATCAGCGACGCGTCGAGCGACGGCGCCGGTTCGGACAGGATCGCCCGCTGATGGGCGCGCTCGGCCTCTTCCTCCTCCCGGTCGACGCCGTCCGGGCTCTCTGCGGGCTGCGGGTACTGCGGGGTGACCGCGACAGCGAGTGCCGGGAACATGTCGGTGAGCAGGTTCACCAGCAGCAGCTGGCGGGTCCCCACCGGGGCCCGCCCGGATCCCAGCGCGGTCCCGATGATGGTGAACAGCACCTCGCCCACGTTGCCGCCGACCAGGATCGAAACCGCGTCGCGCACGCCGGTCCACATCCCGCGGCCCTCGACCAGCGCGTCGAGCAGCACGCCCAGGTCGTCTTCGGTCAACACGATGTCGGCGGCACCGCGGGCCGCCGACGAACCACGCCCGCTCACCCCGATACCCACGTCGGCCAACCGGATCGCGGCGGCGTCGTTGGCGCCGTCGCCGACCATGGCGGTCACCTGTCCGCTGCGCTGCAGCGCCGCCACGATCTGCACCTTCTGCTCCGGGCTGACGCGGGCGAACACCTGCGCTCCGGCGGCCAGTGTGGTGAAGCCCTCCTCATCGACCACGGCAAGCTCGGCCCCGGTCACCTCGGGGACATCCGGTGGCAGCCCCAGCTGACTGGCGATCGCCCGGGCGGTGACCGGATGGTCACCGGTGATCAGCACCACCCGGTGCCTGGCCTCGACCAGCGCCTCGATCAGCGGCCGCGCCGAGGGCCGCACGGTGTCGGCCAGCCCGACGAAACCGATCAGCTCCAGATCGTGTGCGGCCGCGTCGACGGCGTCGGCGTCGGTGTCGGAATCGTCGGCGGTCGGCCGGTCCCAGCCGCGCTGCGCCACCGCCAGCACCCGCAGGCCGCGTCCGGCCAGGGTGGCCACCACCGACTCCGCCCGGTCGTAGCCGGCGTCGGGGTCGGCGAACCGGCAGCGCGGCAGGATCACCTCGGGGGCGCCTTTGACCATCAGCAGCGGTTCGGTGGCGTCACCGCCCGCACGGCCTATCGTCGCGGCGTAGCCGCGGCTGGACTCGAAGGGAACCTCCGCGAGCACCGTCCACGGCGAATCGCCGTCACCGTCAAGCGACTTGGCGGCATTGATGATGGCTTCGTCGGTGGCGTGGGCGTGGCCCTGGCCGTCGCGCGGCTGGGTGCAGGCCCGCGCCGCGGATCGAACGGTATCTGCGGCAACCGGGTCGGCGGCGTCGGGGAAGGGCCCTTCCGGGGTGGTGGTGTGCGGCGCGGCGCAAACCACCCGCAACCGGTTCTCGGTGAGCGTGCCGGTCTTGTCGAAACAGATGGTCTGCACCCGGCCCAGCGCTTCGACGGCGCGGGGTGTGCGGACCAGCGCGCCGTGCCGTGACAGCCGCTGGGCCGCGGCGAGCTGGGCCAGGGTCGCCACCAGCGGCAGCCCTTCGGGTACCGCGGCCACCGCGATGGCGACACCGTCGGCGACCGCTTGGCGCAGCGACGCCCGGTGCAGCAGGGCCAGGCCGGTCACCGCGGCGCCGCCGGCCAGGGTCAGTGGCAGCACCCGGCCGGTCAGCTCGCGCAACCGGGCCTGCACCCCGGCCGCGGTGTCCACGTCGGCGACCGCCGAGAGCGCCCGGCGTGCGGCGGTGCCGGCGCCGGTGGCCACCACGATCGCCCGGGCATGCCCGGCGATGATCGTGCTGCCCTCGAAGAGCATGCTGGCCCGTTCGGGGTCGCCGACGGCGACCGGGTCCACCTGTTTGTCCACCGGCACCGACTCGCCGGTGAGCAGGGACTCGTCGACTTCGAGGTCCTCGGCGGTCAGCAGCCGGGCGTCGGCCGGCACCACCTCGGGTGCGGCCAGGTTGATGACGTCGCCGGGGTGCAGCGATTTCGCGGTCACCGTGATCGTGCGATCACCGTGGCGGGCGACCTCCAGGCGGCGCCGCATGGTCGCCACCGCCGGGAGCACGACCCGCCGTGCGAGTTGGTCCTGTTCGGCGAAGAGCTCGGCTACCGCCGCCTCGGCCCGCAACCGTTGCACGCCGCCGACGACCGCGTTGGCGGTCATCACACCGGCGACCAGCAGCGCGTCGATATTGCTGCCCAGGATCGCCGACGCGGCCGCGCCCACCGCCAGGATCGGGGTCAGCGGATCGGAGAGCTCTTCACGCGTCGCGGCCAGCAGCCGGCCCACCCGGCCGGCCGGGCCGCGCAGCGGTGCCAGCACCGGCTGGTCGGACAGATCCTGCATGACGCGCCGCCAGCTCGGTGTGCCGATCTCGGCCGCCAGCGGCCGTGCCCGGCTGGTCAGCCGGGAGTAGACGATCTCCGGGTCCAGCGCATGCCAGGCGGTCAGCGGTTGCGGAGTCGGGTCGGGCTGCCGCAACACTTTGCCGGCAGCGGCGGCGCCGGACACCAGCGCGGCCACGCCGGCCGCGTTGACCGGGTTGAGCCAGCGCTGCCAGGCGAACTGGTTCGCGCCGGAGCGAGAGTCGCCGGCAACCAGCAGCAGCCCGGCCAGCGTGGTGCCGCCCTGGGCGAGTCGCACCGAGGATTCGCTGATGTCCCTGGCCGCCGGCAGCGCCGACAGGATCCGCACCGCGGCGGCCAGGTCGGTGCCGGTGATGATGTCGGCGGCCCACGGGGTGGCCGCCTGCGGGTCATCCAGGGCCACCCCGACGTCGGCGATCGCCAAGGCCGCCAACGTGTCGGTCGAGGCGAAGTCGCGGTGCAGCGTGGTGATCAGCAGCACCGGTCCGCGGTCGGCGCGCAGTTCGCGCACCAACTTCAGCAGCGGGGTGCCGGCCGGGTGGCTGGTGGCGACGCTGGCGGTCAGATCCTGGGTTCCGGCCACATGCCGCAGCACCACCCGCGCCCCGGCCCGGTGTGCGGTCTGCAGCAGCGGGATCGCGAACGGGTCGACTTCCCAGCCGACCTTGACCCGGCCGACGACCTCCCCGTCGACCACCAGATCGGCGCGTTCCAGGCCCTGGGCCGGCGCCGCCGACGGTTCGGCCCGCAGCCAGCGCAGCCGGGCGCCGGTGGCCGGCAGCTCGTCCGGGTCGGGTTCGGGTGCCTGCTCGCCGTGCAGCAGCGCGTCGGCGACCTCGTAGACGCGGTCCTCGTCCCAGCCGGGGGCACCGCCGCGTGCCTGCAGCACCGCGCGGGCATCCCCGCGCAGCGCCGCGCCGTCGACGACGACCACCTTCACCCGGTCCAGGCGACGCAACGCACCCGGGTCGAGCACCAGTTGGCCGGCCTCGGCCAGGCCGCGGCCCAGCACGGCCGCGAAGGCCTGCCGGCCCAAATGTGCTGCTTTCGGCACTCCGGCCAGCACCGCACCGGCGGCCTCCTCGGCACCGCCACCGGCCAGCAGCGCACCTGCGGCGGCGACCAGCGAGCCGTTGGCGGCTGAGTCGGCGTAGTCCTCCACCGGCCCGGACATCGATCCCTTGGCGGTGTCGATGGCCGAGTCGATGGCGCCGTCGACGACGACGTGCGAGGCCTCACCGGCGGCCGCGGCCGCCCAGTTGTGCCGCGGGGTCTGCGACCGGGCGCCGGCCGAGGAGATGACCGGGATCACCGGAGCCTGCGGCCGTTTCGGTGAGGCCAGCTGCGGTTCGCGGTCCTGCCAGCGGCGCCGGTGCGCCGCCGCCTCGGAGATCTGCAGACCGCGCTGGGCGAGGTCCACCAGCGGGGTGCCCACCGCGTGGGTCAGGCCATTGGCCGCCGCGGTGGCCGCCGCCAGCGCCAGGTCGGTGCCGACCCGGCCCAGCCGCGACTCCAGCAGCGACACGATGCGCGGCTGGTTGCTGATCACGGCGGCAGCACCGCGGGCCGCCCGCGGTGCCACCGGCAGCCGGCCGAGCCAGCCGGTGACCGCGGCGCCGATCGCCAGCACATCCATGGCGGCCGCGGTCAGCGGCACCAGGATCGCCAGCGGGTTGCCGGGGTCGGCGAACGGCGCCGACCGGGGTGCCGACTCCGGCCGTGGTGAAACCAGGTCGCGGGCAGCGGCGGTGACCGCCGCCCGGACCTCCGCCAACACCCGGTCGCTGTCCGCGCCGTCGTCGAGTTCGATCACCAGTCGGCCCAGTGCGCCCTCGACATGGGCAGCGGCCACGCCCGCGATGGCGCGCACCGGCTTCTCGACCGCCGCCGCGTGCTGGTGCCAGCGGGTGAACGGCAGCAGAGGGTCCAGGTCCAGGTGCACCCGCCGTCCGCTGCGCCAACGCACCGGCGGTGCGGCGCCGCTGCCGGAATCACCCGTTCCGAGCAGCCGGCCGGTCGACTGGCTGACCGTCTCGACCACCGGCCCGACCAGTGTCGCCATGGTGTCGACGGCGTCTGCCGCGCCGTCCATCCCGGCCCGCAGCAGCTGCATTGCGCCACCGGTGATGCCGCCGACGACGGTGCCTACATCCGGGACCATCATTGCCTCACTCCTCGAAGAAGACCTGTTGCGTCCTGTCCATACTGCCGACGATTCGCTGCCGGCGCTGATCCGGCCACCGGCAGGTCCCTAGTGTGGTGGGCGATGACATTCGAAGAACGACTGGCCGCGCTCGAAGCGATCGAGGCGATCAAGAACCTCAAGCACCGGTACTTCCGCGCCTGCGACGCCAAGGATCCCGACACCTTCCGGTCCTGTTTCATCGCCGACGGCGCCGATATCGACTACGGGCCGCTGGGCCGTTTCGACGGCGCCGACCACCTTGCGGCGGTGTTCCGCCGCATCGCGCTGCACCGGGTGGACGGCCGCTACGCGATCTGGGACATGCACCACGGGCTGCACCCGGAGATCGCCCTGATCGGTCCGGGCCGGGCCAGTGGGCGCTGGACGCTGAAGTTCCGCCAGGTCAACCTGATCGAACGCACCGAGAAGCTGCGCACCGGTGAGTACGACGACGACTACGTGATCGAGGACGGCGGCTGGAGGATGGCGCGCAGCCATTTCCGGCAGCTGTGGGCGATCACCCGCCCGCTGGGTCCCGACGCGGTCGTGGAGTGCTGAGGTGAGTCGGGTCGCGCTGGTCACCGGCGCCAGCCGCAGTGTCGGCAAGGGCGTCGCACTGGCGCTGGGCTCGGCCGGCTGGACCGTTTATGTCACCGCCCGCGGCGAGGTGGGCACCGGCGGGCCGCTCGACGAGGCCGCCCGGCTGGTCACCGAACGCGGCGGGCACGGCATCGCGGTGCGCTGCGACCACCGCGACGACGACCAGATCGCCGCGTTGTTCGCCCGCATCGCCGCCGAGCAGGACGGCCGGCTCGACCTGCTGGTCAACAACGTCTGGGCGGCGCCGAAGGGCTTCGCCGGGTTCACCGACAAGTTCTGGCAGCGTCCGCTCAGCGACTGGGATTCGCTGATCGGCGTGGGGTTGCGAGCCCACTATGTGGCCTCGGTGCAGGCCGCCCTGCTGATGGTGCCGCGCGGGTCGGGGCTGATCGTGAACATCTCCTCGTTCGGCACCCGCGGTTTCCTGCACTCGGTGCTCTACGGCATCTCCAAGGCCGGCCTGGACAAGATGGCGTCCGACATGGCCGCCGACTTCACCGGCACCGGAGTGACGATGCTGTCGCTGTGGCCAGGCCTGGTCAAGAACGAGGCCATGATGGCGCTGGGACTCACCGAGTTCCAGGGGTTTTCACTGGCCAACGCCGAGACCCCGGAGTTCATCGGCCGGGTGGTCGCCGCGCTGGCCGACGACCCGGATGTCGGCGCGCGCAGCGGGCACACGCTGATCACCGCCGAGGTCGCACTCGACTACGGCGTCACCGACATCGAGGGCAACCAGCCAGATTCGCACCGGGAGCTGTTCGGCGGCGGCCCGCTGTTCTGAGCGGCTTATGCGTTGTCTGCCAAGAACTCCGCCGCTTTGTCCTGCAGGGCATCGGCGGGCCGGCCCAGGCCGTCCAGCACGATCCGCCGCAACGCGGTGAGCTGATCCACCAGCTCCTCGGGATCGCCGGTGCGCAACGCCAACTGCAGGCCGTCGGTCAGCCAGCCCAGCGCCGTGTCGTGCTCGCCGGCGTGGGTGTACTCCAGGCCGGCGTTGTTGTACAGCCACACGTCGTCGGGGGTGTCGGCGCGCACCGCCGCCCAGATCGGTTCGGCCTGGCCGATCCGGCCGGCCCGCATCAGGATCGCCGCGCGCAGGCAGCGGGCATCCGGCTGCATCTGCAGCCCGGTGTCGATGGCCGCCTGCGCCGCGGCCAGTGCGTCGTCGTAGCGGCCCAGCACCTGGTACTCGGTGGCCAACTCGAAATACAGTTCGGCAAGGTCGAAAACCCCGTCGGCGCCCGGCTCGGTGCGGCACGCCAGCACCGCGCGCTCCAGGGCGGCCGCGTACCGTGCCGAATCCCGCGGCTGCGCGCTGCTCGCCGCATGAAGTTCGCGTCCCAGCACCTCGATCAGACCCATGGCATGCATCCTGCCGCACTCGGGGGCCGGGTGTGGGGCCACCGCCGCTGTGCTTTGCCTGCCTTCCCGGGGCCGGTATTAGCCTGTGACCCGTGGGTGCGCGGGCGTTCCAAGACGGGTTCGACGGTTCGCGTCGACCGCCAGGGGTGCTTCGGTGACGGATATCGGTCTTCAGCTGGTCGACTTCCTCTACGAGCAGCTGATGGTGGACGACCAATGGGCGGTCCGCCGCCGGCGAGGGTTCACCTGGTGGGCGCACCGCCTGGCGCAGCACGTCGAGGTCGGACCGCCGGTGTGGGAGACCGACCGGCACGTGTGTGCGGTGCGGATCTGGACCGAGGTGGCCCGCGATGTCGACCCGGCGCTGAACCCGGCGCGGGTGCTGGGGGTGGTCAACGCGCAGGCGACGTTGAGCGCCCTGGTGTGGGATCGCGCCGATGCCACCGTGACCGAGTGCTGCACCGCGCAGATCCACGAGGGGATCTTCGGCTGGATGAGCCGGACATTGGCGACGATCGCGCTGCTGCAGAACACCGACGCGCACGCCCGCGCCGCCACCATCGCCTGCGGTGGAACCGTGGCGGCGACGCCGCACCCGATCGGTGGTGAGCGGCCCGAACCCGACGAGATCCTCAATGTGCTGCCGGCGATCGTGCTGCCCGAAGGCGCCGCTCCGTCGCGGTTCGCCGGGCCGGCGATGCAGGTCGCCCAAGAATTCATGGCGCACATGGGATTAGCCGGGTCCGCCGATGAGACCGGTTTGACCTGCGAGGTCCCGTTCACCGGGGAGACTCCGTTCGCCGCGCTGCCGCCGGGCGCCGAACCGCAGACGTCGCTGCTGCGGATCTTCACCGACCAGCCGCACCCCCGGCTGGGCAACGGTGCCCTGGTGTTGCTGCAGTTGCCGCTGGAGGTGGACGAAGACGCGGTAGCGGCGCTGGCGAACAGCCTGAATCTGGCCGAGGCGGCCGGGGACACCGGCACCCTGCTGCTGGGTGCGTGGTGCGCCGACCCGACATCGGCGGCGACGCTGGCGTTTTGCGGCTTCATCCCCAACGCGCTGGCGCGGCTGACGCGCGTCGACAACGTCATCGCCTACCAGGCCAGCCGGTCGAGGTTCGCGGCACGGTTTCTGCTCGGCCGGTAGGCGGGAAGTTCGATCCGGACTGCGCTGTGCCCGGCGGGTGCGGCGAAACAGCGGCGGGGCAGCCCGCCATGGAGTAAGAGACAGCTATGCGGTCACGACTGGCGATCCTCGCGGTGCTGGCGGTGGTGCTGCTGCCGGTCGCGCTGATCGCCGCGCCGCCGACGTCCTACGAGTACCAGCCGGAGCTCGTCAATGACCCGGTCGAGCACGTCGACACCCTGATCGGAACCGGCACCGGCGGTGACATCGTGGGGGAGATCAACAACTTCCCGGGTCCTTCGGTGCCGTTCGGCATGGTGCAGTACTCGCCGGACACCGTCGGCACCTACGCCGGCTACGACCACGCCGTCAAGAACTCGACCGGCTTCAGCATGACCCACGCCTCGGTGGGCTGCCCGGCGTTCGGCGACATCTCGATGCTGCCGACCACCGCCCCGATCGGCGAGGCGCCCTGGGCGGCCACCGAGGAGATCGCCCACGACCGCACCGAGATCGGTGTGCCCGGCTACTACACCGTGCGTTTCCCCAAGACCGAGGTGACCGCGGAGTTGACCGCCACCACCCGCACCGGCGTCGGCCGCTTCCACTATCCGCCCAACGGCCGGCCGGCGCTGTTCCAGGTGCGCTCCGGCGGGTCGCTGGGCGGCAACTCCGCGGCGGCCATCCAGCTCGGCGAGGACAACACCACGATCACCGGATCGGCGACCAGCGGCGGCTTCTGCGGCAAGAACAACGTATACACGGTGTATTTCGCGATGAAGTTCAGCCGGCCGTTCACCGAATACGGCACCTGGGACGGCTACGCGGTGTATCACGGTGCCCGCAGCGCGTATTCGAGCTACCGCGGGTACAGCGGGGGATACCTGCAGTTCCCGCCGGGTTCGGTGGTCGAGGTGCGGACCGCGCTGTCCTACGTCAGTGTGCAGGGCGCTCAGGCGAACCTGGTCGCCGAGGGCGGCGCCGGGTTCGAGGAGGTGCGTGCCGCTGCGGCCGGCCAATGGAACACCGCACTGGGACGTGTCCGGGTGGCCGGCCGCGACCGCCGCGACGTGACAACCTTCTACACCGCGCTGTATCACGCGCTGCTGCATCCGAATACGTTCAACGACGTCGACGGGCGCTACCTCGGTTTCGACAACGCCATCCACACCGTGGCGCCGGGCCGCACCCAGTACGCCAACTTCTCCGACTGGGACACCTACCGTGGCGTCGCCGCCCTGCACGGCCTGCTGGTAGCCGAACGGGCCGGTGACATGGCACAGTCACTGGTCAACGACGCCGAGCACAGCGGATCCTTTCCGCGCTGGGCGCTGGCCAACGCCGCGACCGCCCAGATGACCGGCGACAGCGTGGTGCCGCTGATCGTCAACCTGTATGCCTTCGGCGCCAAGGACTTCGACGTCCGCACCGCGTTGCGCCACATGGTGGACGCCGCGACCACCGGCGGCGTCGGCCGCAACGGCTACGTGGAGCGGCCGGGCATCAAGACTTATCTGGAGCGCGGCTACCTGCCGCAGATCGACAACATTCCGGCCGCGTCGATCACGCTGGAGTGGTCGGTCGACGACTTCGCGATCTCCCGCTTCGCCGACGCGCTGGGTGACGCGGCCACCTCCGCGAAATTCCAGAGCCGGGCCCAGTACTGGCAGAACCTCTTCAACCCCACCACTGGATACATCTCACCGCGCAGCGCCGCCGGCTTCTTCCCCGACGGTCCCGGGTTCGTCGAGCCCAGCCCGCTGTGTTTCGGTCAGGTCGGCTACGACGAGGGCAACGCCGAACAGTACCTGTGGTGGGTGCCGCACAACATCGCCGGCCTGGTCACCGGTCTCGGTGGCCGTAAGGCGGCGGCCGACCGGCTCGACCGGTTCACCGCCAAGCTCAATGTCGGGCCGAACCGGCCGTACCTGTGGGCCGGCAACGAGGTCGGCCTGGGGGTGCCGTGGCTGTACAACTACGTCGGTCAGCCGTGGAAGACCCAGCGGTTGGTGGACCGGATCCGCAGCAAACTGTACGGCCCCAAACCCGATGGCGCGCCGGGCAACGACGACCTGGGCGCGATGTCGAGCTGGTATGTCTGGGCCGCCCTGGGCCTGTACCCGAGCACGCCCGGGACGTCGATCCTCACCGTCAACACCCCGCTGTTCGACCGCATCGAGATCGACCTCCCCACCGGCAAAGCCATCCGGGTGTCCGCACCCGGCGCATCCGGGCGGCACCGGCTGGGATACATCACCGCGCTCTCCGTCGACGGTGTACCGACCGAGCAGACGTCGCTGCCGGAGTCGATCGTCAGCACCGGCGGCGAGCTCGTCTATACCCTGGCCGGCAGGCCGAACACGTTGTGGGGCAGCGCCGAATCGGCGGCGCCGCCGTCGTTCGGCGCCGGCGGACTGGCCGTGACCGTCAACGTGACACCCGGTGTGGTCGCGATTTCACCGGGGACTACCGGTTCGGTGAAGCTCGACGCGCAGCGAATGATCGACGGCCCCGCCGACTACACCGTCAGCGGTGCATCGCCCGTCGCCGGGATCACCGCGGCGCCGGTGTCCGGGCGGTTCGCCGGCGACGGCTCGGCCAGCCAACCGGTGACGATCACGGTGGCACCCGATGTGCCGGACGGACACCACCCGCTGATGCTCACCACCGCCGCCGGGCAACGCACCCGGACGTTCACCCTGCTGATCGAGGTTGGCGGCGCCGGAGCCCGGTGAGGCCGGCAGGACGGGCGGTTCCGGCGTCCGAATGCCGGCTTGCGGGCCGGGCCTGGCGTCCGGGATCAACTCCACCATCTGGGTGCTCAAAGGCGCGCAACAGTCGTTGGCGTCGGAAGTCCGGGAGTTCGCGCCGCTGCGATCCGCACCCGCCGCCCCGGCCGTTGCGCCGGCTGTTGCGCCGGCGCCGCAGCGGCACGCGATGCCGCAGACCTACCGCGAATGGCCGCAGCGGCCGGCCGCCTGAACCGGGTCGCCGAGAGCCGCCGCAAGGCGATCCGGCAACTGGTGCCCGCCGACTGGTGCCCGCCGACCATCACCGGCGCTTCGACCCGGCCGGCTTCTACCGGCCGGCCGGGATCGACCCGGGGTCCTGGCGTGTCGTTCGGTGCCCGGTTGATGGGGCGAGCCACCCGATCGGCGAGGTCAGCCTGATCGAGATCGGCAACGCCACGGTGGTGGTGGCAGAGCAGACCGGCGGGATCGGGGCCGAGGAGCTCAAGCGGGAGGCGTTGGGGTTCTTCGGGGGTCGGTGGATGACGGCGGCGATCGGGGCGCGGTTTGGGGGAGGCGTTGGAGAGGGCGGTGGCCAGCGGCTTCTTGAATCAATCGAATGCAGGCTTGATCGAACGCGCTTTGTGTTGAACGACACGCCCAACTGCTGTGGCGTGTTCGGGCTGGGGCGGCTGCTTTGTATGACGGAAGCCGCTGGCTGATTGGGTGTCACGGCGTGGAGAGCTGGCGTGTCCACTCGCTGTTGCCCGATGACCCAGCGTGCCGCGGGGCGCCTTTTGATCGACAGGAAAATTCCCCGCCGGATAAGATGATTGCCTGTCGCACCATCGAATCGCGTTGCAACGCAGTGTGGTCTGAGGAGCTCGGCGCGATCGGGGAAGGGTTGCGGAGTCGTCGGCGCGGGATTTGACCTTTGCCGTCCGATGCCGTCATCAGTGAGTTGTACTTCGACATCGAAGGGGTCAGGAACAGATCGCCCCGGCAGCCGATAGCGACTTCTGGCAATTCACCGAACGGCCACGGGTACGATTCCGAAATGACGATCGGGGTAGGTCAGACGTTTGCGGGCTACACCATCCTGCGATGCTTGGGTGCCGGCGGGATGGGTGAGGTCTTTCTGGCCGAGCATCCGCGCCTTCCCCGTCAGGACGCGCTGAAGCTGCTGACGACGGGCGTATCCGCTGATCTCAACTTCCGGGAGCGGTTTCTCCGGGAGGCGAACCTCGCGTCGACCTTGTGGCATCCCCACATCGTCGGTGTGCTCGACCGTGGTGAGTACGACGGTCAGTTGTGGATCGCGATGGACTTTGTCGACGGCGACGACGCCCGCACTCTGATTGCACAGCAGTACCCCACCGGAATGCCGCAGGACCTGGTTGTGGCGATCATCAGTGCGGTCGGCTCGGCGCTGGACTATGCCCACAAGAAGGGTCTGCTGCATCGGGACGTCAAGCCCGCCAACATCCTGCTCACCAACCCCGACGACACGGTGCAACGGCGAATCCTGTTGACGGACTTCGGTATCGCCCGAAACATCGATGACCGCGATGGGTTGACGCAGACGAACATGACGGTCGGCACCGTCGACTACGCCGCTCCCGAACAGCTGACGGGCGCGACCCTCGATGGCAGCGCTGACCAATATGCGCTGGCCGTCACCGCCTACGAACTGCTCACCGGGACCCCGCCGTTCCGGGATTCCAATCCGGCCGTCGTCATCGGGCGCCACCTCAGCGCGACAGCACCGGCACTCGCCGACACCCGGCCAGAACTGGCCGCGTTCGACCATGTGCTGGCAAGAGCTCTGGCCAAAGATCCCAGCCAGAGGTACGCCAGCTGTAGCGACTTCGCTCACGCATTCGCCGAGCAGGCACTCCACGCCAGTGCCGTGCCCACTCTGTCAACGCTACCGACTCCGCCGCAACCGGACGAACGATCAGATGTCCCCACGTGGGCCGCGTCCCGGGCTACGCAGGCTCAGGCACCGAATCCGCTGTCTCCCGGCTGGTATCAAGACCCCAGCGGGAGCCTGGGAATGCTGTACTGGGACGGCCGCGGTTGGCATTCGGCGCCGCTGCCAAAAGCAGATCCGCAAACGACGGCATCGGGCGAGACGTCAGTCGTCCGGGTAGCCCTGTTTGGCGTCATCGGACTCGTTTTGACGTTGGCGATAGTCGGGTCGATCCTGTTGATCTGGAGTCGCAACAGAAGTCCGCAGCCGGCGGCGGAGTTGCCGGCCACCGCCGCCACACCGGTGGGGCCCGCTGCTGCGCCACCACTGACACCTGCCACGACTTCGCTTGCCGCGACAACCACGCCCGCCCGTACATCCGTTGCCGCACCGCTCCCGCCGCAGAACGCGTCGTTCGACGCGGTAATCGTCGGAACTTGCGACGAGGGCGGCACCTGCGGCGTGAAGCAGCGCGTGGCTCCCTACAACGAGGCGCCTCGGCTGTTTCCGGATGCTCTTGAGGACGGCACGTTGGTCACCGTGGTGTGCCAGACCGTCGGAGATCCCCGTTCCAGCCGGGGTCATGGATCGAGTTCCGTGTGGTACCGGCTATTCAATGGCGCCTACGTCAACGCGGTGTACCTGGATTTCCAGGGCTCGGGAGTGCCGACGTGCTGACGAAGCCGCGGTGAGGAAGTCGTTGCATGCGTGCGGGGGCAATCTGTTGATGGCCTTGGCGCTGTCGGTCGTGTCTGCGTGCGGTGCCCGGCCCGCGGATGAGGCCGTTGTGTCTTCGCCGAGTGAAGCCGGCGCCGCCTCGGTGGCATCGACCGGGGCGTTGACGGTGAGGAACGAGACCCCCACACCCCGGGCCGAGAATGGGACCGGGACTGCCGCCTGGGCAACCATCGGAATCTCGGTGCAGGGCCGGCCGATCAGGGCGCTGACGATCGGACATGGCCCGAGGAAGGTATTGTTCGTCAACGGCGTCCACGGTGATGAGCCAGAAGCGATCGAAACAACCGCTCAACTGCCGGGAGCTTTCACTGCCGGCAGGCTCAGTGACGCTGTCACGCTCACCATCGTCGAGGACGCGAACCCTGACGGACGGGCGGCCGGTAGCCGGTACAACGCCAACGGTGTGGACGTCAACAGGAACTTTCCGGCGTCAAACTTCAACACCACCGATCCGTCGTACGGCGGGAAACCGCTGACCGAACCCGAATCACGGGCACTGTACGACATTATCGAGCGCACCCAGCCCAGCCTTGTGCTCAGCACCCACTCGTGGCTTGACGGCGAATTCGTCAACTTCGATGGGCCGGCAGCAGCGCTCGCCGAGCGCTTCGCGAGGTCCAGCGGGCTGCCGGTGCGGCAGTCCAATTCGTTTGATCCCACACCGGGCTCGCTGGGCTCGTACATCGGACGCGACCGCGGCATACCGATTCTCACCATCGAAGTGCGTAAAGGGTCGGCCCCGCAGCAGGTCTGGGATCAACTACGGGCAGCTTTGCTTGAGGCGATAAGGGGCTGATCGCGACACCCGATATCGTCGCTGATGCTGCGTGGACTGCCTTCGGCGCAAGGGTGTCCGGGCGTGGGACTACCTGTTGAGCGATCGTCGCCGGAGGGCTGGATCATCTTGCACCTCAAGGATGGAAGTTGTCTCGGCGATGCTTGGGACAGCTCGTATGTTGCCGGCTACCCCAATGGCCAGGACCTGTGCGTGTCCAAGCAGGTAGAGCCGACCACCGATGGTCGCTTCCTGTTGACCGACGACGGCCAACCGCGCCGCCCGGTCAAGTCCATGGACGTGGTGTATGAGGTCGTTGTGTGATTCTTCGTTGTGATG
>CAZGGK010000047.1:0-33233 GCA_964525125.1 uncultured Mycobacterium sp.
GTGCTACCGGTGCCAGTGCCAGTGCCAGTGCCAGTGCCAGTGCCAGTGCCAGTGCTACCGCTGCCGGTGTCGCCGGCACCGGCACCGCCGCCGGCGGTCGCGGGGCCGTGCACCGACATGCCCGTCGGCGGCGCGTAGGTGCCGTGATCGGCGGCCTGGAAGCCCACGGTCACCGACTGGCCCGGCGCAATCGTGCTGTCGTAGCTCTGCGGGGTCACCACGTAATGGCCGTTGGACTCCGTGTATGTCGCATTCCACATATTCGAAATGGACTGGCCCGCAGGCAGATCGAACTGGGCCTGCCAGTTGGTCAGCGGAGTGGTGCCGGTATTGGTGATGACGTAGTTGGCGGTGTAGCCGTTGTTCCACTGCGAGGTCACCGTGTAGGCGCCGGTAAGACCGTCACCGGTGGCCGCCCCCGGAGTCGTCGCCGCAGCGGCACCGGCGACCCCGTCACCGAACAGGAAGCCGCCGTGACCCAGGCCCCCGAGCAGCCCGTCGCTGCCGATCAGATCGTGTCCGAACAGCGCGACGAATGGCGCGTTGATCAGGTTCTCCACCTCGGCGCCGAGCGGACTGGAGGTCCACATCTGGGAGAGCTCAAGCAACGGGCCGTGGATGAACTCGTTGTAGGCGGTGTACACGTCGCCCACCGAGAGACCGGTCCATGCGGCGCCGGCCGCCGGCAGTGCGTCGAGGGACAGGTCCGGCAGGCTCAGGTCGACGGCCGGCGACTCGACCGGGCTCACGCCCGGGTCGAACAGGGCGTCGAAGTCCGCCTGCGCGACCGGCGCCAGCGGCGACAATCCCAGCGCCAGAAAGGCCGCCACCGCGCTTCCCGAACTCACCATCTGGCCCCTGCGGCTGCGACGCGCCATGCGATATCCCCTTCCACGCCCAGGCGCCCCATTACTTGAGAGTCACCTGAATAATCAGTCGATGATCGGCGAAGGTAATGGCCCGTTCAGGGGCCGTCAATGCTTAGCTCGTCTCGAAAAGATGCCCGGTTACCGGTCCGTTTTCCGGCCGAGGAGGCACCGCACCGGCTTGCCAACCGGTCGATGAGCTGCGGTTTTAGCCCCGGTAGCGGAGATTCCCGGGCGACCGCGAATTACTGTTCGCACGTCTTGTCCGGTGAGGCAACCACCGGCCGGGCGAGCCCTCGCCAGCGTGAAGCTGACGACGCGACGCGCCGGCAATGCGTCGCCCGTTTCCCGCTGGGCGGGGCGGGGGCGGCCCGGGCGGGGCGGGGATGCCCCGGGGCGGGGCGGCCCCGGGGCCCACAGCTCAGGCGCGGGCCAGCAGCTCGGCGATCTGGATGGTGTTCAGCGCGGCGCCCTTGCGCAGGTTGTCCCCGGAGACGAACAGCGCCAGCCCGCGCCCACCGGGCACGCCGGGGTCGACCCGAATCCGGCCTACCAGCGAATCGTCGGCGCCGGCGGCGGCCAGCGGAGTGGGCACGTCCACCAGGGTCACCCCGGGGGCGTCAGCGAGCAGCTCGGCGGCACGCTGCGGGGAGAGCGGCCGGGCGAACTCGGCATTGATCGACAGCGAGTGCCCGGTGAACACCGGCACCCGCACGCAGGTGCCGCTGACCGCCAGCTCGGGAATGCCCAGGATCTTGCGGGACTCGTAGCGCAGCTTCTGGTCCTCGTCGGTCTCCCCGCTGCCGTCGTCGACCAGGCTGCCGGCCAGCGCCACCACATTGAACGCGATCGGCGCGACGTATTTGTTCGGCGGCGGGAACTCGACCGCGCTGCCGTCGTGCACCAACTGTTCGGCGTCGTCGGCGACCGCGCGGACCTGCGCGGCAAGCTCCTGCACACCGGCCAGCCCGCTGCCGGAGACCGCTTGATAGGTGGAGACGATCAGCCGGGTCAGCCCCGCCTCGTCGTGCAGCGGCTTGAGCACCGGCATCGCGGCCATCGTGGTGCAGTTCGGGTTGGCGATGATGCCCTTGCGCAGCGGCCCGGCGTCGCGCACGTCACGATCGAAGTTGACCTCGGACACCACCAGCGGCACGTCGACGTCCTTGCGCCACGCCGACGAGTTGTCGATCACAGTCACCCCGGCGGCGGCGAACCGCGGCGCCTGCACCTTCGACATGGCGCCGCCGGCGGAGAACAGCGCGATGTCCAGCCCGGCGGGGTCGGCGGTCTCGGCGTCCTCGACCTCGATCTCAGTGCCGCGGAATGCCAGCCTGCGGCCGGCCGAGCGCGCGGAGGCGAAGAACCGCACGGTGTCGGCGGGGAAGTCGCGCTCTTCCAGCAGAGTGCGCATCACCTGGCCGACCTGGCCGGTGGCACCCACTACTCCAATGGCAACCATCTAGCGCCCCGTCCCGCCGTAGACGGTGGCCGCTTCGTCGCTGCCGAGGCCGAACGCCTCGTGCAGCACCACCACCGCCTTGTCCAGGTCGGACTCGGCGACCAGCACTGAGATCCGGATCTCCGAGGTGGAGATCAGGTCGATGTTGATGCCGGCGTCGGCCAGCGTCTCGCAGAACGTCGCGGTCACGCCCGGGTGGCTGCGCATGCCGGCGCCGATCAGCGACACCTTGCCGACGCGGTCGTCGTAAAGCACCTCGGCGAAGCCGATCTCACCCCGCAGGGACTCGAGTTTCGCCACCGCGGCCTGGCCGAGCTGGCGCGGGCAGGTGAAGGTGATGTCGGTCTTGCCGTCCTCGATCTTGGAGACGTTCTGCAGCACCATGTCGATGTTGATGTCGGCGTCGGCGACTCCGCGGAAGATCTTGGCCGCGTAGCCGGGCAGGTCGGGGATGCCGACGACGGTCACCTTGGCTTCGCTCTTGTCGTGGGCGACGCCGGTCAGAATGGGGTCTTCCATGGGGATGTCCTTGATCGATCCGGTAACGATGGTGCCGGTCCGGTCCGAGTACGACGACCGGACGTGGATGGGCATGTGGTAGCGGCGGGCGTACTCGACGCAGCGCAGCATGAGGACCTTGGCGCCGCAGGCGGCCAGCTCCAGCATCTCCTCGAAGGTGACGGTGTCCAGCCGCTTGGCGTTGGGCACGATGCGCGGGTCGGCGCTGAAGATGCCGTCGACGTCGGTGTAGATCTCGCAGACATCGGCTTTCAGCGCGGCGGCCAGCGCCACCGCGGTGGTGTCCGAGCCGCCGCGACCCAGCGTGGTGACGTCCTTGCTGTCCTGGCTGACGCCCTGGAAACCGGCGACCAGCACCACCTGGTCCTCGGCCAGCGCCGCCTGCAGCCGGCCCGGGGTGACGTCGATGATCTTGGCCTTGCCGTGCGCACCGGTGGTGATGACGCCGGCCTGCGACCCGGTGAACGAGCGGGCCTGGCAGCCCAGTTCCTCGACGGCCATCGCCACCAGGGCGTTCGAGATCCGCTCCCCGGCGGTGAGCAGCATGTCCAGTTCGCGGGCCGGCGGCGACGAGCAGACCTGTTGGGCCAGGTCCAGCAGGTCATCGGTGGTGTCGCCCATCGCCGAGCAGACCACGACGACGTCGTCGCCGGCGCTTTTGGTCGCCACGATGCGTTCGGCGACCCGGCGGACCCGCTCGGCGTCAGCCACCGAGGATCCGCCGTACTTCTGCACGACGAGCGCCACTGTCGTCCCTTCTTGGAGGTAGTTGACGAGCCCCGTCAAGGATAGTGGGTGGCCAAGCCGGGTTCACTCTGCGTGTACCACGGGAAAGTGCGGGAAGGCCGCCTGGTAGACGCAGGGTCAACGTGTAAACTGCCTGACGTGCAGCGGGTGCTCCTCCTCGGACGCCGCGGCGGGGCCTGATCCAGACCGGCTTCCCGTCGCGGGTGTTGGCGATGCGCCGGTCTTAAGATTCCTCTTGACACCCCCGGAGCAACCGTGAGCAGCTTTTCGTCATCGGCCGACGCGTTTACGTCGGTGCGTTCCATCACCAAACCCTCGGGTGCGCCCTATCCGGGCCAGCCCTCCTGGAACCCGCAGCGCGGGTCGTCGATGCCGGTCAGCAGGTATCGCTCGTTTGCCGACGAGGTTCCGGGCGGCAGCCCGGCGGCCGTTGCGTTCGACCGCAACTGGCCGAACCGCGTCATCACCCACGCCCCGCTGTGGTGTGCGGTGGACCTGCGGGACGGCAACCAGGCGCTGATCGACCCGATGAGCCCGGCCCGCAAACGCCGGATGTTCGACCTGCTGGTGGCGATGGGTTACAAGGAGATCGAGGTCGGCTTCCCGTCGGCCAGCCAGACCGACTTCGACTTCGTCCGGGAGATCATCGAAGACGGCGCCATCCCCGGCGACGTCACCATCCAGGTGCTCACCCAGTGCCGCGACGAGCTGATCGAGCGCACCTTTTTGGCCTGCGAGGGCGCGCCGAACGTGATCGTGCACTTCTACAACTCGACGTCGGTGCTGCAGCGCCGGGTGGTGTTCCGCGCCGACCGGACCGCCGTGCTGCAGATCGCCGTCGACGGTGCGCGCAAATGTGTCGCCGAGGCCGCCAAATACCCGGGCACCCGGTGGCGGTTCGAGTACTCCCCGGAGTCCTACACCGGCACCGAACTGGAGTACGCCAAGGAGGTCTGCGACGCCGTCGGCGACGTGATCGCACCGACCCCGGAAAACCCGATCATCTTCAACCTGCCGGCCACCGTGGAGATGACCACCCCGAACGTCTACGCCGACTCGATCGAGTGGATGAGCCGGAATCTGAAACGCCGCGATTCGGTCATCCTGAGCCTGCATCCGCACAACGACCGCGGAACCGCCGTCGCCGCAGCGGAATTGGGGTACCAGGCCGGGGCGGACCGGATCGAGGGCTGCCTGTTCGGCAACGGCGAGCGCACCGGCAACGTCTGCCTGGTGACGCTGGGGCTGAACCTGTTCAGCCGCGGGGTGGACCCGCAGATCGACTTCTCCAACATCGACGAGATCCGCCGCACCGTCGAGTACTGCAACCAGCTGGCTGTGCCCGAGCGCCACCCCTACGGCGGGGATCTGGTCTACACCGCGTTCTCCGGCAGCCACCAGGACGCCATCAACAAGGGCCTGGACCAGATGAAGATCGATGCCGATGCGGCCGACTCCGACGTCGAGGACATGCTCTGGCAGGTGCCCTACCTGCCGATCGACCCGCGCGACGTGGGCCGCACCTACGAGGCGGTGATCCGGGTCAACTCGCAGTCCGGCAAGGGCGGGGTGGCCTACATCATGAAGGCCGACCACGGCCTGGTGCTGCCGCGGCGGCTGCAGATCGAGTTCTCGCGGGTGATCCAGGGGATATCCGAGGGCGAGGGCGGGGAGGTCAGCCCCAAGGAGATGTGGGACGCCTTCGCCGAGGAGTACCTGGCGCCGATCCGGCCGCTGGAGCGGATGCGCCAGAAGGTTATCGCCGCCGAGACCGACGACGGCATCGACCGGATCGAGGCCGTCGTCAAGCTGGACGGAGTGGAACGCGAGATCGCCGGAGCCGGCAACGGCCCGCTGGCCGCGTTCGTCGATGCACTGGCCGGCATCGGGATTCACGTGCACGTGCTGGACTACTCCGAACACGCAATGAGCGCCGGTGAGGAGGCTCAGGCGGCAGCCTACGTCGAGGTTTCGGTTGCCGCCGGGCCGATCGCAAGCGCGGCGGAGCCGGGCGCAGCGGGTCGGCCCCAAGGGCCCAGCCAGACCGTGTGGGGCGTGGGCATCGCCACCTCGATCACGACGGCGTCGCTGCGGGCGGTGGTGTCGGCGGTGAACCGGGCGGCGCGGTTCGGCTGACCCCCGCGACTGTGCGGACCGCCGGGGACTTCGTGTCCGGTCAGAACAGCGCGAACTGCGCTCCGACAGGCCCGGCGTCGACGAACTCCTCGATCCCGGTGCCGCCGGCCACCGCGCCGAGACACGCCATGAAGTCAGCGTCGGACACCGTGGGCACGCCCAGCTCGCGAGCCAGATAGCCCTTGCCCTGCTCGGGCGCCGGCTCGTTGCAGATCACCAGCGAGGTGTCGGCGTCGACGATGTCGGTGTAGGCCAGCCCGGCGTGCAGGATGCGCTCGACGAGCTCCTCGTGGGTGCGGGTGCACTCGGCCGACAGCGCCACCCGCATGCCCTGCACCAGCGGCCGACCGACGACGTAGCGGCCGGGGTTGACGTACCGGCACGGCAGCCGCGCCGCCAGCGCCTTCAGTGGCCGCAGTTCGTCGTGGGTGATCCGGCCGTTGGGCCAGCGGCGCCGGCCCACCGGCCGCACCGGCAGCCACACGCCGCAATCGGCGGCCCGCTGCAGAGCCGGCACCAGCACCCCGGCCAGCACCCGCGCATCGTCGAGGGCGTCGTGCGGCCGGTCCTGGGTGACCCCCCAGTGCGCGGCCAGGGTCTCCAACCGCAGATTGGCCAGGCCGAGGTCGAGCCGCCGGGCCAGCTCGACCGTACACATCACGGTGTCGACGGGCAGTTCGGCGCGGGCGAGCTCGGCTTCGGCGGCCAGGAAGCCGTAGTCGAACGCCGCGTTGTGCGCCACCAGCGTGCGGCCCTGTAGCACCGCTGCCAGGTCGCCGACGACGTCGCCGAACTCCGGCTGGCCTTCGAGCATGGCCGCGGTCAGTCCGTGCACATGGGTCGGGCCGGGGTCGATGCCCGGATTGAGCAGGCTGGCGAACGATCCCTGAACCCGGCCCTCGGCGTCGAGCGCCAGCGCCGCGACGCTCAGGACGCGGGCGCGGCCCGGCCGAAACCCCGAGGTCTCGACGTCGACGACCGCCCAGGAGCCGGGCTCACCGGCCGGTCGGCCCCACACGGTGTCCATACCGTCGAGGATGGCACGCCGCACCGACGAACGGCGGGTCGGTGTCGACCGTGTCGCCGACAAAGCTCCCCCAGGGCGACCCGCTGCGCCCGGCGCAAGCGCCGCGCTTGCGATCGCCCTAACCCCCCAGGGCGACCCGCTGCGCCCGGCGCAAGCGCCGCGCTTGCGATCGCCCTAACCCCCCAGGGCGACCCGCTGCGCCCGGCGCAAGCGCCGCGCTTGCGATCGCCCTTAAACTCACCCGGGTGATCACCACGCGCGGCCGTCTGGCGCTTGCCGCCGGGGCCGCTGCGCGGTGGGCGTCGCGGGTCACCGGGCGCGGCGCGGGCTCGATGATCGGCGGCCTGGTCGCGATGACCCTGGATCGCTCGATCCTGGGCCAGCTCGGCGCCGGTCGGCGCAGCGTCGTCGTCACCGGCACCAACGGCAAGTCGACCACCACCCGGATGGTCGCGGCGGCCCTACGCGAGCTGGGACCGGTGGCCACCAACTCCGAGGGCTCCAACATGGACGCGGGCCTGATCGCCGCGCTGGCCGCCGACCGCGACGCCGCGCTGGCGGTGTTGGAGGTCGACGAGATGCACGTTCCACACGTGTCCGACGCCCTCGAACCCGCGGTGGTGGTTCTGCTCAACCTGTCCCGCGACCAACTCGACCGGGTCGGAGAGATCAACGCGGTCGAGCAGACGCTGCGGTCCGGCCTGGCCCGCCACCCGCGGGCGGTGGTGGTCGCCAACTGCGACGACGTACTGATGACCTCGGCGGCCTACGACTGCCCGAATGTGGTCTGGGTGGCCGCCGGCGGCAGCTGGGCCGGTGACTCGGTGAGCTGTCCGCGCAGCGGCGAGGTGATCGTGCGGGAGACCAGCGGGTGGCATTCCACCGGCGCCGACTTCCGGCGTCCCGAACCGCACTGGTGGTTCGACGACTCCTCGCTGCACGGCCCCGGCGGGCTGGCAGTCCCGATGCGGCTCGCGCTGCCCGGCGCGGTGAACAGGGGCAACGCCGCCCAGGCCGTCGCCGCGGCGGTGACGCTGGGCGCCGAACCCGCTGCGGCGGTGGCGGCGGTGTCGGGGGTCGACGAGGTGGCCGGGAGGTATCGCACGGTGCGGGTCGGCGACCACACGGTGCGGATGCTGCTGGCCAAGAACCCGGCCGGCTGGCAGGAGGCGCTGTCGATGGTCGACCGGGATGCCGGTGTGGTGATCGCCGTCAACGGTCAGGTACCCGACGGTGAAGACCTGTCCTGGCTGTGGGATGTGCGGTTCGAGCACTTCGGTGACGTGCCGGTGGTGGCCGCCGGTGAGCGCGGCACCGACCTGGCGGTGCGGCTGGGCTATGCCGGCGTCGAGCACACCCTGGTGCACGACACGCTGGCCGCGATCGCGTCCTGCCCGCCCGGGCGCGTCGAGGTCGTCGCCAACTACACCGCGTTCCTGCAACTGCAGCGGCGGTTGCCATGACGGTGCGGATCGGCCTGGTGCTGCCCGACGTGATGGGCACCTACGGCGACGGCGGCAACGCCGTGGTGCTGCGACAGCGGCTGCTGCTGCGGGGGATCGCCGCGGAGATCGTCGAGATCACCCTGGCCGAGCCGGTTCCGGAATCGTTGGACATCTACGCACTGGGCGGCGCGGAGGACTACGCGCAGCGGCTGGCCACCCGGCACCTGATCCGCTACCCCGGCCTGCAGCGGGCGGCGGCCCGCGGGGCGCCGGTGCTCGCGATCTGCGCGGCCATCCAGGTGCTCGGGGGATGGTATGAGACCTCGGCGGGCGAGCGGGTGGACGGGGTGGGGCTGCTGGATCTGACCACCTCGCCGCAGGATGCGCGCACCATCGGCGAGGTGGTCACCAAGCCGCTGGTCCCGGGGTTGTCGGAGCCGCTGACCGGGTTCGAGAACCACCGCGGCGGCACCGTTTTGGGCGCGGCGGCCACCCCGCTGGGGGCGGTGACCAGGGGCTTCGGCAACCGGGCCGGGGACGGTTTCGACGGCGCGGTGCAGGGCAGCGTGGTGGCCACCTACATGCACGGGCCGTGTCTGGCACGCAACCCGGAGCTTGCCGACCTGCTGCTGTCGCGGGTGGTCGGTGACCTGACGCCGCTGGAGCTGCCCGAGGTGGAGCTGTTACGCAGGGAGCGGCTGGCCTGACGCCCGATTTCGCGACAAGGCGCGGGTCAGGCCATGGCACGGCGGCCGGTGAACGCCCGGCCCAGGGTGAGTTCGTCGGCGAACTCCAGGTCACCGCCCATCGGCAAACCGGACGCCAGCCGCGTCACGGCCAGTCCCGGGATGTCGCGCAGTACCCGCACCAGGTAGGTGGCGGTCGCCTCGCCCTCGGTGTTGGGGTCGGTGGCGATGATGACCTCGGTGACGTCGACACCGTCGACGCGCTCCCCCACCCGGTGCAAGAGCTCGCGGATACGCAGTTGCTCGGGGCCGATCCCGGACAGCGGGTCCAGGGCTCCGCCCAGGACGTGGTAGCGGCCGCGGAATTCCCTGGTGCGCTCGATGGCGGCGACGTCCTTGGGCTCCTCGACGACGCAGATCTGCGAGAGGTCGCGGCGCGGGTCGGAGCAGGTGCGGCAGCGCTGACCGTCGGAGACATTGCCGCACACCTCGCAGAACCGCACCCCGGCGCGGACCTTCGTCAAGACCGCGGTGAGCTTGTCGATGTCTCCCGGTTCGACCGACAAGAGATGAAAGGCGATGCGCTGCGCGCTCTTCGGGCCGATGCCCGGCAGCTTGCCGAGCTCATCGATCAGATCCTGGACTGGCCCCTCGAACATCAGAGTCCGGGCATCCCCAATGCGTTGCCCATGCCGCCGGCCAACGGCCCCAAGCGCCGCTGCGCCAGCGCGGTGACCTGCTTGGAAGCGTCCGCCAAGGCGCCGACGATCAGGTCCTGCAGCGTCTCGACGTCATCGGGGTCGACGACCTTGGGGTCGATCGCCACGGCAACAACCTCGCCGCTGCCCTTGACGCTGACACTGACCAGGCCGCCACCGGCCTGGCCCTGCACCTCGGTGTTGATCAACTCCTGCTGAGCGGCCAGCAACTGCTGCTGCATCTGCTGGGCCTGGGCGAGCAGGGCCGACATGTCGGGCTGGCCTGGTTGCATGACGGTCCCCTTGCGTTGCGGTATCGACTTGGTTGCGGCTCTGGGCCGGGCACGGTGCGAAACACCCAGCCTAGTCGGCACCGGGTTACCGTGGCATGGTGCGTGTACCAGTTCGCCCGCGTGTCGGGATCGCGATCGCCGCCCTGGTGGTCGCCGCGATCCCGGTCGCCCCGGCAACCGCGGCCCCGGCCGGCATCGCCGGCAAGATCGTCTTCCTGGACCCTGGCCACAACGGCAGCAACGACGCCTCGATCAGCCGGCAGGTGCCCACCGGCCGCGGCGGCACCAAGAACTGCCAGGCCAGCGGCACCGCCACCAACAGCGGCTATGCCGAGCACACCTTCGCCTGGGACACCACGCTGCGGATTCGCCAGGCGCTGTCCGCACTGGGGGTGCGCACCGCCATGTCCCGCGGCGACGACACCGGGCTGGGCCCGTGCGTCGACGAGCGGGCCGCGCTGGCCAACTCAGTGCATCCGGACGGGGTGGTGTCCATCCACGCCGACGGCGGGCCGTCGTCAGGGCAGGGATTCCACGTCAACTACTCGGCACCCCCGCTCAACGACGCGCAGGCCGGCCCGGCGGTGCGGTTCGCGCAGGTGATGCGCGACCAGTTGCAGGCCTCGGGCATCCCACCGGCGAACTACATCGGCAACGACGGCCTGAACGGGCGCTCCGACCTGGCCGGGCTGAACCTGGCGCAGTACCCGTCGATCCTGGTCGAGTTGGGCAACATGAAGAACCCCACCGACTCGGCGCTGATGGAGTCCGCGGAAGGCCGGCAGCGCTACGCCGACGCGGTGGTCCGCGGCATCGCCGCCTTCCTGGGCAGCCAATAACCCCTGGGCAGTCACCAACCCCTGGGCAGTCACCAACACCTGGGCAGTCACCAACCCCTGGGCAGTCACCAACACCTGGGCAGTCACCAACCCCTGGGCAGTCACCAACCGCGAGCAGACGCGAAGGTCCCCAAAAACGGCTCTTTCCGGGGACCTTTACGTCTGCTCGGCGGTGGGCAAACCCTCCAGGCGCGCCTTCAGGTTGGCCAGCACCTGCCCCTGGATCTTCTTCAGCCCCAGCGGCGCGAAGGTCCGCTCGAAGAAGCCCTTGACCCCGCCGGCACCGGTCCAGGCGGTGGTGACGGTGACACTGCAGCCCGGACCCGCGGGCGCCACCGTCCAGGTGGTCACCATCGACGAGTTGGCGTCCTTTTCGATGACGCTGTGGCCTGCGACGTCGACGTCGGCCTGCACCTCGCGCACCCGGGACTTGGTGGCCTGCAGCCGCCAGGCCGCCACGGTGCCCCGGCCCTGACCGCCCTGCAGCACCCGGTACTGGCTGTAGTGCGGGGACAGGATCTGCGGCCGCACCCCCTGGTAGTCGGCGACCGCTTCGAGTGCTGCCGCCGGTTCGGCATTGATCACGACAGTGCTGGCTGCGCTGACCTGGCTCATCTGGGAGGACCTTCCTTACTATCGGGGAGTTGACACGGCGGTGGCCGACGCAGGGCGTCAGCCGGCGTTTCGGCCCGGCGTGCCGGGCGTGCCCGGCGTCCCGTCGATACCGCCGTCGCCGCCGTCGCCGCCGGGACCACCGGAGCGCCCGACGTCACCGTTGCCGCCGTTGCCGCCGTCGCCACCATTGCCGTAGGCGACAGGGCCGTCACCGGTGGGCAGTCCGCCGCCACCACCGGCACCCCCGGCCCCGCCGCCACCGCCGGTGCCACCGTTGGCGGCGCCGCCTCGACCGCCGGTACCACCCTCGCCGCCCAGCAGCTTGTCGACGCTGACCTTGTTGTCGAGCCCGCCGACACCAACACCACCGTTGCCCAGTCCGTTGCCGCCGACCCCGCCGACACCGCCGTCACCGCCCCGCCCGGCGCTGCCTGCACCACCGCCGCCACCGCCACCACCACCGGCGCCGGGCATCAACCCCTTGAAGGGACTGCCACCGGCGCCGCCGGAGCCGCCCTGACCTGCGATTCCGCCGCCACTGATCCCGCCGTCGCCACCGGTTCCACCCGCGCCGCCGTGACCCCTCGTGGTCAGGGCGCCACCCGCGCCGCCGGCGCCACCGTTGCCGCCGTGGTTTGCGGTCCCGCCGTCGACACCATTGCCGCCGGTTCCGCCGGCACCACCCGATCCGCCGTCTCGTCCGGCGATGGGGCTGGCGATGCCACCGTGCCCGCCATTGCCCCCCGCGCCGGCGACGCTGCCGTCACCGGATGCGACTCCGCCGTTGCCACCGGCACCACCGGCCCCGCCGTCACGCCCCAGCATTCCGCTACTGATGCCACCGATCCCGCCGTCTCCACCGGCGCCGCCGTCGCTGCCGGCACCGGTGGCCGCACCCCCGGCGCCGCCCGCGCCGCCCGCGCCGCCGTCGCGGGCGACGAGTCCACTACCGGGCCCGCCGTCACCCCCGGCGCCGCCCGCGCCGCCGCTGGCGCCGACGCCGATGGCTGCACCCCCGGGACCGCCGGAGCCGCCATCGCCGCCGTCGACACTGAAGAACCCGCCGCCGATCCCGCCACCGCCGCCGGCCCCGCCCGCGCCGCCGTGGCTGCCGATCCCGCTGGATTGGCCACCGGCGCCACCGGCCCCGCCCGACGCGCCGACGCCGGCGAAGAACGCGCTGCCGGCACCGCCGTTGCCACCGGTGCCGCCCGCGCCACCGACACTGCCTGCGCCACTGGCCGCACCGCCGTTGCCGCCGTCGCCGCCGACACCGCCGACGCTGAACAGTCGGCCGCCCGCGCCGCCGGCGCCCCCGGCACCGCCGGCCTGCGCCGTGGCGCCATCACCCCCGCTGCCGCCACGGCCGCCGTCGCCGAACAGGAGCCCGCCGTTGCCGCCGTTGCCTCCCGCCGCACCGACACCGCCGTCACCGCCTGCACCGCCGGCGCCGAACAGCCCGCCGGCCCCGCCGTTACCACCGGCAACACCGGCGGTGTCGGAGGTCCAACCGGCGCCGCCGTCGCCGAACAGCCAACCGGCCGCGCCGCCGTCGGGATGATCCGCCGTACCGTCGCTGCCGTCGCCGATCAAGCCCCGACCGGTCAGCAGCTCGAACGGCTGATTCAGCAGGCTGTTGATCGACGCGGCGGCCGGGTTGGCGATCCAGCCCTCCAGCGCATCATGGATCGACAGGTAGGCAGCCTGCTGGAACAGGCCGGCGGGGCCGCCCGGATCCAGCGGTACCACGCCTCCTGGATCCAGTGGCGCCCAGCCACTCGGATCGAGTAGATCAGCGAAGCCGAAATCGGCCCCAGCCGTAGGGGTCAACCCGAACGCCAGCACCGCCCCCATCGCTATCGCGGCCCTGCACACCGGTCGGCGCCGCTCATCGGTTCGCCTGCTGCGCGACAATTGGACACCCCCCTCAGAACACGCTCATCATGTCAGCCGGTCCGGGCCGGCCGCACCTCGGGCGAAGGCCGGTGCACGCTCGGGGCGCACCCCGACGCCCACGAAGTAGGCCGGCAGCGCCGACAACCACGGCAGCCGCTGCATGACGCTGAGCAGAACCGCCGGCGGGCTGACGTTCTCACCGCGCAGCACCGGGGTGAGCAGCCGGTGCAACACCAGCTGGACCGTCTGCGTCACAGCGGTGGGGAAGGCGCGGCGCCGACGGACCGCGGCCAGCTGCCGGCCGGTCACCTGACCCCGGCGCAGCGGATCGGCGAGCAGCCGCGCGGTGGCGACCGCATCCTGGACCGCCAGGTTGATGCCGACACCGCCCACCGGCGACATGGCATGCGCGGCGTCGCCGATGCACAGCAGGCCGTCGGTGTGCCAGCGGCGCAGCCGGTTGACCCGGACGTCGAGGTGCTTGACGTCATCGAGGGACCTCAGTTCGGCCACCGCTTCCGCCGATTCGGGGACCAGTTCGGCGACATCGCGACGGAACGCCTCCAGGCCCCTGGCCCGCAACTGCGCGTCGGCGCCCTTGGGCCCGAGATAGGCGATCTGGAAATAACCCGGCCGCGGGATGAGCACCGCGGCCTTGCCCGGCGCCAGGCGCGGCACCAGCGAGAACTGCGCCGCGCCGTCGCGGGCCAGCCGGAACCACCACACATCGAAGCCGACCGGGTATTCGCGCGTCGCCAGGCCGGCTTCCCGGCGCACGACAGACCAGCGCCCGTCGCATGCCACCGTCAGGTCGGCCCGCAGTTCCCCCGGACCCGTGGGGCTTTGGTAGCGCACCCCGGCCACCCGGTCGCCGGCGGTCAACAGCCCGGTGACTTCGGTGCGCATCCGCAGCGTGAAGCTCGGCTCGGCCTGGGCGGCTTCGGCCAGCAGGTTGAGCAGATCCCACTGCGGCACCATCGCCACAAACGGGTACGGCTGGCCCAGCCGCGCCAGCCGGCCGAAGTCGACGAAGGTCACCGAACGTCCGCCGGACTCCAAAGCCCCCTTGCGGATCTCGCTGTAGGGCAGGGCCGCGAAGCGTTCCCACAGCCCCAGCTCGTCGAGCAGCCGCATGGTGCTGGGATGCACGGTGTCGCCGCGGAAGTCACGCAGGAAGTCGGCGTGCTTCTCCAACACGGTGACCTCGACTCCGGCGCGGGCCAGCAGCAGGCCCAGGATCATGCCGGCCGGGCCGCCGCCGACGATTGCGCAGGTGGTCCGCTCTGCCATGACAGGTCAGCCGTCGCCGATGCGACGGGCGCCGAGTTCGTTCTGCAGCAGTTCCAGGGCGACCTCTTCGGGGTCGCGGCGCGGCGCGGCCGGATCGGCGGCCTCCTCGGCGGCCTCGGCCAGCATGGCCTCCTCGTCGGCCCGGCGTGCCGAATCCGGTGCCGGCGCCGGGGCGGCTGGGGCGACCTTTTCGGCGACCGGCGCCCCGCCGGCCTCGCAGCGCACCTGCCAGGCCACACCGAGCGCGTCCTTGAGCGCTTCGACGATGACGGCGGCGTTGCGTTGCTCGGACAGCCTCTTGGCCAGCGGCGCCGACTCGTGACTCAGCACCAGCGTCTGGCCCTCCACCGCGCGGACGGTGGCACCGGACAGCATCACCTCGGTGGTGCGGCTGCGCTGGCGCACCTTGTCGCGCACCGTCGACCAGATGGCCCGTACGGCCGCCGCATCGGGCTCGCCGGGCCGGGCCGGGGGCGATGCCGGCGGCGGTTCGGGCTTGGGCAACGGGGGCGGTGCCTGCACCGGCGGGGGTTCGGGCTCGGCGGCCGGAGCCGGCGCCGGCGCCGGCTGCGGTGTAGGCGCCGGCTGCGGTGTAGGCGCCGGCTGCGGTGCCGGCGCCGGGGGGCGCCGGGTGTACTGCCTGGGTGCGGGTGGGGCCGCCGCAACGGCCCCCTCGGCCGTCGGGATCGACATCTCCAGCCGGCTCTCGATCCGCTCCACCCGTTGCAGCAGCGCCGATTCGGCGTCGCTGGCGCTGGGCAGCAGCAGCCGCGCGCAGACCACCTCCAGCAGCAGCCGGGGCGCCGTCGCACCGCGCATCTCGCCCAGCCCGGCGTGCACCACCTCGGCGTAGCGGGCCAGCGTCGCCGGCCCGATCCGGGCGGCTTGGTCGCGCATCCGGTCCAGCAGGTCTTCCGGCGCGTCCACCACGCCCTTGGCCGCGGCGTCCGGCACCGCCTGCAGCACGATCAGGTCGCGGAACCGCTCCAACAGGTCGACGGCGAACCGGCGCGGGTCGTGGCCGGCCTCGACAACGGCTTCGACCGCCCCGAACAGCGCCGCGGCGTCGCCGGCGGCCAGCGCGTCGACGGCCTCGTCGATCAGCGCGACATCGGTGGCTCCCAGCAGGCCCAGCGCCCGCTGGTAGGCGACGTGGCGATCCTGGGCGCCGGCCATCAGTTGGTCGAGCACCGACAGGGTGTCCCGGGGCGAGCCACCGCCGGCCCGGATCACCAGCGGATACACCGCGTCGTCGACCGCGACGCCTTCCTGCTCGCAGATCCGGCCGATCAGTTCGCGCATGGTGCGGGGCGGCAGCAAGCGAAACGGGTAGTGATGGGTGCGGGACCGGATCGTCGGCAGCACCTTCTCCGGCTCGGTGGTGGCAAAGACGAAGATCAGGTGTTCCGGCGGCTCCTCGACGATCTTGAGCAGCGCGTTGAAGCCCGCGGTCGTCACCATGTGCGCCTCGTCGATGATGAACACCCGGTAGTGCGACTGGGCCGGTGCGTAGAACGCCCGGTCGCGCAGGTCACGGGTGTCGTCGACGCCGCCGTGGCTGGCTGCGTCGAGTTCGATGACATCGATGCTGCCCGGCCCGTTGGGGGCCAGCGCGACGCATGAGTCGCAGACCCCGCACGGCGTGGGGGTGGGGCCGTCGGCGCAATTGAGCGACCGGGCCAGGATGCGCGCCGAGGATGTCTTGCCGCAGCCGCGCGGCCCGGAGAACAGGTAGGCGTGGTTGATGCGGCCGGCGGCCAGCGCGATGGACAGCGGCTCGGTGACGTGCTCCTGGCCCACCACCTCGGCGAAGGTCGCCGGACGGTATTTGCGGTAGAGGGCCACGGTCAGCAGGCTACCGGCTGGGTCGGACTCGGCCGGACGCACCGTGCCCCGCCCGTCGAACGTGTACTCAGCGCGAGAATCCGGCCGATTTTTCGCACTGAGTACACGCTCGGCGCGAGGCTCGGGGCGCGGGTGCGCGGGCTCAGGCCAGCAGGGACTCGGCGGCGGCCAGCAGCGCGCAGGTGGACAGGCCGTCGACCGCGTTGCGCAGGTCGTCGGTCGATGGGAACGACGGGGCGATCCGGATGTTCTTGTCGTCCGGGTCCTTGCGGTACGGGAACGACGCGCCCGCCTCGGTGACCGCGATGCCGGCGTCCTTGGCCAGGGCAACGGTTCGTCGCGCCGTGCCGGGCAGCACGTCGAGGCTGATGAAGTAGCCGCCCTTGGGGTCGGTCCAGGACGCGATCTCGGCGTCGCCCAGCCGGGCCTTGAGCACCTCGGCGGCCAGGGCGAACTTCGGCGCCAGGATCTGCTGGTGGCGTCGCATGTGCCGGCGCACGCCGTCGGCGTCGCCGAAGAACCGCAGGTGCCGCAGTTGGTTGAGCTTGTCCGGACCGATCGACTTCTTGCCCGCGTACTGCAGGTACCAGGCGATGTTGCCCAGCGAGCCGCCGAAGAAGCTCACCCCGGCGCCGGCGAAGGTGATCTTCGAGGTGGAGGCGAACACGTACGGCCGGTTCGGGTTGCCGGCGGCGGCGGCCAGGCCGAGCACGTCGATCTGGTGCGGAAAGTCCGAGGTCAGGGTGTGCACGGCGTAGGCGTTGTCCCAGAACAGCCGGAAGTCGGGCGCGGCGGTGCGCATCTGCACCAACCGGCGCACCGTCTCCCAGGAGTAGGTGATGCCGGTGGGATTGCCGAAGACCGGCACCGTCCACATGCCCTTGATGGCCGGGTCGGCGTCGACCAGTTCTTCGATCAGGTCGACGTCCGGACCGTCCTCGCGCATCGGGATCGGGATCATCTGGATGCCCATGGTCTCGGTGATCGCGAAGTGCCGGTCGTAACCGGGCACCGGGCACAGGAACTTGACGCCCCGCGGCTCATCCTTCCAGGGGCGCGGCGAGTCCACCCCGCCGTGCAGCATCGAGTACACGACCACGTCGTGCATGAACTCCAGGCTGGCGTTGTTGCCGGCGATCAGGTTGGGCACCGCGATACCGAGCAGTTCGCCGAAGACGGCCCGCAGTTCGGGCAGGCCGTGCAGGCCGCCGTAGTTGCGGGTGTCGGTGCCCTCGCCGTCGCGGTAGCCGGCGTCGCCGGGCAGGCCCAACAACTTGTCGGAGAGGTCGAGTTGCTCGGGCGCCGGCTTGCCGCGGGTCAGGTCCAGGGCCAGTTTCTTGGCCTGCAATTCGGCATATTCTTGCAGGTAGCGCTCGTGCTGAGCAGTCAGATCGGCACGGCTGAGGGTATGCAACGACACCATGGGCCTTTCACCGTCGTAAGGGGACCCCGCGCACCCGCCAGAGCCCATTGACCCTTGCTGCCTTCCGGCCCTGGGGGAGTTCACAGGATGGACGCCGCGCGGGGTCCATCGAGGAGTGTAGTACGTGGCGGGGTGCGGACCGCGAGGCCGCCGAACAGACTCGGCTACCATTGCCGACGGAGGATTCGCCTAGTGGCCTATGGCGCTCGCCTGGAACGCGGGTTGGGTTAATAGCCCTCGCGGGTTCAAATCCCGCATCCTCCGCACTCGATCCGAGGGCGACCCGGCTGAGCAGCCAGCCTGGTCGCCCTCGGATCATGACCATAAAGAGGAGCGGCATGGGGCGCACGGTTGCCGTGGTTTGGCACGCGTCGTTCTCGGCGATCGCCGCGGTGTTGTACTTCTTCTTCGTGCTGCCACGGTGGTGGGAGCTGACCGGAGCCACTCCGCACGGGCTGGGGACGGCGCTGCGGATCGTGGCCGCGGCGCTGATCGCGCTGGCGGCGCTGCCGGTGGTGTTCACGCTGCTGCGGACCCGCAGGCCGGAGTACGGCACCCCACAACTGGCGCTGACGCTGCGCCTGTGGTCGATCGTGGCACACGCGCTGGCCGGGGTGCTGATCGCCGGCACCGCGATCAGCGAGATCTGGCTGTCCCTGGACCGCGCCGGCCAGTGGCTATTCGGGATCTACGGTGCCGCCGCCGCGATTGCGCTGCTCGGGATCGGCGCCTTCGCGCTGTCGTTCGTCGCCGAGTTGCCGCCGCCCCCGCCCAAGCCGCTCAAGCCCAAGAAGCCCAAGAAGCCCAAGAAGCCCCGGAACAGCGCCGACTCAGCGGCCGACGCCGAAGCTGAGGCGACGGCGGTCATCGAGGATGCCGCGGCACCGGACGAGACCGCCGACGAGACCGCCGACGAGACTGACGCAGCGGCGCAGACCGCGGTCATCGAGACCCCCGAGTCGGCTACGACGTCGGAATCAGAGCAGACCGACCTGGTCTCGGCCGGGGACCGGGAGGAGCGCCGCCCGGCCGGCAAGCGCCAGGCCAAGAGCAACGGCTGACGGTCAGGGCCTGGGCGCCCAGTCCCACACCGACAGGTCGTCGCGCGGGTACTGCGAGCACGCCTCGGTCGACTTGGCCACCACGCCCTTGTTGTTGAAGAAGATCTTGGCGTGGTTGGGCCAGGCCACTGTCAGCGGGTCGGCGAGATTCGTCGCCAACTCCTCGGAGTAGGCCCGGCGCTGCTCCGGCGCCAGCGAGAAGAACCAGTGCATCTTGTCCTGGGTGGCCTGCTGTGTCGCCAGCGGCTTGTTGTGGTAGTCGATCATGTACCGCTCGTAGTAGATCGGCGACAGGTCGCGGCTGGCGGCCAGCATCTGCTCCGCACTGCAGTCGGTGCGGATTACCCGCCGGGGTATCGGGTAGTCGTCCGTGGAATCGGCCGCGGCCGTCGCCGCGAGACTGGTCGCGGCGACGCCGGCCACCGCCGCGGCGGTCAAACCCCGAAGAACGGCCTTGAGATACACCATGCGATCCACTGTAACCAATTATTTAGACCTGTTCACTATCAGTCGACGGCGGCGAACTCCGCAGTGACCGCGTCGCCGGCGTCCGGGCGGGTCGGCGCGAGCTCACGCCGCGGCCGTTCCGGCCGCCGCCGCACGTTGATCGGCCACCAGAACCACGGCCCCAGCCACGCCGCGATCGACGGTGTCATGAAGGCCCGCACCACCAGGGTGTCGAACAGCAGGCCGAGCCCGATGGTGGTGCCGATCTGACCGATGATGCGCAGGTCGCTGACCACCATCGAGGCCATGGTGAAGGCGAACACCAAGCCGGCCGAGGTCACCACCTTGCCGGTGCCACCCATCGCCCGGATGATCCCGGTGTTGAGCCCGGCGTGGATCTCCTCTTTGAAGCGGGACACCAGCAGCAGGTTGTAGTCCGATCCCACCGCGAGCAGGATGATGACCGACATCACCAGCACCATCCAGTGCACGTCCATCCCGATGATGTGCTGCCAGACCAGCACCGACAACCCGAATGAGGCCCCCAGCGAGAGCGCGACGGTGCCGACGATCACCAGCGCGGCCACCAGCGCCCGGGTGATCAGCAGCATGATGATGAAAATCAGGCAGAGCGAGGCGATTCCGGCGATCAACAGGTCGTAGCCGGACCCGTCGCGCATGTCCTTGAACATCGCCGCGGTGCCGCCCAGATAGATCTTGGCGTCCTCCAGCGGCGTTCCCTTGAGGCCCTCCTCGGCCGCGGTCTTGATCTGGTCGATATGCGAAATGCCTTCGGCCGTCGCGGGATTGCCGCGGTGCGAGATGATCATCCGGACGGCTTTGCCGTCGGGCGACAGGAACATGTCGATGGCCCGCTTGAAGTCCGGGTTCTCGAACACCTCCGGGGGCAGATAGAACGAGTCGTCGTTCTTGGCCGCGTCGAAGGCCTTGCCCATCGCGGTGGCGTTGTCGCTCATCTCCTCCATCTGATCGAACATCCCGGACATGGTGCTGTGCATGGTCAGCATCATGGTCCGCATCGTCTCCATGGTGTCGATCATCGGCGGGAACGTGGCGAGCATCTGCGGCATGAGGGCGTCCATGTCACCCATGCTGGCGACCATCTTGTCCATGGTCTCGGTCATCTGGTCGATGCCGTCCATGGTGTCGAAGATGGAGCGCAGAGAGAAGCACATGGGAATGTTGAAACAGTGCGGCTCCCAGTAGAAGTAGTTGCGCATCGGCCGCCAGAAGTCGTCGAAGTTCGCGATCCGGTCCCGCATCTCGTGCACGGTGTCTTCCATGTCGTCCATGTCCAGGACCATCTGGTGGGTGGTGCCGGACAACTGGCTCATCAGGCCGTACATGTGCCGCATGTTGGCGATGGTCTTCCCCATCTCCTCGGCCTGGACCAGCATGTCGTCCATCCGCTTCTTCTGGAACTTCATGGTCTGGATCTGGCCGGCGTTCTGCATGCTCATCAGGAACGGGATCGAGGTGTGCTCGATCGGGGTGCCCTGCGGGCGGGTGATCGCCTGCACCCGGGAGATCCCGACCACCCGGAAGACCGACTTGGCCAGCCGGTCCAGCACCAGGAAGTCCGCCGGGTTGCGCATGTCGTGGTCGGCTTCGACCAGCAGCACCTCGGGCATCATCCGGGACTGGGAGAAATGCCGGTCGGCAGCGGCGAAGCCGGCGTTGGCCGGAATCCACTGCGGAATGTACAACCGGTCGTCGTAGGCGGGTTTGTACCCGGGCAGCGTGATCAGACCGATCAGCGCGATCGCGGTGGCGGTCAGCAGGATCGGCACCGGCCAGCGCACGATCGCGGTGGCCACCCGCCGCCAGCCCCGGGTGCTCATCGCGCGCTTGGGCTCGAACAGCCCGAACCGGCTGCCGACGGTCAGGATCGCCGGGCCCAGTGTCAGCGCGGCGAGGACCGAGACCACCAGCCCGGTCGCACACGGGATGCCCAGGGTCTGGAAGTAGGGCATCCGGGTGAAGTGCAGGCAGAGCATCGCGCCGGCGATGGTCAGGCCGGATCCCAGGATGACGTGGGCGACACCGCGAAATGCGGTGTAGTAGGCGGTCTCCGGGTCCTCGCCGGCCTGGCGCGCCTCGTGGTAGCGGCCGATCAGGAAGATGGCGTAGTCGGTGCCGGCCGCGATGCCCAGCGAGACCAGCAGGTTGGTGGCGAACGTCGTCAGGCCGATCAGGTGGTGGTAGCCCAGGAACGCGACGACACCGCGGGCCGCGCTCAACTCCAGCGCCACCGTGATCAGCAGCAGTACCACGGTGACGATCGACCGGTAGACCAGCATCAGCATGGTGAGGATCACCAGCACGGTGACCACGGTGATCCGGATCATCGACCTGTCGCCGGCGTGATTGAGGTCGGCGGCCAACGCTGCCACCCCGGTGGAATACACCGTCAGACCAGGGGGTTTGGGGATGGAGTCGACGGTCTCGCGGACCGCTTCGACGGACTCGTTGGCCAGTGCCTCGCCCATGTTGCCGGCCAGGTTCGCCTGCACGTAGGCCGCTCTGCCGTCGGCGCTCTGCGCCCCCGCCGAGGTCAACGGGTCGCCCCAGAAGTCCTGGACGTGCTGCACATGTTTGGTGTCGGCCTTGAGCCTGCGGACCAGTTCGTCGTAGTAGACGTGGTCGGCGTCGCCGAGCGGGCGGTCGGCCTCCAGCACGATCATCGCGGTGCTGTCGGTGTCGGACTCGGCGAACACCTCGCCCATCCGCATGATCGCCACCGTCGACGGCGCATCCCCCGGGCTCATCGACACGGCGTGCGCTTTGCCGACCTCCTCCAGCGACGGGACGGCGACGGCGAGCACCGCGATCAGGCCCAGCCAGCCGAGGATGATCGGCACCGAGAATCGCCGAATGGTCCGGGCGATGAACGGGTGGCCGTGCCGGCTGGTGCTCACGCGGCCTTCACCACGCAGTAGGTGTAGGCGTTCACCTCGTTGGAGACCCGCTCGGCCTTGACCACCCCGTCGATGGTGATGCGGCAGCCGAGGGTGTCGCTATCGCCCTGCGCCACGATGTTGCCCATCACCGCCGGCAGCGTGGTGACGATCTCCAGCCGCCACGGCAGCCGGACGCCCTCGACCCACTGCGGGTCGGAGTCGACGTCGAAGTAGCTGATGTCCGCCACCGTGCCGGGCGGGCCGAAGATCTCGTAGACCAGTTGCTTGGGGTTGAACGGCTTGGTCTCGTCGATCTGGCCGTCGGCGTAGGACGGGCGCTGCTCGGAACCGAAGAAACCGTGGACCCGCAGCACCACGAACCCGGTGATGCCGGCCACCGCCAGGATCACCAGCGGTATCCACAACCGCTTCAGCAGCCCGAAAATCGCCTCTCCCCTTTACCGCAGAACTACCGCGTGTTACCACGGGTGAAGTGCGTAAACGCACGCTACAGCACGGGGCGCGCCAACCGCAACGCACGCTATGTGCGTTATCCTCGCACTGTGCGGCAGGTCTCATTCCAGCGCGCCCGCAGCGAGGAGAAGAAGCGACAGCGGGCACTGGCGCTGATGGAGGCCGCCCGATCGGTGGCGCTGGAGGCCGGTGTGGCATCGGTGACGCTGACCGCGGTGGCCGGCCGCGCCGGGGTGCACCACTCGGCGGTGCGGCGCTACTTCAGCTCGCACAAGGAGGTGCTGCTGCGGCTGGCGGCGCAGAGCTGCGAGCAGTGGTCGGACCGGGTCTGCGCGGCGCTGCGCCGGCCCGGGGAGCCGATGTCGCCGGCCCAGGTCGCCGCCACGCTGGCCGACGGACTGGCCGCAGATCCGCTCTTCTGCGACCTGCTCTCCAACCTGCACCTGCACTTGGAACACGAGGTCGACGCGGACCGGGTGATCGAGTTCAAGAAGATCAGCACCGCGGCCGCCACGGCCGTCGCCGATGCGATCGAGCAGGTGCTGCCGCAGATCGACCGCAACGGCGCCCTGGACCTGCTGCTGGCCTCCAACTCGCTGGCATCGTCGCTGTGGCAGATTGCCAACCCGCCCGAGGGGCTGGCCGACGCCTACGCCAAGGAGCCGGAGTTGCCGCCGGACTGGAACCTCGACTTCACCGCGGCGCTGACTCGGCTGCTGACGGCGACCTGCGTGGGGCTGATCGCGCAATCCGGCGCGGCGGGTCAGGAGTATCCGCAGCCGGGATCGGGGGCGTCCTGCGACAGCGGGCTGCCGGCCGGGTTGATGTAGACCACCTCCAGCACCACCGGTGTTGATCCCAGGTTGCGGCCGATGTGGGCGTGCCCGGGCCCACCGGGCTCGGCGATCGGGTCGCCGGTGGAGTAGACGCCGTCGACGCTGCAGTCGGCGAGATCATGGGTGAGCGTGCCCTGGCGGATCACGCCGAACAGGGTGCCGGCGTGCCAGTGCCAGCCGGTGCTGCCGCCGGGCGCGATGGTGATCTCGCGCAGGATGTGGTCCCGGCCGTCGAGGGTGGTCTGCGACAGCACGTCGCCGCTGATCCCGTGAGCCGGCGTGCCGCCAGCGGTGACCGGCGTCATCAGCGCCGTTACTGTCGCGGCCGCCGCGGCGGCCAGTCGGAGCAGGGTGCGCACGGTCAGCCATGGTTTCACAGCCGGGAGGGTGACCGCAGGATGGTCATCTCAAGACCTCCGATTGTGCGATTTCAGAGAACCACTTCCCTGGAATGCGCTAGCCGGCCATTGTGAGGTGCCCTATCTTCGTAACGTCAACATTAACTAGATGAGCGGGGAGCGGACTTATGCGGCGTCGCCGTGCGGTCGGTATTGGTAGCGCGATGGCGGTATTCCTGGGGCTGTCCGCGGCCACCGGGGCGCCGGCAGCCGGCGCTGATGCGTTCGACGTGCTGGGCATCATCAACGGCGGTGTCGAGCTTCCGGAGCTGGTCGGGGTGGATCTGGCCGATCCGACGAGTGCGATCGCGGCGGCGTCCACCGATATCTACATCGGCATTTTCAATGTGGAGTACAGCCTGATTCAGGGCCTGATCCATTACGGTGCGCCGCTCTTGAACGTGCTCAATCTGCCGTTCGTGGAGTTGTTCGGTCGGGAATTGATCGGCAACGGCATCATGACCGGCGAGACCATCGGCGCCACCGGCGCGGTGTGGGACGGGGTCAACCACTCACTGCTGGGCGCCTCCGGGATCTTCGGCGACCTGCGTGACGGCGGGTTTGTTTTCGGCGACGGCGCCGCCGGCGAGGCTGGACTCGACGGTGGTGTCGGTGGGGCCGGCGGCGACGCCGGCATGTACGGCAATGGCGGGGCCGGCGGCGTCGGCGCGGCGGCCGCCGACGGCGGCCTCGGCGGCATCGGCGGCTGGCTGCACGGTGATGGCGGGGCCGGCGGCGACGGCGGGGCGGGCACCGCGGCCGCGGCCGCCGGCAACGGCGGGACCGGCGGCAGTGCCGGCCTGCTGGGGTTCGGCAACGGCGGGACCGGCGGCAACGGCGGGACTGGCAGCAACGGCGGAGCCGGCGGCAACGGCGGGAACAGCGGGGCCGGCAGCAACGCCAGGCCTTCCCCCGAACCGGCCGACGGCGGGAATGGCACGGCGGGCGGTAACGGCGGGATCGGCGGGGCGGGCGGATGGTTCGTCGGTTCCGCCGGCAGTGGCGGCACCGGCGGCGCCGGCGGTAACGGCAGTGCCGGTGGTGCCGGCACGGATGCGACCGGCGGCAACGGTGCGACCGGCGGCAACGGCGGCAACGGCGCCGGCGGCGGCGACGGTGGCGTCGCCGGCGCGGCCGGACTGCTGGGCCTGGCCGGCCGAGCCGGTGCCGGCGGCAACGGCGGCAGCGGCGGCAACGGCGGAACCGGTGAAAGCGGTGGCATCGAGCAGGCCGGCGGCCAAGGCGGCAACGGCGGCCAAGGCGGACAGGGCGGACTCAGCGGCGACGGCGCCCTCCGCGCCGCCGCCGGCAGCGGCGGGGCCGGCGGCAACGGCGGCACCGGCGGCAACGGCGCGACCGGCGCCGACGGCGCAGACCCCGGCGCCGACGGCAGCCGGGGCAGTGACGGCGGTGCCGGCGGCGATGGCGGGCAGGGCGGACTCAGCGGCGACGGCGCCGTCCGGGCCGCCGCCGGCAGCGGCGGGGCCGGCGCCAACGGCGGCACCGGCGGCAACGGCGCGACCGGCGCCGACGGCGCCAAGCCGGGCGCCGACGGCGGCGCCGGCGGCAACGGCGGAGCCGGCGGCAACGGCGGTCGGGGCGGGCTCGGCGGCGACGGGCTCACCCGCGCCACGGCCGGCATCGGCGGGGCCGGCGGCACCGGCGCCGACGGCGGTGCCGGCGCGACCGGCGCCCGGGGGACCGACGGCTTCGATGACAACAACCCCGACGGATCCGAAGGCGGCACCGGCGGCAACGGCGGCGCGGCGGGCAGCGGCGGCGCCGGCGGACTCAGCGGCGACGGGCAGCAGGCCGCCGCCGGCGCCAGCGGCACCGGCGGCAACGGCGGGCAGGGCGGCGCCGGCGGGCAGGGCGGCTTTACAACCCAGGTCGCGGGCGCGCAGGTGCTCTACCGCGGCGACGGCGGCACCGGAGGCCGGGGCGGGAACGGCGGCTCCGGTGGGCTCACCGGCAACGGCGGCACGGGTGGCACCGGCGGCACCGGCGGGCGCGGCGGAACCGGTGGCGTCGACCCCGCCGGTGACATCGACTCCCGGTCCGGCGGCTACGGCGGAACCGGCGGAGCCGGCGGCAACGGCGGCGACGGCGGGCGCATCTCCGGCGCCGCCGGCGTCGGTGGCACCGGCGGCGACGGCGGCGCCGGTGCGGACGGAAACCACGGCGTGCCGGGCGAACGCTCCCCGGCGGGTGACGGCGGCAACGGCGGCGACGGCGGCGATGCCGGCCAGGGCGGCGCGGGCGGCGCCACCAGCACCGGCCAGCACGCCGCGAACGGGTTGGCGGGCACCGGCGGCAACGGCGGCAACGGCGGCAGGGGCGAGCCCGCTAACCCCCAAGACGCGTGGATCAACCCGAGCGGCGGTAACGGCGGCAACGGCGGTGCCGGCTACCACGGCGGGCGGGGCGGTAACGGCGGCGACGGCGGTGGTTCGGACACCTACTTCCATGACACCCTCGCCGTCACCGGGGACGGCGGCACCGGCGGCAACGGCGGCAACGGCGTGTTCGGCGGGGACGGCGGCACCGGCGGCAACGGCGGCAACGGCGGCGGCAACGGCGTCCTCGCCGGCGACGGCGGTGACGGCGGCAACGGCGGTCAGGGCATGGCCGGCGGCCGCGGCGGCAACGGCGGGACGGGCGGCAACGGCGGGCACGCCACCCTGGAGAGGTTCGGCGGTTTCGGCAACGGCGGCACCGGCGGCGCCGGCGGCAACGGCGTCGCCGACGCCGATGGCACGGTGCTTGCTCCCGGCGGCAACGGCGGCAGCGGCGGAAAGGGCGACGAGGTCACGGTCCGGGTCGGGCCGAACACCCCGGACGAATGGGGCGAGGAATCGCCCAGCACACCCCCGGAGCCCGGCGGCGCGCACATCGGGGCTGTCGGCGGCAGTGGCGGCGCCGGCGGGGCCGGGGCGATCCGACTGCCCTGACGGTCACCGCGGCCGGCCGGCGTCCGCGATGGGCCGCACTTGTTTGGGCTCGCCGGGCATCTTCGGAGTGCTTACTCCCTACAGGCCATGCTCACCTCGGGATACGCAGGTCGTTTCAATCAGCCGTGCGGGCCGTTGGGGGCTGCCGCCTTCGTCGAGGCGGCGTTGGCAGTAGGTCTTGCCGGGGCCGTCGTGGTTGGTCTGGGTGAGGCCGATGCGGTGGAGGGCCGTCGCACTCCAAGCTGGGAGTCCCCGCCCTACCACGGAAAAGCCCTACCACGGAAAAGCCCTACCCCGGAAAAGCCCTACCCCGGAAAAGCCCTGGCAGACGGCACGGTCTTCTGACTAATGAGGTCGAAAGTCTCTACCGCAAGCCCCGCCCAGCTCACTAACATCGGCGGGCAGGCGGAGATGGGCCCGGCTATAGCCACACCGCTTCTAAATGGGGGTGCCGAACGCGAATGACACGATTGGTACCCAAAACCGCCCTCGTAGCCCCCGCAGCGGTCAGTTTGTTCCTGCCTTCGGGGCACCGCTGCCAGGCCTGCGCAGCATCGGTGTTGCGGGCGCAGCACCCTCCCCGTCGGGTTCCGGCGACCTGCGCGAGCGCCTACGGGCCAGCGCGCACATGCACCAGACCGCCTTCGGTGGCCGCTACGTCACCGCCGACGACGTGGCCAGATGCATGGAGGCCTTCCGCCCCGGTGGCTCCGGGAGCGCAGGCGGAGGAGGAAAGGCAAGTCCGCCCGCGTCTTCCCCATCCATGGGCGCCGGCTCGATCAAGCTGCCACAACACTTCGGGATCACAGACGAATTCATCCTCAGTGATTGTCGCGTTGCCGGTGATTCGATGACATGCAGCGAAAGCATGAGAAGTCGCGGTCAGGGTGTGGACTCTTACCCAGGAACTGTTACCGGCACACTGAACGGGTCAACGATGAGTGGAGCCGCAACAAGACAAATGACGGGTCGCGATGTGGCGATCCCGAGCCGTAGCCGGGTAGCGGACTTCTCCGGGCCAGCCACGCATATCGTCGGCCCGGACGCAACCGTGACGATGCGCGAGGGACCATCCGAGCGGCGAAAGAGCGGATGCGGTGGCGCGTCGTCAAACGCCGTACCGGCGAGCGAGTCTATCGGCACCCGGTCGGCCATCGGATAGACGTGGCCGGCATACACACGCCCCGCGGGCTGGAATCCCACCGAACCGCTCTGCGCCGCATGGGTTCGGGGGCTGCGCTGTTGGTGACTGCCGGAATCGTGGGATGCAGCTCGCCAGGTACCGACGTGACCAGCTCGCCGCTCAACGTCAGCGACTCCACCACCTTGACCGCCGCCCCTACCCCCAGCACCTCCGCCAGCAGCGGATCAACGGGTCTGCCGCGAATGAAGCGATTCCGGATCGGCGGCGAGAGCTACGGCCCGGTGGAGGACTGCACCCTCACCGGCGACACGGTCACCTGCACGGCGAGTTGGGACGACCCCTACCAGGCCGACACCTACGCAGGAAGCTTCACCGGGACGCTGTCCGGGCTGGCGATGACCGGAACATCGACGACCACCCAGACCGGCCACGATGCGACCGACCCCGGCTGCTTCTGGCGAATGGAAACCTCCCGCCCGGTCACCTACACGTTCAGCCCGCAGGGAACGGTGACCGCCCGATCCGGACCCGGCGAGTGGCGCAAGACCAACAGCGGCAACTGCTCGGGAACCGAGTCGGGCACCGACACAAGCGAAGCGGAGAGCGGCCCTGCCCAGTGGACGGTCATCGAATAGCGACTCTTCCGACTCGATGGGGGATCAGGTGCCGGGACAGCATGCTTATCGCGTCGCTGCGGCCGATGGAGTCGTTGAGGTTGTCGCGAAGGCCCCCAAAACCCTACCGTGGAATCGGTCGAACCGGGTGAGCACCTTCTTGAGATAGTTCGGCGGCTCCTTCCACCACGACGTGGTCACCCGCTCCGGTGACCGTCGTGACACAGCCCGCCTTCCCGAGCTCGTCGAGCAGCGGACGCAGCAGACCGAACGCGACGGCGCGGGCTTCGGCGAACCCGGTGCCCGGTTGCGGGTCCAGATCGATGCGCAGCTCGTCGGGGTGGTCGGGGTCGGCGCAGCGCACCGGCCGGGGGCGAGCTGCTCGGCGTCTCCCGCGGTCGCCATCCCGCCACTCTCCCAGGCCCCTATGATGAGGGCTTGCCGAACCGGCACCCCATCCACTACCCGAGAAGGCTGCCGTGACCACCCGCCCAGATTCCTGGCAGGCCGCCCGCGACCTCGTCAAAGAGCGCGGCTACCACCGCCGCGACGAGCCGTTCACGCTGGCCAGCGGCAAGCAGAGCCACGACTACATCGATGGCAAGTACGCCATCGACCGCGGCGACCGGCTGAGCCTGGTGGCCGGGGCGGTCGCCGAGCTGGCGGCGGCCAACGGGATCGAGTACGACGCCGTCGGCGGGCTCACCATGGGCGCCGACCCGCTGGCGATCGGCATCGCCGTGGTAACCGGCAAGCACTGGTTCTCGGTGCGCAAGGCCCGCAAGGACCGCGGCCACAACCAGTGGGTCGAGGGCAGCCGGCTGCGGGACGCAGCCATGCGGGTGCTGCTGGTCGACGACGTGGTCAGCACCGGCGGTTCCATCCTGCAGGCCTACCGGCACGTCACCGAAGACGGCGGCGTGGTGACCGGCGCGATCCCGATGGTCGACCGGGGCGAGACGGCCGCGAAGCGCTTCGCCGAGATCGGGGTGCCCTACCTGCCGCTGATGACCTACGCCGACCTGGGTATCGAGCCGATCTGAGACTCGGCGGTAGCCGACTCGACGACGCCGACTCCGCGGTGGAGCCCCGGCATTCCCGCCGGATCCGGGTCAGCGGCCCAGGAAGCGCACGATGTGGCCGGCCAGTTCTTCGCCGGCGTCCTCCTGCAGGAAGTGCCCGGCGTCGTGAATCACCGGGTGCTCGATGCCCTGGGCGCCGCGTATCTGGCTCTGGAAAACGGGCGCCATCGCCCCGGTGATCGGGTCGCCGTCGCTGAACGCCACCAGCATCGGCGTCTCCGAGGCGCACAGCGTGGCCCAGGCCGCGCGGTTGGCCGGGGCGGCCGGGTCGTCGGGCGCGGTCGGCACCAGGCCGGGCATCGCCCGCGGCCCGGCGCAGTAGCTGTCGTCGGGGAACGGCGCGTCATAACCGGACCGGACCGCCGCGCTCATCGGCCGCCGGCAGCCGGCCTGCACGAACCCGCCGATGTCCAGCGCCGGCGCCGACTGGATCGCTTCGCGGAAGCGCCACCAGATCTCCGGCATTCCGATGTCGCCAGTGGGCAGGCCGGTGTTGGCGACGACGATCGCGCGGAACCGGTCCGGGTGCTCGGCGGCCAGTCGCAGCCCGAGCAGGCCACCCCAGTCCTGGCCGACCAGGGTGACGTCGTGCAGGTCGAGCACGTCGAATGCCAGCGCGCGCAGCCACTCCACGTGCCGGGCGTAGCTGTGATCTTCCACCCGGGCCGGCTTGTCGGAGCGGCCGAAGCCGATCAGGTCCGGGCAGATGACACGGTGCCCGGCGGCGGCCAGGATCGGGATCATCCTGCGGTACAGAAACGACCAGGACGGCTCGCCGTGCAGCATCAGGATCGGAGCCGCGGTCTCGGACCCGTCGGCAACCCAGGCCATCCGCAGCGTGCCACCGTCGTCGTCGTCGAGCTCGCAGTACCGTGGCGGGTGGGGAAAATCCGGGAGGTTCGCAAATCTGCCGTCGGGCGTCCGCAGTTTCCGCATACCGTGGAACCTACGCCCATGGATACCCCCTAGGGCATATGGTAGCCTGGGCGGCACAGCCACGAAGGGAGTCTCATGTCCATCACACTGAGCACGTCCACCACCGCAGCCGACTTCGACAAGGTCGTCGCCCGGACCCGGGAAGTATTGAAGGACAACGGCTTCGGCGTTTTGACCGAGATCGACGTGCAGGCCACCCTGAAGGAGAAGCTGGGCGAGGAGATGGAGCGCTACCTGATCCTGGGGGCCTGCAACCCGCCGTTCGCGCATCAGGCGGTATCGGCCGAGAAGCGGATCGGGGTGCTGCTGCCGTGCAACGTGGTCGTCCGCGAAGACCCGCAGGACCGGTCCACGGTGCACATCGAGGCGATGAACCCCGAGCTGATGGCCCAGGTCGTCGACAACCCGGCGCTGGCTCCGATCGCCGACCAGGTCACCGCGAAGATCCGCAACACCATCGACACCCTGGCGAGCGAGCTGCGCTGATGTGCAGCCCGGTGCGTTGCCGGACCTGCGGCAAGACCACGTGGGCGGGGTGCGGCGCGCATATCGCACAGGTGCGCGCCCTGGTGCCGCCGGCACAGTGGTGCGACGGACATCCCGACGAGCAGCGCCGCTCCTGGTGGCGACGCTGACCTGACGGTTTATCGTGGGGGCATGTCAGCGGAGACCACGCCCAGCGCACGCACCCTGGTGGAGTTGCTGCAGCTGCAGGCCGACCGCTACGAGGACAAGCTCGCATTCAGCTTCCGCCCGGAAGGCGACCTGGAACAGAGGCGGCTGACCTACCGCGAGCTGGACCTCCGGGCCCGGGAAGTCGCGGCCCACCTGCAACAGCAGGGCGCCGCGGGCGAGCGGGTGCTGATCATGTGCCCACCCGGCCTGGACACCGTCGCCGGCATCTTCGGCTGCTTCTACGCCGGCGCCGTAGCCGTGCCGATGAACGAGGACCTGCGCCGGCTGAAGTTGATCGCCCCCGAGATACACGCCGGCTTCGCCCTGGCCACCGTCGAGATGCAAGCGAAGTTCCGGCCCCAGATAACCGGCCTGGTCGAGCGACCCGTGCAGTGGTCCGCCGTCGACGAGATCGTCGAGGACGCCGAAAAATGGGTGCCGCCGGAGATCGACGAGCGCACAACGGCCTTGATCCAGTACACCTCCGGCTCCACCACGGCACCCAAGGGCGCCATGATGTCGCACGGCAACTTCCTGTCCAACATGGCGGCCATCCGCCGGTGGTGGGGCGGCAATGACCAGGACTTCGGGGTGTGGTGGCTGCCGCAGTCCCACGACCTGGGTTTGATCGGCGGCGTCCTCGAGATGATCTACGTCGGCTGCTCCACCGTGGTGATGTCACCGGTGGCGTTCATCCAGCGCCCGCTGCGGTGGCTGGAGGCCATCTCCCGGTACCGCGGCACCGTGACCGCCGCACCCGATTTCGCCTACAACATGTGCATCGAGCGGACCACCCCGCAGCAGCGGGCGGCGCTCGACCTGTCCAGCCTGACCACCGCATGGAACGGCGCCGAACCGGTGCGGGCCGCGACCCTGCGGGCGTTCGCCGAGGCGTTCGCGCCGGCCGGCTTCCGGCCGGAGGCGTTTGCCCGCGCCTACGGGCTGGCCGAAGCCACCCTGGTGGTGTCCGCCGGCACCGGTCCGCTGGGGTCGGCGGTTCGCCATGTCAACCAGGCTGCGCTGAGCGAGAACCGGGCAGTGGACGCGGTACCCGGTGACCCGACCACGGTAGAGGTGGTGAGCAACGGGCGGCCGCTGGACGGCGAGCGGGTCGTCGTCGTCGATCCGGAGACCCGACGGGAACGCGGGCCCGGCGAAGTCGGCGAGATCTGGGTGGCCGGCCCCAACGTGAGCAAAGGCTACTGGGGCAGGCCCGAGGAGACCGAGCGGATTTTTGGAGCGACCCTGGCCGACACCGGCGAGGGCCCCTTCCTGCGCACTGGCGACCTGGGATTCTTCGAGTCCGGCGAGCTCTGCATCACCGGCCGCTGGAAAGACCTCGTCACCCTTCGCGACAGCCACTACTACCCCAACGACATCGAGGCGACCGTGCAGAGCTGCCACCCGGCCCTGCTGACGGCCCGCGGCGCCGCGTTCGCGGTGCGCCCGGACCCGAAGGCCGACAACCAACTGGTCGTCGTACAGGAGGTGCGCCGCCAGTACGCCCAGGAGGGCGACCTCACCGCCGCTATCGACGAGATCCGGGCCGCGATCACCAGACGCCACGGGATTTCCGCGCACGACGTGCTGCTGGTCGAGCAGATGCTGCTGCCGACCACGTCCAGCGGCAAGATCCAGCGCGGCCACTGCCGGCAGCAGTTCCTCGACGGCGAGCTGCCGGCCGTGGCCGAATGGCACGCCCCGCCGCCCCCGCCGGTCGAGCCCGGCACCGGCGCCAGGAACACCGACGGTGCGGCCAAACTGGCCCGGGCGCTCGCCGTGGGGTTCGCGCGGCGGCTACAGCAGACGAATCGGCCGGGCCCCAAGAGCGGCTAACCGCCACCTCCACCGCGCCCGGCCACCCCCGGGTGCGCCAGCAACCGGTCCAGGAACGGCCGCTGCCCGGC
>CAZGGK010000048.1:0-32758 GCA_964525125.1 uncultured Mycobacterium sp.
CCGAGCACGCGGATGCACAAGATCTCCTTGGCGCCGGTGTTGTCGGCGACCTTCAGCCGCGATTCCTGCTGAATCACCAGATCTCCTCAACATGGTTGCAGGCGCGCAGACCCCCATGGTGGGAGAGCGCGGACGTGCACGGTCTTCGTCACCGAAGGGCACGCAGGGCCGACTTGAAACCTGCACAGCCGGCCGAGGTCTGCCCACGGCAACCCCTGAAGTCTAGGCCACGAGCCGCCCACCACCAAATTCGCACGTCTTTTCCGGGGCGCGATCATTCCCGGCTGTACGCCCACCCGCGACCGCAGGCATGCCCCCACCCACGGTCACGTTACGTTCTGCACATGGTGACGACACCGGTTCAGGTCCAGACCACTGCGGGCATCGTCGAGGGGCGCACCCGAAACGGCGTGCACCGCTTCCGCGGCATCCCCTACGCCGAACCGCCGGTGGGCGCGCTGCGACTACGCGCTCCGCGTCCGGCGGCAGCGTGGTCGGGTGTCCGCCCCTGCTACCGCTGGGGCTCAGCCCCGCACCAGCCCAAGCAGTACATCCCCAACCGCCGTCGCAGCGAGGACTGCCTGACGCTCAACGTGGTCACCACGGGCGGATTCGACGAGCGGCTTCCGGTGATGTTCTTCATCTACGGTGGCGGCTACTTCCTCGGGGCCACCAGCAGCCCACCCTACGAGGGCACCAGCCTGGCCCGCCGCGGCTGTGTCTACGTCTCGGCGAACTACCGGGTCGGGCCGCTGGGCGCCTTGGACCTGTCCTCACTGTCCCGACCCGGCGAAGTCATCGAAAACAACCTGTTTCTGCGCGACCTGGTGCTCGCGCTGCAGTGGGTGCGGGACAACATCGCCAACTTCGGCGGCGACCCGGACAACGTGACGATCGCCGGGGTGAGCGCCGGCGGGAACTGTGTCGAGACGCTGATGGCAACCCCGGCCGCCGCCGGGTTGTTCCATCGCGCGATAGTCCAGAGCACCGGCAACGGAATGGGTACGGCCGCAGCAGATGTCGAGCCGGTCGCCGAGAAATTCGCCCAGTTGCTCGGGGCAGGACCCGATGATGCGGCCCGAATTGTGCTGGAGGCGTCGCCGAAGGTGCTGGGCCGGGCACTGACCAAGCTGCTGGCGGACGGCGTCTTTCCGCTCGGACCGTCGGTGGACGGGGATTATCTGCCCCACTACCCACTGGCTGCCATGGAATCCGGCGTCGCACAGCGCGTTCCGATGATTATCGGCCACAATCGCGACGAGGCGAAACTGTTCCGGATGCTGATCAAAGTGGTGCCGCTGAGTAAGGCGGAACTGGATGCCCTGATGCTCGCCGCGAATCCGGACCAGCGGGAACGCATCCTGGCCGCCTATCCGGACTATCCGGCCCGGGCGACCCGGGCACAGCTCGCCGGCGACATGGTCTTCTCCGCCGCGGCATGGCGGATCGCCTCGGCACACCAGAATTTCGCCCCGGTGTATTTCTACCGGTACGACTACGCTCCGTGGACGCTGCGCGCCGCCGGGCTGGGGCCGACGCATGGCACCGAGTTGATGGCGACGTTCGGCAGTTACCGGCAGCTGACCGGCGTGGCGCTGGCCGGCAGCGTCGCGCGGCGGGCTGCTCTACGAGTCACCGACGACATTCAGCAGCGCTGGGTGGAATTCACCCGCACCGGTGTTCCCGGTGACGGCTGGCCCGCCTACCGGGTGCCGGAACGCGCCACCATGATCTTCGACAGCACCCCCGAAGTCCGCCCCGATCCCGACGGCGCCCGCCGTCAGGCGTGGGACGGTGTCGATTTCACCATCCGGTAGCCGCTCCCCGGACGCACCGGGACGCGCCGGCCCGGCGTCAGTCCGAGCGTCGGTACCAGGTCACGATGAACAGCACCATCGCAACGACCAGTCCGACGACAACCCAGAGCACGACGGTCTGGTCTATCCACGAGCCCGCGGGTGGAGCACCCGGCAACAGGTTGCGGATCGGCACCACGGCGAACAGCATCGCGGCGTACCAGGTGACGAACGGAGGGAGGAATTTCCTTCTCCCCCTGAACATCTGAATCGCGACGAACAGCGCCAGCGTCGGCAGGGTGATCAGGACCAGGCAGATGCCCAGGTCGAACACCAGCGGGCCCTTGGCCCTACGAAGGGTCAGCACCACGTCGTCGGGCCGGTCCGAAGATTGGCTGGCCTCGCCGGTGCGCCGGAGACTGACGTCCCAGCCCTCCAGGGATCCGGTCACCTCGACCCGCGCGGGCAGGTAACCGCGGCCGTCGCCGGTTCCCACCAGCACCTCGGCCTGGATCGTGTCGGTGGTGTAGGTGTCGAACGGCCACTTGCCGGCATTGCCGTGCGCCTCGATGGTGGTGGCGACCTGCGCCGGCAGCTTTCCGGCCGGGTACTGCAGGTCCCCCAGGTCGCTCTGCGGGTACAGTCGCACGGCCATGTCGGTGTTCAGCACACCGAACTCCTTGTCGATCATCGACTCGTCCGGCATGACAAGCACCTTCACGTCGAGACGATTCGCCACGGTGTGCAACTGCTCGACGCGCACCACCACCACGGTGTCATCGACGGTGCCCAGGTCAGGTGCTTTGAGTTCCCCCTCGATGCTGGTCAACCATCCGTAGCCGGCCAGGTAGGCGACGTAGACACCGAAGGTGGCCAGTGCGATCAGCAGGCCGATCACACGGCCCGCGCCCCGCTTACGCGCTACCGGGGACGGTGCCTCCGGCACCGCGGGTGCCGGCATCGGCATACCCGGTCCACTATGCGCCATCGGCAATCACCATCCTCGTTGCGGACCCGGCACGCTCAGTCCTGCGGTTGCCCGTCAACAACCCGGCCGGCACAGCACCGGAGCGATTCGGCACGGCCAGATGCTAACAACCGCATCACCCCGGCGTCGCCGTTTCCCACGACTCCCCGCGCAGGCTGCTGACGCAGCGAAACCCGATGTGCGTGGCGGCGGTGTCGCGCGATTGCGGCGACCGGGCGGCCGGGCGATATCGGTGGCAGTACTCCGGCGCGCACAGGTGGGACCCGCCCTTGAGGGTCTGCACGACGGTCGGATCGGCGGGCCCGCCAGGCGTGCAGCAACCCTTGGGCGGCTGGTCCGGTCGGTGCCGGGCGCTGAACTCTGTCGCCGTCCACTCCCAGACGTTGCCGATCATGTCGAGCAGGCCGAACGCGTTCGGCGGGAACAGTCCGACCGGCGAGGTCCCGACCCACCCCAGTGCGCCGTCGTTACGGTACGGGAAACGTCCCTGCCAGGTGTTGGCCATCAGCCGACCACCCGGGCGCTGCTGTTCTCCCCAGGGGTAGGTACCGGCGCTGCCGGCGCGCGCGGCGTACTCCCACTCGGCCTCCGTCGGTAACCGCCGCCCGGCCCATCGGGCGTAGGCCATCGCGTCGACGTAGGCGACCTGCACGACGGGATGGTCGCCCTTGCCGACGATATCGCTGTCCGGCCCGAAGGGGTGCCGCCAGCTCGCGCCCGGAGCCCAGGCCCACCACTGCCGCCAGTCCCGCAGATCAACCGGACCGTCGGTGGGGCGGAACACGATCGCGCCCGGAACAAGGTCGGCGGAGTCCGCTCCGGGGAAAAGCGCCGGATCGATCGGCTGCTCGGCGACCGTCGAATATCCGGTCGCGGCGACGAATTCGGCGTACTGAGCGTTGGTCACCGGGTGCCGCTCGATCGCGAACCCCGGCACGGTTACGGTATGGATCGGCGCCTCTTCCGGGTAGAAACTCGTCGAACCCATCCGGAACGATCCGCCCGGCAGGCCGACCAGCTCGGTCAGCGTCACCCCTCAGTCCCGCGAAAATGCCGCTGCCAGCTCCCTTTCCACGTCCATATACGGTTCACCGGACACGTCAACGGTGACATCGGCCAACGTCCCGCCGGTGAACGGAAACGGTGCCCGATACGCCGACGACACCGCCTGTCCGGTGTTGCGCCCGACGCTGACCCCGCCACCGGCCAGCGCGAAAATACCGGGCTGAGTGATCATCTCCGGCAACTCGGCCACCACCGCCCCGTCGATGTGCAGCGACGCCCCACCGACCGGCGTGTGGCTGCCGTCCACCGTTCCCGTCCGCTCGTAGCGCACCCCGAATACGTGCTCCCCCAATGAGATCGGATCGGGTGATGACAGCCACTGCTCCTGCTCGCCCAGGAAGTTGTACACGTAATGCAACCGGCCATCGGCCACGAACAGCGCATGCCCCCCGTGCCGGGCGCCGTGTTTGAACAGCACCCCCTCGGCCGCGGCATCCTCGATCCGGACCCTGGCCAGCACCGCGAACGAGCGCCCGCGCAGTTCCACGCAGGCGCCCATCGGCACCTCGGCGGTGTGCGGGTAGTAGGTGTACCTGTCGCGGTCGCCGCCCGGCGACGGCCGCCACCGCCCCATCATCTCGAGCACGTTGAGATCGGACAGCGGCAGGCCGTCGTACTTGTCGGCCTCGCTGAACCACAGCGCCTTGAGTTCCTCGAGTTTGTCGGGATGCTCGGCGGCTACGTCGTAGCACTGGCTGCGGTCGCGTTCGATGTGGTACAGCTCCCAGCGATCGGCGTCGAAATGGCCCCAGCCCGACGGGGTCGCCGCGTGCACCGTGTTGGCGAACCAGCCACGGTGCCAGATCCCGCGGGTGCCCAGCATCGAGTAGAACTGGGTCTGCTTGCCGGTGGCAGCGTCCGGATCGACCAGCGCCGCCTTGAAGCTCATGCCCTCGAGGGGCTTCTGCGGGACGCCCCGCACGGTGGCAGGCGGGGTGATGTCGAGCAGGTCGTAGACCGTCGGGGTGACGTCGCAGACGTTGACGTAGGTGTCGCGCACTTCGCCGTGCGCCGCAATACGGCTGGGCCAGCTGATGATCGCCGGATCGGCGATGCCGCCCTCGTGGGAGGCGTAGCGCTTGTAGAGCTTATAGGGCGAGTTGAACGCCATCGCCCAACCGATCGGGTAGTGGTTGTAGGTCTGCGGCCCACCGAGCTCGTCGAAGAGCTTCATCGACTCCTCGACGGTGTCGATGTAGCCGTTGAAGAACTTGCTTTCGTTCGGCGATCCGTTCGGCCCGCCTTCGCCGCTGGCCCCGTTGTCGGAGATCACCACCACGATGGTGTTGTCCAGCTGGCCGGACTCCTCGAGGTAGTCCAGGATCCGGCCGATCTGGGCGTCGGTGTAGCTCTGGAAGCCGGCGAACACCTCTGCCATCCGGCAGAAGAGCCGCTTCTCCTCGTCGTTGAGGCTGTCCCACGGCCGCACCGTATCGGTCGTCGGCCAGGGCAACCCCTCGGCGCTGGTGGCGTCGGCGTACGGGTTCACCGGCGACAGTTCGGTGTCCGGCGGCACCAGGCCCAGCCTCTTCTGGTTCTCCAAGGCCACCTCGCGGTAACGCTCGTAGCCCATGTCGAACCGGCCGGCGTAGCGGTCCGCCCACTCGGCGAAGACATGGTGCGGCGCGTGGCCCGCGCCGGGGCAGACGTAGCCGAACCACGGCTTGTCGGGCGCGATCACCTTCGCGTCACGGATGAATTCGATTGTCTTCTCCGCGATGTCCTTCGACAGGTGGTAACCCTCCTCCGGGGTGGCGGGCGGCTCGACCGGGTGGTTGTCATACACCAGGTCGGGATACCACTGGTTGGTCTCGCCGCCCATGAAACCGTAGAACCGCTCGAAGCCCCGCGAGGTCGGCCAGTGCCGCCGGGGGGCGGCCATGTTCGATTCGTCCAGCGGAGTGAGGTGCCACTTGCCGACGCAGAAGGTGTTCCAGCCGTTCTCGGCGAGCACTTCGCTCAGAAGTGCAGTCTCGAACGGAATCCGTCCACTGCAGTTGGGGAAGCCGTCGGTGAACTCCTCGATGGTGGCCATGCCCACGCTGGTCGGATTGCGGCCGGTCAGCAACGCCGCCCTGGTCGGGGAACACAATGCCGTGGTGTGGAATTGCGACAACCGGATGCCGCGAGCCGCGATCCGGCTCATCGCCGGCATGTCGACCAGCCCGCCGAAGCAGTCCCAGGTGGCGATGCCGGTGTCATCCCAGACGATGTACAGCACGTTGGGAGCTTCGTCGGGCGCCGTCACCGGCGCGAACGGCCCCCAGTCCGGTTCGGAATCGCGGATATCGAGTTCGATCTTGCCTCGGAAGCCGTTGGAGGTCGCCACCGGTGGGAGACTACCGGCTCTGCGCGCGTGCAGACGCAAAAACCCCCGACACGCCGGGCGTGTGGGGGCTTTCGCGACGGCTGGCCGGGCAGGCCCGGCGAACACACCGCTGGAAGTTACTTGGCCTTCTCGAGAATCTCGACGAGCCGCCAGCGCTTGGTCGCCGACAGCGGACGGGTCTCCATCAGGGACACCCGGTCGCCGATGCCGGCGATGCCGTTCTCGTCATGCGCCTTGACCTTGGTCGTGGTCCGGATGATCTTGCCGTAGAGCGGGTGTCGAACCCGGTCCTCCAGCTCGACCACGATGGTCTTCTGCATCTTGTCGCTCACCACGTAGCCGATCCGGGTCTTGCGCCGGCCGCGCGGCTTTGGTGTGCGCGGGGTGTGCTTCGGGCCCTTCTCGGTCGACGCCCCGTCCGTAGCCTTCGGGGCGGCCTCAGCTTCTGCCATTACGATCCCTCACCTTCCGGGCCGGCTGCCAAACCCAGTTCCCGCTCACGCAACACGGTGTAGACACGAGCGATTTCGCGACGCACCACCCGCATCCGGCGGTTGTTGCTGAGCTGGCCGGTGGCCAGCTGGAAACGCAGGTTGAACAACTCTTCCTTGGCTTCGCGCAGCCGCTCGACGAGTTCGTCGTCGGTCAGCTCGCGCAGGTCGCCAGCGGTAACACCCACTGCCATCAGAACTGCTCCTCCCGGGTGACGATGCGCGCCTTGATCGGCAACTTGTGAATCGCCCTGGTCAGCGCCGCGCGAGCGATCGCCTCGTTGGGGTAGCTGAGCTCGAACAGCACCCGACCGGGCTTGACGTTGACCACCCACCACTCCGGTGAACCCTTACCCGAACCCATCCGGGTCTCAGCCGGCTTCTTGGTCAGCGGACGGTCCGGGAAGATGTTGATCCACACCTTGCCGCCACGCTTGATGTGGCGGTTGATGGCAATACGTGCGGACTCGATCTGCCGGTTGGTGACGTAGGCGTGCTCCAGAGCCTGGATGCCGTAGTCGCCGAAGCTCACCGCGGTACCGCCGCTGGCGATGCCACGTTGCCGCGGATGGTGTTGTTTGCGGTGCTTGACCTTGCGGGGAATCAACATGATTCAGCTCTCCGTGCTCTGCGTTTCAGCGGCCGCCTCCGCGCTGGGTGCCGCCGCGGCTTCGGGGGCCGGCTCGACAGCCGCGGGAGCCTCACCGGCATCGGATGCGGCGCGGCCGGCGTCGGTGCTCGTTGCGGTGGTCCCGACGGCGCCGCTGCGCCGCGGCCGGGTCCCCGACGGACGGTCACGGCGCGGGCGGTCCGCGCCCGACGGTGCGGTGACCGCCAACTCACGCTTGCCACCGACGATGTCGCCCTTGTAGATCCAGACCTTCACGCCGATCCGGCCGAAGGTGGTCTTCGCCTCGTACAGTCCGTAGTCGATGTCGGCCCGCAGCGTGTGCAGCGGAACCCGGCCCTCGCGGTAGAACTCCGAGCGGCTCATCTCGGCGCCGCCGAGACGGCCCGAGCACTGCACCCGGATGCCCTTGACGTTGGGCTGCCGCATCGCCGACTGAATGGCCTTGCGCATCGCCCGGCGGAATGCGACCCGGTTGCTGAGCTGCTCGGCGACACCCTGGGCCACCAACTGCGCCTGCGACTCTGGGTTCTTCACCTCGAGGATGTTGAGCTGCACCTGCTTGCCGGTCAGCTTCTCCAGGTCGGCGCGGATGCGGTCGGCCTCGGTACCGCGACGGCCGATGACGATGCCCGGCCGGGCGGTGTGGATGTCCACCCGGACCCGGTCGCGGGTGCGCTCGATCTCGACGTCGGCGATCCCGGCCCGCTCCAGCCCGCTGGACAGCAGCCGGCGAATCGCCACGTCCTCTTTGACGTACTCGGCGTACTGCTTGTCGGCGTACCAGCGCGACTTCCAGTCGGTGGTGATGCCGAGTCGGAAGCCGTGCGGGTTGATCTTCTGGCCCACTACTCCGAGCCTCCCTTCGCGTCGGAAGCATCCTGCGCCTTCTTGGTGGGCGCCTTCTTGGCCTTCTCGGTCGTCGCGGCCTTCTTGGCCTTCTCGGTCGCCGGGGCCTTCTGGGTCGCCGCGGCCTTCTTGACCGGTGCCTCGACCGCGGCCGCCTTGGTCGTCGGCGCCTTCTTCGCGGCGGCGACCTTGCTGCCCTGCGCGCGCCGGGCCCGAGCCGCGCTGGCCGAGTCCACGCTGCGGTCAACCCGACCCCGGGCAACCGGCCTGCTCTCCACCACCACGGTGATGTGACTGGTACGGCGGCGGATCCGGAAAGCGCGACCCTGCGCGCGGGGCCGAATCCGCTTGGCCGTCGGGCCCTCGTCGGCGTAGACGGTGGCCACCACCAGCGTTGCCGGGTCCAGGCCGTTGTTGTTCTCGGCGTTGGCCGCCGCACTGGCGATGACCTTGGAAACCGGCAGGCTGGCCTGCTGCGGCGCCCAGCGCAGGATGTCCAGCGCTTCGGCGACCGGCTTGCCGCGCACCAGGTCGATCACCCGGCGGGCCTTGCTGGCCGACACCCGTACGAAGCGCGCTTTGGCGACCGCCGATGGATATTCAGTCGTAACAGTCATCGCCGCTTGCTCTTCCGGTCGTCCTTGATGTGGCCCTTGAAAGTGCGCGTCGGAGCGAACTCGCCGAGCTTGTGGCCGACCATCGACTCGGTGACGAACACCGGGACATGCTTACGCCCGTCGTGCACCGCGAAGGTGTGCCCGATGAAGTCGGGGATGATCGTCGACCGACGCGACCAGGTCTTGATGACCTGCTTGGTGTTCTTCTCGTTCTGGACGTCGACCTTCTTGAGCAGATGGTCGTCGACGAACGGACCCTTCTTGAGGCTGCGTGGCATCGCTTGCGTCTCCTCCGCTTCCTACCGGTGCTTCTTGCCGGTGCGCCGGCGCCGAACGATGAGCTTGTCGCTGGGTTTCTTACGTTTGCGGGTGCGGCCTTCCGGCTTGCCCCACGGGCTGACCGGGTGCCGGCCGCCCGAGGTACGGCCCTCGCCACCGCCGTGCGGGTGGTCGACCGGGTTCATCACCACGCCACGGACCGACGGGCGCTTGCCCTTCCAGCGCATCCGGCCGGCTTTACCCCAGTTGATGTTGGCCTGCTCGGCGTTGCCCACCTCGCCGACGGTGGCGCGGCAGCGCACGTCGACGCGGCGGATCTCCCCACTGGGCATCCGCAGCGAAGCGTAGGTGCCTTCCTTGCCCAACAACTGGATGCTCGATCCTGCCGAACGGGCCATCTTGGCGCCACCGCCGGGCCGCAGCTCCACCGCGTGCACCAGGGTGCCGGCCGGGATGTTGCGCAGCGGCAGGTTGTTTCCAGGCTTGATGTCGGCGTTGGCCCCCGACTCCACCACGTCGCCCTGGGAAAGCCCCTGCGGCGCAATGATGTAGCGCTTCTCGCCGTCGAGATAGTGCAGCAGCGCGATTCGCGCGGTGCGGTTCGGGTCGTACTCGATGTGCGCGACCTTGGCGTTGACGCCGTCCTTGTCGTGGCGACGGAAGTCGATCACCCGGTAGGCGCGTTTGTGGCCGCCGCCCTTGTGCCGGGTGGTGATCCGGCCGTGCGCGTTGCGTCCGCCCCGGCCGTGCAAGGGCCGCACCAGCGACTTCTCCGGGTGCGAGCGGGTGAGCTCGGCGAAATCGGAGACGCTGGCACCGCGACGACCCGGTGTCGTCGGCTTGTACTTGCGAATTCCCATGTCTGTCAGATCTTTCTCTCGCGCCGGCTAGGCCGGTGCTGCGAACAGGTCGATCGGCTTGCTGCCGGGTGCCAGAGTCACGATGGCGCGCTTGGTGTCCTTGCGCTTGCCGTAGCCGGTCCGGGTCCGCTTGCGCTTGCCCGGCCGGTTCGCGGTGTTCACCGCCGCGACCTTGACCGCGAAGATCTTTTCGATCGCGATCTTGATCTGGGTCTTGTTCGAGTCGGGGTGCACGATGAACGTGTACGTGTTCTCCTCGATCAACCCGTAGGACTTCTCCGAAATCACCGGGGAAATGATGATGTCGCGAGGGTCGGTGATGGTCGCCATCAGGACGCAACCTCCTGCCGCTGCGTGTCGGCGGTGTTAGCCGCGATGTAGCCGTGCAGCGCTTCGACCGAGAAGATCACGTCGTCGGCGTGCAGCACGTCGTAGGTGTTGAGCTGATCGGCCGCCAGGATGTGCACACCCGGCAGGTTGCGCACGCTCTTGGCGCCGGTCTCGTCGCTGCGCCCGATGACCACCAGCACCTGCTTGCGGTCGGTGAGCGTGCCCAGAAACGCCTTGGCGCTCTTTGTCGACGGGGTCTGGCCGGAGACCAGTTCGGTGACCGCGTGGATACGGCCGTTGCGTGCCCGGTCCGACAGCGCTCCGCGCAGCGCGGCAGCGATCATCTTCTTCGGGGTGCGCTGGCTGTAATCGCGCGGCTTCGGGCCGTGCACGATCCCACCGCCGGTGAACTGCGGAGCCCGGGTCGAACCCTGGCGGGCACGGCCGGTCCCCTTCTGCCGGTACGGCTTGCGTCCGCCGCCGCGCACCTCGCCCCGGGTCTTCGTCGAGTGCGTACCCTGCCGGGCCGCGGCCAGCTGCGCGTTCACCACCTGATGCATCAGCGCGATGTTGGCGGGAACGTCGAACAGCTCGGCCGGCAACTCGACGGAGCCGTCCTTCTTGCCGTCCGGGCGTTGGACGTCAATCTTCATGCCAGCCATTACTTCTCACCCTTTTTGATCGCGCTGCGGACCAGGACCAGCCCGCCGTTGCGCCCCGGAATCGCGCCCTTGATCAGCAGCACGCCGTTTTCGGCATCGACCTTGTGCACCACCAGGTTCTGCGTGGTGACCCGGTCGTTGCCCATCCGGCCCGACATCCGGGTGCCCTTGAAAACTCGCCCCGGGGTGGAGCAGCCGCCGATCGAACCCGGCCGGCGGTGCACCGCCTGGGCACCGTGGCCGGCGCCCTGGCCGCGGAAGCCGTGTCGCTTCATGGTGCCGGCGTAGCCCTTGCCCTTGGAGGTTCCGGTCACGTCGACATAGCTGCCGTCGGCGAAGATCTCGGCGGTCAGTTCCTGCCCGACCTCGTAACCGGCCGCCGCCTCTTCGCTGTCCAGGCGCAGTTCGGCCAGGTGCCGACGCGGATTCACCCCGGCAGCGGCGTACTGCCCGGTCAGCGGCTTGTTGACTTTGCGCGGACTGATCTCCCCGTACGCCAGCTGGACGGCGCTGTAACCGTCGCGCTCCGGCGTGCGGATGCGGGTCACCACGTTGGGGCCGGCCTTGACCACCGTCACCGGCACCACCCGGTTGTTCTCGTCGAACACCTGCGTCATACCCAGCTTGGTGCCCAGAATGCCTTTTCGTGCCATGGTTTTTCAGGCTCCTACTGGATGTTTACGTCAACGCTGGCCGGCAGATCGATGCGCATCAGGGCGTCGACGGTCTTCGGCGTCGGGTCGAGGATGTCGATCAACCGCTTGTGGGTACGCATCTCGAAGTGCTCCCGCGAGTCCTTGTACTTGTGCGGGGAGCGGATGACGCAGTACACGTTCTTCTCGGTCGGCAGCGGCACCGGGCCCACTACGGACGCACCGGTGCGGGTGACCGTCTCGACGATCTTGCGCGCCGAGGCGTCGATCGCCTCGTGGTCATAGGCCTTGAGCCTGATGCGGATTTTTTGTCCCGCCACGCTTCCCTACCTCGCTCCTGCCGGGGGTCCGTGTCCGGACCCGATCTGCCCCCGCGCCCCGGCCGTCGGGCCGTCGCGCGGGATGCTGCCGCCGCTGTTTACCTGTCCTGGTTCACCGGTCCCCGCGCTCGGGCGTGTCGCCCTTGCCCGGCCTCGTGCACGCCGAAAAAACCGCCGCACTGCGAGGGTGGGACCGGATGCGCCCGGGTGGGCGCTGGTCGCATGCCCGGCCTGGCGCAAACCCGGCTCAGGGCAACCTGAACAGTATGCCCCAGATCAGGTCGGGGGCCAAATCCCCGGGTCCACCCGTTGACGCTGCGTCCACCACGCAAAAATGCGAGTAACTCACGTGGTCGCCGCAGGATCAACGTGGCGCGACTACCGTGACTCAAGTGACCAGCACCTATCGCGCCTGGCAGCGCCTCGCCGGGGTCCCCGGCGGCAGCAGACTGTTCTCGGCTGCCGCGATGGCACGAGTGCCCTACTTCGCCTCGGTCGTCCCGCACGTCATCCGGATGCAGCCGGGCCTCGCCGAGGTCCGGGTGCCCAAATGGTTCTTCGTCTACAACCACCTGCACACCGTGCACGCGATCGCCTCCTGCAACGCCGCCGAGGTCGCGATGGGCATGTTGATGGAGGCCACCGTGCCGCCCAGCCACCGCTGGATCCCCAAGGCGATGCGGGTGCAGTACCTGCACAAGGCGACGACGTCGCTGCTGGCCCGCGCGGAGTTGGAACCGCCCGATTTCAGCCGGATCACCGACGGAGTCGAACTCGTCGTCCCGGTCAGCGTGACCGACCGGGCCGGCATCGAGGTGGTACATGCCGACATCACCACCTGGGTGACGCCGGCCGGCTGACCCGAAGGGGTCAGCACGGGGTCAGAATGCGGTGCCGAGCGAGTTGATCAGCGCGGTGGTCGCCCCGAGAACCAGCTCCACCTCGAACCCGGCTGCCATCGTGAGCAGCCCGACAGCTGCCGCAACGGGCAGCCCGACGGCATCGATCGGGTTGGCGAGGTTGTTCAGGAACAGCGTGATGTCGTAGCCGGGCATGCTGGTCAGCGCGGCGATTGCGATGTCGGCCGTCTGCATCGCCAGGGTCGGGCCAACGGCCAGGGCCAGGCTCAACCCGTCGACGTGGTCGGTGAGCGACGGCGACACCACTGCGGACGACAACCCATTGACAAGGTCCGTCATGAACGACGACGGCGCCGGCACCAGCAGCGACGCCGGGTGGGACAGGTCGTCGGCGAACGCGGCGAAGCCCTGTTGCGTTCCCTTGAGCAGATTGTCGAAGACGTCCTGCGGGCTGACGTCGGGGAACAGCCCGATACCGGTCGGAACATTCGCCGGAGTCGAATAGCCGACGCTGCCGTCGCCGTAGCCGAGGTTGATGAGGTAGGTCAGATCCGGCCCGAGCAGATCGGCGAGTGGTTTCCCGCCCAGGGGAATCGACTGCAGCAGGCTCACCAGCGGCGGAGTCGCGTCGATCAGGTAGTAGTCGGTGAGGCTGTCGGGCGTGCCGAGGAGGGCCGATCCGGGCAACAGCGTCGCATTGGCGACCTGCTCCTGCGTAAGGCTGAGATACGCGCCGTGCAGGGTGATCGTGCCCAGCAAAGCGTTGAGGTCCGACAGGAAATTGATGGGGTAGCGCGGGAAGTCGGCGAAGCCATCGTATTCGAGGGTGTAGATGGCGGTCGGGTACAAGCCGGCGGGCCCCGCGCCGTCGAACGCGAGCCCCAGGCTCGGCAGGTTCAAGCCATCGAAGCGTTCCAGCAGCCCGCCGTTGGGGGCACTGGGATCGCCGACCAGCACGAACTGCAGGCCATCGTCCGGCCTCGGCGTGCCGCCGGGGTCGAGCTGCTGCTGGACCAGGTGAGCAACCGTGGCGCTCTGCGAGTAGCCGAACACCGTCGAGGCGGCTCCGGTCGACTGGTTGCTGCCGATCGCGTTGAGCAGAGCGATCATGTCTTGACCCATCGAGGTGCCGACGGGCGGAAAGCCCGCAAGGACCCCGGTTCCGGTGTTGGCAGGGTAATTGACGCTGAGGGGCATTGTCAGCAGCGACAACTCGGTCGAGAACAGGCCGTCCGCGTAGGGGCGGGGATAGCTGGTCTCCGGGAAATTCGGGTGGATGTAGAGCGCGTCGGCATTCTGCACGTAGTCGGGGATATTGAAGTTGACCACCGGAATGCCGCTGCCGCCCATCACCAGTCCGATGGTGACCGGCCCCGGGGCATCGGCGATATCGCTGGAGGCCAGCTGCACGGCACCTACCTGAACGGCGAGCGGTGCCACCGGGGTGACGGCGACGACGCCGGCGGCCACCACCGCGATGCCGACGGTTGCGTACGGGCGAAGTGTCGATGACATGATGTTTGCGACCCCGATTCCGAGCGGAAATCCGTCATGCGATTGCGAATCCCTGAGGACAAGTTCGTTGTTTTTGGGAGTATTTTATATGCGCATCTAATCTTCCGTCTCGATTCCGATGATCGGCACGGGAATTGGGCCGGCGATATCGGTTCTCAGCGGCCGACGGTCGCCCAGAACCCGCAGTGGTGCTGGGTCGAGAAGTCGGTGACCACCCGGCTGCCGTCGGTGCGCAGCGACATCCACCGGCCATCCGGCCCGCCGGCCAGCGTGGGCCAATCCGGTTGACCGGCCACCGCCGGCGCACCGGTGACGACGAATCTGGTCCAGTAGTCGAGCATCTGCTCGGACAGCGTGCGCTGCGCGGGGTCGGGTGCGGGCGCACCCCCGATGTCGAACAGGTAGCGCAACTCCAGCGAGTGGCTGGCGCCGATCGGGAACGGCAGCCGCTGGAACATCTCCGGTGCGGGTGCGCGCCGATCGTCGAACTCGTAGGCATACACCGCCGGTGCGCTCTTGCTCAGTCCCTCGGTCATCCGGTCGGCCAGGCAGGCAAAGACATCGTCGGTGGCCGCCGCCGCGTACGCCAGGGAGATGCTGCCGCCGTAGCGCTCCGGCGGGTAGTGCCCCAACACGGCGGCGCTCTCGCGGGCACCGAACGTGTCGGCCAGCACACCGGGATACTCCGCCGCGCTGATCTCCCGGCCCTCCCGCAGATAACGCAGCGCCACGAACAGGGTGAACTCGTCGCGGTTGATGCCGATCAACACCGGCACGCGAGCTGCGGCGCCGTCGGCGAACTCCCGCACCGGATCTCTGGGTAGCAGCCGGGTTCCGGTCACCGGTCCGCTGAGCTGATCGGTGCCGAAGCGTGCGTACCACAGTGGCTTGGCCAGCTTCCCGGCCGGCAGCGCCCGCAGACACGCCACCACGGCGGTCCCATCGGCGCAACCGACCGAGGCGGCGTAGTCACCGCTGATCCGCTGTGCGGCGGGCAGTCCGAGTTGCGCCTGACACGGCCCGCTCTGCATGATCGCGGCCCGGAAAAGTCCGGCGGAATCGGGTGCCACCAGGTGGTCGCAGACTGACATCGCACCCGCTGATTCGCCGGCGACGGTGACCTTGGCAGCGTCGCCGCCGAACTGGGCGATGTTGTCCCGAACCCACCGCAGGGCCGCCTGCTGATCGGCCAGCCCGTAGTTGCCGGCCTCGCCCAATGCGGGGTGCGCCAAGAACCCCAGCGCACCCAGTCGGTAGTTGACGGTGACGACGACGATGTCCCCGCGGGCGGCCAGTCGGCGGGCGTCATAGATATCCCCGCTGCCCTTGACAAAGCCACCACCGTGAATCCACACCAGCACCGGCCGCGGCTCACGGGCCGCACCGGTCGGCGTCCACACATTGAGAGTCAGGCAATCCTCGCTGGTCAATTCTTCTGTGGCCGCGGCATTTCCCAACTCCTGCACGCACCAGGGCCCCGGCTTCGCGGCGTCGCGCACGCCCGGCCACTGCGCCGCCGGCTGCGGCGGCTGCCAGCGCAACGGACCCACCGGCGGCGCGGCGTACGGAATGCCCTCGAACCGCCGGTGATCAGCGTCGACCACGCCGCGCACCATGCCCCCGGCGACTCGCACCACAGCGTCAGTCAGTGAGACCGCACCTCCCGGCTTGGCCGGCGCCGCGCCACCGCCCCGTCCGCAGCCGGTCCCCGGCAGCACGATCAGCAGCAGCGCGGCGACGGCGGCACACCTCCGGCGAGCTGACCCGATCCCCACGAGTCCCCAGCGTAAATGCCGGTTGTGGGCCCGCTGAAAACGCCGGGTCTGGGGTAGCGTTGCCGCAGGTGGAAAATCCCCGGTCCGGAGGAGTTGTCCATGGCTGCGCCAATAGTCGACGAGGCAAACAAGGTATTCGCCGATCCGAAGGCCTACGCCGACGAACCACGGCTGCATACGGCCCTGGCCCATCTGCGCGCCCACGCACCGGTCTCGCTGGTGGATCATCCGCCGTACCGGCCGTTCTGGGCGGTCACCAAACACGCCGACATCATGGACATCGAACGCGACAACGCGTTGTGGATCAACGCGCCGCGACCGCTGCTGGCGACCGCCGAGGCCGACGACATGCAGCAGGCGCAGCTGGCGGCGGGCATGGGGCTGCGCACCCTGATCCACATGGATGATCCGCTCCACCACAAGATGCGCACGATCGTCTCCGACTGGTTCCGGCCCAAAGCGATGCGCGCACTCAAGACCCGTGTGGACGAACTCGCCAAACGCTACGTCGACCGAATGGCGCAAATCGGCCCGGAGTGCGACTTCGTCCAGGAGATCGCGGTCAACTACCCGCTCTTCGTCATCATGTCGCTGCTGGGACTGCCCGAGTCCGACTTTCCCCGGATGCTGCGGCTCACCCAGGAGTTGTTCGGCGGCGACGACGACGAATACCGGCGCGGCATCACCCCCGAAGAGCAGCTGCCGGTCCTGCTCGACTTCTTCGCCTACTTCAATGCGCTCACGGTCGCCCGTCGGGAGCATCCCACCGCCGACCTGGCATCGACTATCGCCAATGCGCGCATCGACGGCGAACCGCTGTCCGACATCGACACCTCCTCCTACTACGTCATTGTCGCCACCGCCGGCCACGACACCACCAGCGCCGCGATCGGCGGCGGGCTGCTGGCCTTGATCGAGCACCCGGACCAGCGAGAGCGGTTGCGCGCCGACCTCTCTCTGATGCCGACCGCGGTCGAGGAGATCATCCGGTGGGTGACCCCGGTCAAGGAGTTCATGCGCACCGCCACCGCCGACACCGAAGTGCGCGGAGTCCCCATCGCCGAAGGCGAATCCGTCTACCTCTCTTACGTATCGGCCAACCGCGACGAGGAGGTGTTCGACAACCCGTTCACCTTCGACGTCGGACGCGATCCGAACAAGCACCTGTCGTTCGGTTACGGCGTGCACTTCTGCGTCGCTTCGGCATTGGCCCGAATGGAGATCAGCAGCTTCTTCACCGAATTGCTGCCCCGGCTGGACTCGATCGAGCTGGCCGGCGAACCGCAATTGATCTCCACGACTTTCGTCGGCGGCGTCAAACACCTGCCGGTCCGCTATCGGCTGCGCCCCTGATCGGCGATGAACTCCGCGGCCCGATGCCCGATCATCACGATCGTGGCGTGCGGACCGCGGCTGGTGATTCGCGGCAGCACCGATCCGTCGACCACCCACAGCCCGTCGATGCCACGCACCCGGCACTGCTGATCCAGCACGGCTGCCTCATCGCGATCACCTCCCATCGGCGCAGTGCCGCACAGGTGCTGCGAAGTCGACCAGATCGGTACGCCGACTTCCGCAGTCGCCCCAACCATTTCGCGTACCAGATCACTGCCACGACGCAGCGCGGCCAGATCGTCGGGCTCCGAGTCGTAGCGGTGCTCGATCCGCAAAGGCGTCGAGGGATCACCCGACGCCAGGGTCAGCCGGCCACGGGCCCGGGGCTGCATGAGCACCACCCCGACGTGCGGCCGATCTGGGCTACCGGATGACGCTTCGCCGACCATCGCCTTGAAACCACTGGTGTACGGCCGGATCTCGAGGTTGTCGCCGGTGTGCAGCACCACCTCGAGCACCGCCCGACCGGCTGCCACCGGCCAGTCCACCGGCAACAACCACTCCGGGTGGTCAGCGCAGTTCAGACCGACCGGCAGTGCGGCCACCACGTCGACCCCGGCACGACCCAGCATCGCCTCGTCACCGACGCCGGACAGCATCAACAGGTGCGCTGACTCAATCGCACCGGCGCACAATACAATCCGGTCGGCAGTCAAAGTAATCGGACCGTCCGGCGTGACGGCCGCGACCGCCCTCGCCCGGCCGCCTGCGATATCCACCCGCAGCGCCCGGGTCCGACTCAGCAGCGTCAGGTTCTGCCGACTCAGCGCGGGCAGCAGGAACGCCGCCCCCGGACCGATCCGCACACCGTCGACGATGTTCAGCGGTACCGGGCCCAGTCCGGCCGGAAGCGCAACACCCGAACCGACATCGTTCAGATCCGCCAGCCAGGCGAAGCCGGCCTCCCGCGCCGCAGCTGCGAAGCTATCCGTGCCGCCGACCATCTCGCTGACCCGCCGCACCTTGATCGGCCCGCTGTCGCCGTGCGCCGGGCCGGCGAAATCCAGGTCGGTCTCGATCGCCCGGAAGTGTTCCAGCACATCCGGCCACCCCCAGCCGGACAGCGCCCAGCTGCCGAAGTCACGGGGCAGGCCCCGGCAGAAGTAGCCCCCGTTGACGGCCCCCGAACCGCCCACCGTCGCGCCCCGCACAATCGTCAGCCAGCCCACCGGATGTTGGGTGAGTTCGGTCCGGTAGCGCCGCACCAACGGACTTGTGCCGCCGATCGGCAGCCGGAACCCATCTGCCACCCCGGCAAGCAGCGCGGGATCAACCAGCCCGGCCCCGGCCTCCAGCACCGTCACCGCGCAATCGGGATCTGCCGACAGTTGTTCGGCGACAACGGAGCCGGCACTACCAGCACCGATTACCAGGACATCGCTGTGCGATGCGGGCGCGGCCAAGATCGCCGTCAGACCCGGATCTGCGGCATCAGTGCGGCAACGTTGCGCTCCCGCAGCACACCGCCCCACAGTCCGGCCCCGTAGGCGAGGTCGTCGAGGCGTTTCAGCAGCATGTAGGCGGGTAATCCGATCGGCCGGACGTCGCCCTCGGCGCACCCGTCATGGCGCAACCAGTCCACCACTCCGTCGATGACGGCGGCGATCAGCACAAGTTGCCGGCAACGTCGCGACAGCACCGCGGCCAGTAAGGCGATCGGCCAGTAATGCCGACAGATTGCCGATGCCAACTGCAACCCGGCCGAACCGAGCCCGCGCAGCGTCACCATCGCGACATCCCGGGGCCGGGCGTCGGGGCCCCGCAGGGTTCTCGCAATGCGGTGCCCGGTAATGCCGGCCGCGATCAGCGACACCAGATAGCCCAGGCCGGAGCCGATCGCCATCAACGCCCACACCGCCAGCGTCCAGCCGGAGAGCACCACCGGTGCGGTCTTGCCGGGGTGGCGGCTCGCCAGCGGCGCCGCCGATCCACCATAGAATGCTTTGCGTGTCAGCCAATCCCGCGGCGTGACCCGATGTTCGTGGGCTACCAGGGCAATCGGCTCATAGCGCAGCCGACTTCCTGCCTCCACCAGCCGCCAGCACAGGTCGACGTCCTCCCCGGACCGCAGTGTCTCATCGAAGCCGGACAGGTGGTTCAACGCCGACCGGCGGCAGATGATCGCCGCACTCGGGACGTAGGAGACCTTCCCGTAGGGTACGACCGGAGACTCCCGCTGACCCAGATCGAGTGATGATCGCACTTCCTCGTAGCGGGCAATCAGATGACCGCTGCGGGCCATGCCGACGATGCGCGGAGCCACCAATGCGACTGTGGGATCACAGAAGTGCCCCAGCAACACCTCCAGCCAACCACGCCGTGGAACCACGTCAGAGTCCAGAAATGCCACGAAATCTGTTGTGCAAGCCGCGAGTCCGGTGTTGCGAGCCGCCGCTGGGCCGCTGGTGGACGAATGCCGAAGTACGGTGACATCACAGCAGTGCTCGCTGGTCAGCGCTTCTTGACTTACCGGGATCAGCGAACCGTCGTCCACCACGATCACCCGCAGGCCGCGCAGCGACGCCATCAGCCGCTGCAGTCCGGATATGTTGTCCCGCACCGGGATAACAACAGTGACATCACGGTACGACGGTCCCCCGCACGGGCGCGGGTGGGCCACCGTGGCATCCATCAGGGTGCGGGCCAGTTGAGCGCTGATCGCATCGTGCACCTCGAGCCGGCCACCGGACAGCATCTCCTGTGCGGCCGGGGCCAGCCGCAGCAGTCGGGTGGGTGAGCCACCCAACAGGGCGGAGCCCCGGTTCAGCACCCGCACGCCCCGGTCGACCTGTACAGCGAAGCCGTCCGGCAGTCGGGTCTGGGTCATCGCAACATCCCGTCGGAACTCGGAGCCCAGGCGCGGATAGCCCGGACGCAGCGGTCGACCATCGCCGCAAGGGCGCGCTCCCCCTCGGCGCTGGTCGCCGTGGTCGGATCCCCCAGGATTCCCGCCTCGCTCACCGCGGCAACACCCCCGCGACGCATGGCCGGCAGCAGGTCGGCAAGCGCACCGCGGTTACCCGGCCGCCGGCGATCAAGCCGGACGTCGGACGGCGAAAGATGGAGCAGGATAGACGTTTCGGTGTGCCCGGCATGGGCATCGCCACCGGCTACGGCGCACGGACACCAGGCGGCGTCGCGGGCTTCGGCACGCAACCGGCCTACCGCGGCGACCAATCCGGCGACATTGCCGCCGTGGCCGTTGACGAATACCAGGCGGTGCGCCCAGCAGGAGGCCGACCGGCCGTACTCCACCAGCAGCAGGCTCAACGCCTCGGTGCCGATGGAAACGGTGCCGGGGAAACTCTGATGCTCGCCGCTGGCGCCGTAGGCGATGGCCGGCGCCACCAGGTACCGGTGCGAGGACCCGGGTGCTGCGCGCAGTCGCTCCGCCGTCTCGCGCGCCACCGCCGCGGCGATCCGGGTATCTGTGTCCAGCGGCAGATGCGGCCCGTGCTGCTCGGTCGACCCCACTGGGACCAGCACCGTCGGCAGGACTCCGGCCAGTTCACTCGACACTGCGCTGCCGAGGTCGCCGGGAACCACCATCCGAAGATGGTAAGCGAATTCACATGCCCTGCACCAGTTGTTGACCGAATGGATCAACTAAATTTTCGGCATTTGCCTGACGGCCTTCGGCAAATTCGGTCACGTCCGTATCGTCTGCAACGCGCGTCCCACGCCGACCGGCCGTTCTCGCCGACTGGCCGGACTAACCGCCCTGCTCACGCGGTACGCCGAGGGCCCGCGCGAAGCCAGCGGGCACCAGGACGTCCTCGGCAGCCAGGTCGGCCACCGACGCGCGGCCCAGACCCATCAGCGCCGAGTCGATCCCGCCGCGCATGATGTCGAGCACGTTCTCCACCCCCGACTGGCCGGCCGCGCCCAGGCCCCACAGGTAGGCGCGGCCTATCATCACCGCCCGGGCACCGAGGGCCAGCGCCTTGACCACGTCGCCGCCGCGCCGGATGCCACCGTCCAGCAATACCTCGACCTGGTCGCCGACCGCGGCCGCGATGGCCGGCAGCGCCCGAATCGCGGCCGGGGTGCCGTCCAGGTTGTTACCGCCGTGGTTGGAGACCGAAATCGCCGAGACTCCCGCATCCACGGCCTTTTTCGCATCATCGACCCGCATCACGCCCTTGAGCATGAAGGGCCCACCCCACAGCTCCCGCAGCCAGGCGATATCCTCCCAGGTCGGTGGCGGGGTGCCCATCCACTCTCCGTAGGCCTCGAAGAACGACGGACCCCGCTCACCCGGACGGCCCTGGTTGGGCGCCCGCAGGTCGGGGGGCCGCAGTGTCCTGGCGTAGCTGAGGAACCACCGCGGCCGCGCCAGCCCCTCGGGGAGCATCCGCGCCATGGTCCGCAGGTCCATTCGCTCGGGAATCTTCGGGCTGCCCCAGTCGCGCCCGTGCGAGAAGGTCCAGTCGGTGGTCACGATCAGGCCGGCCGCCCCGGCCTGCCGGGCACGCTCGACGCGCGCGGCGATCGCGTCACGGTCGCCCAGCCAGTAGATCTGGAAGAACAGTTTGGGGTTGGCGGAGATCACCTCTTCGATCGGCTTGCTGGCGAACGACGACAGGCCCATCGCGGTGCCGCGTGCCGCCGCAGCCCGGGCCACGGCCACCTCGCCGGCCGGGTCCACCGCCTGAACGCCGGTCGGCGAGATGATCACCGGCAGTGAGATCTCCTGCCCCAGCACCGTTGTCGAAAGGTCTCGGTTGGCCGGCGCGCCGACCACGTGCGGCGCGAAGCCCAGTTCGCTGAAGGCGTCGAGATTATCGGCGACAGTGACGCCCTTCTCGCTGGCCGAGATCAGCGAGGAGTAGACCGACTTGGGCAGCCGCTTCTTCGCCCGCTGCTGCGCGATGGCGACGGTCTCGAACCAGATGTCCCTGGCCACGGCTAGACCGGGCTCTCGTCGCAGAGCCGTTTGGCCGGCACCAGCCGACCCAACGGAACCGGTGCGCTGCCGCGCTGCACCCGGGAGTGGTCGGCGCTGGGCCGCGGACGCTCCCGCTCCCGGGCCAGCGCTGCCTCGCCGTGGCCGAGCACGCACTCCGGGTCGGGACCGTCCATCGGCAGGCCGGTGAAGAATTTCGCCGCCATACACCCGCCACGGCAGGCGTCATAGAGCGGGCAGCTGGCGCAGGCTCCGGCAGCCTTCGGGTCGCGCAGTTCGGCAAACAAGGCAGCATTCTTCCATACATTGTCGAATCCGCCGTCGGACAACACGTTTCCTGCCAGGAACTGTTCGTGGATCGCGAACGGGCAGGCGTACACATCGCCCACCGGGTCGATCAAGCAGACCACCCGGCCGGCGCCGCACATGTTCAGCCCGGCCAGCGCGCCGGAGTCGCCCAACGGTGACAGATGGAAGAACGAATCGCCGGTCAGCACGCGTTCCCCCTTGGCCACCAGCCAGTCGTACAGCTGCTTCTGCTGGACCGGCGTCGGGTGCAGTTCGTCCCAGACGTCCACCCCGCGGCCCGATGGCCGCAGCCGGGTGATCCGCAGCGTGGCGCCGTAGCGCTCCGCCAGGGCGGCGAAGTCGTCGAGTTGGTCGATGTTGTGCCGGGTGGCGACAACCGAGATCTTGGCGTCGGCGAAGCCGGCGGCGGCCAGGTTCTCCAGCGCACGGATCGCCATGTCGTAGGAACCCGGCCCGCGGATCGCGTCGTTGACCTCGGCGGTGGCGCCGTCCAGCGAAATCTGTACGTCGACATAGTCGCTGGCCGCCAACCGGGCCGCGACGTCGGTGGTGATCCGAACGCCGTTCGTGGAGAACTTGACCCCCACGTGGTGCGCGGTCGCATAGTCGACCAGCTCCCAGAAGTCGGGTCGCACGGTGGGTTCCCCGCCACCGATGTTGACGTAGAACACCTGCATGCGTTCCAGCTCGTCGATGATGTCCATGCATTGCCGGGTGGACAGTTCACGCGGATCGCGTTTGCCCGAGGCCGACAGACAGTGCACACAGGCCAGGTTGCACGCGTAGGTGAGCTCCCAGGTCAGGCAGATGGGGGCATCGAGGCCCCGTTCGAACTGGTCGATCAGCCGGGTTGCCGGCACGGCGGTCGTCATAGTTGTGTCCTCGGCGCTGTCGGCTCGTTGGGTATCAGAATCGTCGAATCCGCCAGCACAGCCAGCGCACTCAAGTACACGTCCTGCTGATCATCGCCGACTCCCGCTGCGCGACAGGCGGATCGGGCGTCGGAATGATCCGCCAGCGACTGCACCACCGTGACGATGGTGCGGTTCTTCAGGAAGGACAGCTTGCGGGTCCCGAAGTGATACAGCAGCGCGCCGAACGGTTCCGGGCGCACCGAAACCTGCGGGTGCAGCCGCCAGGCGCGGTCGGGCTCGAAGCCGCTCGGTGCGTGCACCGGGGCGGCGGTGGATGTCACGGTCAGTAGACCCCGCACATCCCGTCGATCGAGACCTCTTCGACCAGGCTCTCGGCGACGAGTTCGGTGGTGGTCTCAGTGCCGGTCTGCTGGTCCGGGTTCATTCCGTTGGCCTTTCGTTGTCGGATGGGTCACAATCCCGGTAAGGATATGGCATTGAGTGCCAGAACGGAAGCGGGCTGGGGTAGGTGGATCGGGAAACGAAATCGGCCGGCGGTCCGCGGGTCGGCCGACGCCGGTCCACCACACCGCAGCAGATCACCGACGTCGCCATCGACCTGTTCGTCGAGCGCGGTTTCGGCGAGGTCAGCGTCGACGACGTGGCGCACGCCGCCGGCATCGCCCGGCGCACGCTGTTCCGCTACTACGCATCGAAGAACGCCATCCTCTGGGGCGACTTCGACGCACACTTGGAGCACCTGCAGGACCTGCTCGACGAAGTGGATCCCGACGTCGCCATGGGCGACGCCCTGCGGGCAGCGCTGTTGGCATTCAACACTTTTGACGAAGGAGAGAACGCGCGGCACCGGCGCCGCATGCGGGTGATCCTGAGGACTGCCGAGTTGCAGGCCTACTCCATGACGATGTACGGCGGCTGGCGTGGGGTCATCGCCGACTTCGTCGCCCGCCGTGCCGGCGTCGACGCGACGGACCTGGTGCCCCAGACGATCGCATGGGTGCTGCTGGGCGTAGCCCTGAGCGCCTACGAGCACTGGCTCGCCGACGAGTCACTCTCGCTGCCGGAGGCGCTCGGCGACGCATTCGACGCCATCCGCGGCGGGCTCGACCGGTCCGCGCTCTTCCCGGCGAGTCAGGCCAATATTTCGGAGATGGCCGCACCGGCGGCGATCTTGGCGCGGGCCCCCATCACCTTGCCGGGCCGGCCGGCGCCGACCACACCGGCCAGCACACCGTCACGCTCGTAGTAGGCCAGGAATTTGTGCCCGTCGTCCTCCACCAGGTGCACGGTGTCGGTGGCCTCGGGTTCGCCCAGGCACTGGATCTTGACGTCGTACTGGTCGCTCCAGAAGTAGGCCGGCACGACCACGTCGTGCAACGACTCCCGGCCCAGCATCGCCGGCACCATGGCCCGCACCTGCGCCACAACGTTGCTCCAATGTTCCACCCGCACTTGATGCCCGACCCGGCCCCGCCAGAATGCGACGTCGCCGACCGCCCACACGTCCGGCACACTGGTGCGACCTGCCGCATCGCAGACAATGCCGTTGTCGACCTCGATGCCGCTGCCGGCCAGCCACCCGGTCGCCGGTTGCGAACCGATCCCCAGCACCACCAGGTCGGCGGGCACCTCGGTGCCGTCGCTGAGCACCACCGTCTCGACCCGGCCCGTCCCGCGAACCTCGGCTACCCCGACGCCGGTGCGCACGTCTACGCCATTGGCGCGGTGCAGTCGGGCCACCAGCGAACCGATCTGCTCACCCAGCACCGACGCCAGCGGCGCGGATTGCGGTTCGACCAGCACGACGTCCACCCCGAGCCGCCGCAGGCTGGCGGCGGCTTCGCAGCCGATGAACCCCGCGCCGACGACCACGGCGCTGCGGGCCTCGCGTGCGTGCCGGCGCAGCCCCAGGCCGTCGTCGAGCGAGCGGACCACCCCGATGCCCTCCAGATCCGGCCACGCCGGGATCCGACGCGGCACCAGGCCGGTGGCGATCACGAGCTGGTCGTAGCCCAGAACGTGCCCGTCTGCGAGCGTGACCAGCCGCGCGGCGGTGTCGACGCTGCGCGCACCCGAACCCAGCCGCAGCGAAATACGGTGGCCGTCATAGAACTCGGCCGGTTCCAGCGTCGTTTCGTCACGCTCGCCGCGAAGCACCTCTTTGGTCAGCGGAGGCCGATCGTAGGGCAGCCGCGTCTCGTCGCCGACGATGGTGATGGGGCCGTCGTACTCCTCCCGGCGCAGTTCCTCGGCGGTCCGCACGGCAGCCAGCCCGCCGCCGACGATCACTATGCCTTTGTCGGGTTCGTCGCCCGTTGCGCTACCGGTCACCGGAGAGTTATTACACGACGCCGACCCCGGCCGCAACGCTCAGTACTTCAACGCGCCCTTGTCAACCGGGATCTGGGTGCCGGACAGGGTCCCGGATCCGTCACCGGCCAGCCAGACCACGACATCGGCGACCTCATCGGGGGTTATGAACCCCTTGGCCTGCAACGGCATCGGCGGGAAGCTGTGCAGATAGCCCGGATACTTGGCGAAGACCCGCGCCATCGCCTCCGGTTCGATCATCGGGGTGTGGACCGAGTAGGGGTGAATGGAGTTGACCCGGATGCCGTACTCCCCGGCCTCCAGAGCCAGCGAGTTGGTCAACGCGACCAGACCGTGCTTGGCGGCCGAGTAGTGGCCATTGCCGGGGGTGGCCTTCAAGCCGGCCGAGGAGCTGACGATCACGATCGAGCCGCCGTTGCCGGCCGTGATCATCTCGGGCACCGCGGCGCGGATGGTGCGCCAGGTCCCGGTCAGGTTGACATCGATGACGCTGTTCCACTGTTCGTCGGTGAGCTCCCAGAGCCGGCCCCAGCTGAGTACCGCCGCGTTGGCCACCAGGATGTCCAGCCGGCCGAACAACTCAACACCGTCGTGCACCAGCTGCCGCAGCGCCCCGTCATCGCGGGTGTCGACCTCGCGGGCCAGCACCTGGCGGCCCTGAGCCGCCACCAGGCGGGCGGTCTCCGCCAATTCATCGGGGGTGGCCGGCGGATAGGTGATGGTGTCCGATACCGGCGCACAGATGTCCAGGGCGATGATGTCGGCACCTTCGGCGGCCAGTCGCACCGCGTGTGCCCTGCCCTGACCGCGGGCTGCCCCGGTGACAAACGCGACTCGCCCGGCCAGCGGCCCGTCGGCTACTGCGGATTCGGTGTTCGCCACTGCCTGCCCCTTCCCGGCCGACTGCCGTCCGGGTCAGGCTAACAGCCGATCCAGATCCGGCTGACCATGGTTACGGCAGGTAAGCGGTGCTGCCGTCGATCGGATGGTGAGCGCTGACCAGCTTGGCGTAACAGTGGTCCCGGTCGAAACCCCGGTCCCGGCACCACCCCAGCGCCCCGTCCGCGTCGGGATACGTCAGCCCGGCAACCGTGACCCAGAAATCGGGAGCGCTGAACGTGGACCAGTCCCCGGTCCACAGCAAGCGCACCTCGGGATGCCTCAGCCGCAGATCGAGGTGCTCGCGCAGGATCCCGGCGTTGTCCCAGGTGATCCCGTCGGCAACCAGGCCCGGCTGTTTGGAGCTGAGTTGCGCAACCCACCGATCGGTGAGCTGACCGGTGACGAACGGGCGATCCGCATTCGCGAGCTCACGCAGCGCGTCGAAGCTGGTCGATTCATCGTCGCCGTGCGCCGGCGCTCCCGGCCCGGCAACGGTGGCGGTCTTCTTCCGGTCGTGTTCCGGCAGCTCCGCGGATTCCGCACCGCCGGGAGCGCTTTCGCACTCCACCAGCAGGCTCTCCGGCCTCAGGTCGACGTTGCCCGAATCCGATCCCGGCGTCGGCGCACCGTCGACGGTCACCGGTACCCGCCAGAAAGTGCCAGGGGTGAACCGGAACTCGACATCGACGCCGTCACCGCCCGTCCCGCCACCAGAGCTGTTGGGCGGCACGGCGATCGGGTCGCCGGACAAGTCGAAGACCCCGGAGGCCACGTTCTGGCCGCCGGAGGTCACCGTGATCCGGGTCCGCGGCGACGACAACACGTCGCCGCCCGGGCAGCGGGCGGTCAACCGCATCACGATCACCAGGCCGCCGGTGTCGGTGCGGATCTGCTGCGGGGTGAGAGTCGGCGGCGCGCCGCATCTGGTCACCAGCCGGGGTTTGTCACCGCTGCCGCGGACCGGTTGCCGCGGGTCGGTCAGCGCCGGAACCCGCGCACCGGGCCCGGTCGGCTTCATCAGCGCCACCCGGCTGTTGGAGACCGACAGCAGGCCCGCCGGAGTCGCAAACACCCTGACGATCCCGCCCATCCAGCGAACGCTGTCGGAGAACCACTGTCGCCGGCCATCCTCGAGGCCGAGCGCGGTGATGCCGCCCTCGACCGGGAAGACGGCCACACCGCCATCGGTGGTCGCCGACATGCTGTAGCCCCGATCGGTCGCCGACCACAACCGCTGCCCGGTGAACGCCGAATAGGCCGTCAGTCGCGCATCTATCGACACGATCAGCTGATCGCCGACCAGCCACCGCGGCGCCGCGCTGTCGTCGTCGCGGCCGGCGACGCGCCACAGGGTCTGCCCGGAGACCGGGTCGAGCACCGCCCCGGACCGGGTGAGCAGCGGCGCCTCGGCACCGGTGTGGACGTCCATGGTGTAGGGCAGCACCGGCGCCTCCGCGGTGAATTTGACCTTGCCGGTGCGGTCGAGAACCTCGGCCGGCTGCACCGGGTTGTCACAGCGCTGCACCGCGATGGCATCCGGGCCCAGCACCGCCGCACCCTTCACCGGGTAGTCCACCACCGGCCTCAGATCCTTGCTGTGCAGCAGCATCTCCTCGCCGTTGCCCAACAAGCCGTGCACGAATCCATGCGAGACCGTCAGCTCCATCGAGTCGCCGGGTTCAGCGCATCGGTTCGACATCGCGAAACGGCCGCCACCCCCGAGGTTTTCGGGTGTGCCCTTGGACAGCACTAGTTGTCCGGTGTCGCTGTCGAGCCCGCCCAGGTAGACGTACTCGCCGTCGGTGGCGATCATGTCGACCCTGCGGTCAACGGTGCCCGATGACTTCGTGCCCCCGTCGTCGGGATCGATGAAATCTATCCGGGTGCCACCGCTGCCGGCATTGGCACGGATGCACGCCAACATGCCTGTGACCGTGCCGAATGCGCAACCACCCCGCAACGCGTCGGGCCGCGACCACTTCACCTTCCCGCTGTCGAGGTCGATGCCGTGCAACTGCCCGTCGCCGGTGCCAGACCCCCAGGTCGTGGCCACCACGGTGCCGTCGATAACGCTGGCGCCCGGATCGGCCGCAAGGAGTCGGTTGAACACCGGTTGGCCGAAGCGCACATCGGCACCGCCGCCGAGTGTCTCCACGTCGACCGTCCAGGCCGGCGCCGGCGCACTGGGATAAGTCCCTGCCAGCATGCCGGCCGGCAGTGCTGCTTCGGTGTCAGAGCGCCACCACCAGACCAGCGCGACCGAACTCAGGACCAGCACGACCACCAGCCCGACGGCGCCGGCCAGCAATCCGACCCGTAGGCTGCCGGAGCGATTGGCAAGTGGCGCCGCGGTTTCGACCATCGACAGACCAGCGGCAGGCTCCGGCGCACCGGGTCCGGCCACCCAGAACTGCCAGCCGGCCGGCGCCACCGGCCAGGACGGGTCGGGCAACCAGTCGGCGGGCGGCGTCCATCCGGGTGGCACCGACCAACCGGGCGGCGGATTGAACCGATACTCCGTCATTCCACCTCCGACCGCCTCGTTGCGACGCGGAATGTATTGTGGCACGCCACCCTTGCCTCAGCGTCACAGTGCGCGCGGAGCTGCGGTCCGGCATGCCGATTTCATACCTTCGGCGGACACCGGTAACGTCGCGGCGGCACCGCGCGGTTCGCTCCGGCCGGCGTTCTCCCGAACGTCCGTCTCAGATCTCGGCGATGATCTGGGTCCGCTTGCTGGCGTACTCCTCATCGGTCAGCACACCCGAGCGGCGCAGTTCCTCCAAATCCTGAAGCCGCTGTCCGATCGACGCTTCCGGCGCGTCGTCCTGGCCGGATGCCGTTGTCGATTCCTCGCCAGTGACTGGCCGCGCCCCGGCAACCCGGTGCAGCACCGCCTGAACCTGCTGTCGCACCACCGGATTCGACCGCACATCGACCACCTGCCCGAGCGGTATGTTGTTGGCTTTGAGGATCTGCAGAATCTCCATCACCGGGCCGGCCTGGCCGCTGAGGTCGACGGCCCGGTTCTCCTCAGGCAGGCTGAACTGCGCCGGCACCAGCCCGTTGACCAAGGCGCTTCGCTCCCAGTCGATTTGATACTTCTGCGTTTCCGGGTTGACGAGCACCGCGAGCTTTCGGGCAGTGATGTTGCCCAGCCGGCTGACACTCGCGATGACGCGGTCGGTGCTGTCAAACGCGGTGATGCCTGGTCCGGAGATATGCAGGTTCAACTTCACCAGCGGTTGCTCGTTGATCCGGGTGCCGGTCTCACTGATACCGGTGATCTGGGCCAGCCCCAAGACACCGTCCCGCTCGAGCGCAGTGGTCATCGCCGCTGATTTCGCGCCGTAGTTGGTCAGCGCCAGCGCGGCCAGCACATCGACGGCCGTCACCAGCAGTCCGACGTAGAACATCCACTTGAGCAGGTCCTGCTGACCGATGGTGAAATAGACCGCCAGGAAGATCGGGCCGACCAGCCCACCGCAGAGCAGCACGAACAGCTGGTTCTTCAGATAGCGCACCAACACAGGGTGAGCCTAGCGCCGAACACTCCCCCGGTGCGAGACGCCCCCGGCAAAAGTCCCCGAAACCCGGTGGTTTCGGGGACTTTTGCGTCTGCTGACGGTAGGGACTACTTGAGGATCTTGGTCACCCGGCCGGCGCCGACAGTACGGCCACCCTCACGGATGGCGAACCGCAGACCCTCGTCCATGGCGACCGGCTGGATCAGCTTCACGGTCATCTCGGTGTTGTCACCGGGCATCACCATCTCGGTGCCCTCCGGCAGGCTCACCACACCGGTCACGTCGGTGGTGCGGAAGTAGAACTGCGGACGGTAGTTGGTGAAGAACGGCGTGTGCCGGCCGCCCTCGTCCTTGCTCAGGATGTAGGCCTGACCCTCGAACTCGGTGTGCGGGGTGGTGGTGCCGGGCTTGACCACAACCTGGCCACGCTCGACGTCCTCACGCTTGACACCACGGATCAGCAGACCGACGTTGTCGCCGGCCTGACCCTGGTCGAGCAGCTTGCGGAACATCTCCACACCGGTGACCGTGGTCTTGGTCGTGGTGGTCTTGATGCCGACGATCTCGACTTCCTCGTTGACGTTGATCACGCCGCGCTCGACGCGACCGGTCACCACGGTGCCACGACCGGTGATGGTGAACACGTCCTCGACCGGCATCAGGAACGGCTTGTCGGTGTCACGCACCGGGTCCGGGATGGACTCGTCGACGGCGTCCATCAGCTCCTCGACCGACTTCACCCACTTCTCGTCGCCCTCAAGGGCTTTGAGCGCGGAAACCCGGACCACCGGAGCCTCCTCGTCGAACTCCTGGGCAGCCAGCAGCTCGCGGACCTCCATCTCGACGAGCTCCAGCAACTCCTCGTCGTCGACGGCATCGGCCTTGTTCAGCGCGACCAGGATGTAGGGAACACCGACCTGACGGGCCAGCAGCACGTGCTCGCGGGTCTGCGGCATCGGGCCGTCGGTGGCGGCGACCACCAGGATCGCGCCATCCATCTGGGCGGCACCGGTGATCATGTTCTTGATGTAGTCGGCGTGGCCCGGCGCGTCGACGTGGGCGTAGTGCCGCTTCTCGGTCTGGTACTCCACGTGGGAGATGTTGATCGTGATGCCACGCTGACGCTCTTCGGGCGCGTTGTCGATCTGGTCGAATGCCCGCGACTCGTTCAGGTTGGGGTACTTGTCGTGCAGAACCTTGGTGATAGCTGCGGTGAGCGTGGTTTTGCCGTGGTCAACGTGACCGATGGTCCCGATGTTGACGTGCGGCTTCGTCCGCTCGAACTTCGCCTTCGCCACTTCTATGTCCTCCTGGACTGTTGGTGCTGAGTTACAGCAGTGTTGATGTTTTCAGTTGTGCCGCGGCACTGACCGGGCAAGGTTACTCGACGTGTCGTGAGCTACGCTCACTCGCCCGTCGCCTTCGCTGAACCTATGGCTCGACTCCGCGCTCGTGAACTCGCGCTGGCGCGCTCGCTCACTCGCCCGTCGCCTTCGCTGAACCTATGGCTCGACTCCGCGCTCGTGAACTCGCGCTGGCGCGCTCGCTCACTCGCCCGTCGCCTTCGCGATGATCTCCTTCGACACCTGCGCCGGTACTTCGGCGTAGGAGTCGAAGACCATGGAGTAATTCGCCCGGCCCTGTGTCTTCGACCGCAGGTCTCCGACGTAACCGAACATCTCCGACAGTGGCACCTGCGCCTTGACGACACGCGCGCCGCTGCGCTCCTCCATGGCCTGGATCTGGCCACGGCGGGAGTTCAGGTCACCGATCACATCACCCATGTAGTCCTCGGGCGTGATGACCTCCACGGCCATGATCGGTTCCAGGATGACCGGCTGGGCTTGCGCCGCAGCCTTTTTCAGCGCTTGCGAGCCGGCCACCTTGAAGGCCATCTCCGAGGAGTCGACGTCGTGGTACTGACCGTCGAGCAGGGTGACCTTGATGTTCACCAGTGGGTAGCCGGCCAACACGCCGTACTGCATGGCATCCTGGGCGCCGGCGTCCACCGCCGGGATGTACTCGCGCGGGACGCGACCACCGGTGACCTTGTTCTCGAACTCGTAGGTCGCGCCGTCCTCGCCGTGGAACGGCTCGATCGAGATGAGGACCTTGGCGAACTGGCCGGAACCGCCGGTCTGCTTCTTGTGCGTGTACTCGACCTTGTCGACCACGCGCTTGATGGTCTCCTTGTAGGCCACCTGCGGCTTGCCGACGTTGGCCTCGACCTTGAACTCGCGGCGCATCCGGTCGACCAGGATGTCCAGGTGCAGCTCGCCCATCCCGCCGATCACGGTCTGACCGGTCTCGGGGTCCAGGTGCACCTTGAAGGTCGGGTCCTCCTCGGCCAGCTTCTGGATCGCCAGACCCAGCTTCTCCTGGTCGCTCTTGGTCTTGGGCTCGATGGCGACCTCGATCACCGGGTCCGGGAACGTCATCGACTCGAGCACGATCTGGTTGCTCGGGTCGCAGAGCGTGTCGCCAGTCGTGGTGTCCTTCAGGCCGATCACCGCGTA
>CAZGGK010000049.1:0-32209 GCA_964525125.1 uncultured Mycobacterium sp.
GGGATGATGAGCAAGTACTCGGTGGGTGTGTATTCCACAGCGCCCGCCGCACCGACGCCGGATCGCAGTCGCGAACTCCAAGACCAGGCCGACCGCCTAGAGCGGGTCGCGGTCACCGAGCGGGCCGAGGGGCCGGCAACCATCGAGACCTACAGCGTGCGCTACGACTGGGAGACCCGGACCGGGATCGTCATCGGCCGGCTCGACGCCGACGGCAGCCGGTTCCTGGCGACCACCGTGGACGACGGCCTGGTCGCGTTGCTCTCCAACGATGAGCCGCTCGGAGCGAAGATCACGGTGCGCGCATTGGACTACGGCAACCGCTGCTCGCTGCCGTAATTTTCCCGGCCGAGCAGACGCGAAGGCCCCTGAGATGTCGGTCTCAGGGGGCTTTCACGTCTGCTCGCGTCAAAGGGTGACCGCCAACTTGCCGGCGAGTCGCTCCACGTAGGCGGCGACCTCGGCCTCGGACCTGTCCGGCAGGCCGAACAACACCTCGGTCACGCCCAGTTCCGCCCAGCGGGCGAGCTTTTCGGGGTCGGGTTTGAAGTCCAGGGCCACGATCTGCGGCGCCCCGTCGCGGCCGGCCCCGGCCCAGGTGTCCTGCAGCAGCTGCACCGGCTCGTCGATGTCGACGTCGCGCGGTGTGGTGATCCAGCCGTCTGCGTTGGCGGCGATCCACCGGAAGTTCTTCTCGGTGCCGCCGGCGCCGACCAGCACCGGAATTCGCGACTGCACCGGCTTCGGCCAGGCCCAGCTGGGGCCGAACTTCACGAATTCGCCGTCGTAGGCCGCTTCCTCCTGGGTCCACAACGCCCGCATCGCCTCGAGATACTCGCGCAGCATGGTGCGCCGGCGCTGTGGTGGCACGCCGTGGTCGACCAGCTCGTCGGTGTTCCAGCCGAAGCCGACGCCCAGACTCACCCGGCCGCCGGACAGATGATCCAGCGTGGCAATGGATTTGGCCAGGGTGATCGGATCGTGCTCCACCGGCAGCGCAACCGCGGTGGCCAGCCGCACCCGTGAGGTGACCGCGCACGCCGCACCCAGGCTGACCCACGGGTCGAGCGTGCGCATGTACCGGTCGTCGGGCAGCGACTCGTCGCCGGTCGAGGGATGGGCGGCCGCCCGCTTCACCGGGATGTGGGTGTGCTCGGGCACGTAGAAGGTCTGGAAGCCGTGATCGTCGGCGAGTTTGGCGGCTGCCGCCGGAGCGATACCGCGATCACTGGTGAACAGCACGAGCCCGTAGTCCATGCCGGTGATTAGAACGTGCGCCGATGCGTCAGGCAACTTCGCCCCCGAGCGGACACGCCGATTGCCGACCGGGGCCGGTCCCGGCGTGCGCTAGCGTGGATGGTCGAACCGTGCCGTCATGCGGCGAACAGCACAGGATCACAACAGGAGACGCTATGACGTACTCGCACGGCAATCCCGGATATCAGCCCGCACCGCCGCCGGGCGGATACGGGTCCCCGAATCCGTCGTTCGCCAAGCCCGGCGACAGCGCCAGCAGGTTGCCGCAATATCTGCAGGTCGGGGTGGTGACTCTGGGTCTGTTGAGCTACCTCGCGAGCTTCGGGCCGATGCTTTCGGCCGGCTCCGGCGGACAGGGTGCGGCAGGCGGGCGGGCCGGGTTCGTGGTGCCGCTGGCGGTGGTGGCCGCCCTGCTGGCCGCCGTCGGGCTGCTACCCAAGGCGAAGAACTACACGCCGATCGTCGCCGTGCTTGCGGGACTGGCTGCGCTGTCGGCCATAAAGATGACGTTGACCAGGGGTGATGCCGGCTGGGCACTGTGGTTGGTGCTGGCCTTGGTCGTCGTGCAGGCCGCCCTCGCGGTGGGCGTGCTACTGCTCGACGCCGGCGTCATCACCGCCCCCGCCCCGCGGCCGAAGTACGACCCCTACACGCCGTACGGGCTGCCGCCGGGCGGTGGCTACTACGGTCGGCCGGTCGGACCGGGCGGACCGGGCGGACCGGGCGGGCACCCGGGCCGCGGCCACCAGCAGGGTCCGCAGCAGCCCGGATACCCGTCATACGGTGGGTATCCGGCAGGGCCGGTCACCGGCGGGTTCAGTGTGCCGCCGGCACCGTCGACCGGTGGTTACGGGGCCGGATCGCAGCCCTCCGAGCCGCAGGGCCCGCCGACCCCGCCGACCGGGTTCCCCAGCTTCAGCCCGCCGCCGTCGGGTGTCGCCGCCACCGGCACCAGTCAAGGTTCGACGAGCTCCGGCCAGGGCCAGCAGCCGCAGAGCGGCCAGAGTTCGCCGGGCTCCTCGGCTTCGCCCGCTGCCCCGCCGGATCCGGCACAGCCCTAGCTGGCCGCCCGGGCGCCGAGCGGGCCGGGTGCACGAAGCGTGACGCGGGTGAAGGACAGTCGAGGGGTGGGTGCGGGGTCGACGCGGGACCTGGTGCGGGTCGCGTTCGGTCCGGCCGTGGTGGCGCTGGTCGTCATCGCCGCGGTGACGTTGCTGCAGTTGGTGATCGCCAACAGCGACATGACCGGGGCGCTGGGCGCCGTCGCCAGCATCTGGCTGGGCGTGCATCAGGTGCCGATCTCGATCGGTGGCCGGGAACTGGGTGTGCTGCCGTTGCTGCCGGTGCTCCTCATGGTGTGGGGCACCGCACGCACTACCGCACAGGCCACGGCCGGGACCAGGTCATGGTTCGTCATCCGGTGGATTGTGGCGTCCGCGCTGGGCGGGCCACTGCTGATGGCGGCCGTCTCGCTGGCCGTGATTCACGACGCGGCGTCGGTGCTCACCGAGTTGCAGACACCCAATGCGCTGGGTGCCTTCACGCATGTGCTGGCAGTGCACGCCATCGGCGCGGTGATCGGGGTCGGCTCGGCGACGGGCCGGCGGCTGCTGTCGGCATCGGCACTGCCCGGCTGGCTGGCGGATTCACTGCGGGCCGCCGCTGCCGGGATCCTGGCGCTGGCCGGGTTGTCCGGGCTGGTGACTGCCGGATCCCTGGTGGTGCACTGGGCGACCATGCACGAGCTGTACGCGATCACCGATTCGATGTTCGGCCAGCTCAGCCTCACCGCACTGTCGGTGCTCTACATTCCCAACGTCATTGTCGGCACCGCTGCGATGGCGGTCGGGTCGAGCGTGCATCTCGGCGTCGCCGCGTTCAGTCCGTTCGCGGTGTTGGGCGGCGACATCCCGGCGCTGCCGATCCTGGCCGCCGCGCCCACGCCACCGATGGGACCGGTGTGGGTGGCACTGCTGATCATCGGGGCGTCGTCGGGTGTGGCGGTCGGCCAGCAGTGTGCCCGACGCCCACTGCCGCTGCTTCCGGCACTCGCCAAACTGCTGGTCGCGGCGCTGGTCGGAGCGCTGACGCTGGCGCTGCTCGGCTACGCCGCCGGGGGGCGACTGGGCAACTTCGGCGACGTCGGGGTGGATCAGGCCAGCTTCGGGCCCGCCGTCTTCTTCTGGTTCGCCTCGATCGGTGCGGTCACCGTCGTGATGGCCGGGGGCATCAGCCGTCGCGCGGCGCCCCGGAGACCGGCAGCGGCGCCGGTCGCGGCGCCGGCAACCGGCGATGCGGCGGCCGAACCAGAACCTGCGGAGCCGGTGGCAGGGCCGGATGGGCCGGTGGTGCCGGATGGGCCGGTGGAGCCGGATGGGCCGGTGGAGCCGGATGAACCGGTGGAGCCGGATGAACCGGTGGAGCCGGATGAACCGGTGGAGCCGGATGCGCCCGTCGACTCGGCCGGGCGGGTCTGGGCGGTCGAAGACGCAGAGGACGAGATGTTCACCGACGACGACACGGCGCCGGACTGACCGCCGACGTGATCGCGGCGGATGTTGAACCACGGTTCTCGGCACCCATTAGGCTCATCGCGTGCAACCGATCCATGTGCCGCCCAGCGCACCGGCCCGCCTGGTGGTCCTGGCTTCGGGAACCGGGTCGCTGCTGCAGTCGCTGCTCGACGCCGCCGTGGCTGACTATCCGGCGCGGGTCGTCGCGGTCGGGACGGACCGCGACTGTCGAGCCGTTCGGGTCGCCACCGCAGCCGGGTTGCCCACGTTCACCGTGCGACTGGCCGACCAGCCGGACCGGGACGCCTGGGACACCGCCCTGACCGACGCCACCGCTGCCCACGCGCCGGATCTGGTGGTATCCGCTGGGTTCATGAAACTTCTTGGACCACAGTTTCTTTCCCGGTTTCTCGGGAGGATCGTCAACACCCACCCGGCGCTGCTTCCGGTGTTCCCCGGCACCCACGCGGTCGCCGATGCGCTCGGCTACGGGGTGAAGGTCACCGGTTGCACGGTGCACCTGGTGGATGCCGGCATGGACACCGGGCCGATCCTGGCGCAGCAACCCGTCGAGGTGCTCGACGACGATGACGAAGAGACCCTGCATGAACGCATCAAAATAGTGGAGCGCAAGCTCCTGGTGGACGTGCTGGCCGGGATTGCGGCGGGCGGCGTCACCTGGACCGGACGAAAGGCGACCATAGGATGACCGACGGCAAGCGGCCGATACGCCGGGCGCTGATCAGCGTCTACGACAAGACCGGGCTGGTGGATCTGGCCAGTGGCCTGCACGCCGCGGGCGTCGACATCGTATCCACCGGCTCTACCGCGAAGGCCATTGCCGCAAAAGGTATTCCAGTCACCCCGGTGGAGCAGTTGACCGGCTTCCCCGAGGTGCTCGACGGGCGGGTCAAGACATTGCATCCCCGGGTGCACGCCGGGTTGCTGGCCGACCTGCGCAAGCCCGAACATGCCGCAGCGCTGGAGGAACTCGGCATCGCGGCGTTTGAACTGGTGGTGGTCAACCTCTATCCGTTCGGTGAAACCGTCGATTCCGGCGCGGCCGTCGACGAGTGCGTGGAGCAGATCGACATCGGCGGGCCGTCGATGGTGCGGGCCGCAGCGAAGAATCATCCCAGCGTCGCGGTGGTTGTCGATCCGCTTGGATACGACGGCGTGCTGGCTGCGGTGGCCGATGGCGGTTTCACACTGGCGCAGCGGAAGCGCTTGGCGTCGCTGGCTTTTCGGCACACCGCTGAGTACGACGTCGCGGTCGCCGGCTGGATGGCTGCAACCCTGGCGCCGGAAGAGCCGCGACAGCCGTTGCCGGAGTGGATCGGCCGGACGTACCGGCGCTCGGCGCAGCTGCGATACGGCGAGAACCCGCACCAGCAGGCGGCGCTGTACTGCGATGCCGGCGCCTGGCCCGGCCTCGCCCAGGCCGATCAGCTGCACGGAAAGGAAATGTCCTACAACAACTTCACCGATGCCGACGCGGCCTGGCGGGCCGCGTTCGACCACGAGCAGATCTGCGTGGCGATCATCAAGCACGCCAACCCGTGCGGGATCGCGGTTTCGCAGGCCTCGGTCGCCGACGCCCACCGCAAGGCGCACGACTGCGATCCACTGAGTGCCTTCGGCGGGGTGATCGCGACCAACACCGAGGTCAGCGTCGAGATGGCGGAGTACGTGGGCACCATCTTCACCGAGGTCATCGTCGCGCCCGGCTATGCCCGGGGCGCCGTCGAGGTATTGGCCCGCAAGAAGAACATCCGGGTGCTGGTGGCCCCCGAGCCGCTGCGCGGCGGCATCGAACTGCGTCAGGTCAGCGGCGGGCTGCTGGCACAGCAGTGCGACCAGTTGGACGCACCCGGCGACAACCCGGCCAACTGGACCCTGGCCACCGGCGAGCCGGCCGATCCGGCGCTGCTGGCGGATCTGGTGTTCGCCTGGCGGGCCTGCCGGGCGGTGAAGTCCAACGCGATCGTGATCGCGGCCGACGGCGCCACCATCGGAGTGGGCATGGGCCAGGTCAACCGCGTCGACGCGGCCCGGCTCGCGGTGGAGCGCGGGGGCGCGCGGGTGAACGGTGCGGTGGCGGCCTCCGATGCGTTCTTCCCGTTTCCGGACGGACTGCAGACGCTGACCGGCGCCGGGGTGGCCGCCATCGTGCATCCGGGCGGCTCGGTTCGCGACGAGGAGGTGACCGCGGCTGCTGCCGCGGCCGGGATCACCCTGTACCTGACCGGGGCGCGGCACTTCGCGCACTAGCCGCATCCGCGAGATGCGGAAGGGGCGCGGCAGGCCGGTCGCCGTCGGCCGGGGCGTTCGCGTCGTCTGCGGAACCGGGTGATCGCCCGGGTGCCGGCCATAGTGCGGGGAAGCCGTGACGGACGACGGGCACCGCCGTAGCGTGGAGTGGTGCCCGCACCGAACACTGCGCATAGCCCGCATCATCTTCCGAAAACCCGCGGTGATCTGCGTGCCTCCGGCCACCGTGAACGCGGGGTCAGGCAGGAGATCGCCGAGAACCTGCTGACCCGGTTGGCCGACGGCGACGCCATCTGGCCCGGCATCCTGGGTTTCGACGACACGGTGCTGCCGCAACTGGAGCGGGCGCTGATCGCCGGTCACGATATCGTGCTGCTCGGTGAGCGCGGCCAGGGCAAGACCCGGCTGCTGCGGGCACTGCCCGGGCTGCTCGACGAGTGGACGCCGGTGATCGCCGGGTCCGAACTCGGTGAGCACCCGTACTCGCCGATCACCCCGGAGTCGATCCGGCGGGCTGCCGACCTCGGCGACGACCTGCCGGTGACCTGGAAGCACCGCAGCGAGCGCTATACCGAGAAGCTGGCCACCCCGGATACGTCCGTAGCCGACCTGGTCGGCGACATCGACCCGATCAAGGTCGCCGAGGGCCGCAGTCTCGGCGACCCGGAGACCATCGCCTACGGGTTGATCCCGCGGGCGCATCGGGGCATCGTCGCGGTCAACGAACTGCCCGATCTGGCCGAGCGCATCCAGGTCTCGATGCTCAACGTGATGGAGGAGCGTGACATCCAGGTGCGCGGTTACACGCTGCGGCTGCCGCTGGATGTGCTGGTGGTGGCCAGCGCCAACCCGGAGGACTACACCAACCGCGGGCGGATCATCACCCCGCTCAAGGACCGGTTCGGCGCCGAGATCCGCACCCACTACCCACTGGAGCTCGACGCCGAGGTGGGGGTCATCACCCAGGAGGCGCACCTGAGCGCGGCGCTGCCCGACTACCTGGTGGCGGTGCTGGCCCGGTTCGCCCGCTATCTGCGCGAATCCCGCTCGATCGACCAGCGCTCCGGGGTGTCGGCCCGCTTCGCGATCGCGGCCGCCGAGACGGTCGCCGCGTCGGCCCGGCACCGGGGTGCGCTGCTGGGTGAGACCGATCCGGTGGCCCGGGTGGTCGACCTGGGCACGATCATCGACGTGCTGCGCGGCAAGCTGGAGTTCGAGTCCGGCGAGGAGGGCCGGGAACAGGCTGTTCTGGAACATTTGTTGCGGCGTGCCACCGCCGACACCGCCGCGCAGGTGCTGGGCGGGGTGGACGTCGGCCCGCTGGTCGCCGCGGTCGAGGAGGGTTCGGCGGTGACGACGGGGGAGCGGGTGCCGGCCAAGGCGGTGCTGGCGGCGTTACCCGGCCTGCCGGTCATCGACGCCATCGCCGCGCGAGTGGGTGCGCAATCCGAGGGTGAACGCGCCGCGGCACTCGAATTGGCTTTGGAAGCACTGTATCTGGCCAAGCGCATCGACAAGGCCTCCGGCGACGGCGAAACCGTCTATGGGTAAGGCTCATTCGGCACGCTACTCGGCCTACACCGGCGGGCCGGATCCGCTGGCGCCGCCGGTGGATCTGCGCGAGGCGCTGGAACAGATCGGGCGTGAGGTGATGGATGGCGCGTCCCCGCGACGGGCGCTGTCCGAGCTGTTGCGTCGCGGCACCAAGGCCATGCCCGGCGCTGACCGGCTGGCCGCCGAGGTGAACCGCCGCCGTCGGGAGCTGTTGCAGCGCAACAACTTGGACGGCACCCTCGCGGAGGTCAAGAAGCTGCTGGATGCGGCCGTGCTGGCCGAGCGCAAGGAACTGGCCCGCGCCCTGGACGACGACGCCCGGTTCTCCGAGCTGCAGTTGGGGGCACTGCCGACGTCTCCGGCCAAGGCCGTGCAGGAACTCTCCGACTACCGCTGGCGCAGCGCCGAAGCCCAGGAATCCTACGAGCAGATCAAGGATCTGCTGGGCCGGGAGATGCTGGACCAGCGCTTCGCCGGCATGAAGCAGGCCCTGCAGGGCGCCACCGACGCCGACCGACGGCGGGTCGAAGACATGCTCGGCGACCTCAACGACCTGTTGGACAAGCACTCCCGGGGCGCGGACAGCCAGCAGGATTTCGAACAGTTCATGGCCGAGCACGGTGAATTCTTCCCCGAGAACCCGCGCAACGTCGAGGAGTTGCTCGATTCGCTGGCCAAGCGGGCCGCCGCCGCGCAGCGCTTCCGCAACAGCCTGAGCGCCGAGCAGCGCGACGAGCTGGACGCGTTGGCGATGCAGGCATTCGGATCCCCGGCGCTGCAGCAGGCGCTGGGCCGGCTGGACGCACAGCTGCGGGCGGCAAGGCCGGGCGAGGACTGGAATGGGTCTGCGGAGTTCTCCGGCGGCAACCCGCTGGGCATGGGCGATGGCGCGCAGGCGCTGGCCGACATCGGTGAGCTCGAGCAGCTGGCCGAGCAGCTGTCGCAGAGCTATCCGGGTGCGAGCATGGACGACGTCGACCTGGACGCACTGGCGCGCCAACTCGGCGATGCGGCCGTGGTGGACGCCCGGACCCTGGCCGAGCTGGAGCGGGCACTGGTCAACCAGGGATTCTTCGACCGCGGTTCCGACGGCCGGTGGCGGCTGTCGCCGAAGGCGATGCGCCAGCTGGGGCAGACGGCGTTACGCGATGTGGCGCAGCAACTTTCCGGACGCCGCGGTGAGCGTGACCACCGGCGGGCCGGGGCGGCCGGGGAGTTGACCGGAGCGACCCGGCCGTGGCAGTTCGGCGACACCGAGCCGTGGCATGTCACCCGCACCCTGACCAACGCGGTGCTGCGGCAGGTGGGAAGTCGCCACAGTCGGGCAGGATCGCGGATCGCCGTCACCGTCGACGATGTCGAGGTGTCCGAGACCGAGACCCGCACCCAGGCGGCGGTGGCGCTGCTGGTGGACACCTCGTTTTCGATGGTGATGGAGAACCGGTGGCTGCCGATGAAGCGCACCGCGCTGGCACTGCACCACTTGGTCAGCACCCGGTTCCGCTCGGATGCGTTGCAGATCATCGCGTTCGGCCGCCACGCGCGCACTGTCACACCGTCTGAGCTGATGGGGCTGGAGGGCATCTACGAACAGGGCACCAACCTGCATCACGCACTGGCGCTGGCCGGCCGGCAGCTGCGGCGGTACCCGAACGCCCAACCGGTGGTGCTGGTGGTCACCGACGGTGAGCCGACCGCGCACCTGGAGGACTTCGACGGCGGTGGTGCCAGGGGTCCGGTGGTGTTCTTTGATTACCCGCCGCACCCGCGCACCATCGCCCACACGGTCAAGGGTTTCGACGACGTCGCCCGCCTCGGCGCCCAGGTGACGATCTTCCGGCTCGGCGACGACCCCGGACTGGCCCGCTTCATCGACCAGGTCGCGCGCCGGGTGCAGGGCCGGGTCGTGGTGCCCGACCTCGACGGGCTCGGCGCGGCCGTTGTCGGCGACTATCTTCGGTCGCGCCGGCACTAGCCGACTCGCCGGAAGATCGGCCCGGGAGCCAGCGCACGCGGCCGGACGACCCTGTCGGGCAGGCCGGCGAGCACCGCGGCCATGTTGTAGCCACTCATCCGCAACTCGTTGTTGCTGCCCAGCCGAGAATATTCGGAATGACCGTAGGCGCGTTCGTGCAGTGCGCCGTCCGGGGCCATGCCACCGTCGACGGAGAGCTCGGTCATGCCGGTCACGTCGAAGAGGGCGGGCCCGAACCTGCGGGCGATCGGAATGGTGTCGGCGACCGGGTCTCGCTCGGCCATCATGTAGTAGGCGTGTCCGGGTTTGACGCCCAATTGGCCGGCGTCGGTGATCTCGGCTCCGGGCGATCCGTACAGCACGACATCGTCCACCGGTGCGCCCAACTGCAGCGCCAGACTGGTGGTCAGTGAGCCGTAGGAGTGACCGAAAGCGGTGATGTGCTGATCCGCAACGCTTGTGGTCGCGGCCAGTCCGCGGTAGAAGCGGTTCAGTGGCTGCGCGCCGGCCCGCGCGAGGTCGTCATGGATGACGTCGTAGAGGTTGGCCGGCGCGCCGTAGCCCAGGTATGCCACCGATGCGACCGCGGCCCCGTTGGGCAGGCCGGCCGTGCTGCGGAGCCGGCTCGCGGCGGCCCGCTGGACCCGGGCTTCCCCGACCATCTTCTCGACGCTGGAACTGACCCGGCTGTTCAGGCCGCCCACCGTCACCCCGATCCGCTCGGCCTCGTCGACGTCGCCGACCGCGACCGCGGCGAGCACCCTGTCGGGATCGCTGGTGGTGTCCAACAGCAGCAGCCGGGCTTCGCTGTTGTCTTGTGCGGCAAGGGTATCCCGCAGTGCGATCAGATCGGCCAGCTTGGCGGGTTCGGTATGCCAGCCGTCGCGGTCGAGCCAGCCGTTGCGCATCCGGGTGATCGCATCGGTCAGTGCCGAGGTGTTCAGCTCGGTGCGCACGTCGGCCGGGATGCCGTCGCGGTTGCGCAGGGCGTCCGGGACCGAGCGCTTGACCTGGTCCTGCTCCGACGGATTCAGGCTGCGCCACCACGCGTTCACCTGCTTCGGTGTCGCTTCGGGCGGCGGCGCGACCGGCACCGAGAACGGCCCGGCGGCGATCTCGGCGTTCACCTTGGCCGGTGCCAGGTCGTCGTCGGCGCCGCGGATGGCGGCAGCCAGATCCTGGTCCGCGCGGTGGGCTTCGGACAGCAGCTGCCGGATCGCCAGCCAGACGCGCAACTGCGCACCGGCGATCTCGCGTTGCACCGCCGGTGGCAACGACGCCACGCTCGCCGGCAGGCGCACCATGCCGGTTCCGTCGTCGATGCTCAACCGGTATTCGTAGGCGGTGTCGCGAATCTGCCGTAGCCGCAACTTGATCGCGGTGACTTCGGCGGCCGCGAGCTCCGCGGCGCGACCCACCGCAGCGCAGGCCTCGGCGTGTGCGTCGAGGTCGAGCATGGTGCGGTGGGTGGCGGCCCGGGCCGCTGCGGCGGTGTCGCCTTCCCAGTCCAGGAATCCCATGGTTTGTCCCAGGGCGGCCGAAGCGGTGCGAATGTGGTGTGCCCGCTGGATGGCCACCTGGAACACGGTGGTGATCGTGTCGGCGTTCCAGCGGTCGATGTCGGCTGGCGACAGTGTCATCGGCGTACCACCTCGGCCATGGCCGCCCCCGTCAGTTGCCGTTGCAGCCGGTTTCAGCGCAGTTTGGCAGCACGCCGGGACGGCGACAATTCATCCATCAACAGCGAGGTCGGTGGTGTTGCGCTGTTCCAGGAGTGCGAATGCGGCGGCGGCGAGGTGCAGGTCGCAGGAGTGTCCGGCGATCCGCCGCAGCTGGGCCATGCTGGCCGTGGCCCAGCCGTCCAGCAGTTCAGCCAGTGCGCTCGCCGAGGAACCCACCCACCCCGACTGCGCCTGCTCTGCCCCGGCATGGCCGGCCTGCTGCAACGCGTGCAGTTCCTCGCCGTGCCTGCCGATTTCGCTGCCCGCGTGACGCAACGCCGTCAGGTCGACACGAAGCTCGTCGGACATCAGCAACCCCCCCGTCGATTTCGACCGGAGTATGACATCGGCGCGAGACTGCGGCCAGTCACCCACCCGGCGTAAGTTGATGCCACGACCGGGTACTTTCAGGGGGCGGCGATGGGTGGGATGTGGACGCGGGCCTGGAACATCGTCGGGTGTGCGTTGTACGCGGCATTGCTCTGCGTCGGCGCCTACCAGGTCTGGTTGTCCCTCTTCTTCACCATGGCGACCGACGGCTGCCACGACGCGGCGTGTGATGCGGGCTACCGCGTGTGGCCGGCGATGCTCACCATGTGGATCGGGGTGGGTCTGACCCTGCTGTGCACGCTGGCCCTGATGATCACCGGGGCGGCCCGGGGCAAGGTCGTCGTCTGCTGGCCGTTCGCCGGACTGCTCGCCCTGGGTGTGGTCTTCGTCGTCGCCGACACCGTGGTGCTGCACTGATCGCAACTCAGCCAGGTGATTTGCGGTTCTTTCGCTTGATACCGACACCGCCCCACAGCGAGAAGCCCCGGACCCGCACCGTCGGTGCTCCCGGTATGCCCTCGCCCTCGACGTCCCGGTCGAAGCCGCCCATCACCCCGTGGCCGCGGATGTCGACGTTGACCTCGGGCGGTAACAGGATGGTCTGACCGCCCATGATCGAGTACGCCTTGATCTCGACGTCCGGGGAGGTGAAGTCGGCGTAGCGCAGGTCGATGACGCCGCCGCCCCAGAGCGAGAACGTGGTCAGCTTCTTCGGTACGTTCCACCGGCCGCGCCGCTCGAACGCGCTCATGACGGCCAGCAGCACGGTGGACGGCGCGGGTTTGCAGTCGCCGCCGCGGCGTGGGCTCACCGACGAGCCCGGCAGGTCGGCCCGAAGCCGGTCCAGCTCGTCATACGTCTTTGCCGCGTAGGCCCGGGTGAGCCGGTCCTCGTACTCGTTCATCGGCAGCCGGCCGCGGGCCGCCGCGGCGCCGAGCAACTGCGCCAGCTGGAAGCGGTCGGTGTCGGCCGCCCGCGACTCCGTGCCCGGTGTGTCCCGGTGCCGCCCCGCTGAGTCGCCCATAGGCAATGAGCCTACGACGAAGTGACCCACCGCGGGAGGCGCTTCTGCAGGAAGGCGAGCATCCCCTCGCGGGCCTCCTCCGAGATGAACAGCCGCGCCGAGTCGGCGCTGAGCCGTTCGGCGTCGCGGTCGAATCCGGCCAGCACGGCGGCGGTGGTCAGCGCCTTGGATGCCGCCAGGCCCTGCGGCGAGCCGCGCCGCAGGTCGTCGACGAGCGCGGCCACCGCGATGCCGACCTCGGCTTCGCTCTGCACCGCCAGGGTGACCAGCCCGGTCGCGGCGGCCTCGGCGGCGTCGAACTTCTCCCCGGTCAGGTAGTAGCGGCTCGCGGACCGCGCCGACATCTTGGGCAGCAGCGTCAGCGAGATGATCGCCGGCGCGACCCCGATCCGGGCCTCGGTCAGCGCGAATGTGCTGCGCGGGCCGGCGACCACGATGTCGCAGGCACCGACCAGGCCCAGGCCGCCGGCCCGGACGTGGCCGTCGATGGCGGCGATCACCGGCAGCGGCGATTCGACGATGGCGCGCAGCAGCGCGACCAGTTCCGCGGCGCGGTCGGTGGCCAACTCGGACGGGTCGCGGCCCGCCGCTTCCGCCAGATCCGCGCCCGCGCAGAAGGTGTTGCCGGTGTGGCCCAGCACCACGACCCGCACGGTCTCATCCGCCGCCGCATCGCGCAGCCCCCGGTGCAGCCGGTCGACCAGGGTGCTCGACAGCGCGTTGCGGTTGTGCGGGGAGTTCAGCGTGAGCCGGGCGACACCGCCGGCCACCGCATAGTCGACCGGGGTGTCCATCAGTACGACCTGGGCAGGCCCAGCGACGTCTGCGCGACGAAGTTGAGCACCATCTCCCGGCTCACCGGTGCGATCCGGGACAGCCGGGAGGCGGTGAGCGCCGCGGCGATGCCGTACTCCTTGGTCAAGCCGTTACCGCCGAGTGACTGCACCGCCTGGTCGACCGCGCGGGCGGTGGCCTCACCGGCGGCGTACTTGGCCATGTTCGCCGCCTCAGCGGCGGCCACGTCGTTGCCGGAGTCGTACAGGGTGGCCGCCTTCTGCATCATCAGCTTGGCCAGTTCGATCTCGATGTGGTTCTGCGCCAACGGATGTGCCAGGCCCTGGTGTGCGCCGATCGGCGTCTTCCACACCTGTCGGGTCTTGACGTAGTCGACGGCCTTGTTGATGGCGAACCGCCCCATGCCCACCGAACTGGCGGCGCCCATGATGCGCTCCGGGTTCAGGCCGGCGAACAGCTGAGCGATCGCGGCGTCCTCGGAGCCCACCAGCGCGTCGGCCGGCAGCCGTACGTCGTCGATGAACACCTGGAATTGGCGTTCCGGGCTGACCAGCTCCATCGGAATCGGCGTGTAGCTGAACCCGGGGCTGTTGGTGGGCACCACGAACAGTGCGGGACGCAGGTTGCCGGTCTTGGCGTCCTCACTGCGGCTGACCACCAGGACGGCCTGGGCCTGGTCGACCCCGGAGATGAAAGTCTTCTGGCCCTTGAGGATCCAGTCGGAGCCGTCCCGGCGCGCGGTGGTGGTGATCCGGTGCGAGTTCGAGCCGGCGTCGGGCTCGGTGATCGCGAAGGCCATGGTGAGCGAGCCGTCGGCGATATCGGGCAGCCAGCGCCGCTTCTGCTCGTCGGTGCCGAACTTGGCGATGATGGTGCCGTTGATCGCCGGGGACACCACCATCAGCAGCAGGCCGCAGCCCGCGGTCGACATCTCCTCCATGACCAGCGACAGCTCGTACATGCCGGCCCCGCCGCCGCCGTACTCCTCGGGGAGGTTGACCCCGATGAAGCCGAGTTTTCCGGCCTCGTTCCACAATTCGTCGGTGTGTTGACCGGACCGGGCCTTCTCCAGGTAGTACTCGTGGCCGTAGTTGGCCGCCATCGCCGCAACCGCCTGGCGCAGCGCCCGGCGTTCGTCGCTTTCGATGAAGCTGGTGTCGCTCACTGTGCATCTCCTTCTGCCGCCGGCGCCTCTACCCGGGCCAGCACGGTTCCGACCTCGACCTGCTGGCCGGGTTTGACGTTCAACTCGGTGAGCACCCCGTCGGCCGGTGCCGACACGGTGTGCTCCATCTTCATGGCTTCCAGCCAGATCAACGGCTGGCCGGCGGTCACGGTGTCGCCGACCGCGGCACCCAGGCGGATCACGTTGCCGGGCATCGGCGCCAGCAGTGATCCCGGTTCCACGCTGGACTCGGGTTCTGGGAAACGGGGCAGTGCCCTCAGATGCACCGGGCCGCCCGGGGAGTCGACGTAGACGTCATGGGAGTCGGGGCCGTAGCGGGCTACCTCGAAGCTGCACGCCACCCCGGCCCCGTCGGCCAGCACCACCTGGTGCGGATCGGCCGACATCAGGTGCACGTCGTCGGCAAGCATCAGACCGCCTCTGGTGAAACGGTATTCGACGCGGTGCTCGTTGTCGCCATCGTCGAGGTAGGACTTGGACTGCGATGCCGAGGGCAGGTTGCGCCAGCCGCTGGGAATGCTGCGCAGCACCGCGGCGTCTGCCCGGTTCGCGGCGGCGTCGGCCAGGGCGGCCGCGACCGCCGACATCCGCACGGTCTGCGTGTCCGCCAGCGGCGCCGCCAATTCGGCCAGCCCGTGGGTGTCGAAGAACGCGGTGTCGGTGGCACCGGACAGGAATGCCGGGTGCCGCAGCACGTTGACCAGCAGGTCGCGGTTGGTCCACACCCCGTGCAACCGGGCCCGGCCCAGCGCGCGGGCGAGCACCGCCGCGGCCCGGTCGCGGGTCGGCGCGTAGCTGATGACCTTGGCCAGCATCGGGTCGTAGTGGATGGAGACGGTGGAACCGTCGACGATCCCGGAGTCCAGCCGGATTCCGGTGTGCCGGTGAAGGCTTGCGAACTGCGCTGCCACCCCGGGGATCTCGATTCGCTGCACCGGCCCGGCCTGCGGCTGCCAGTCGCGCGCCGGGTCCTCGGCGTAGAGCCGCGCCTCGATCGAATGCCCTTGGGCGGCAGGTGGTTCGGCCTCCAAGCGCTGCCCGTCGGCCACCGCCAGCTGCAGTTCGACCAGGTCGCACCCGGTGGTCTCCTCGGTGACCGGGTGTTCCACCTGCAGCCGGGTGTTCATCTCCAGGAAGAAGAACTCGCCTTCCCGACCAGGTGAGTCGTCGGCCAGGAACTCCACCGTGCCGGCACCGGTGTAACCGATCGCGCTCGCGGCCAGCCGGGCCGCCTCGAACAGCTTGGCCCGCATCCCGGGGGTGCGTTCCACCAGCGGCGAGGGCGCCTCCTCGATCACCTTCTGGTGCCGGCGCTGAATCGAGCACTCCCGTTCGCCGACCGCCCACACCGTGCCGTGCGCATCCGCCATCACCTGAACCTCGATGTGGTGGCCGGTAGGCAGGTAGCGCTCGCAGAACACCGTCGGGTCGCCGAACGCCGAGCCGGCCTCCCGGCTGGCGGCCTGCACCTCGGCGGCCAGGTCGCCCAGCTTCCCGACAACCCGCATGCCCCGACCGCCACCGCCGGCGGACGCCTTGACCAGCACCGGCAACTGCTCCGCAGTCACCGTGTCGGGGTCGAGTTGCTCCAGCACCGGCACCCCGGCGGCGGCCATCAGCTTCTTGGCTTCGATCTTGGACCCCATCGCGGCCACGGCGGCCACCGGCGGGCCGATCCAGGCCAGTCCGGCGTCGATCACCGCGGCCGCGAAATCGGCGTTCTCGGAGAGGAACCCGTAGCCGGGGTGGACGGCGTCGGCGCCGGCGGCCCGGGCCGCGGCCAGGATGGCGCCGGCCGACAGGTAGCTGGTGGTCTCCGGTAGCCGCACCCGCGTGTCGGCCTCGGCGACATGGGGGGCGTCGGCGTCGGGGTCGGTGTAGACCGCCACGGTGCTCAAGCCCAGCCGGCGACAGGTGGCGAAGACCCGGCGGGCGATCTCGCCGCGATTGGCCACCAGGACTTTGGTGATCATCATGTCCTCACATCCGGAAGACGCCGAAGTGCGGCGTCCCCTCGATCGGCGCAGTTGCGATGGCGGACAGGCAGATACCCAGCACGGTGCGGGTGTCGCGCGGATCGATCACGCCGTCGTCGTAGAGCCGGCCGGACAGGAACATCGGCAGCGACTCCGCCTCGATCTGCGCTTCGACCGCGGCCCGCAGCGCGGCGTCGGCCTCCTCGTCGACCTGCGCTCCGCGGGCGGCCGCAGCGGCCCGGCTGACGATGGAGAGCACCCCGGCCAGCTGGGCGCCGCCCATCACCGCGGCCTTGGCGGACGGCCAGGTGAACATGAACCGCGGATCGTAGGCGCGCCCGCACATCCCGTAGTTGCCCGCGCCGTAGGACGCGCCGATCACCACGGAGATGTGCGGCACCGTGGAGTTCGACACCGCATTGATCATCATCGAGCCGTGCTTGATCATGCCGCCCTCTTCGTAGGCCTTGCCGACCATGTACCCGGTGGTGTTGTGCAGGAACAGCAGCGGGGTGTTGGAGCGGTTGGCCAGCTGAATGAACTGGGTGGCCTTCTGGGCCTCCTCGGAGAACAGCACGCCGCGGGCATTGGCCAAGATGCCCAGCGGGTAACCGTGCAGCCGGCACCAGCCGGTCACCAGCGACGGGCCGTACAACGGCTTGAACTCGTCGAACTCCGATCCGTCGACGATGCGGGCGATCACCTCGCGCGGGTCGAATGGGATGCGCAGGTCGGCGGGGACGACGCCGAGCAGTTCCTGCGCGTCGTATTTCGGTTCGACCACCGGGCCCGGCTGTGGACCCTGCTTGGTCCAGTTCAGCCGTGCCACGATCCGGCGGCCGATCCGGATCGCGTCGGGCTCGTCGACGGCGAAGTGATCGGCCAGACCCGAGATCCGGGCGTGCATCTCGGCGCCGCCCAGGGACTCGTCGTCGGATTCCTCTCCGGTGGCCATCTTCACCAGCGGCGGGCCGGCCAGAAAGACCTTGGAGCGTTCCTTGATCATCACGACGTGGTCGCACATGCCCGGGATGTAGGCGCCGCCCGCGGTGGAGTTGCCGAATACCAGTGCGATGGTGGGAATTCCAGCCGCCGACATCCGGGTCAGGTCGCGGAACATCTGGCCACCCGGGATGAAGATCTCCTTCTGGGTGGGCAGGTCCGCGCCGCCGGACTCCACCAGCGAGATCACCGGAAGTCGGTTTTCGAACACGATCTGGTTGGCGCGCAAGATCTTTCGCAGCGTCCACGGATTGCTGGTGCCGCCCTTGACGGTCGGGTCGTTGGCGACGATCATGCACTCCACGCCGGACACCACGCCGATCCCGAGCACCAGGCTTGCGCCGACCTGGAAGTCGCTGCCCCAAGCCGCCAGACTGCACAGCTCCAGGAACGGCGAATCCGGGTCGAGCAGCAACTCGATGCGGTCCCGGGCGGTGAGCTTGCCGCGGGCGTGGTGCCGCTCGACGTACTTGGCGCCGCCACCGGCGAGCGCCCTGGCCAGCTCGGTGTCCAGCTCGGCGAGTTTGGTGGTCAGCGCCGCCGCCGCCGCGGTGTAGGCGGGCGAGGCGGGGTCCAGGGTCGAGGGCAGGACGGTCATGACTGGTATCCAAGTAGCTTGGCGGCCAGCGAGGTCAGTATTTCGGTGGTCCCACCGCCGATCCCGATGATCCGCATGTCCCGATACTGTCGTTCCACCTCGGACTCGGCCATGTACCCCATCCCGCCGAACAGCTGTACCGCCTGGTTGGCGACCCATTCACCGGCCTCCACCGCGGTGTTCTTGGCGAAGCACACCTGCGCGATCAGGTTCTGCTCGCCGGCCAGCTGGCGCTCCACCACGCTGCGGGTGTAGACCCGGGCGACGTCGACGCGGCGGGCCATCTCGGCCAGGGTGTTCTGCACCGACTGCCGGGAGATCAGCGGCCGGCCGAACGTCTCCCGGTCCCGGCACCACTGCACGGTCAGGTCCAGGCAGCGCTGCGCACTGGAATACGCCTGCGCGGCCAGGCCCACCCGTTCCGGCACGAACGCCGCCGCGATCTGGGCGAAGCCGGTGTTCTCGGCGCCGACGAGGTTCTCCGCCGGCACCCGCACGTCGGTGTAGGACAGCTCGGCGGTGTCCGACGAGCGCCAGCCCATCTTGTCCAGCTTGCGGCTGACGGCAAAGCCCGGCGTGTCCTTCTCGACCACCAGCAGCGACACCCCGGCCGCACCCGGGCCTCCGGTGCGCACCGCGGTCACCACGTAGTCGGCGCGCACCGCAGAGGTGATGAACGTCTTGGCGCCGTTGACGACGTAGTGGTCGCCGTCCCGGACCGCCGTGGTGCGCAGATGCCCGACGTCGGACCCGCCGCCGGGTTCGGTGATGGCCAGCGAACCGATCAACTCACCCCGCAGCGTCGGTCGCACGAAGGTGTCGATCAGCCTGGCGTCCCCGGAGGCGATCATGTGCGGCACCGCGATGCCGCAGGTGAACAGCGACGCGAACACCCCGCCGGGGGCGCCGGCAATGTGCATCTCCTCGCAGATGACCACCGCGTCGGCGCCGTCGCCACCGCCCCCGCCGACGGACTCGGCAAAGCCCGCACCCAGCAGACCGGATTGACCTGCCCGTCGGCTCAGCTCGCGGGGCAGATCCCCGATCCGCTCCCAGTCGTCGACGTGGGGCAGGATCTCGCGTTCCACGAAACCGCGGACGGTCTTGCGCAATTCGACGCGCTCGGGAGAGCTCCAGATACTCACAGCACCCTTTCCGGAATTTCGAGATGGCGGCTGCGCAGCCATTCGCCGAGGCCCTTAGCCTGGGGGTCGAACCGGGCCTGGTAGGCGACGCCCTTGCCGAGGATGTCCTCGATGACGAAGTTGACCGCGCGCAGGTTGGGCAGCAGGTGCCGGGTGACCGGGAGGTCGGCGGTCTCCGGGAGCAGTTTGCGCAGCAGGTCGATGGTCAGGGTGTGGGCCAGCCAGCGCCATTGCTCATCGGTGCGGACCCAGACCCCGATGTTGGCCGACCCGCCCTTGTCGCCGCTGCGGGCCCCGGCGATCAACCCGAGGGGCACCCGCCGGGTCGGGCCGAGCGGAAGCGGCTCGGGCAGCGGTGGTTCGTCGGCCGGAGCCAGTTCGCGGGTTGCCTCTCCTGCTTCCGAAGCGGCCGGGATGGCGACCCGGGTGCCGTCGGCGTGCACCGCGGTGTGCGGCACCTGGCCGGCGTCGACGTAGCCGGGGGTGAACACCCCGTACACCTGGCCGTCGCCGGGCGGGGCGGTCACGCAGAAGCCGGGGTAGCTGGCCAGCGCCAGTTCGATCGCGGGCGCGGTGAACGGCCGGCCGACCCTGGCCGGGTCCGGGTCGCGGACCACGCAGTGCAGCAGCGCGCTGGCGGTCTCCTCGGTGTCGGCGTCGGGGTGGTCGGTGCGGGCCAGCCGCCACTGCAGCTCCGCGGGCCGGCCGGTCGGCTGAGAGTCCAGCAGGGCCTCCAGTTGGCGTTGGATCAACTCGGCCTTGGCCTCGATGTCCAGGCCGGTGAGCACGAACGTGAACGTGTTGCGGAACCCGCCGATGCTGTTCAGTGACACTTTCAGGGTCGGCGGCGGCGGTTCGCCCCGCACCCCGGCGATCCGCACCCGGTCGGGCCCGTCGGGTGCGAGCCGGACGGTGTCCATCCGGGCGGTGACGTCGGGGTTGGCGTACCGGGCGCCGGTGACCTCGTAGAGCAGCTGGGCGGTGACGGTGTCGACGCTGACCAGGCCACCGGTGCCGGGATGCTTGGTGATCACCGACGAGCCGTCGGCGTGCACCTCGGCCAGTGGGAAGCCGGGGTGCAACAGGTCTGCGGTCGCCAGTTCGGTGAAGAACGCGTAGTTGCCGCCGCTGGCCTGGATGCCGCACTCGATGACGTGCCCGGCCACCACCGCGCCGGCGAGCTGGTCGTAGTCGGTGCGCGCCCAGCCGAAATGCGCGGCGGCCGGGCCGACGATCACCGATGCGTCGGTGACCCGGCCGGTGATCACCACGTCGGCCCCGCCGTTCAGGCAGTCGACGATCCCCCAGGCGCCCAGGTAGGCGTTCGCCGTCAGTGGGTTGCCCAGCCCCAGTTCGCCGGCCCGTGACACCAGGTCGTCGCCCTCGACGTGGGCGACCCGGACCGGGATGCCCAGCCGCTGGGCCAGCGCTCGCACCGCATCGGCCAGACCGGACGGATTGAGCCCGCCGGCGTTGGCGACGATCCGCACGCCCTGGTCGTGGGCCAGACCCAGGCATTCCTCGAGCTGGGTGAGAAAGGTCCTGGCATAGCCGCGGTCCGGGTTCTTCAGCCGGTCGCGGCCCAGGATCAGCATGGTCAGTTCGGCCAGGTAGTCCCCGGTCAGGTAGTCCAGCTCGCCGCCGGTGAGCATCTCGCGCATCGCCGACAGCCGGTCGCCGTAGAAGCCCGAGCAATTGCCGATCCGCACCGCTGGTGTCATCCGAAGTCCCATCATTCAACCAACCGGTAGGTTAGCCCGTGTTGCCAGCGGTGCGTCAAGCGCGTCGGCAACCTTTTTGCCGTGTTGTTCGTTATTTTGGAACCGACGTCGAACACCGGCTATTCTTTTCACCGAAATCTCGCCGCCGGTGTTTAGCGGCAACACACTACCGAGGAGAAGCTCGACTATGGCCGTGCCGAAGCGCAGGATGTCGCGCGCGAACACCCGATCCCGCCGCTCGCAGTGGAAAGCCGAACGTCCGGGACTGGTCAACGTCACGGTCAGTGGCAGGCAGCACAAGGTTCCACGTCGGTTGCTCAAGGCCGCCCGCCTGGGTCTGATCGATCTCGACGGCCGCTAACCAGGTCGTGACGCCGCAGGTGCCCAACTTCCCAGATCGCCCTCCAACGATTGGATAACACTGATGGCTACGCGGGTACTTGTGGTTGACGACGATCGTGCGGTGCGCGAGTCGTTGCGAAGGTCGCTTTCGTTCAACGGCTATCAGGTTTCACTGGCCACCGATGGGGTCGAGGCGCTGGAGGCGATCGCCAACGACCGGCCGGAGGCGATGATCCTGGACGTCATGATGCCGCGGCTGGACGGGCTGGAGGTGTGCCGTCAACTCCGCAGCACCGGTGACGACCTGCCGATCCTGGTGCTGACCGCCCGCGACTCGGTGTCCGAGCGGGTGGCCGGGCTGGATGCCGGCGCCGATGACTACCTGCCCAAGCCGTTCGCGCTGGAGGAACTGCTCGCGCGGATGCGGGCGCTGCTGCGCCGCACCACGGCCGAGGACCTCAAGGAATCCGTCGCGATGTCCTTCGAGGATCTGACGCTGGACCCGGTGACCCGTGAGGTGAAGCGCGGCGACCGTCAGATCAGCCTGACCCGCACCGAGTTCGCGCTGCTGGAGATGCTGATCGCCAACCCCCGCCGCGTGCTCACCCGCAGCCGCATCCTGGAGGAGGTGTGGGGATTCGATTTCCCGACCTCGGGTAACGCGCTGGAGGTCTACATCGGGTACTTGCGCCGCAAGACCGAAGCCGAAGGGGAGCCGCGGCTGATCTACACCGTGCGCGGGGTGGGTTACGTGCTGCGCGAGACCCCGCCCTGATGCCCTTGGTGCGTCGGCGGCGGAGCGATCCGCAGAACGCTCCAGCAAGGCCCCGAAGGTCGTTGTCGCTGAGCTGGCGAGTGATGTTGCTCGCGATGTCCATGGTGGCCATGGTGGTCGTCCTGATGTCCGTCGCCGTGTACGCGGTGATCTCGGCGGCGCTGTACAAAGACATCGACAACCAGCTGCAGAGCCGGGCGGAGACCCTGATCGCCAGTGGTTCGCTGGCAGCCGACCCCGGCAAGGCCATCGAGGGCACCGCCTACTCCGATGTCAACGCGATGCTGGTGAACCCCGGCCGTTCCATCTACACCGCCAACCAGCCGGGCCAGCGGCTGCCCGTCGGGGCGGAGGAGAAGGCGGTCATCCGGGGCGAGTTGTTCCTGTCCCGGCGCACCGCATCCGGTCAGCGGGTACTGGCCGTGCACCTGCCCAACGGCAGCACGCTGCTGATCTCCAAGAGCCTGGCGCCCACCCGCGCGGTGACGATGAAACTGCGCTGGGTGCTGCTCGCCGTCGGCGGCGGTGGCGTCGTGGTCGCGGCGGTCGCCGGCGGGTGGGTCACCCGGACCGGACTGCGGCCGGTGGGCCGGCTGACCGAGGCGGCCGAGCGGGTGGCGCGCACCGATGATCTGCGGCCCATCCCGGTGAACGGCAGTGACGAATTGGCCCGGCTCACCGAGGCCTTCAACGCGATGCTGCGAGCGCTCGCCGAGTCGCGCGAGCGACAGGCCAGGCTGGTCGCCGACGCCGGCCACGAATTGAAGACCCCGCTGACATCCCTGCGCACCAACGTGGAGTTGCTGATGGCCTCCGCCGCACCAGGCGCCCCGCCGCTGCCCGAGCAGGAGGTGGCCGAGTTGCGCGCCGACGTGATCGCCCAGATCGAGGAATTGTCCACTCTGGTAGGCGATCTGGTCGATCTCACCCGTGACGACCGGCGCGAGGCGGTCTTCGAGCAGGTCGACATGTCCGAAGTGGTCGACCGCAGCATGGAGCGGGTCCGGCGGCGCCGCAACGACGTCGAGTTCGACATCCAGGCCCTGCCGTGGCAGGTGTACGGCGATGCCGCCGGATTGTCGCGGGCCGTGCTCAACCTGCTCGACAACGCGGCCAAGTGGAGTCCGGCAGGGGGCCGCGTGGTGCTGCGGATGACGCAGACCGGGCCGGCGCATGTCGAACTGGTGGTTTCCGACCAGGGTCCCGGCATCCCGCCGCACGAGCGCGACCTGGTCTTCGAGCGGTTCTTCCGGTCGGATTCCGCGCGCGCGATGCCCGGTTCGGGTCTCGGGCTCGCGATCGTCAAACACGTGGTGCTCAAGCACGGCGGGACGATCGGCATCGAAGACACGGTCGCCGGTGGCAACCCGCCGGGCACCACCTTCCGGGTGGTGCTGCCCGGCAGCCCGGCTCCCGCGGACGGTGCGCCGACCGTCGAGATCCGGCCGGACCGCAAGCCTGCGGGCGCGTCGAACGCCGTCACAGGTGAATCACAGACCTCGCAGGCAGGCTGGTGAGCACCTGTCGTCACACGGACCGCATTTTGTGGGGGAAGAGCAACTGAAGCGATATGACGCACCACCCGGGTTACCAGCCACCGCCGCAGCGGCCCGTCTCGACCACCGCTGCCGGGCCGATGCCGGATCAGCGCGGCACCGGGGGCTACCCCGGCCGGGGCGCGCAGCCCCCGTACGGCTATCCGTATGACTGGCGGTATGCCCAGCCGTCGGCGAGCCGGCAGCCCTACGACCCCTACCGCGGTGTGCGGCCGTCCGGACCGATCGCCATGCCGATGCCGAAGAGGCCCGCCCGCACCGGAACGCTGATCGCCGGCGCGGTGGCCATCGCCGTGGTGTCCGGCGGTGTCGGCGGCGCGGTGGCCTCGATGGCCCAGCTGGATCGGCAGTCGACGGCGGCGGGCACCACGATCGACGGCGGCCGTGCGCCGGGTGTGCCCGCCGCGGCCAACCTGCCGGAAGGGTCGATCGAGAAAGTCGCCGCCAAGGTGGTGCCCAGTGTCGTCATGCTCGAGACGGACCTGGGGCGGCAGTCCGAAGAGGGCTCCGGCATCATCCTGTCGGCCGACGGCATGATCCTGACCAACAACCACGTGGTCGCCGCCGCCGCGAAAACCGACGGCCCGCCGGGGCCGGCGCCCCGGACGATGGTGACGTTCGCCGACGGCCGCACCGCGCCGTTCACCGTGATCGGTGCCGACCCGACCACCGACATCGCCGTAGTCCGGGTGCAGGGAATCTCCGATCTGACCCCGATCAGCCTGGGTTCGTCGGCGGACCTGCGGGTGGGCCAGGAAGTGGTGGCGGTGGGATCGCCGCTGGGCCTGGAGGGCACGGTGACCACCGGCATCGTCAGCGCGCTCAATCGGCCGGTGTCGACGACCGGCGAGTCGGGCAACCAGAACACCGTGCTGGATGCCATTCAGACCGACGCCGCGATCAACCCGGGTAACTCCGGCGGCGCGCTGGTCAACATGAACGGGGATCTGGTCGGGGTCAACTCGGCCATCGCCACCCTGGGCGGCGACTCCGCCGACATGCAGGGCGGCTCGATCGGTCTCGGCTTCGCGATCCCGGTCGACCAGGCCAAGCGCATCGCCGACGAGCTGATCAACTCGCCCGACCACACCGCCAGCCATGCCTCGCTGGGTGTCCGGGTGGTCAGTGACCGTGGTGCGCACGGGGCAAAGGTCGTCCAGGTGGTGCCCGGCGAGGCGGCGGCGAAGGCGGGTCTCTCCGACGGGGTGACCGTGACGGCATTCGACAAGCGCCCGATCGGCAGCGCCGACGCGCTGGTCGCCGCGGTGCGGTCCAAGGCGCCGGGCGATCAGGTCACGCTGACCTACTCGGACGCCTCCGGTGACAGCAGAACCGCACAGGTCACCCTGGGCAAGGCCCAGCAGTGACCGGCCGATGACGGAGGTTGTCGCGTTGCCGTCGGCGGCCGGATATACGGTTGCAGCCATGGAACAGCCTTCGGAGTTGGTCGGCAGGGCACTGGTCGTCGTCGTCGACGACCGCACCGCGCACGGCGATGAGGACCACAGCGGCCCGTTGGTCACCGAACTGCTCGCCGAGGGCGGGTTCGTGGTCGACGGCGTGGTCGCGGTGGCCGCGGACGAGGTGGAGATCCGTAACGCGCTGAACACCGCGGTGATCGGCGGGGTGGACCTGGTGGTCTCGGTCGGCGGCACCGGGGTGACCCCGCGCGACGTCACCCCGGAAGCCACCCGCGACATCCTGGACCGGGAGATCCTCGGCATCGCCGAGGCGCTGCGGTCCTCGGGTCTGGCCGCCGGCATCGCCGACGCGGGCCTGTCGCGCGGCCTGGCCGGGATCTCCGGCAGCACGCTGGTGGTCAACCTCGCCGGATCCCGCTACGCGGTGCGCGACGGCATGGCGACGCTGAATCCGCTGGCCGCCCAGATCATCGGTCAGCTCTCCAGCCTGGAGATGTGATGACGGCCGGCGGTCCCGGAGACGAGCCGGACCGGGACCCGGAAGACTTCCGGGACGCCGACGACCGTGAGCGGTGGCTCACCGACAACGTCCCGCCGCATCACAGTTGAGCACCGACTGAGTCAACTCGGGTGCACGCAGGCGGCCGCGGGCCGTACCGTGTCTGCATGCTCAAGGGATTCAAGAACTTCCTGATGCGCGGTGACGTGATCACCGTGGCCGTCGGTCTGGTGGTCGCGCTGGCCTTCTCGAACCTGGTCGAATCCTTCACCAAGACCGTGGTCAACCCGCTGGTGGCGGCCGCGCAGCCTAACAGCACCAGCGGCCTGGGCGTGCAGCTCGGCGCGGCCGGAGCAGAGGCCACCTTCCTCAATGTCGGGTCGTTCATCTCGGCGATCATCTACTTCGTCGTCTTCATGGCTGTGGTGTACTTCGCAATCGTGGTGCCCTACAAGCACATCCAGGCCCGCCGCGGGGTGACGGTGTTCGGCGAGGAAGCGCCCGAGCCGGCCACCAAGGTCTGCCCGGAATGCCTGTCCGACATCCCCGCGGCCGCGCGCAAGTGCAAGTACTGCGCCAGCCTGCAGACCTAATGCAGGGTCAGCGTCACCGACTCGACCAGTGTCGCGCCGGCCACCGCGGTGGCGGCGGCGACCGGTAGCGCCACCAGCACCAGCTCGTCGGCGCCGTTGTGCTGCCGGCCGGAGGCCAGCACCACAACCCCGCCGGTGGCCACGATTCTGGCCTCGGCGTGCGGATCGGCCGTCGGGGCCGCCACCACGTCCACCACATCCCCGGGACGCACCAGGCTGGTCAGCGCACCGTCGGCCGGGTGCACACCCACGATGCGGGCATCCGGCCCGGCGGCCGCCTCGGTCAGCCGTTCGCCCAGCAGCCGGAGATCGGTGAGCACCTCGCCCCGCCGCACCGGGCCGGCCGGCCTCGCCCCGAGCAGGCCGGTCAGGTCTGTCGCCGCGCCGTCGGGAACCGTTGCGGCCGGCCGTGTCTCACGCGAGATGTCATCGGCCGTCAGTGCCGCTCCCGGGCTGATGTCGCGGTTGGCGACCACAACCTCGACCGAATCGCCGTGTGAATCCGGGCGGACCGCCGCGATGCCGGCCAGCACCACCAGGAGGCCGGCGGCGATACGGCGGGTCAGCATGGTGCGGGTCCAGTCGGCCCGCAGCCATCGGAGGAACCGGGAGATCAATGTCGGGTTGAGCGAGTCGGCCATGCCGTCACGGTAGGAACCGCCGGCGTGCGCCGTGTGCGCCCGACCGCCGGGTTGTGGATAGTCGGTTCAGGCGGAGCCGGCGGCCACGGGGGCGGCCGAACTCTTGGCGGGCGTGGATTTGTCGCTCTTGTCGGCGGATGCGGCCGGCTTCTCGGCCGGGCCGGCCTTGTCGCCGGCACCGGTCGAGGTGTCCGACTTGGTCTGGCCGTTGCCGGAGCCGTTCGTCGAAGCCTTGCGCGAGTCGCGGCTGTCGGTGCGGTAGAACCCGCTGCCCTTGAAGACCACGCCGACCGAGCCGAAGACCTTGCGCAGCCGACCGGAGCACTGATCGCAGGTGGTCAGCGCGTCGTCGGTGAAGGCCTGCACCGCGTCGAAGCGATTGCCGCACTCCGTGCACGCGTAGCTGTAGGTCGGCACAGAAAACCTCCGGAATGTGGTCGATTGTGTTAGCACTCTACCGTGTTAAGTGCTAGAACCGCTATTTGACCGATCTCATTCCGGGCAGCGGCGCCCCAGCGGCTGCACACCGCGCCCCGGGGTCAGGGCATGGGTCATCGGCACGTCGTGCGGTTCGGAGGGCAGTTCGTCGACCAGTTCGGCGTCCCGGACCACCGCGATCAGCTGGGCGTTCGGGTCCCGCAGTGGTAGCGAGCGGTCGTAGCAGCCGGCGCCGCGGCCCAGTCGCATTCCCCGGCGGTCGACGGCCAGCGCGGGCACCAGGATCAGCCCCGCCTCGGCCACGGCGGTCGCCGGCAGCCACGGCGGAGGCGGTTCGAGCAGGCCGAACCGCCCGGTCACCAGGTTGCCGGCGGAATACTCGCCCCACAGCAGCGGCCCAGCCGCGCCGTCGCCGGCCGGCGGCACCACCGGCAGCAGCACCCGCACGCCCCGGCGCCGCAACCCGTCGAGCATCGCCGGTGAACCAGGCTCGCCGCCGATCGGCACATACGCGCAGGCCACGGGCGCGGTGACCCGCCATTCGTCGAGGTGCCGGGCCAGCGCGCGGGCCTCGGCCGCGCGCACGTCAGCGCCCAGTGCGCGGCGAGCGGCGAGCAGTTCCCGGCGCAGCGTGGACTTGCCCGACTTGTCCATGGTCGGCATCACACCACGATCTCAGCACCGGCGCGCCCACCGCCAGGGCGGATCAGAGGTCGACTGCGGTTATCGTGTGAACAATGCAGAAATCACCGGTCTCGATTCCGCGCACGGCAATAGTGCCCGCGGCCGGCCTGGGTACCCGGTTTCTGCCGGCGACCAAGACGGTGCCCAAGGAGTTGCTGCCCGTCGTCGACACCCCCGGAATCGAACTGGTCGCGGCCGAGGCTGCCGAGGCCGGCGCCGAGCGGCTGATCATCGTCACCTCCGAGGGCAAGGACGGTGTCGTCGCGCACTTCGTCGAAGACCTGGTGCTGGAAGGCACGCTGGAAGCGCGCGGCAAGAAGGCCATGCTGGCCAAGGTGCGCCGCGCGCCGGAACTGATCAAGGTCGAGTCGGTGGTGCAGGCCCAGCCGCTCGGCCTGGGCCACGCCATCGGCTGCGTCGAGTCGCGGCTGTCGCCCGACGAGGATGCCGTCGCCGTCCTGCTCCCCGACGACCTGGTGCTGCCGACCGGGGTGCTGGAGACGATGTCGAAGGTGCGAGCCCGCCGGGGCGGCACCGTGCTCTGCGCCATCGAGGTCACCCCCGAGGAGATCAGTTCCTACGGGGTGTTCGACGTGGAGTCGGTGCCCGACTCCGACAACCCGGATGTGCTCAAGGTCAACGGCATGGTGGAGAAGCCGAGGGCGCAAGACGCGCCGTCGCTGTTGGCGGCCGCCGGCCGGTACGTGCTCGACCGTGCCGTCTTCGATGCGCTGCGCCGCATCGACCGGGGCGCCGGCGGTGAGGTCCAGCTCACCGACGCCATCGCGCTGCTGATCGCCGAAGGCCACCCGGTGCATGTCGTGGTGCATCGCGGGTCACGACACGACCTGGGAAATCCCGGCGGCTACCTCAAGGCTGCGGTTGACTTTGCGTTGGATCGTGACGACTACGGCCCGGACCTGCGGCGGTGGTTGGTGGAGCGATTGGGCCTTGCCGCCGGCTAGTTCGGCTGGACCCGGGAAAACCTTCGGACCAGGAAAGGCGCGCCGTGCGTTCGGTTGAGGAGCAGCAGGCCCGGGTGGCGGCCGCTGCGGTGGCACCGCGTCCGGTGCGGGTTGCCATCGCCGAGGCGCAGGGTTTGATGTGCGCCGAGGAGGTGATCGCCGAGCACCCGATGCCCGGCTTCGACCAGGCGGCGATCGACGGCTACGCGGTGCGCAGTGTCGACGTGCGCGCTGCCGGTGACCACGGTGCCGCTGCCGGGGAGGCCGACGGCGGCACGGCGGTCACCCTGCCGGTGCTGGGCATGATCGAGGCCGGCACCCGCACGCCCAGCCGTTTGCAGCCGAAACTGGCCACCCGGATCCAGACCGGGGCGCCGATGCCGACGCTGGCCGACGCGGTGCTGCCGTTGCGCTGGACCGACGGCGGGGAAGCGCGGGTGCGGGTGCTGCGCGGGGTGCGGTCTGGCGCCTACGTGCGGCACGCGGGCGACGACGTGCGCCCCGGTGACATCGCGGTGCGGGCCGGGGCCACCGTGGGCGCTGCGCAGGTGGGGCTGCTGGCCGCGGTCGGACGCGAACGGGTTCTGGTTCATCCGCGCCCGCGGCTGTCGGTGCTGTCGGTGGGCGCCGAGCTGGTCGACGTCGCCCGCACGCCCGGCAACGGACAGGTTTACGACGTCAACTCCTACGCGCTGGCGGCGGCCGGCCGCGACGCGGGTGCGGAGGTGAACCGGGTCGGTATCGTCAGCAACGACCCGAAGAAGCTGGGCGAGATCGTCGAGGGGCAGCTCAACCGGGCCGAGGTGGTGGTGATCGCCGGTGCGGTGGGCGGTGCGGCGGCCGACGAGGTGCGCGCGGTGCTGTCCAAGCTGGGCGACATGGAAGTCTCCCGTGTCGCGATGCACCCGGGTTCGGTGCAGGGGTTCGGGCAGCTCGGCCCGGACGGCGTTCCGACGTTCCTGCTGCCGGCCAATCCGATCGGTGCGCTGGTGATCTTCGAGGTGATGGTCCGGCCGCTGATCAGGCTGTCGCTGGGTAAGCGGGAACCGATGCGCCGGGTGGTGCAGGCGCGGGCGCTGGAGCCGGTCAAGTCGGTGCGCGGTCGCACCGGCTACCTGCGCGGCCAGCTGATGCGTGACTCCGACACCGACGAGTACCTGGTGCGGGTGCTGGGTGAGGACCCGGGCGTGCCGTCGCACCTGCTGGCCACCCTGGCCGAAGCGAACTGCCTGGTGGTGGTGCCGGAGACGGTCGAACGCATCGGTGCCGGCGAGATGGTGGATGTCGCTTTTCTGGCCCAGCGCGGTTGAGTCCGGGCTGGGACGGGCCGATGCTGGTGAACCTGTTTCATCTCAGCGGCGTGCAGCGTCCCGGCTGGCCCGCGGTGCTGGGGCCGCTGCGGGTTCCGGCGGGCGTGATCCTGCTGCGACCGGTGCGGATGCGTGACGGCGCCCAGTGGAGCCGCATCCGGTTGGCGGACCGGACGCACCTGGAGCCGTGGGAGCCGACCGCGCACGCCGACTGGGTGGTCCGGCACACACCCGCAGCGTGGCCGCCGGTCTGCTCCAGCCTGCGTTCGGAGGCGCGGCGGGGCCGGATGCTGCCGTTCGTGATCGAGTTGGACGGCCGGTTCTGCGGCCAGTTGACCATCGGCAACGTCACCCACGGAGCGCTCCGGTCGGCCTGGATCGGCTATTGGGTATCGAGTTCGGCGACCGGTGGGGGGGTGGCCACCGCAGCGGTGGCGTTGGGGCTGGACCACTGCTTCGGACCGGTCGGCCTGCACCGGGTGGAAGCCACCGTGCGGCCGGAGAACGCCGCCAGCCGGGCGGTGCTGGCAAAAGTCGGTTTCCGGGAGGAGGGCCTGCTGCGGCGCTACCTCGATATCGACGGCGCCTGGCGGGACCATCTGCTGGTCGCGCTCACCATCGAGGAGATCTCCGGATCGGTGACATCGGCGCTGGTGCGGGCCGGGCGGGCCAGCCGACTCTGACAGAACTGTTACGCGTGTGATAGTTGTGACGATTGAGGCCTGACGGTAAATTACAAGATTGTCATTACTCGGCGCGTCGTGCCAGGTCGCGTCGGCCGCGGACCTAGCCTTAGCCGGGAAAGGAGCAGGTCACCATGCCCAGCATCCCCCAATCATTGCTCTGGATATCCCTTGTGGTGCTCTGGCTGTTCGTGCTGGTGCCGATGCTGATCAACAAGCGCGACACGGTGCGACGGACCAGCGATGTCGCCTTGGCTACCCGGGTGCTCACCAGCGGCGCCGCCGCCCGGTTGCTGCGGCGCAGTGGCCCGGCAACCGGTCACCGCAGCGACCCGCACTGGCGGTCCGCCGCCGGCGCCGACGACGAACTCGACGACGATTCGCCGTCGGGATCGGTGCTGGTCGTCGCGGAGCCCGACGAGGACCTCGACTCCGGCTACCTGGACGTCGACGTCGTCGACGAGGACTCCGGGGCGCTGCCGGTCGGGTCCGTCGCGGCGGCAGCCGACGTAGCCGAAGCCGAGCCGGAGTACCCGGCCGAGGAGCCCGGGGACGGCGACGAGACCGACACCGGCCCGGCCGCCGATGCGGGCGCCGACGAATACGAATACGTCGAGGACACCTCCGGCCTGGAGGCCGAGGACGAGGAAGGTGCGGACGAATCGCCGCTCACCGTGTCGACGTTCGCCGGCGCCTCGCGTCGCCGCCGCTACGACACCTCGACCGCCGCCGCGGTCACCGCCCGCAAGTACGCCTTCCGCAAGCGGGTGCTGATGGCGATGGCGCTGGTCCTGGTGCTCTCGGCCACGATGGCGTTCACCGTCACCGAGACCGCGTGGTGGCTGTGTGGCACCACCACCGGCGTGACGGTGCTCTACCTGGCCTACCTGCGCCGCCAGACCCGGATCGAGGAGCAGGTGCGGGCCCGCCGGATGCGGCGGATGGCGCGCGCCCGGCGCGACGTCGAGTACGCCGGTGAGCATGAGGTCGACGTGACGGAGTCGCGGTTGCACCGCCCCGGTTCGGTGGTGCTGGAGATCGACGACGAGGACCCGGCCTTCGAGCACCTGGGGTACGCGTCGTTCGCGCGGGACTACGACTGGCGGGGCGACCTGCCCCGCGCCGCCGGGCAGTGACCGGCGGCTGGTAGCCTGCTTAGCGGTCAGGGGCTATAGCGCAGTTGGTAGCGCGTCTCGTTCGCATCGAGAAGGTCAGGGGTTCGATTCCCCTTAGC
>CAZGGK010000050.1:0-32042 GCA_964525125.1 uncultured Mycobacterium sp.
GCAGCATGAACGGGTTGGAATCCCCCGGCTTCAGCCGTGGGGAGGACGTCAAGCTCAGCCGAAGCGCCATGGGTCCCGGGGTGGTGCATCCGTTCGCGGCCATAGTGCATGTCTACATGCATGGATATATGCATGCAAGAGGGTCTGGCGTGAACAAGCCCGTCTTGACGCTGTCGGTGGCGGAGTGTTTACTGGCAACCATCGAACAAATATTCGACACCAATGAGAATTCGACCTTGCTCGGGGGTGCATCATGACGGCGGCTCTGGTCCCCGCCCAACGCCATGAAAGCCGTGCTGACCAGCTAAGACTGCTGCGTCGGCAGATGGCGGACATATCCGGGAAGGCTGGTTCCGGATGGCGCGGGCAGGCGGGGCCGGCGGAGCTGCCGCCAGCCCCGGAAAGTTTGCTGCCGGTCCCGGAAGCGCTGGCCGAGGCGTTGCCGGCCGGGTTGCCGCGGGGAACGGTGGCGGTGCTGTCGGGGGCTCGATCGCTGGCACTGCGCATGGTGGCCGCGGTGACGTCCGCCGGCTGCAACGTGGCCGTCGTCGGCCAGCCGGATATCGGACTGCTGGCGGCGGCGGAGATGGGCGCTGACCTGAGTCGGCTGGCGGCGATCCCCGACCCGGGCGCCGACCCGGTGGAGGTCGCCGCGGTGCTGCTGGACGGGATGGACCTGGTGCTGCTCGGGCTGGGTGGCCGCCCGGTGCCGGCGGCCCGGGCCCGGGTCGTCGGTGCCCGCGCGCGCCGGCAGGGCTGCACGGTGCTGGTCGCCGACGGTGACTGGCCGGGGGCGTCGATGCGGCTGGAGGCGCGGGTCCGAGGTTATGAGACCGGCGCACCCGGCTTCGGGCGGATCAGCGCGGTGCGGCTCGCGGTGCGGGCGCGGGGGCGGGCGGTAACCCGGACCGGAACGGGCTAGCGCGGTGTCTGCCCGGGTGCTGGCGATCTGGTGCATGGACTGGCCCGCGGTAGCCGCGGCGGCCGCCGGCGGCCTGCCGGTCACGGCCCCGGTCGCGATCACCCTGGCCAACCGGGTGATCACCTGCTCGTCGGCCGCGCGGGCGGCGGGGGTGCGGCGCGGGCTCCGGCGCCGCGAGGCCCAGGCCCGCTGCCCACGGCTGCGGGTGGCGACTGCCGACACCGACCGCGACGCCCGGTTCTTCGAGCCGGTGATCGCCGCGGTGGACGCGCTGGTGCCCCGAGCCGAGGTGCTGCGACCCGGGCTGCTGGTGCTGCCGGTACGTGGGGTGGCCCGGTTTCTCGGCTCCGAACAGCGGGCCGCCGAACGGCTGATCGACGCGGTAGCCGCGGCGGGTACAGCCGGTGCCGAATGTCAGGTCGGGATCGCCGATCGGTTGTCCACCGCGGTGTTCGCCGCGCGCACCGGGCGGGTCGTGCCGCCGGGTGCTGACGCGCAATTCTTGTCGGTGCTGTCGATCCGGCAACTGGCCGCCGAACCGAGCCTGTCCGGCCCGGGGCGGGACGGTGTGGTGGATCTGCTGTGGCGGCTGGGGATTCGCACCATCGGCCAGTTCGCCGCGATGCCACGCACCGACGTGGCATCGCGGTTCGGTGCCGATGCGGTCACCGCGCACCGGTTGGCCCGTGGCGAGCCCGAGCGGGCGCCGATCGGGCGGGAGCCGCCGGCCGACCTCGACGCGGTGTTGCACTGCGACCCACCTATCGACCGGGTCGATGCCGCGGCGTTCGCCGGGCGTGCGCTGGCCGGCACCCTGCACCAGGCGTTGCTGGCCGCCGGGGTGGGCTGCACCCGGTTGGCCATTCACGCCGGCACCGCCGACGGTGCGGAGCTGACCCGGGTGTGGCGGTGTGCCGAGCCGTTGACCGAGGACGCCACCGCCGACCGGGTGCGCTGGCAACTGGACGGTTGGCTGACGGCCCGTGCCGCCCGAGACAGGCCCACCGCGCCGATCCGGTCGTTGCGGCTGCATCCGGTGGAGGTGGTGGCCGCCGAGGCGTTGCAGTTGCCGCTGTGGGGTGGACTGGGAGCAGGTGACGAGGCGGACCGCCAGCGGGCCCGGCGGGTGCTGGTGCGGGTGCAGGGACTGCTCGGCCCGGACGCGGTGCAGCTCCCGGTGCTGTCCGGCGGTCGGGGTCCGGGCGAACGGATCACCTGGACGCCGCTGGGTGGCGAACCGGTGCCGCAGGCCGACCCGCGCCAGCCGTGGCCCGGCCGGCTGCCCGAGCCGTCGCCGGCGGTGCTGCTTGACGGTCCGGTGGAACTGCTCGACGCCCAACATAATCCGGTCAGGGTGACCGGCCGGGGGTTGTTCTCCGCCGATCCGGCGAAGCTGGTCGCACACGGCAGCGGCAGCCGGTTGCGCTGGTGGGCCGGGCCATGGCCGGTCGACGAGCGATGGTGGGATCCGGACCGGGTCACGGCGGGCACGGCGGGCCGCGTCGCCCGCGCCCAGGTGCTGCTGGACGGCGCCTCGGACAGCGGGTCGCCCGGCGCGGCCCTGCTGCTGTGCTACCGGCAGCGCCGGTGGTACCTGGAGGGTGCCTATGAGTGAGGAGTGATCAGGACTCAGTTGCCCCGCAGCATGCGCCGATGGGTCGGCGCCCGGCCCGGCGGCTGACTCGGCGTCGGCAGCAGTGGCTTGCGGGCACGCACCGCGACCGTCGACGGTGTGCTGGTGTCCAGGGTGATCTCGTCGCCGGCATGCCGGATGGTCAACCGGCCGTCGGGTCCGTCGCGAAGCGTGTAGGTGACGTCGTCGTGGGTGGCGCACACGGTGAGCCGAAACTGGCGCCAGCGCAACCGGAACTGCAGGCAGGAGATTCCGTCGGGCAGCGCCGGGTCCAGCGACAGCACACCGTCGTCGTCGCGCAGGCCGCCGAAGCCGGCCACCAGTGCGGTCCAGGTGCCGGCCAGTGCCGCCAGGTGCAGGCCTTCGCGGGTGTTGTCGTGCAGGTCGCGCAGATCCAGCAGCGCCGTCTCGTAGATGTAGTCGTGCGCCAGTTCCAGATGGCCGACCTCGGCGCACAGCACCGCCTGGGTGCACGGCGACAGCGACGAGTCGCGCACCGTGCGCCGCTCGTAGTAGTCGACGTTGCGGGCCTTTTGCTCGGGGGTGAACGCATGGCTGCGCCACTGCATCGCCAACAGCAGGTCGGCCTGCTTGACCACCTGTGCGGGGTACAGCCGCACGTAGGGCTGGCTCAGCAGCAACGGATAGACGTTCTCGGCTTCGAAGTCCCATTCCGGCTGGTAGGTGAAGCCCTCGCACTGCGGGTGCACACCGATCTCGTCGTCGTAGGGGATGTGTACGGCATCGGCCGCGTCCCGCCAGGCGGCCATCTCCTCGGTGCCGACACCCATCGAGCGTGCCGCGTCCGGGTAGCGGGCACAGGCCGCCGCCGCGGTGTGCAGATTGTGCGCCGCCATCAGGTTCGTGAACACGTTGTCGCGGACGATCGCGGTGTACTCGTCGGGGCCGGTCACCCCGTAGAGGTGCCACACCCCGTGCCGGTCGTGGTGGCCGAGCGAGAGCCACAGCCGGGCGGTCTCGACCAGCACCGGCAGCCCGCTCTCCTCCTCCACCGACTGGTCGCCGGTGACGATCCGGTAGAGCTCGAAGGCCATGGCGATGTCGGCGTTGATATGGAATGCCGCGGTGCCGGCCGGCCAGTATCCCGAACACTCCTGGCCGCGGATCGTCCGCCAGGCGAAGGCCGCCCCCTTCAGGCCGAGTTCGGCTGCCCACTCCTTGGCCATCGGCAGTGTCGACGCCCGCCAGTGCAGTGCGTCGGCCGCGGCGTGCGGTGCGACGTAGGACAGCACCGGCAGCACGAAACTCTCACTGTCCCAAAAGGTGTGACCGTCATAGCCGGTGCCGGTCAGGCCCTTGCTGGGAATCGCCCGACGTTCGGCGCGGGCGCTGGCCTGCAAGATCTGGAACAGCGCGAACCGGACCGCCTGCTGCAGTTCGGGGTCGCCGTCGACTTCGACGTCGGCCCCGTCCCAGAACTCGTCGAGGTATTTGCGCTGCGACTCCAGCAGCCCCTGCCAGCCGCTGTAGCGGGCGCCGGTCAGCGCGGCGATGGCCTGGTCGCGCAGGGCCGGCCGGGAGCGCGCGCTGGACCAGCCGTAGGCCAGGTACTTCACGATGCGCAGTTGCTGGCCGGGGCGAAGCCCGCAGATCACGGTGGTTCCGGCCACGTCGGGAATCGCCAGCGTGGTGACCTGGACGCGGCCGGGAACCTCGATCTCGTGGTGCATCCCGGCGGCCACCATCAGGTCGCTGGCCCGGGTCCGGTGCACCAGCACCGCGCCCCGATCGTTGTGCTCCTCCTCGACGGCCTCCAGCGGGTTGTTCAGGATCGCCGAGACCCGCGGATCGCCGGAGGTGGCCGGCAGGTCCTCGTTGGCGACGAGTTCGGACTGCACCGTCACCCGGACGAACTGGTCGAGCGCCTCGACGATGTACTCGATGGCCGCGACACTGCGCTGGGCCAGCGACACCAGCCGGGTCGAGTGCACCTTGACCTGCTTGCCCGCCGGCGACCGCCAGTGCGCGTGGCGGATGAGCGTACCGGCTCGCATGTCGAGAATCCGTTCGTGGCTGATCAATTCGCCGTAGGTGACGTCGAACGGCTCGTCGTCGACCATCAGCCGCATGATCTTGCCGTTGGTGACGTTGACGACGGTCTGGCCGGCCTGCGGATAGCCGTACCCGGCTTCGGCATACGGCAGCGGCCGCACCTCGTAGAACGAATTCAAGTAGGTGCCCGGAACGCCGTGCGGTTCGCCCTCGTCGAGGTTGCCGCGCAACCCGATGTGCCCGTTGGACAGCGCGAACAGCGACTCGGACTGCGCCAACACGTCCAGGTCGAGCCGGGTCTCGCGCAGCTGCCATGGCTCGACTGGGAATACCTGGTCAGAAATCATGCTCGGCCACCGCGGTTCCCTCCCGCCACAGGCTCCTGATCGGCTTCGGTGCCCTACCACTTCACCATGCCGGCCACCAGATCGCTGCCGCTTTGCCGTTGTTGGTCGGAGTCGCTGCCGGCCATTGTCGGAACGGCGAAATCGGTGCGGACGGAAAGGTTTCCTGCGCGGAGGTTTTCCGGCATAGTCTGGGGAAGTGGATAAAACGGACGATGTTGCCTCCGCGCTGGCGCCCAGCACCGCGGGCGACATCATGACGTCACCGGTGATCACCGTCGACCCCGACGCCGCCATCCAGCAGGTGGCCCGGACCCTGACCCGGAATCGGATCACCGCGGCCCCGGTGGTCAGCGCCGCGGGCGCCCTGCTGGGGATCGTCAGCGAATTCGACCTGCTCGGGAAGGCTGGTGCCACCGCCCGCGAGGTGATGACGACCGCGGTGGTCAGCGTCAGCGCCGACGCTCCCGTTGAAGACATCCGGCACCTGCTGATCGATCGCCGCATCCGGCGGGTGCCGGTGCTGGCCGAGGGCCACCTGGTGGGGATCGTGAGCCTGCACGACGTGCTGGCGATGATGGCCACCGAGTGGGCCTGCCGGGTCTGCGGCGAGGCGGTGCGCGGTGAGCATCCGCCGAGCCGCTGCCCCCGCTGCCACGCGGCCGGCGAGCAGTTCGAACTGCAGGAGCAGCCGCCCGGTGCCTGAACTCCCGGCTGCGGAGCCCGTCCAGACGCTGCGCCACTACTACCGGCAGATGGCGGTGATCCGGGCGTTCGAGCTGCGGGCCTCGCAGATGTACCAGCGCGCGAAGATCGGCGGGTACTGCCATCTCAACCTGGGCGAGGAGGCCACCGTCGTCGGGCTGATGGCGGCACTGGAGCCACGCGATTACCTGTTCACCACGTACCGCGATCACGGGTACGCACTGGCCCGCGGGCTGGAGCCGGGCCGCATCATGGCCGAGTTGTTCGGCAAGGCCACCGGCGTGTCGGCCGGCCGCGGCGGCTCGATGCACCTGTTCGACCGCAGACTGCGGATGCTGGGCGGCTACGGCATCGTCGGCGGGCAGATTCCGCCGGCGACCGGCGCCGCGCTCGCGCTGACCTACCGGGGCGCGCCCGGACCCGACGCCGAGGCGGTGATGTGCCTGCTCGGTGACGGCACCACCAACATCGGCTCGTTCCACGAAGCCCTCAACCTGGCCGGGCTGTGGCGGCTGCCGATCGTCTATGTGATCGTCAACAACGGACTGGGGATGGGCACCCCGGTGGAGAAGGCCGCCGCCGAACCGGAGCTGTACAAGCGGGGCTGCTCCTACCGGATCCCCGGAGTGCGCGTCGACGGCGACGACGTCCTCGCGGTGCGCGATGCCGCCCGGGCCGCCCTGCTGCGGGCCCGCACCGAACGTCAGCCGGGCCTGATCGAGGCGGTGTGCCAGCGGCTGCGGGGGCACTCGGTGGTGGATCCGGCCAAATACCGGTCCCGCGAGGAGACCGAGCGGCTGCGCCGGTCCGATGTGGTGCCGGCGTTCCGGCGGAAGCTGATCGAGGCGGGCATCCTCGACGAACCCGCCGCGCAGGCCATCGACGACCAGGCCGAGGCGGCGGTCGACGCTGCGGTGGGCTTCGCCGACTCCAGCCCCGACCCGGAGCCCGGACAGTTGTTCGACTACAGCTACGCCACCCCGGTACCCAATACGCCGCAACGACTTCCGGGCGAGCCGCTGCTATGACGGAGATGACGTACCGCCAGGCGCTGCACGACACGCTGCGTGCCGAGCTGCTGCGCGACGAGTCGGTGATCCTGATCGGCGAGGAGATCGGCGTCTTCGAGGGCTCCTACAAGATCACCGCCGGACTGCTGGCCGAGTTCGGCCCCACCCGGGTGATCGACACCCCGATCTGCGAAGGGGGTTTCGTCGGTGCGGCGATCGGCGCGGCGATGCTCGGCATGCGCCCGGTGGTGGAGATCATGACGATCAACTTCTCCCTGCTGGCCATCGACCAGATCGTGAACCACGCCGCCAAGATGCACGCCATGTTCGCCGGCCAGGTCAGCGTGCCGATGGTGATCCGCACACCCGGCGGCGGGGGACAGCAGCTGGCGGCGACCCACTCGCAGAACCTGGAGGTCTGGTACGCCCATGTGCCCGGCATGAAGGTCGTCGCTCCGGCCACGCCGGCTGCCGCCAAGTCGATGCTGACCGCCGCCATCCGCGATGACGACCCGGTGCTCTTCCTGGAGAACCTGGCGCTGTACAACACCAAGGGCGAAGTGCCCGACGGTGAGCGGGTGGCGCGGATCGGGACGGCGTCGGTGGTCAAGGAGGGCACCGACCTGACCGTGGTGGCCTACTCGCGGTCGACGGTGATCGCCCTGGACGTGGCCCGCCAATTCGAGGCCGACGGGGTGTCGGTGGAGGTGGTCGATCTGTCGAGCCTGCGGCCATTGGACCGGGAGACCATCTGTGCCTCGGTGCGCAAGACGACCCGTGCCGTTGTGCTGGAAGACGATTGGCTGACCTACGGGGTCGGCGCGGAGATCGCGGCGACGATCGCCGAGGGGGCTTTCGACTATCTGGACGCGCCGGTGCGCCGGGTGGCGTCCGCCGAGGTGCCGCTGCCGTACGCCAAGCCGCTCGAGCTGGCGGCGCTGCCGGATGCGGCCGATCTGACCAAGGTGATCCGCGAGGTGCTCGACGCCACCCGGTTCGACTACTCCGGCAGGGCCCGCTGATGGCAGACGTGCTGATGCCGCGGTTGTCGGACACCATGACCGAGGGTGTCATCAGCAGTTGGCTCAAGAAAGAAGGCGACCACGTCGAGCGCGGCGACGTCCTCGCCGAGATCGAGACCGACAAGGCGCTGATGGAGATGGAGGCCTACGAGGAGGGGGTGCTGACCCGCATCGTCGCCCCCGCCGGCAGCACGGTGGCGATCGGGCAACCCATCGCGGTCATCGAGGCCGAAAGGGCCGAAGGGACCGAAGGGACCGAAAGGGCCGAAGGGACCGAAGGGGCCGAAGGGGCCGAAGGAGCCGAAGGGAATACCGCGGCCGTGCCGGACGACGGCGCCCGGCCGGCCGACCGGGAACCGCCGTCGCACATCCGGGCCACCCCGCTGGTGCGGGCGCTGGCCCGCGATCACGGCATCGATCTGGCGACCGTCACCGGCACCGGTCCGGGCGGCCGGATCGTGCGCGCCGACATCGACGCCGTCATCGCCGAACGTGACGGCGCCGCAGCACCTTCGAGCGCGCTGGTGCCGACCCGCGCGGAGCCCACCGCCGCGGCCGGTGATGACGAGCGGGTGCCGTTGACCGCGATCCGGCGGATCACCGCCCGACGGCTCACCGAAAGCGCGGCGGCGCCGCACTTCTACCTCACGGCGGTGGCCGATGTCGGCGCACTGCAGGGGCTGCGCGCCGAGTTGAACACCGAACTGGCGGCCGGGGCGGTGCTGATCAGTGTCACCGACCTGTTGATCCGGGCGTGCGCCGTCGCCCTGGCCGCGCATCCGCAGGTCAATTCCTCCTGGGGCGGGGACCACCTGCTGCGCCACCGCCAGGTCAACATCGGCTGCGCCGTCGCCGCCGATGCCGGCCTGTTGGTGCCGGTGATCCGGGACGCGGATCACAAGGGCCTGGCCGAGATCGCGGCCGAGTCGCACACCCTGATCGAACGTGCCCGCTCCGGCCGGCTCACCCCGGACGACATGTCCGGCGGCACCTTCACGATCAGCAACCTCGGTATGTACGGTATCGATCATTTCACCGCGATCATCAACCCGCCCGAAGCCGCGATTCTCGCTGTGGGTGCCGCTCAGCAGGAGGCTGTGGTGCGCGAGGGTCAGCTGGCGGTGGCCAGCAGGGTGAAGCTGACGCTGGCCATCGACCACCGGGTGCTGGACGGGGCGACCGCGGCGGCATTCCTCCAGGACCTGGTGCGCCTGCTCGAACACCCACTGCGGATCATCGTCTGAGCCGACCGCGTCACCGGGACTTGCCGCTGACGCCGGCCAGCCGTGGGACGCGCACCGTCGAGGGGCGTCGTGGCGTGCCGACCCCTGGCACTGAATGCCGCCGTCGAGAATCTCGACTCCGCAGTCGCCGCGGGAGCGCGGTCGACGAGCGCGAGAACGTGCGTGGTGCCGAAGCCCCGGCGATCTTCACATCGACTACGGTGCGACGAACGGGTTCTGCTCAGAAGACGAGGTCATCCGCATTGCGGGTCCGAACGCTGACCGCAGAGCCGGCGGCACACGTAGGGGAACCTGGTGCGTAGAACACCCGGTGAATCAAAGCCGGCCTCCCGGTGCGCGTTCCGGCGACCTGCGACGTGCCGCACCTGTTGGACGCAGAGATCATCGATCGGCTTGTGTGGATGCGACCAGGCCTGTCGGCAGAAAGCAGCCCAGGCAGAAGGCGGTCGGCTACCCGACCTCTGTGCAGGCGCCCGAATCGGTTGTGTTCGGGTGCGTGGAGATAGTGCGGATCACCAGTGCACGCCGGGGACCAGTCGCACCGCCTTCTTGATCGGCCGGGGGATTCGCAGCGGCGGTGCTCCGCGGGCCGGGCGTTTCGGCTGGCGGCGGAACGTCGGCGCCGGCTTGGCCTCGGCGGGGGCGAGTCCACGCGCCGCCGCCGAATCCGGGTAACCGAGGTAGAGCTGGTGCAGAATCCGCCGCGCCACCGTGGGCAGCAGGTAGTTACCCGCTTCGGCCAATGTGCCCAGCGGGGTGTCGATGCGGGCCGGTTTCTCGATCAGCGCGCGCACCACCATCGCAGCGGCGTGTTCGGCGCTGATTGCCGGCATCGGGATGAAGCGCCGCGACGACACGATCATCGGGGTGGCCACCAGCGGCATATGGAGGTTGGTGAACGTGACGTGATCCGAGAGCGTCTCGGTGCCCACCACGTCGGCGAACGCATCCAGCGCCGCCTTGGTGGGTACATAGGAGCTGTACTTGGGGCTGTGCGCCAGCACCCCCTCGCTGGAGACGTTGACGACGTGGCCGAACCGGCGTTCCCGCCAGTGCGGCAGCAGCGCCAGCACCATCCGCACCGCACCGAAGTAGTTGACCGCCATGGTGCGCTCGTAGTCGTGCAGCCGTTCGGTGGAATTGACCACCGAGCGCCGGATCGACCGGCCGGCGTTGTTCACCAGGTAGTCGACGTGGCCGAATCGGCCCAGGATGTCCTTGACGGTGTGCTCCACCGAGGCCGAGTCGGTGACATCGCAGCTGAACGCGTGGGCCTGACCGCCGCTGGCGCGGATCTCGGCCACCAACTCGTCGAGCGCGTCGCCGTTGCGGGCAAGCGCGAATACGCACGCGCCCCGGGCGGCTATCGCGACCGCCGAAGCCCGGCCGATTCCGCTGGACGCCCCGGTGACGATGACGTGCCGGTGAACCAGCGGCCCGGCCGGGTCGTCGCGGCGGGCCCGGTCCGGGTCCAGCTGTGCTGCCCAGTGCCGCCACAGCCGGGGCGCGTAGCCGGCGAAATCGGGTACGTCGATTCCGTTGTCGTGCAGTACTTCCCGGGTGGCGTCCGAGACGATCGTCGGCTTCAGCTGTACCACGTCGAGAATCTCGCCGGGGATGCCCAGCTGGGTGGCCACCATGTTGCGCCACACCTTCGCCCGGCCGCCGGCCCGCAGCACCGGCGCGGCCAGTGCGCCGGGCAGCGTGGCCCGCAGCGGCGGCAGGCCGGCGACGTCGGCGACGGCGCGGTAGATGTCGGGCAGCCCGATGGTTTCCGGTGCGGCCAGATGAAACGTCTGACCGTCCCGGTTCGACGCGTGCATCAGGGTGACCAGCGCGTCGACGACGTAGTCGACCGGGACGACGTTGGTCCGTCCGGTGTCGGGCAGTGCCACGGGTGTCAGTTTGGGCAGCACCGCCAACCTGGCCAGCAGTGAGAAGAAGTAGTAGGGGCCGTCGATCTTGTCCATCTCGCCGGTACGCGAATCGCCCACCACCACCGCCGGGCGGTACACGCGGTAGCGCAACCCCGGCGCGCCGCGCACCAACTGCTCGGCCTCGAACTTGGTCTGGTGGTACGGCGTCGGCAGCGTCTGGCCGATGTCGAAATCGGCTTCGGTGAAATCACCGTGGTGCTCGCCGGCCACCGCGATCGACGACACGTGGTGCAGGGTGGCGTCCAGCCGCCGGGCCAGTTCGATCACCGCGCGGGTGCCTTCGACGTTGGTGGCCCGTTGCTCGGCCGCACCGGCGGTGATGTCGTAGATCGCCGCGCAGTGCAGCAGATGGGTGATCGGCCCCAGTTCGGCGACAGCCGCGTCGGTCAACCCGAGATCGGCCGCCGTCAGGTCGCCGACCAGCGGTTTGACCCGCTCGCCCCAGGCGTTTGCCAGGCGTTCGAAGCGGCCCAGTGAGGCGCGGCGGACCAGCACGAAGACCTCGGCGTCGGGGTGGGTTGTCAGCAGACGGGTGACCGCACGGCTCCCGATGAATCCGGTACCGCCGGTAACGAGGTAGCGCATGGGGCCATCGTGGCCGGGCATGCGGCGCGCGTCAACCGGGTGGGGCCGAATTGTTCCCCAGCAGTTCCCGAACCGCCTGTCGCGGCCCGTAGGGCCGCAGCATCTCGCTGGCCGGGCGCGGGCGCACCCGCAGTGGCCACCAGAACCATCGGCCGAGCAGCACCGCGACCGACGGCGTCATGAAGGACCGCACGATCAGCGTGTCGAACAGCAGGCCGAGGCCGATGGTGGTGCCGATCTGACCCAGCACCCGCAGATCGCTGAAGGAGAACGACGACATCGTTGCGGCGAAGACCAGTCCGGCGGAGGTCACCACCGAACCGGAACCGGCCATCGCGCGGATCAGGCCGGTGTGCAAACCCGCGCCGATCTCCTCCTTCAGCCGCGAGATCAACAGCAGGTTGTAGTCCGAGCCCACGCCCAGCAGCACGATGACGGCCAGTGCCAGCACGATCCAGTACAACTGGATGCCGAAAAGGTCCTGCCAGACCAGGACGGACAGCCCGAACGAGGCGCCCAGCGAAAGCGCCACCGTCCCGACGATGACGATCGCGGCAACCAGGCTCCGGGTCACGAACATCATGATCAGCAGGATCAGGCTCAGGGCGGCTATCCCGGCGATCATCAGGTCGTATTTGGCCCCGTCCCGGATGTCCTTGTAGGTGGACGCGGTCCCGGCGAGATAGATGTCGGCGCCCCGCAACGGGGTGCCCTTGATGGCTTCGCGAGCCGCCTTCTTGATCGGATCGACGTGCGAGATGCCTTCGGGGGTGGCCGGATCGCCTTCGTGGGTGATCATCATGCGCGCCGCACGGCCGTCCGGCGACAGGAACATCTTCAGGCCGCGTTGGAAGTCGGGGTTGTCGAACGCCTCTGGCGGGAGGTAGAAGAAGTCGTCGTTCTTGGCCGCGTCGAAGGCCCGCCCCATCGCCGTGGAGTTCTCGGTCATTTCCGCCATCTGGTCGTAGATGCCCGAGATCGTGGCGTAGTTCGTCAGCATCAGTTCGTGATTGGTCTGCTGGCTGGCGATCTGGCCGGGCATCAGCGAAACCAGTTGCGGCTGAATCGCCGCCAGCTTGTCCAAGGTGCGCTTGACGCCGGCCAACTGTTCACTGAGTTGGTCGATGCCGTCGATCGCGTCGAAGGCCGATCGGGCCGCGGCGCAGGCCGGGATGTCGAAGCAGTGCGGTTCCCAGTAGAAGTAATTGCGGACCGGGCGCAGGAAGTCGTCGACGTTGGCGATCTTGTCGCGCAGTCCGCTCAAGGTGGCGACGGTCTCGTCGAAGCCCTCGGCCTGACCCGCGGTGGCGTCGGCGAGCTCCTGTTGCAGCTCGTACTGGCGCTTCATCACCTCGATCGACTTCGCGATCTCGTCGGCCTGCCTGCGCATGTCGGCCGCCCGATCCTGTTGGTAGGTCAGGTTCAGCACCTGTGCGGTGTTGCCCATGCTGATCTGGAACGGAATCGAGGCGTGGTCGATCGGCGTTCCCAGCGGCCGGGTGATGGACTGGACCAGGTCGATGCCGGGCAGATGGAAGATGCTCCTGGCGACCCGGTCCAGGACCAGCATGTCGGCCGGGTTGCGCATGTCGTGGTCGGATTCCAGCATCAGCATCTCCGGGTTCAGCCGGGCCGGGGAGAAATGGCGCTCGGCAGCCGCGTAGCCGACATTGGCCGGTGCGGTGCCCGGGATGTAGTGCCGGACGTCGTAACTGGTCGTATAACCCGGCAGCGCAAGCAGACCGATCAGGGCGACCGCGCCGGCCGCGGTGAGGATCGGGCCGGGCCAGCGGACGATGGCGGTGCCGATCCGTCGCCAGTGCCGGGTCCGCATCGCCCGTTTCGGTTCGAGAAGGCCGAAACGACTGGCGACGGTGATCATGGCGGGGGTCAGTGTCAGGGCGGCGATCAGCGCCACCAGAATGCCCACCGAGACCGGCATGCCCAGGCTTTGAAAGTACGGCAACCGGGTGAAATTGAGGCAGAACACGGCGCCGGCGATCGTCAGGCCCGAGCCCAGCACCACATGCATCGTGCCGTAATACATTGTCCGGAAAGACCTCCGGCGGTCCTCGCCGGCCGAGCGCGCCTCCTGGTAGCGGCCCACGAAGAAGATCGCGTAGTCGGTGCCGGCGGCGATGATCAGCAACGTGAGCAGGTTGGTCGCGTACACCGAGAGCCCGATGACTCCGGCGTTGGCCAGGACCGCGATGATGCCCCGGGCCGCGAGCAATTGAACGAGCACCGTGACCAGCACCAGCAGCATGCTGGCCAGGGAGCGGTAGACCGAGAACAGCATCACCGCGATCACCAGCAGCGTGATCAGCGTGACCTTCACGGTCCCTTTGCTGCCCACCCCGAACTGGTCGGTGAGCAGCGGCGCCCCGCCGGTGACATAGGCCCGGATCCCCGCCGGCGCCGGCGTCGCGGCCACGATGTCGCGCACCGCCCGGACGGACTCGTTCGACAGCGCCTCGCCCTGGTTTCCGGCCAGATACACCTGGACGTAGGCGGCCTTGCCGTCGGGGCTCTGCACGCCGGCAGCGGTCAGCGGGTCGCCCCAGAAGTCCTGGATGTGCTGGACGTGGCGGGTGTCGTCGGACAGCTTGCCGACCAGGGTGCGGTAGAAGCGGTGGGCGTCGTCGCCGAGCGGGCTCCCGCCCTCCAGGACGATCATCGCCGCACTGTCGGAGTCGAATTCGCCGAACACCTGGCCCACCCGCATCATCGCCCGAAGTGCCGGTGCATCGGTGGGGCTGAGTGAGACGTTGTGCGCCTCGGCGACCTGCTCCAGTCGCGGGACGGCGATGTTCGTGACGGCGGCCAGCGCCACCCAGAACAGCAGGATCGGCACCGCGAGCGCGCGGATGCTTCCCGCCACCGAGATCCGGGAGCCGGGGTTGCCGTTCACGACGACTTGTCCAGGCAGGAGGTGTACGCGTTCACCTTGTTGACGGTCCGCTCGGCTTTGACGACACCGTCGACCGTGATGCGGCAGCCGATGACGTCGCCGTCACCCTGCGCCACCACCTGGCCGAAGACCGCGGGCAGCGTCGTCGTCATGGTGTGCGACCAGGGCAGCGGCGCGTCGAGCACTTTCTGCGGTTGCGCGTCGACATCGAGGAAATTGATGGTTGCCACCGTCCCGGGCGCGCCGAAGACCTCGAGTCGCACCTGCTTGGGATTGAACGGGACGATCTGGTCGGACGCGGTGCCGGGCGCCGCAGTGCCGTCGTGCGAGCCGAAGATGCCGTGCAGCCGGTAGACGCTGAACCCCGCGACCATGACGACGGCGACGGTGACCAGCGCCGGCCAGTTGCGCTTGACCAGTGTGCTGATCGAAATCCCGTCCACCCGTCAACCTTTCGTCGATGCGCGAGACCGCTCGGGCGAGGATTTCTCTACGATACAGTACGGTACCGTACTGCTTCAAGAACGGCGGTGATGCGCGCTGGTTCCCCGGCGTGGTGAGCGCTACCCGGTGGGGCGGGTGAGGCTGGGCAGGATGATGTCGTCGACCAGGGTGCGCACGGTGCGCCGGGTGGGGGGGCGACTCGGGATGATGAACCGGAAGACCAGGTAGCCGGGCAGCACGTCCCACAGTTCGTCGTCGATGGCGGCGGCGGCGATCTCGCCGCGGGTCACGGCGCGACCCAGGATGTGCTGCATGAGGGCCTTCCGCTGGTCCACGAACTGGCTCTGCATGGCGTCGTTGAGGGCGGGACTGCGCGATACCTCCACGAGAACCGCGCGGATGGTGCCGGTGTGCTGCCGGGCCTGCCGGCAGACCAGGTCGCCCAACTGCACCAGATCGCCGCGCAGCGTGCCGGTGTCGGGTGGGACGGCGACCTGGCGGATGCCCTCGACGAATGCGGCCAACACCAATTCGGCTTTCGACGGCCAGCGCCGGTACACGGTGGCCTTGCTGGCCCGCGCGGTGGCGGCGACCGCGTCGACCGTCAGGCCGTCGTACCCCTGCTCCTGCAGCAACTGCAGTGTCACGGCGAGCAACTCGAGCTCACGGGGGGACCACCGCGAAGGTTGTGCGCCCTGATCGGAAGCCGGCGGCATAGCGCCCACCATAGAACCGGTGACTCAGTACCGTCCAGTACCGTACGGCCGGCGCCGCGCTGATCGTCGCGTTCCGGCCACCGGCAGCCCGACCGTGAACGGCGCCAGGGGCGCCGCCGAACACCGGCTGCGGCCCGGGTTGGCAAATATCGGCAATCGATCACCATGCCGATCCGCGAAACGGTGTCTGCCATTCGGCCGGGGCGATCGAAAGTCCGCGCGAATGCTCGACGTGGGATTTCGGGAAGCCGATCACGGGCGGCACGACCCCGGCCGGGGTGGACGAACTCTCATCGGATGTCATGGGTCTGCTCGCCCCGGTACGGTTGCCCTTCGACGTGGGCGTCTGCTGTGGGGTGGCCCCGCCGTTGAGGAGTTCGGGCAGTTCGCTGCGAAGTCGTTGGACGAGCTGTGCTCGTCCTGACCGAGCGGGGCCCGGACCCGGTCAGTTGAACGCCCGGATCCCGTCCCAGTCGACCAACTTCCAGCCGGTGGCCGGGCTGCCGGTGATCACCACCCGGCCGATGTTGGGCAGCGGATGGTCGGTCATCAGGCTGACCCGCGGGTTCTTCACGTTCATCAGCGTCCAGGCCATGATCGCCACGCCGTGCGAGACCGCCACCGGGTTGACGTCGCCGCTGTCGTAGATCTTCTGCACCGCGGCGCCGAACTGTTCGTTGAACTCGTTGCCGTCGATCGACCCCGGGATGGCCAGAGTGCGATCCCCGCGCAGCCAGCCCTCGGGTGCCAGCAGATAGGTCCGGTCGGACCGCGACGACGGCCCGCTGTCGTACCAGCCGGCGTCGACCTCCCGCAGCCCGGGCAGGATCTGGACCGCCCGGCCGATCTCGGTGGCCAGCGGTGCCGCGGTCTGCTGGCTGCGCAGCATCGACGAGGCGTAGACGCCGTCATAGCGGTTGCCCTGCAGTTGGCGCGCGATCTGCTGGGCCTGCCCCCGGCCCTGCTCGGTGAGCCCCGGACCGGGCACGTCGGTGGCGATGATGTCGGCGGCGTTGCTCTCCGACTCGGCGTGCCGGATGAACGTCAGGGTGATCGTGTGCGGTTGCGGCGTGGAGCAGGCGCCGAGCGTCAGCGCCGCGGCGAGCGCGACCACGACGTGCCGGATGACGGCGCGAGTGCGGTTGGGCATGGCGACAGCCTGCCTTGTCGACGGCCCGGATGGGAAGATTTCTGGCGGTTTGGGGTCGAATCTGGTCGAATCGGGTCGGATCCGTTGCATCCGAGGCAGTGTGACCGACTTGAGGAGAACACCCATGGCGCTTGACCCGAAGGCCGTCGGTGCCAGCACCGAACCGGTGGTGTTCGACTGGACCGACCGCGACACCATGCTCTACGCGCTCGGGGTCGGCGCCGGGACCGCGGATCTGGCGTTCACCACCGAGAACAGCCACGGCATCCCCCAGCAGGTGCTGCCGACCTACGCGGTGATCTGCTGCATGGGCTTCGCCGCGGTCGGCAAGATCGGCACATTCAACCCGGCGATGCTGCTGCACGGCTCGCAGCAGGTGCGGTTGTTCGCGCCGCTGCCGGCCGCCGGCAGCCTGCGGGTGGTCGCCGAGGTGGCCGACATCCAGGACAAGGGCGAAGGCAAGAACGCCATCGTGATGCTGCGCGCCCGCGGCAGCGACCCGAAGACCGGCGAGCCGATCGCCGAGACGCTGACCACCGCGGTCATCCGGAAGGCGGGCGGCTTCGGCGGGTCACCGGGGGAGCGGCCGTCGGCCCCGGAGATCCCCGGCCGTGAACCGGATGCGCGCATCAGCTACCCGACCCGCGAGGATCAGGCGCTGCTCTACCGGCTCTCCGGAGATCGCAACCCGCTGCACAGCGACCCATGGTTCGCCGCCACGCTGGCCGGCTTCCCCAGGCCGATCCTGCACGGCCTGTGCAGCTACGGCTTTGCCGGGCGTGCCCTGGTGGCGGAGCTGGGCGGCGGCCACCCCGACAGCGCCAGCCGGATCACATCGATCGCGGCCCGGTTCACCGATCCGGTCTTCCCCGGCGAGACGCTGACCACCTCGATCTGGCGCACCGAACCCGGGCACGCGGTGTTCCGCACCGAGGCCGCCGGACCCGACGGCAGCAATCCCCGGGTGGTCCTCGACGACGGCACGGCACAGTACCGCACCTGACGCCCGGCGGGCGGGGACGCTGTGCCGGCCCCGGTCAGTCCCGGGCCATCCGCATCCCGGTCGCCAAGCCGTCGATCCAGATCGACACCATCAGCTCGTTCACCCCGGGATGGCTGGCCGGCATGATCATCCGGGTGAGCTTCTGCACCCGGTCGCGGGCCAGCCGCTGGAAGTCCCGGTCCAGCAACTCGGGGAACTCGTCGTACTCGCTGCCGATCTGTGCGTCTTCGTAGCCCATCCGCGAACGTCCCTTCGCAAGTTGCGGTCTCAACTGAGGTGTCGTGCCAGCCGCCTGACGAATTCGACGACCTGGCTGGGGTTTTCGACCGAGAACTGCGCGGCGGTCGCTCGATCGCCGTCCTCGCGGTGGCTGACGACGATCCCGATTCCGTCGAGACCGTCCGAGTGCACCGCATCGAAGGCGTCTTCGTCGGTGATGTCGTCACCGAGGTAGATCGGCAGCAGCGGGCCGGAATCGGCACCGTCGCCGGTGAGCCGGCCCAGCAGCCAGCGCAGCGTTCTCCCCTTGTCCCAGTCGATATCCGGGCGCAGCTCGATGACTTCGCGGCCGGTGGTCACCCGCAGTGCGTAGTGTCGCCCGGTGCTGCGCACCGCCGCGGTCAAGCCACCGACCTGGTCCCGTGCGGCATTGCGGTAGTGCACCGCAACGGCAAACCGCTTGTGCTCCACCATCACACCGGGGATCGCGGCGAATTCGGCGCGCAGCGCCGCTGCAGCCTCCGCCAGCACCGGAACCGCCGAAGCGGCGGTGTCGTTCTGGTGGTGCGTGCCGTCGGGGCCGGTCAGTTCGAAGCCGTGACTGCCGGCATACCAGATGCCCGGCAGGCCGACGCGGTTCTGCACGTCGGCCAGGTCGCGGCCGCTGAGCACCGCAACCGGGCAGCGGGCTGCCAACTCCCGCAACGCTTCCTCGGCGCCGGCGACCGGACGGGCGGCGTCGGGGTCGTTGACGATGTCGGACAGGGTGCCGTCGAAGTCGAAGAACACCGCGGGCGGCCGGGTGATCGCCAGCCCGCCGGCCGAGCCGAGCGCCGCCATGGCGTCGGGCAGTGCCGACATCGGCCGGTCGCCGGTGCGCACCGTCACCTCGCTCAGATCGCCGACCACCACGTCGGCGCCGGACCGGCGCAGGTTCTCGGCATGCCCGGATCCGGGTGCGGTCCGGTCGATGCCGATCACCAGTGCGAACCCGCCGTTACGCCCGGCGGCCACGCCGGATTCGGCATCCTCCACCACCACCGACCGTCCCGGCCGCGCTGCCACCCGGTCGGCGGCCTCGATCAGCGTGGCCGGATCCGGTTTGCCGGGCAGCCCGAGTTCGGCGGCGACGACGCCGTCCACCCGCACGCTGAACAGGTCGGCCAGGCCCGCCGCGGCCAGCACCGCCGCGCAGTTGCGGCTCGAGGAGAACACCGCGGTGCGCACCCCGGCCCGGTGCAACCGGTGCACGAACGTCACGGTGGAGTCGAAGGCCGGCACCCCGGCGGCCAAGTGCGCAGCGAACAGCGTCTGCTTGCGGTTGCCCAGCCCGCAGATGGTGTCCTGGCCGGTGTCCTCCGGTGTGCCCCAGGGCAGCGTGATGTCGCGGGACGCCAAGAAGTCGCGGACCCCGTCGTAGCGGGGCTTGCCGTCGACGTGGCGCAGATAGTCGGTGTGGGTGAACGGCGATTGGCCGGGGTGGCTGCTCAGATACTCGTCGAAGAGCTGGGCCCACGTCGCGGCATGGACGGACGCGGTGTCGGTGATCACTCCGTCGAGGTCGAACAGGACCGCGTCGTGGCGGCGCGGGTCGATGGTGACCGGCATGGTGTGACCAACCTTTGCGTTGTTCAGCGGCGCCACTCTAACACGTCGCTCAGCGGTCGACGTGGCGTCATCGGCGGCACCTCGTCGATCGCCGGCGTCCTGCCGACCCGAATCAGCGTCTGGGGCATGCCTTTTCGTCCGATCAAGGTATTGATCAACTCGCGACTGGCCGCCAACTCGGTCAGGTGCGTCAGTGGGCAGGTGGCCAATCCGGCCAGCGTGCACTCCAACAGCACCTGCGACAGCGCCTCCCCGGATCGCAGTGCGTCCTGCGGGCTGTCCTCGTCGGTGCAGAGCACCAGCACGGTGGAACGGTCGTCGGCCAACCCGGCCCGCCGGTCGCCCTGCCCGCTCACCGGAAAGGTGCGGCCGACGTCGACGCGATCGCTTTCGGTGGCCGAAATCAGCGCACTGGCCGGGATGCCGTCGGAGGTCGCAAAAGAGCCGGTCCACCAAGCTAATTCGGCGTGATAGGAGGAGTCGTACAGGCGCAGCGACTCGGTCAGCGCCGACGCTTCGGCCAACTGCGGGCGAAGCTCGGCCGGCACCACGTCCAGGTGCACGCTGGTGTCGAGCGATCTGCGCAGCGACGGCTCGAAAACCTGCCAGTTGGCCGGCGGGGCGAACGGCAACCGGTCGGTGCGGCGGCGCAGGATCGCATCGGCCCGCTGCCGGTGCCCCTCGGTGATGTGGCCCAGCGGGCTGAAATCCACCGAGGCCAGGTGTCTGCGGTTGTTGGGGTTGGGAAACCTGTCGACGTTGATGCTCCAGCCCGCCACCGCGATGGCCACCCGGAGGTGGTCCAGCACGGCGCCGCAGCTGATGATCGCCTCGCGTCGGGGCCCGGAGTCGTCGGTCGATTCCACCTGCCGGTCCTCGTCGAGGAACAGCTGCAGCCCAGTCGTGTCGGCCACCCACTTCCACGGCTGGCTGTTGTGCAGCGACGGTGCCCGGCAGGCCAGCTGTACCGCATCCTTGAGCACTGCGGCATCCACCACTGCTTGAGTCACAATCGGCCTCCGTTTCGCACTGCTACCGATACTGCGGGAAATCAGCAAACCACGCCAGGGTCTTCGGTCCTCACCTGGGACGGGCCCCGGCAGCGGCGGTCTCAGGCATCATGGCGGTATGCGTCCGACGCCGGTGCCGTCCGAATCGGCGTACCAGCCGCCGCAGGTGCATGAGACGCACACCGGCATCGTCGTTCTGGTCGGGGACCGGGCCTACAAGGCCAAGAAGCCGGTGCGAACCGAATTTCTGGACTTCAGCAGCCCGGACCGGCGTGAACGGGCCTGTCGGCATGAGCTCGCGCTGAACCGGCGGCTTGCGCCCGACAGCTACCTGGGCATCGGGAACTTCAGCGGTCCGTGCGGTGAGCCCGGCGAGCCGGTGCTCGTGATGCGCCGCTACCCCGACTCGGCCCGGTTGGCCGAACGGGTTCGGCGTGGCGAGCCCGTGGCGGAAGCACTGAACCAGATCGCCGCGGCGCTGGCCCGGTTTCATGGCGCCGCGGACCGCGGACCGCAGATAGACGGCTTCGGCACCGCCGCCTCGGTGACCGCGCGCTGGCAGCGAAACCTCGCCGAACTGCGGCGTCTTGCGGTGGCACCGCCCGACCTGCTCGACGAGATCGACCAGCTGGCGATGACGTTTCTTTCCGGTCGGGCGCTGCTGTTCACCGGGCGCATCGCGCAGCGCCGGATCGTCGACGGTCACGCCGACCTCCTCGCCGACGACATCTTCTGCCTGCCCGACGGGCCGGTGCTGCTGGACTGCCTGGACTTCGACGACCGGCTGCGCTACCTCGACGGCATCGACGACGCCGCATTTCTGGCGATGGACCTGGAATTCCTGGGACGACAAGACCTTGCCGACCATTTCCTGGACCGCTACCGCGACTTCGCCGGTGACCCCGCACCGGCGGCGTTGCGGCATTTCTACATCGCCTACCGGGCGATGGTCCGGGCCAAGACCGATTTTCTGTGCTTCGCCCAGGGCAGGACCGGCGCCGCTGCAGCCGCGGCGCGCCACCTGGATATCGCGCTGCGTCATCTGCGCGCGGCCGCGGTGCGGTTGATCCTGATCGGCGGGGGGCCGGGAACCGGGAAGACGACGCTGGCGCGCCGGCTGGCCGAACGTGCCGACGCGCAGGTGATCTCCACCGACGATGTCCGCCGACAGCTGCGCCGGTCCGGAGCGATCTCCGGCGACCCCGGCGTCCTGGGGGCCGGTTTGTACCGCACCGAGAACGTCGCTGCGGTCTATGACGCCGTGCTGCAACGTGCGCAGCTGCTGTTGCGCCGCGGCGAGTCGGTGATCCTGGACGGCACCTGGGGGGCTGAACGTCAACGTTTGCGGGCCCGCGAGCTGGCCGGGGTGGTTTCGGCATCGCTGACCGAATTCGTCTGCACCGCACCGCAGCACACCGCAGCTCACCGGATCGAGACCCGGATCTCCGGCACGTCGGACGCCACGCCGCGGATCGCCGCGGCACTGGGCGGAGGGGACGAGTGGCCGGAGGCGCACCGGCTGGACACCAGCCGCCCGCCGGAAGAGACCGTCGCCGAAGCCGAAAAGCTATGCTGTCTGCCCGCGTAACGCCAATGAGGTGAGGAGAATCGGATGCCGGCTACCAACGATCACGGGGTGCTGGTAGGTGTCGACGGGTCGCCGGCGTCGATTGCCGCGGTCGAATGGGCGTCGCGCACCGCGGCGCTGCACGGCCTTCCGCTCACTCTGGTGCATGTGCTGGCCCCACCGATGGTGATGACGTTTCCCGAGACACCGATGCCGCCGGGCTATGCCCAGTGGCAGCAGGAGCAGGGCCGGAGTTATCTGCGGGACGCCCTGCGCATCGCCGGGGAGCGCATCGGCGCGGCCGGCGCGGACCGGGTCGCCGGAGAGACCGTGCTCGGGTCGACGGTGCCAATGCTGGTGGAACTGAGCAAGGCCGCCGCGGTGCTGGTGGTCGGGTCCCGGGGGCATGGTCGGCTGCGCCGCAGCCTGCTGGGTTCGGTCAGTTCGGCGCTGGTCCGACACGCGCACTGCCCGGTCGCGGTGATCCACGATGAGCACCGGCCGCGTTCCGCCGCGGCGCCGGTGGTGGTGGGTATCGACGGATCGCCGGTCTCGGAGGCCGCGACCGCGCTGGCGGTCGAAGAAGCCTCCCTGCGTGGTGTGGAACTGGTCGCGGTGTACGCCTGGGACGACACCGGGATGGTGGATTTTCCGGGTATCGATCCGGCCGCGCTGCACGCCGACGCCGAACTGGTGCTGGCCGAACGGCTGGCCGGCTTTCAGGAGCGCTATCCCGATGTCGCGATTCGCCGGGTTGTGGTCCACGACCGGCCGGCCGACCAGCTGATCGAGCAGGCCGAGTCGGCTCAGCTCGTGGTGGTGGGCAGCCACGGCCGGGGCGGCTTCGCCGGCATGCTGCTCGGTTCGGTCAGCCTGGCCGTGGTGCAGTCGGCGCGCACGCCGGTGATCGTCGTACGAGGGGCCGGTTAGGGCCCGCCGTCGGTGCGGTTCGCCGGGTCAGCGGCGATAGGCCGCCAGGTTCGCGGCGAGTTCGTCGAACAACTCCATGTTCAGGCGGAACGCGAGTCTTACCTCGTCGACGACCTGGTCGGTCTCATCGCGGCTCAGGACGAAGCCGTCCAGGCGGGCCCGGTAGGCGTCCTTGTACGGCTTCGCAGGCATTGCGAAGTCGTAGAACGACAAGCCTGCGCCGCCCAGTGCGAATGCCCGGTCCAGCATGCGGCCGATCACCCGGCCGCCGGAGAGGTCCCCGAGGTAGCGGGTGTAGTGGTGAGCCAGAAGGCCGACCCCGGAAGCGGCGGCGATCCGGTCTCGGTAGGTCCGGGCAGCGGGCGAATCGACCTCCGGCGCGGCTTCGCCCAGCCAGTGGCCGAGGTCGGCGTCGATGGCGGACAGGCGCTCCAGCGCGGGGTCGTAGACCGCGGCGATCAGGGGGTCGGCGCGCTGCTCCCGCACGGCACGCTCGAGCGCGGCGTAGATCATCCGCAGCCGCCGCAGATAATCGACGTAGCCCTGCGCGTTGACGTTGCCACCCAGCAGTTCCGACATGAAAGGAGAGTGCTCGGCGGCGTCGTGTTCCGTCCTTGAGTCCTCGCGCATCGCGGCCGACAGCGGTCGGACCGATTCGGGGAGAACGAGGGTGCTCGGCGACATGCTCTACTCCATCTGGTCGACAGGCTAGTTGACAGTTTGTCAGAACGATTCTGACAAACTGTCAGAACGAATGCAAGGTGTCGGCGCGCTACCGCGCTGTGCTCAGCGCACTCAGGACGAACCGCTCGATCGTCGCCGTCGCCAGACCGCGCGGCGTCAAGCACGCGTGGATCAGAGACATCGTGGCGGCTTCGTCGTCGATCACGAACTGCCCGCCTGCCACACCTGCGGTCAGGATCTCGTGCAGGACATCCTCGACCGCGGCCACATGCTCGCGGATCGCCACCACCGTCTCCTTCGACAGCGCCCCGTAAAGCTGACTCCCCAGCCCCATGTGAAATCGCCGGCCGGCATCGAGCTGGTGCCGGATGTAGACGCTCAGCCGTTCGGCCGGATCGCCGACATCGGCGAGCGCTGCGCGCAACCCGTCGAGGTAGCGGCTCGTTTCGTGGGAGGCGAATGCCACCACCACCGCTTCCTTGTCGGGGAAGTGGTGATAGATCGCCGTGCGCCCGATCCCGGCGGCGGCGGCAAGCTTGGCCATCGTGATGCTGTCGTAGCTCTGCTCTGCCATCAGCACCGCGAACGCCTCGAAGACGCGGCGCTGAACCTGCTCGCGGTGCTCGTCCACGGATGCGGCGGTGATCCTGGGCACGTCGCGACTGTAACCCGGCCACCGAGCCGCGCGGACAGCGCAATGCGAAGTGCACACGGCGTGGCGGCGCTCACCGGGCACCGCCCCGCTGTTCTTCGGGGGAGAGCGAACTCCATCCACCGGCTGCGGCAAGCAGTGGCCCGGCCCCGGTCCACTGCCGATCAGGGCAGAATGCCCCTCGGGGGCAGGGTCATCCAGATGGGAGCGGTCACCGGTCGGGTGCGCCGGCCATGCGGGGCGGCCCGGCTGGGACGCCATGCGCGAAAGCGCCGAGGGGGTGCGGGGACTCGACGCCGAGGCGGGCCGGGCCGGGCTGTTCAGCTACCGGCCAGCGACTCTTGCCGGTGCGGCTGCGGCAGTGGGGCCGGAACCGGCCGGGTGCGCACCCGCTGCGGCCACCAGAACCAGCGGCCCAGCAGCGCCGCGATGGACGGGGTCATGAACGAGCGGATCACCAGGGTGTCGATCAGCAGGCCCAGCCCGATGGTGGAGCCGACCTGGCCGATGACCCGCAGGTCGGAGATCATCATCGACATCATGGTGAACGCGAATACCAGGCCCGCGGAGGTGACGACCGAGCCGCTACCGCCCATGGCGCGGATGATGCCGGTATTGAGCCCGGCGTGGATCTCCTCCTTGAACCGGGCCACCAGCAGCAGGTTGTAGTCCGAGCCGACCGCCAGCAGGATGATCACCGACATCGCCAGCACCATCCAGTGCAGTTCCAGCCCGATGATGTGCTGCCAGATCAGTACCGAGATGCCGAACGAGGTTCCCAGCGACAGCACCACGGTGCCCACGATGACCGCCGAGGCGATCACCGCGCGGGTGATGAGCAGCATGATGATGAAAATCAGGCAGAGCGAAGCGATTCCGGCGATGACCAAGTCGTAGTGGGCACCGTCCTGCATGTCCTTGAACACCGCCGCGGTGCCGCCCAGATAGACCTTGGCGCCCTCCAGCGGGGTGCCCTTGATGGCTTCGTGCACGGCGTGCTTGATCGGCACGATGTGCGAGATGCCTTGCTGCGACATCGGATCGCCCTCGTGGGAGATGATGAAGCGCACCGCGTGGCCGTCCGGGGACAGGAACATCTTCATGCCGCGCTTGAAGTCGGGGTTGTCGAACGCCTCGGGCGGCAGATAGAACGAGTCGTCGTTCTTGGAGTCGTCGAACGCCTTGCCCATGGCGTTCTGGCCCTCCATCATCTTCTCCATCTGCAGCTGCAGTCCCTCCATGGTGGACTGCATGGTCAGCTGGGTGGTCCGCATGTTCGCCATGGTCTCGATCATCGGCGGCATGATCTCGAGCATCCGGGGCATCAGCTCATCGAGCCGGTCCATGTCGGGCATGATGCGCTCGAGGTCCTCGGTCATCTGGTCGATGCCGTCCATCATGTCGAAGATGGACCGGATCGACCAGCAGATCGGGATGTCGAAACAGTGCGGCTCCCAATAGAAGTAGTTGCGCATCGGGCGCCAGAAATCGTCGAATTCGGCCATGTCGTCGCGCAGCTTCGAGACGTCGGACAGCATCACGTGCATCTTGCCGACCATGCTGTGGGTGGTCTCCGACATGCCCCGGGTGACCTCGAGCATCTGCTTCATGCTGTCGACCGAGACCTGCATGTCGTCGCCCATTTTCAGCATGTCTTTCATGCGGTCCAGCATGTACTTCATGTTCAGCTGCTGGGTGGTGCCCTGCATGCTCATGATGAACGGGATCGTGGTGTGCTCGATGGGCGTGCCCAGCGGCCGGGTGATGGTCTGCACCCGGCCGATGCCCGGCACCTCGAAGACCCGCTTGGCGATCCGGTTGATGATCAGGAAGTCCGCCGGGTTGCGCAGGTCGCGGTCGGTCTCGATCATCAGCAGTTCCGGGTTCATCCGGGCCTGGGAGAAATGCCGGTCGGCGGCCGCGTAGCCGACGTTGGCCGGGATGTCGCTGGGCAGGTAGTGCCGGTCGTTGTAGCTGGCCTGATAGCCCGGCAGGGTGAGCAGCCCGACCAGGCAGACCGCGGTGGTGGCCACCAGCACGGCACCGGGCCAGCGCACGATCAGCGCGCCGACCCGTCGCCAGGCCCGGATCCGCATCGCCCGCTTGGGCTCCAGCAGGCCGAATCGGCCGGCCACCGCCACGACCGCGGCGCCGAAGGTGAGCGCCGCCACCACCACGACCACCATCCCGATCGCCAGCGGAACGCCCAGCGACCGGAAGTAGGGCAGCCGGGTGAAGTGCAGACAGAAGGTGGCACCGGCGATCGTCAGTCCCGAGCCCAGGATGACGTGGGCGGTGCCGTGATACATCGTGTAGAAGGCCGACTCTTTGTCCTCGCCGAGGGTGCGGGCCTCCTGGTAGCGGCCGAGCAGGAAGATCGCGTAGTCCGTCGAGGCTGCGATGGCGAGTGTCACGAGCAGGTTCACCGCGAACGTGGACAGCCCGATGATGTTGTGGAAGCCGAGGAAGGCCACCACGCCGCGGGCCGCGGTCAACTCGAACACCACCATGCCCAGCACCAGCAGCACCGTGGCGATGGACCGGTAGACGAACAGCAGCATGGTGATGATCACCACGAAGGTCAGCCCGGTGATCAGCTTGAGGCTGCGGTCGCCGGCGATGTGCTGATCGGCGTTGAGCGCGGACGGGCCGGTGACGTAGGCCTGCACCCCGGGCGGGGGCGGGGTGTCTTTGATGATCTGCTGGACCGCTTCGACCGACTCGTTGGCCAGTGTCTCACCCATGTTGCCGGCCAGGTAGACCTGAACGTAGGCGGCCTTGCCGTCCGGGCTCTGCGAGCCCGCCGCGGTGAGCGGGTCGCTCCAGAAGTCCTGGATGTGCTCGACGTGGTCGGTGTCGGCCTTCATCCTGGCGACCAGGCCGTCGTAGTAGTGATGGGCGTCGTCGCCGAGCGGGTGATCGCCCTCCAGCACCGCCATCGCGGAGCTGTCCGACTTGAACTCGTCGAACACCTTGCCGATACGCATCATCGCGATCATCGACGGGGCGTCCTTGGGGCTCATCGACACCGCGCGCAGCCGCCCGACCTCATCGAGCTGGGGCACGATGACGTTGAGCAGCACCGTGACGGCCACCCAGGCCAGGATGATCGGTACGGCCAGCCGGCGGATCCAGCGCGGAATCATCGTGTGCGGGGCCGGCTTCGCGACCGGCTCGCCGACGGGCAGGGCGTCGGTCGGGGCGTCGTCGGTGTGCCGGCTCATCCGGATTTCACTATGCAGAAGGTCTGGGCGCTCACGCCGGTGGAGATCCTCTCGTCCTTGACCTCGCCGTCGACGGTGATCCGGCAGCCGATGGTGCTGCCGTCGCCCTGCGCCACGATGTTCGGGCTGACCGCCGGGTTGGTGGTCGACAGCGTCAGCGACCACGGCAGGCCGGCCCCGTCGGCGCGTTGCGGCTGGGCGTCCAGGTCCAGGTAGTTGATGTCTGCGTAGCTGCCGTTGGGGCTGAAGATGTCGTAGACCACGACCTTGGGGTGGAACGGCTTGGTGTCCTCGAACACCTGTGAGGCGCCGCTGTCGTCGTGGTCGCCGAAGTAGCCGCGGACCCGGTGCACGGTGAACGCGCCGATGGCGATGACGGCCACCACGAGCAGTGGCAGCCAGCCACGTTTCACAGCGCCGTACATGAAACCGTGCTCCGTTCGCGTTCCGTCGGGAATCTGCCACAGGTTAGTGCATCAAAGTTATTTCTGTATAACATATCGAACGTCAGTTCGATATGCTGTCGGCTGTGGGTTGGAGCGGTGGGCCGCCGAGCTGGGCGGAGATGGAGCGGGTGCTCGACGGCAGGCCCCGGCCCCCCGGGGCCGGGGCCGCAGTGGCCGATCGTGGCCCCATGCGCGGCGGCCGGCCGATCCGCTCGTCGGTTCGCTACGCCGAACTGCACGCGCATTCGGCGTTCAGCTTCCTGGACGGGGCAAGCACGCCGGAGGAGCTGGTCGGCGAGGCCGCCCGGCTGGGCCTGTGCGGTATCGCGCTGACCGACCACAACGGCCTCTACGGGGTGGTGCGATTCGCCGAGGCGGCCCGAGAGTCGGGTATTGCCACGGTGTTCGGCGCCGAGTTGTCGCTGGGTCCGACTGCGCGCACCGACTCCCCGGACCCGCCCGGGCCGCACCTGCTGGTGCTGGCTCGCGGCCCGGAGGGGTACCGAAGGCTGTCGCGTCAGCTGGCCGCGGCGCACCTGGCCGGCGGGCGGAAGGGTGCGCCGCACTTCGATCTCGATGCGCTCGCGAACGCGGCGGGTGGGCACTGGCACATCCTGACCGGATGCCGCAAAGGCCATGTGCGCCAAGCGCTCTCCGTCGGCGGCCCGGATGCGGCCGCCGCGGCGCTGGCCGACCTGGTGGACCGGTTCGGTGCCGGGCGGGTCAGCGTCGAGCTGACCCGGCACGGCGACCCGCTCGACGACGAGCGCAATGCGGCGCTGGCGGCGCTGGCGCCGCGGTTCGGGGTGGGGCTGGTGGCCACCACCGGTGCGCACTTCGCCGGCCCGAACCGGGGCCGGCTGGCGATGGCGATGGCGGCGATCCGGGCCCGCCAGTCGCTGGATTCGGCGGCCGGGTGGCTGGCGCCGCTGGGCGGGGCGCACCTGCGCTCGGGGGAGGAGATGGCCCGGCTGTTCGCGCCGTGGCCGCAGGCGGTGCCCGCGGCGGCCGAGCTCGGCGCGCAGTGCGCTTTTCCGCTGGCGCTCATCGCCCCGCGGCTGCCGCCGTTCGCCGTGCCGGCCGGGCACACCGAGGACAGCTGGCTGCGGCAGTTGGCCCTGGCCGGCGCCGGTGAGCGCTACGGCCCAACCGGGCATGCGCCCAAGGCTTACGCCCAGATCGAGCATGAGCTGGAAGTCATCGCCCAGCTGGAATTTCCGGGATACTTCCTGGTGGTGCACGACATCGTCGCGTTCTGCCGCCGCAACGACATCCTGTGCCAGGGCCGCGGATCGGCGGCCAACTCCGCGGTCTGCTACGCGCTGGGCATCACCGCGGTGGACCCGGTGGCCAACCAGTTGCTGTTCGCACGGTTCCTGTCGCCGGCCCGCGACGGGCCTCCCGACATCGATATCGACATCGAGTCCGACCGGCGGGAAGAGGTCATCGCCTACGTCTACGCCAGCTACGGCCGTGACTACGCCGCCCAGGTTGCCAACGTCATCACCTACCGCGGGCGCAGCGCGGTGCGCGACATGGCCCGAGCGCTCGGCTTCTCGCCGGGCCAGTCCGATGCCTGGAGCAAGCGGCTCAGCCGGTGGGGCGGGCTGGACCCTTCCGAAACGGACGGCATCCCGGATCCGGTGGTCGAGCTGGCGACCCAGATCGCCGACCTGCCAAGGCATCTGGGCATCCACTCGGGCGGCATGGTGATCTGTGACCGTCCGATCGCCGACGTGTGCCCGGTGGAGTGGGCGCGGATGCCCGGGCGCAGCGTGCTGCAGTGGGACAAAGACGACTGCGCGGCAATCGGGTTGGTGAAATTCGACCTGCTCGGGCTGGGCATGCTCTCGGCGCTGCACTACGCCATCGACCTGGTGGCGCAGCACCAGGGCATCGAGGTGGAGCTGGCCCGCATCGACCTGTCCGAGCCGGCGGTCTACGAGATGCTCTCGCGCGCCGACACCGTCGGGGTGTTCCAGGTGGAGTCGCGCGCCCAGATAGCCACCCTGCCGCGGCTGCAGCCCAGCACGTTCTACGACCTGGCGGTGGAGGTTGCGCTGATCCGGCCCGGCCCGATCCAGGGCGGATCGGTGCACCCCTACATCCGGCGCCGCACCGGCGTCGACCCGGTGGTCTACGACCACCCGTCGATGCGGCGGGCGTTGCGCAAGACGCTGGGGGTGCCGCTGTTCCAGGAGCAGTTGATGCAGCTGGCGGTCGACTGTGCCGGGTTCTCCGCCGACGAGGCCGACCAGCTGCGCCGCGCCATGGGATCGAAGCGGTCCACCGAGCAGATGCGCCGGCTACGGACCCGGTTCTACGACGGCATGCGCGAATTGCACGGCATCACCGGCGCGGTGGCGATGCGGATCTACGAGAAGATGGAGGCCTTCGCCAACTACGGGTTTCCGGAGAGCCACGCGCTGAGCTTCGCGTCGCTGGTGTTCTACTCGGCGTGGTTCAAACTGCATCATCCGGCGGCGTTCTGCGCCGCGCTGCTGCGGGCCCAGCCGATGGGCTTCTACTCGCCGCAGTCGCTGGTCGCCGACGCCCGCCGGCACGGCGTGGCAGTGCGCCGCCCGGACGTCAACGCCAGCTCGGCGCACGCCACCCTGGAAGACTCCGGGGCTGCCGTCCGGCTCGGGCTGGGCGGCGTCCGCACTGTCGGGACCGGTCTCGCCGAGCGGCTGGTACTGGAGCGAGATGCCGGTGGGCCGTTCGTATCCCTGCCGGACCTGACCGCCCGAGTCCAGCTCGCCGTGCCGCAGGCCGAGGCGCTGGCCACCGCCGGCGCGCTGGGCTGCTTCGGGCTGTCGCGGCGCGAGGCACTGTGGGCGGCGGGGGCGGCGGCCACCCAGCGGCCCGGCCAGCTGCCCGGGGTGGGTGTCCCCTGTGCCGATGGGTCGCACACCCCGGCGCTGCCCGGGATGGACGAAACCGAACTGGCCGCCGCCGACGTGTGGGCCACCGGCATCTCCTGCGACAGTTTCCCCACCCAGTTCGTCCGCACCGACCTCGACGCGCTGGGTGTGCTGACCGCCGACCGGTTGCCAGGTGTTCCGGACGGGACGCGGGTGCTGGTCGCCGGGGCGGTCACCCACCGACAGCGGCCGGCAACCGCCCGCGGCGTGACGTTCGTCAACCTCGAAGACGAGACCGGCATGGTCAACGTGCTGTGCACGCCGGGGGTCTGGGCGCGGCACCGCACGGCGGCGCAGACCGCGGCGGCGCTGCTGATCCGCGGGCAGCTGCAGAACGCCGGCGGCGCGGTCACCGTGGTGGCCGAGCGGCTGGGCCGCATCGAGTTGGCGGCGGCATCGCAGTCCCGCGACTTCCGGTAGCCACGGCTGCCGTCTGCGTGCTAAGCGCGCGCTCAGCGAAGCGCATCCTGTGAATGCCAACGTGTGCGGACGCCAATAGCGCGGCCAGGATTCCGGCCCGGCGCCTGGGGAAACTCTCTACTGTGACGTAGATCACATTATTTGTTGTAAATTGGTCAAACGTGCAGGTCCAGGGCAGGTAGCCTGATTCAGCCGTCTGCTGGCCACCAGGCACTTTCCGCTCTAGATGGCCCAGGTGCACCCACCTACCCTGCGCCCGGGACAGCGTTGGCTAAGGTAATTGACGACATCGAAACTTATCTGTCCATCAGGACAGTCCAGGAGGGGTTTGACAATGAGTCGTCATGACAGCAGCGGGCAGCGTGCTCGTCGTCGTGCTATCGGTGCCAGCAGTGCGGTTGGCGCCTTCTTGGCGTTCGGGATGGTGCCGCTGGCGTCTGCGCCGGTGGCCCAGGCCGATGACTTCGGTTTGGACGGGATCATCGACGCGATCAGCAGCAGCTTCAGTGCTGCGCCGGTGGACGCGGGCGCGCTGGACCTGGGTACCGCGTTGGCGGCCGCAGCCGAGGCCAACCCGGCCGCGATCTTCGGCCCGGACCTGGCTGCCGGCTATGAGCAGCTGTACCTGGCGATCCACGGCGGGCTGCAGAGTCTGCTGACGTTCGGTGAGCCGCTGTGGAACGTGGTGAACCTGCCCACGCAGTTCCTGTTCGGGGTGA
>CAZGGK010000051.1:0-31999 GCA_964525125.1 uncultured Mycobacterium sp.
TGGTGCGCGGTACTGGGATTGAACCAGCGACCTCTTCCGTGTCAGGGAAGCGCTCTCCCGCTGAGCTAACCGCGCTTGGAGCCGATGAACAGAGGTGGAGACGGGAATCGAACCCGTGTGCACGGCTTTGCAGGCCGTTGCCTCACCACTCGGCCACTCCACCGCGGGCGTTGATGCCACGTGCATCATCGATGCATCCTCGAGCGGATGACGGGATTCGAACCCGCGACCCTCACCTTGGCAAGGTGATGCGCTACCAACTGCGCTACATCCGCGCGCAACGGACGAGATCGTCATCCGGTGCGGAGCATCACGTTAGTGCACGGGAGTGTGCGTACACAAATTCCCAGGTTGCAGGCGGTGCGGCGGCCGATCGGTTCACCCGTTCCCGCTGGATGCGCGGGGCGTGCTAGGTTCGACGTCGGTCAGATGTCGTTCCCGGGTCTCGTAGCTCAGTGGGAGAGCGTCCGCCTCACACGCGGAAGGTCGGTGGTTCGAAACCACTCGGGACCACCCTCGATTGACGTTGCGCCTCAGTTCGCTTCGGTGTCCGGTCCGGTCAATCCGGCCCAGGACGATCGCGGATCGCCAACCCGCAGAGTCGACTTGGCGTCGTCGCACGTCGTCGCGCGCCGTTCTTCGGTGCGGCTGTGCGCTCGGTCATGTGTTGTCAGGGTGGGGGTTTGGTGTTGAGGTTGCGTTCGGCGGCGATGGCGTGAGCGCGGTCTTGGGCCCGGGTTCTGCGCCGGGTGGGCATCATCAGGGTGCGGCCTGGTGGGTCCGCTTGCCGGGCAGCGGGTTCGGGGAGCCGCCCGGTGGGCCGGCACAGGGCCGGGAAGAGTAGTCGGCTGCCGGGGCGGGTGGTGTAGCAGGCCCCGGCGGGGCTGGTCCATTCGATGGTACCGTCGGGATGCTGCCGATCGGACCATCCGTGAAATGTCTTGAGCAAGTGGTGTTTTCGGCACAAACAGCGCAAATTTGACGGGTGGGTCGGACCGCCGGCGGCATAGGCGACGGCGTGGTCGATGTCGCAGAACTCCGCCGGTCGGTCGCAACCGGGCCACCGGCAGGTCATATCCCGGCAGCGCACGAATTCGTCGAGGGCCGTCGAGGGCCGATATCCCGGCTCGGCGACTGCGTCGGGCCCGGGGTGGTACAGCGGTTTGATGGCGGCCCCGGCGTTGATCAACTCGGCCAGCAGCGGGGCCGGCAGCACCAGCCCACCCCACAGCAGCGCCGGCGGAGCCTTGGCCGGCGGGTCGGGCTCGGGGGCGTGCTCGACGGCGACCAGGGGATGCCGGGAGTCGACCGGGGCCGGAGGTGGTTCCTCGCCGTTGCGGTGGGTATCGGCGGGGGTGGCGGCGCTCTGGGGGTGGGCCAGCACGTGGATCACCGCTGCGCCCGTCGTGCGCTTCCGGTCGGTGCGGGCCGGGCAGTCGGTGCTGTCGCAGGCACACGCCAGGGACTCGGCGCCGGTGGCCAGGGCGCCCAGGGCATCGGCGCGGCGCTGACCGACCGTGCGTGGATCGTCTTCGCAGACGCCGTGGGCCATGGCCATGAGTCGCCGATCCAGGGCTTCGGCATCGTGGGCATACAGCCGGCCCCACAGCGGGGTGGTGGCGTTTTCGCTGTTGCGCCCGGCGATCACCACGTCGCGGGAGCGGGCCTTCTGCCGGCCGTGGCGAAGCGCGGCCGGGTCGTGCGTCTCGATGACGGCGTCGATGGCCTGGGCGGTCTTGGCTGCCGACAGCGGCCCGTAGTGCACGGCGGCACCGGCCAGGGTGGCATCGACCGCGGCCAGGGCGTGCGGGTCCTCGATCAAGGTGGTGCGCCAGGCGATGGATGCCACCAGGGCGGTATTGAGCAGCCCGTCGGCGAACAGGGCGGCGATCCTGGGCAACCGGTCGTGCAGGGCCGCGGCCAGATACATCTGCGAGGAGGCCTTGCTGGGGCTGACGTCCATTGCCGCGCCGACCTGGGCGGCCACCGCGTCCCAGTCGTCACAGGCCCACCGGGTCCGGTGGGGGTCGTCATAGCAGCGCCGGCCCGCCAGCTCCGCGATCGCCGCCAGCCGGCGGGCCGCCGCGGCGGCCTCCACCCGGGCCCACCCGCCGATAGCGGCCACCAGCGCCGCCTCGTCGGCGTCGGCCAGCGCATCCAGGTCGGCCAGATTGGTATCGAACACGTTTTCGATATTACGGAGACCTACCGACATCGACGGCCGCCGGCACGTCCCGGTTGCCACCCTGTGGACAAAGGCCCGACTGGGGACGGTTCGCGCTCAACGGGCGGCCGGTGGGATGCGCAGGGCCGGGTGCCGCGATAACAACATCCTCGCGGGGAGGGAAGACCCCGGCTTCAGTTCAGTCTGCCCGCAACGAAATCGGCGGCCTGATTGACCATGCCGGCACTGACGTAGGCCCCGGCCAGATGCTCCGGCCAGTTCTGCTGCCAGGTTTTCGGCTCGGCCGGATTGCAGATCGGGTCCGCGCCGTGACACAACTCGATGGTTCTGTCGTGGTAGACCGGGCTGAAGTTGGTGATCGGCCCCGCCCACTGGGTGCCGTTGCCGAACAATGCGACCGCGGCGATGTGGTCGCTCATCTCCGCCGGCAGCGGACGGTCGAAGGTGAACACTGGCAGCGGCACCGCCAGCACCACGTCGGTCACCCCGGCGCCCAGGGAGTACCCGCCCAGCACCAGCCGGGTGGCCGGGCAGCTGGCGGCCATGGATTGAATGTGGTTGCTCATGTCGTTGGCGCCGATGTCGATCTGGGTGTCGGCGGGATACCGCACCGCGTAGTTCCCCACCGACTTGCCGTTGACGCGGGAGCGCAGCGCGCTGACGAACGCGTTACCGATGGTGCCGTTCCCAGGCGGTTCGAGCCGGCCCCGGGCGAACACGACTTCCACGTCGGGACAGGAAGCGGCCGTCGCCGCCGGCAGCAGGCGCGGCGTCGCAGTCGGGGTGATGAACAGCGGCACGACCGCGGCGACCATGGTGCAAACAGCTCGAACACGCACGGACCGAAATCGTACGCGGCAAAGCGGTGTCGCGGAACCGGAAGCCGTTCAGACCAGCTCGGGCGCGCTCAGCTGCGCGATCGCCAGGTCGAACTCGCAGACGTCCAGCAACTCGGCGCCGGTGTCGTCCAGCGCACCGGCCCACAGCGCCCGTTCGATCTCCCGGCCGGCCAGCATCGCCGCCCAGTCGTCGAAGCTGACCGAGGACACCGCCCGCCCGGAGGTCCGGTCCACCATCAGGCTGGCGCTGCAGAATCCGTCCAGGTCCTGCAACTGCGGCAGCACCGCCAGCTTGAAGGCGTCGACCATCCGGCTCATCGCGGCGGGGTCCATCAGCAGCCAGGTGACGCGCGCCGCGGCCCGGCGCTGAGCGCGGTGGTCCCGACGCAGCACGGCGATCTCCCAGCGGGCGATCTCGGCGGTGGCGTGGAAGATCTCGGTCGCCTGCTCGAGCATCCGCTCGGCGGCGGCGTCGCTGGCCCGCATGGCGTCCCCGTCCAGCCACGACGAGGTGACGATGCATCGGCCGCCGTCCCGGTCGACCAGCATGGACAGCCCGGCACAGCCCGCCATGTTCGCGGATGTGGGCATCACCACGTCACGGACATGCTTGATGCCTTCGTCGATGAACGACGGGTGCGCGTGGATTGTGGTAGAGCGCGCGTACATGATCGCCTCCGTCTGCTCGAGGCGGCGCCCCGGGCGGCGCCGCGGGATTCTCTTCCTCCACCTTGCTCCGATGCCGCCGCTTCCACAACGGTTCGGGATAAATGAATCAGCGGGTGGGATCGGGGCCGCGGGAGTTCTCGGCCTCCAGTTCGGCGATCGTCGCCGCGAACCGCTCCCGCAGCAGGGCCGCACCGATGACGCCTGCCACCACCGCGACCAGCAGCGCGACCCAGGAGAACCGGGCCAGCCAGCGTTCGGCGGCCACTCCGGCGAAGTAGACCAGCGCGGTGGTGCCGCCGGCCCAGCACACCGCACCGGAGACGTTGGCGGCCAGAAAACGCCGGTAGTGCATCTTCAGTGCCCCGGCCAGCGGGCCGGCCAGGATGCGCAGCAGTGCGACGAACCGGCCGAAGAACACCGTCCAGCTGCCCCAGCGGGCGAACAGCCGTTCGGCCAGCGCGACGTGGCCGGGGCCGAAGTGCCGGGGAAACCGGCGACCGAGCCGGTCGAAGAGCGGCATGCCGAACCGGCGGCCGATCGAATACCCGATGGAGTCGCCGATGACCGCGCCGAGCACCGCGGCGGCGCCGACGCCGGCCGGATGCACCGCCAGGTCGTGCCGCGATGACAGCAGTGCCGCGCCGACCAGCATGATCTCGCCGGGCAGCGGGATTCCCAGGCTCTCCACCCCGATGACCGCGCCGACCACCAGGTAGACCAGCACCGGCGGAATCGACTGCAGGAAGACGTCAACGGTCATGCGGTCAAGCATGCCCGAACGCCGATCTTGTAGCGTTGGCCCGGCGCATGTCGGCGCCCGCAACCAAGGATCGGCAGTGGAGTTCAATCTCGCCCAGGTGTTCTCGGCGGTGGCCGCGGCCCACCCGGACCGCGACTGCGTGGTGTTCGGGGATCGCCGATTCAGCTTCGCCCAGATCGACGACCGGGCCCACCGGCTGGCCCGGGCGCTGCACGGCTGGGGGCTCGGGGTCCGCCGGGAACGTGCCGAGCTGGCCGGCCACGAATCCGGCCAGAGCCATCTGGCGCTGTATCTGGCCAACGGCAACGAGTACGTCGAGGGCATGCTGGGCGCCTACCTGGCCCGGGTCGCCCCGTTCAACGTCAACTACCGCTACGTGGCCGACGAACTGGTCTACCTGCTGACCAACGCCGCCACCGAGGCGATCATGTATCACGCGCGGTTCGCGCCCACGTTGGCCGAGGCCCTGGAACTGGCCGGCGACCGGCTGCCGGACCTGCCGTTGATCCACGTCGACGACGACTCCGGCAACGACCCGCTGCCCGGCGCGGTGCGCTACGAACAGCTGCTGGCCGCCACATCCGCCGACCCGCTCGGCCTGGCGCTGTCCCCGGACGACCTGTACGTGATCTACACCGGCGGCACCACCGGCATGCCCAAGGGTGTGCTGTGGCGCCAGCACGACATCTACCTGGCCGCGATGGGCGGCCGCGAGTTCGGCACCGGGGCGGTCGCCGCCAGCCTGGACGACGTCGTCGCTCGCACCGGGCACGGCGGACCCGGCTCGATGACGGTGGCGCCGCTGATGCACGGCGCCGCGCAGTGGGCGGGGTTCACCACGCTGCTGGCCGGCCGTCCGTTCGTGATGTCGGCGATCACCGACCACTTCGATGCGGCCGAGACGTGGGAGCTGGCCGGCCGGGAACGGGTGCTGTCGCTGTCGATCGTCGGTGATGCCTTCGCCCGGCCACTGGCCGACGCGCTGGAATCCGGCGGCCCGCAGCTGGCCCAACAGCTCTCCGGATTGTTCGTGCTGGCCAGTGGCGGTGCGCCGTTCACCGCGCCGGTCAAGCAGCGGTTCGTCGAAATGCTGCCGCAGCTGACGATTCTGGACGCCGGCGGGTCGAGTGAGACCGGCGCGCAGATGAGCCAGATGTCCAGCCGCGAGCAGGCCGCCTCCGGCCGTTTCGCCCCCGGCCCGGGCACGGTGGTCGTCAGCGAGGACCTGACCCGGATTCTGACGCCCGGTGACGACGAGATCGGCTGGCTGGCCCAGCAGGGTGCCGTTCCGCTCGGTTACCTGGGCGACCCGGAGAAGACAGCACGCACCTTCCCGGTGGTCGAAGGTGTGCGGCACTCGGTGCCGGGCGACCGGGCCCGCTGGGACGCCGACGGCGGCATCGAACTGCTGGGCCGGGATTCGGTCACGATCAACTCCGGCGGGGAGAAGATCTTCGCCGAGGAGGTCGAGGAGGCCATCGCCCGCCATCGGGCGGTCTACGACGTGGTGGTGGTGGGCCGGCCCAGTCAGCGCTGGGGCAGCGAGGTCGTCGCCCTGGTCCAGCTGGCCGCGGGCGCCGCCGCCGATGCCGACGAGATCGTCGCCGAAGCGGCCAGGCACATCGCGCGCTACAAGCTGCCGAAGGAGATCATGTTCTGCCCCAAGGTATTACGGTCCCCCTCGGGCAAGGCCGACTATCGTTGGGCCAAAGCGCAGGTGATCGGCTAGCGGCGATCGCAAGGCCGGCGTCAGCCGGTCGCGGCGGGTCGCCGCCATCGGGCTAGCGGCGATCGCAAGGCCGGCGTCAGCCGGTCGCGGCGGGTCGCCGCCATCGGGCTAACCTCTCTGCTATGCAGAACGAGGGTCTGCGCCCGGTGCCGCAGTACCCGATCGAGTCGGTGGACAACGCGCTCAGGCTGCTGCTGCTGCTCGGCGAGCGGCCCGAGATCCGGTTGACCGAGGCCACCCGCTACCTGGGGGTGGCCTCGTCGACGGCGCACCGGCTGCTGGCGATGCTGGCCTACCGCGGGTTCGTTCGCCAGGACCCGGTGTCCAAGGCCTACCGGCCGGGGCCGGCGTTGACGGGTGTGGCGGCCGCGGTCTTCGGTCGACTCGACATCCCGGGCATCGCCGCGCCGGTGCTGCGCATGCTCAGCGAACGGCTCACCGAGACCACCCATCTGGGCCTGTTGGACGGAATCGGCGTGCGCTTCGTCGCCGCCGTGGAGGGGCCGACGGCGGTGCGGGTGGCGTCCCGGCTGGGCCGCAGCCTGCCCGCGCACTGCACCTCGACCGGCAAGGCCATGCTGGCCCGGAGTTCCGAGACCGAGTTGCTCGCGTTGCTGCCGGACGAGGTGCTGCCGGGCATCACCGAACACTCGATCACCAGCAGAACGCAACTGTTGCAAGAGCTTTCCCGGATCCGCAAGCGGGGTTTCGCCACCAACCGGGAGGAGAGCGAGCACGGGGTGGCATCGGTGGCGGTGCCGGTTTTGACGAACGCGCCCGGGTTGCGGCTGGCGTTGAACGTCGCCGCACCGGTGCACCGGCTGCCCAGGACGGCGTGTCCTGCGGTGGCTGCGGTGCTGATGCAGGCCGCCGCCGAACTCGCCGATCAGTTGGGCTGACCCAGCCGCGCGACCTCGTGGCGCCAGGCCATCTCGACCGCGAAGCCGGTTCCCAGGTCGGGCAGGCCGGCCCAGTCGGCGTCGTCGATGTCGCGCAGGGTGCCGCCCGCGGCGCGCACCCGCAGCGCCATCGCGGCCAGTCGGTCCACGCTGATCGCCTGCAGCACCGCCTGCGCCACAGTGCTTGCGGCGCTGACGATGCCGTGCCCCCGGCAGATCAGCACCGGGCGATCGGCCATGGCAGCGGCCAGCTCGGCGCCCAGCGCGGCGGTGCGGATCAGCACGGCCCGCTGGTAGACCGGCACGCCGCCGCGGGCCAGCCAGGCGCCGGGAATGTCGTAGGCGCCGTAGATCGGCCGCAGCGCGATGCCGGCCAGGTCGGCGGCGACGACGACCGGCGGGTGCAGGTGCGCGACGGCGCGGCGACCCGGTTGGGCCAGCAGGGTCTCGGTGTGGATGGGCAGCTCGTTGGGCACCCGGTAGCCGTCGAGTTCGCCCGCGGCGCCGGGTGTTCCGTCGAAGCGGATCAGCCGGATGTCGGACGGCCGGGTGAACGCCACGCCAGTGTCGTCGTCGCTGCGGCAGCGCACCAGCAGCCGTTCGTCGTCGACGCGCAGGCTCAGGTGACCCAGCATGCCCTCGACCAGGCCGCGTGCCGCGGCAACCCGGCAGCCCAGTGCCACCAGTGCCCGCTGTTCATCGAATGCCATGCGCGCCACCGTCGGAGTGGATGGTGTCGCCGGTGACGCCCCGGGCCCGGTCCGACGCCAGGAACACATAGCCCCAGGCGTGGTCGGCGCCGGACAGCGCCACCCCCAGCGGGGTGCGGGCGGCCAGGTCGCGGGCCCGGTCCGGGGTGTCGTCCAGGCGGCTGCCGCCCAGCCCCAGGCTGTCCAGGCCGCGCAGGTCGGTGCCGAGCGTGCCGCCCGGCGCCACCCCGTTGACCCGGATGCCCGGGGCCAGTTCGCGCGCCAGCGCCGCCACCAGGCCGCGCACCGCGAACTTCGACGCCACATACAGCACGCCGCCACGTCCCGGGTAATACGACGACGCCGACTCCGTCAGGACGATCGACGATCCGGTCTGCGCCCGCAGTGCCGGCAGCGCGGCCCGCACCGACGCCAACACGCTCAGCACGTTGGTGTGCATCATCTCGTCGAACGCCGCCGGCAGGTCGTCGGCGTCGATATCGGCGACGCCCCGGTAGAAGTCGAAGACCCCGACACAGTGGATCAGGGTGTCCAGGCCGCCGAAGCGCTCTACCGCTGCAGCCACCGCCTGCTCGTTGGCCGCGCGGGCGGTGGCGTCGCCGTGCACCACCGGCCAGCCGGGCGTCTCGGCGCGCAGCGCCGCGCATTTGGCGGAATCTCGCTCCAGCACGGCTACTTCGGCGCCTTCGGCGCCGAAGGCGCCGGCGACCGCACGACCGATCCCGGATCCGGCGCCGACCACCAGGGCCCGCTTGCCGGTCAGCCAGCCGGGCATCAGAGGTCCTCGTCGGGCAGCAGCGGGCCGTCGACATTGCCGACCATCGCCGCCAGCGTACGGGCATTCTGCCGGGTCAGCGCCTCGACTTCGAGGACGTCGAGGCTGATCGACCGCCCGGACTGGGGGTCGGTGATCAGCAGCCGCGAACCGTTGCGGGTGTCCACCCGGCGGACCGTCACCCGGGCGAATTCGTTGGCCAGCGTGATCTCGTCGTCGCTCACAGGAACACCGCCAGGTTCTGCATCCGCAGCACCGACTCGTCGACGGTGATGACACGGTGCGCCAGCTTCCACTCGCCATCGCAGCGGCGCAGCACGTCGTCGCGTCCGCAGGACACCAGTGCGGCCTCGTTGACGTCGCCGCGGCTGCGGAACAGCAACTCGGCCGACTGCACGAGCAACTCGTTCGGGTCGTCGCCGGCGAAGGTGCGCACGTTGGTGATGAAGTGCCGCAACCGGGATGGCGGATCCTCGGTCCAGGCGTGCTCGGTGGCGAACCGCGCCACCCGGCGCTGCAGCGAATACTTGGTCTCGTCGAAATGCGCCATCCCCGGTGAGGTGTCGAACCCGCAGTCGCGTGCGGTGGTGACCCGCACCGGCATCAGGTAGCGGACGTCGTCGGTCAGGATGTCCAACCACGCCCCGTACTGCTGGGCGTCGAGCAGGTAGGCCTCGTCGACCAGGAACTGGTGTGCCTGCAGGTGCCGAATGTCGTTGAACGGCAGGGGAGTGCTCACCCGACCGGCTCCAGGTGGTCGGCCCACATCTTGAGCAGTTCGCGCTGGTTGTGTTCGTTGTAGCCGACCTGGGCGCGGCCGGGACCGTGAAACGCGTTGCGGGGCAGCGGCTCGATGACCGGCCGGTCGTCGGCGAGCAGCCCCATCCGGCCGTTGAGCAACAACCGGCGCGCCATCGTGCCGCCGGCGGTGTTGGTCAGCGACACCCAGTTCTCCACGTCGTCCTGCTCGAACATGCCACTGGACCCGAAGCACATCAGATACGCCCGATAGGACTGCTCCTTGAATTCCGCCGGTGCTGCCTTGTCGACGGCGAACCAGGAACACACCTCGGTCTGGTTCTCGCTGACCGGTTGCCAGAGCCGGATCGAGATGAACGGCACGACGGCTTCGGTGGCTCCGGCCTTCGGCCAGTTGTGCACCAGGCTCAGGTTGGGAAAGCACGATGCCGCCGAGATCATGAAGCCGTCCTCACCGATGATGCGCTGCTGATCGGGGCTCCAGACCTGCCGCGCCCGGGCGATCATGTCGTCGGGGTAGCCCACGTAGCGCATCCGTTCGGCGAACGTCCCGGGCGGCAGCTTGTAGGTGGTGCCGCCGCCGCGGCCGGCCCAGTAGGTGGCGCCGTCCTTGCGCTTCTGCGCCTTGGGTTCCCGGAACAGTCCGATCTCGACGACCGAGGTGTGGGTGTGCGGGGTGTGGTACATGTCGCCGGCGAAATTCTCCGCGCCGATCTTCCAGTTGGCGTTGATCCGCCAGCGCTGCGGTCCGCGCAGCTCCAGGCCGTCGCGGCTCTGCCTGGTGTAGAAGTCCAGGTAGAAGGCGAAGTCGCCGAGATAGTCGGCGAGCGGCTGGGCATCGGGGTCCAAGCTGACGAAGATCAGCCCGTTGTAGCTGGCCATGCTCGGCGCCGGCAGCAGGGTTTGGTCCTTCTTGCTGAACCCGCCTTCGCCGCCGTAGGCCTCCCGGTGAAACGGCAGGCCGGTGATCCGGCCGTCGTTGCGGTAGGTCCAGCCGTGATACGGGCAGCGGAAGTTCGACGCGTTTCCCAGCTCGGCCCGGCACAGCTGCATGCCCCGGTGCAGGCACATGTTGAACATGACATGGACCCGGCCGGTTGCGTCGCGGGTGATGATGAACGAATTGTCGACGACCCGCCGGACCACGTAGTCGCCGTCGTGCGGGATCTCCGACTCGTGCGCGACGAACATCCAGGCCCGGCTGAACAACCGTTCCCGCTCCAACTCGAAGAGCTCGCGGTCGTTGTAGATGTGCGCCGGGATCATGCCGCGCCGTATGTCGGCGAAGACCTGGCTGTGATCGGCCACCGGGTGACTCCAAGGCTCGGCGCGTTGTGCTTCTCTGCTGGCCAGAATAGTATTCCGTCTACTAGAGCAGGCTACCGGCAGCAGGGATTGGTCGATGGAACCGGGCGTCTCCCAACGCGAAATCAGTGCCGAGATCGCTGCCATCGCCGCGGTTCGTCGGGACGGCGAACAGCCGCTGTTGGACTACCCGCCGTATCGCAGCACCGTACTGCGGCACCCGAAAGCGCCACTGCTGCAGGTGGATCCGGAGCAGGCCGAGCTCTGTTCGCCATGTTTCGGCTCTGCCGGAATCGGCCCGGGCGATGCCGACCTGACCGCCGGACACGCCGGCGAACCCATCGGGGAGCGCATCATCGTCGCCGGGCGGGTGCGGGACGGCGACGGGCGACCGGTGGCCGGCCAGCTGATCGAGATCTGGCAGGCCAACGCCGCCGGCCGGTACCGGCACCCGGGGGATCGGCACCCGGCCCCGCTGGACCCCAACTTCACCGGCGCCGGCCGGTGCCTGACCGGACCGGACGGCAGCTACCGGTTCGTGACCGTGAAGCCGGGGCCGTACCCGTGGCGCAACCACCGCAACGCCTGGCGTCCGGCGCACATCCACTTCTCGGTGTTCGGCACTGCGTTCACCCAGCGACTGGTCACCCAGATGTACTTCCCGGGCGATCCGCTGCTCGCGCTGGACCCGATCGCCCAGTCGGTCGTCGACCCGGCGGCACGCGCCCGGTTGATCGCCGGCTACGACCATGAACTGAGCCAGGACCGGTACGCCACCGGCTACCGCTGGGACATCGTGCTGACCGGTGGCGGACGGACCCCCGCCGGTGAATGATCGCGCCACTCCCGGGCAGACCATCGGCCCCTTTTTCGCTGTCGCACTGGCCTTTCCGGGGGCCGACCGGTCGGCCGGCGGCGGCCGCCCGGGTGCGATCCGGTTGCACGGCACCGTCTACGACGGTGCCGGTCGGCCGATCGATGACGCGCTGGTGGAGGTCTGGCAACCCGGCCCCGACGGCACCGGCTTCGGGCGGTGCGCCACCGACGGCGCCGGGCACTACCAATTCAGCACGCCGGCACCGCCGGAATTCTTCGCGATCACCGTGTTCGCCCGCGGGCTGCTGGACGGCTTGTTCACCCGTGCCTACCTGCCCGGCGCCGTTCCGGTCTGGCCCGGCCTCGACGAGGATCGTCGGAGAACCCTGGTGGCCGAAGCCGATTCGGGTGGCTACCGCTTCGACATCCATCTGCAGGGCGACTCCGAAACGGTGTTCTTCGACTACCGCGGCGGCACCCCGTGACGAACCTGTTGTGGCCGGGAGACCAGCGCGCCGGCGACGTGATGACCGACGCGGCGCTGCTGGCGGCGATGGCCGCGGTGGAATCGTCCTGGCTGGACGCACTGGCCGGGGCCGGCATCGCTCCGCCCGGATGCGCCGGCGCGGATCTCGGGCAGCTGGTCTCCGCGCGGGACGCCGACACGCTGGCGGACGGCGCCGAGGACGGCGGCAATCCGGCGATCGGCGTGGTGGCACTGCTGCGCGAGCGGGCCGGCGGGGCGACGGCACGATGGCTGCACCGCGGACTGACCAGCCAGGATGTCTTGGACACCGCGCTGATGCTGCAGCTGCGCGTCGTGGTCGACCGCCTGAAAGATGCCGTCGCCGAACAGGTGCCGGTGCTGTCGACGCTGGCTGCGACACATCGCCACACGCCGATGGTGGCCCGGACGCTGAGCCAGCATGCGGTGCCCACCACCTTCGGGGCCAAGGCCGCCGGCTGGCTCGACGGCGTCGTCGACGCCTATCGGCGTCTCGACGCGCTGGAGATTCCGGTCCAGGTCGGCGGGGCCGCCGGCACCCGTTCGGCGATCGTCGAGTTGGCGACGCTGAGCGGCTGCCCGGGTGAGCCGGCCGAGACGGCGCAACGGTTGGTGGACAGCACCGCGAACGCGCTCGGGCTGCGGCCCAGCCTGCCCTGGCACACCACCCGAACGCCGGTGACGGCGGCCGCGGATGCGCTGGTGGGCTGCACCGACGCCTGGGGCCGGATCGCCTCGGACGTGGTCACCCTGGCCCGCCCCGAGATCGGCGAGTTGGCCGAACCGGGCCGGCCCGGCCGCGGTGGGTCGTCGACGCTGCCGGGCAAGCGCAATCCGGTGCTGTCCATCCTGATCCGCCGGGCCGCGATCGCCGCCCCGCCGCTGGCGGCGACGCTGCACACCGCCGCGGCGTTGGCGAACGACGAACGCCCGGACGGGGCCTGGCACGCCGAGTGGGAGACTCTGCGCGCCCTGGCGCGCCGGACCGTCGTCGCCGGCTCGCAGTGCGGTGAGCTACTCGGCGGGCTGCAGGTCCACACCGCACGGATGGCGCACAACCTGGCCGGTGCCGACGTGCTCGGTGAACAGCTCGGCATCGCCGACCTGATCGGAAAGCAGTCCTCGCCAACCTATTTCGGGGCAGTCGACTCGCTGATCGAGCAGAGCACGCAGCGGGCTCGGCAGCTACTCGACGACGGGGGGAACCGATGACTGACAGCCGCTACGACCAGGGCATGACGGTGCGCCGCGAAGTGCTCGGCGAGGACTACGTCGCCCAGGCCGGCGAGCGGGCCGGCGAGGTCGGCCAGGACTTCCAAACCCTCATCACCGAATACGCCTGGGGCGCAGTGTGGACGCGCCCCGGCCTGGACCGCCGCAGCCGGTCGATCATCGCACTGACCGCGCTGATCGCCGGCGGCCACCACGACGAACTCGCGCTGCACCTTCGGGCCGCGCTGCGCAACGGGCTATCCCGCGACGAGATCACCGAAGTGCTGCTGCAGACCGCCATCTACTGCGGGGTGCCGGCTGCCAACGCCGCGTTCCGGATCGGCCAGGAGATTTTTGACACCCTAGACGACGGTGCGGGGAGGCTGGGGCCTCGCGACATGTGATCGTGGGTTGCCGTCAGGAAGTGGTCCTGGCCGGTAGAGCCACAGATGTGGATGGAGGCCCCAGTGAAGGTTCAGCGTACGAGGATCGGCTTGGATGTGCACGCACGATCGGTTGTCGGGTGTGGGTTGGATGGGGACACCGGCAAGGTGTTCGAGCGACGGTTGTGCCCGGATCATCGAGAAATCCTGGAGTGGACCGGCGGGTTGCCGGGTGGCTGCGCCATCGAAGCTGCAGCGCCCGGCTGGGGATCGGGTCAAGACCGACGCCCGTGATGCCGCGCATCTGGCCCGGCTGCTGCACCTGGGCCAGATCGGGGAGGTGATGGTTCCTGCGGTGGCTCAGGAGGCAGACCGGGATCTGGTGCGGGCCCGTGAAGACTGCCGCGGGGACCTGATGACGACCCGGCATAGAATCTCGAAATTCCTGCTGCGGCAGGGGATTGTTTATTACGGCGGGCAGGCGTGGACGGGCAAGCACGAACTGTGGCTACGCGCCGAGCACTTCGACGACCCTGCGTTGACGCTAACCTACGGGAGCGCTTTGGACGCGATGGTGACGTGTCTGCATCATCGGGATCGTCTCGATGCTGCGATCGTCGCGATGGCCGCCGATAGCGAGTTCACCCCGGTCGTGCACCGGTTGTGTTGCCTGCGCGGGGTCTCGACGCTGACCGCGTTCGGGTTGGCTGTGGAGATCGGCAACTGGGACCGGCTAACCGGCCGCACGATCGGCGCCTACCTCGGGCTGGTGCCAACCGAGCATTCCTCGGGGGCCACTCGCAGTCAGGGGTCGATCGCCAAGACCGGCAACACACATGCCCGGCGGTTGCTGATTGAGGCGGCCTGGCGTCACCGGCCCGGGTATCGGCCCAGCCGCGATCTGCGGCGCCGCTGGGACGCCGCCCCGGCGGCGGCTCGCGAGCGCGGGCATGCGGCCAACCATCGCCTACACAGCCGTTGGGCTGGTTTCGACGCCCGCAAAAAACGTCCCGTCGTCGCCAATGTGGCGGTCGCTCGGGAATTGGCCGGCTGGTGCTGGCCGCTGGCAGTCATGACTGACTGATCAGCACACAACTGTCCGGCTGAGCATCATCGATCGATGTCGGCAAGCGTCTGGGAGTGACCCGCGCCAGTTCTATGAGCAACCGTGTTGTCTTGCAACCGGTTACGCTCGATCTCTAGACCAGCGGCCAACTCCGATTCGAAAGTCCCGTCCTGCGGTACCCAACCCGCGTATATCAGACCGACAACGCGTCGACAGACACGCTCGACACCACCCGGTAGCTCATCCGGCCACACCGAAGCGGCGGCCGTAGCGACGGTTACGGCCGCCGCTTCACCCTGCCCCCTTGACAAACCGCCCCCCGTATCGGAACAGCGGTAATGTCCAGCGCCTCGCCGGCCAGTCGCCGCAGTGCCAGATCAACGGCGCTGCGTTTCGACTGCAACCGGTAGATGCGCTGTGCCGCGGCGATCAGGTCGTCGCCGATTTCGATGTTGGTGCGCGACATAACACCACGATAGACAATTGGGTGTATCAGCTGTCGCGAACAAACCGGGGTTTGCGCTTCTCCCGGATGGCCGCCAGGCCCTCGTGCACGTCCGGGCCGGAGAAGCCGAGGAACTCCAGGCCCAGCGCGGTCTCGAAGGCGGGCGCGAACTGGCGGTACCAGTAGTTCAGGCTGTGCTTGGTGAACCGGATCGCGTCCTGGGCGCCGTTGGCCAATTCGTCGGCGATCCGGCTCGCGGTGGCAAGCACCTCGTCGTCGTCGACGCACTTGGCGATCAGGCCGATCCGCTCTGCCTCCTCGCCGTGCAGTGTCTCGCAGGTCAGCAGGTAGTACTTGGCCTTGGCCATGCCGACCAGCAGCGGCCAGCAGATCGCCGCATGATCACCGGCGGCCACCCCGAGCTTGGTGTGGCCGTCGATCAGCCGCGCCGTGCGCCCGGCCACCGCGACGTCCGACAGCAGTGCCACCACCAGGCCCGCGCCCACGGCCGGGCCGTTGATCGCCGAGACCACCGGCTTGGAGAAGTTGACCATGTTGAGCACCAGGTCGCGGGCCTCGCGCAGCACCTGCATCCGGCCTGGGTAGTCCCCGATGGTCTTCTCGATCAGCTCGAAGCTGCCGCCGGCGGAGAACGCCTTGCCTTCACCGCGCACCAGCACGGCCCGAACCGCGTCGTCGCGTTCGATGGCCGGCCACACATCGGCCAGGTCGAGGTGCATCTGCGGGCCGACCGAGTTGAGGCCGGGCGCATCCAGCACCAGGTGCAGCACGCCGTTGCCGCCGGGATCCAGGCGGAGGCTCGGGAAGCCGGAGTAGTCGGCAGCCACGATCAGCAGCAGCCCTTGCCCTGGGACACCGCCGGGTTCGCGCCGCCGCCGGGTTTGTGCGCGACGATGCCGACCGCGGCCAGCTGCTTGGAGTGGGTCCGAAAGGTGCGGCGCATCGCGCGCACCCGGCGCCGCGCATCACGGTGCGTCAGTAGGTTCTTCGCAAACCGCAGCGCACCCAGGACTCCCTCGTCGGCGACCAGGCGCCGTGGTTCCAGCAGTGCCATCGGCGCGGTGGTGACCGCGTCGACGACCAGCTCGTGCCGGGCCAGCAGCGCCATCCATTCGGCCACGGTCAGCGGCCGGGCATTGACTTTCAGCGCGCTCGCCAGGGACTGCCGGATGTCGGACTTGACCTCCTCGGCGATCGCGTTCGGGGTCAGGGCCAGTTCATGGATGGCGTAGCGGCCGCCCGGCCGCAGCACCCGGGCGGCCTCGGCGACGATCGCGTGCTTGGCGGTGTCGCTCTGCATGCTCAGCATCGCCTCGCCGATCACCACGTCGGCGCTGCCGTGCGGCAACCCGGTGTCGGCCGCGTCGGCAACCCGCACCTGTCGGCCGGCCTCGCCGACGATCCGCCGCACCCCGGCCGCGGCGTCGGCGTCCCGCTCCACGCCGGTGTACGAGCGGGGTTGGTGGGCAAGGATTTCGGTGGCCGTGCGGCCCATGCCCGGAGCCAGTTCGACAACGTCGGAACCGGCTAGTCCGGCACGCTCCAGCAAGCCGCGGGTGACCTCGATGCCGCCCGGCCGCAGCACCCGCTTGCCGAGCCGGGCCAGCAGCCAGTGGCCGGCCACGCCGTCGTCGTCCCGGTCGGCGGCCGGCAGCACCCGGCCGGTCCGTGCCTGGGTCATCAGCCCGCCTGCCGCACGGCCGGCGTCAGGCCCAGGAACTGTCGTTTTTGATGCACGGTCAGATAGCGCAACCCATCCGGTCCGGCAACGAGGCGGCGGCGGGACCGCCGCGGCATCCACAGCAGCGCGCCCGGAGCCAGATCGACGGTGCCCAGTTCGGTGGCGAGCCGGCCGCTGCCGGACAGCACGTGGATCAGCGCGTTCACCTCGGGTCCGACGTGCATTCCGGTGTCTTCGCCGGCGGCCAGCGCGACGACGTCGGCGTCGAGTTCCCGGTCCTGCACCTCCAGCTTCCACACCACTCCGGCCGGGTCGGGTTCGACATCGTTGCCGGTGGTGTCGGTGTTGGTCAGGATCCAGGGCAGTGCGGTGCTGCTGCGCCGGGAGATCCTGGTCCGCCAGAGCGCGCCGCGGGTCTGGCCCTTTTCCAGGTACTCCCAGTCGTAGCTGCCGGGGTGTTCACGCTCGAACTCCTGGCGCAGCGGCTCGGGCTCGTGATCGTTGAGCAGCACGAAGGATTCACCGACCGACAGCGCGGCGAAGGTGGCGAAAATCGTCTTGTGCTTCTCGGGCTTCGGTAGCACTCGGGCGTCGAGTTCGGCTTCCGGCACAGGCGTACACCCTTCTAGTTTCTACAAATCGGCTTGTGTAAACTCTACGCCCATGGCATATGTGATCGGGAAGCCGTGCGTTGACGTGATGGACCGGGCCTGCGTGGAGGAGTGTCCGGTCGACTGCATCTACGAGGGCGGCCGTGCCCTGTACATCCATCCGGACGAGTGCGTGGACTGCGGCGCCTGCGAGCCGGTCTGCCCCGTCGAGGCCATCTACTACGAAGACGACCTTCCCGACGAGCTGCAGCCCTACCAGGCCGACAACGCCGCCTTCTTCGCCGAGCCGCTGCCCGGGCGCGACGACCCGTTGGGATCGCCCGGCGGTGCGGCCAAGATCGGGCCGCTCGGTGTCGACACTCCGCTGGTCGCCAGCCTGCCGCCCCAGGGTGACGCACACGGGGAGTGAGCGATATCGCCAAGCCGTCCGGAGGAGCTGGCGGTCGTCGCTTCGACGTACTGCAGGTGCTTCACGCCTCGGACGGCCCGATGACCATCGCGCAGATCGCCGACGAGTTGGGTGTGCATCCCAACACCGTTCGATTCCACCTGGACACCCTGGTGGAGGAGGGGCAGGTCGGGCTTGCCGAACCTGACCACCGGGGGCGTGGCCGGCCGGCGCTGATGTTCCAGGCGATGCCGGGGATGGACCGGGGCGGGACTCGGCGGTTCCGCCTGCTCGCCGAGATCCTCACCATCGGCATCGCCACCGACGACGACCCGAGTTCCAAGGCGCTGGCCGCGGGCCGGGCCTGGGGACAGCGGCTCAAGCCGCTGGTCGATCCCGAACGGGCCGTCGACGCCGAGGAGTCGGTCGACCGGCTGGTGGAGTTGTGCGACGACCTCGGGTTCGCGCCGCAGCTGCGGGACTCCGGCACCGCGGGCCAGACGCGATTGGCGTTGCGGCACTGCCCGTTTCTCGAACTCGCCGAGTCCTGCACCGACGTGGTCTGCCCGATCCACCTGGGTCTGATGCAGGGCGCACTGGAGTCCTGGGAGGCGCCGGTGGCGGTCGACCGAATGGACGCGTTCGCCGAGCCGGGCGTCTGCGTGGCGCACCTGACCGCGGTGACCGCCGGCAGCCGCGCGCCGGCCCCCGAGGCGGCCCGGGTGGTGCACTCCGCCGCGGGGCCGGTACGAGTCGAAGGAGTGACCGGATGAGGGTCGCCGACGCCGTTGCGATCGCCGCAACTTTCCTCTGGCTGGGCATGGTGGGGGCGATCTCGTTCATGGAGGCGCCGCTGAAGTTCCGTGCGCCCAACGTGACGATACCGATGTGCCTGGGCATCGGCCGGGTGGTCTTCCGGGCGCTCAACCGTGTCGAGCTGGTGCTGGCCGCGGTCATCGTGGTGGCCGCGGCGATCGGTCGCCCGTCGCCCGGGGTCGTGGCGGCGTTCCTGGTCGCGTTCGCCGCGCTGGCCACCCAGCTGCTCGTGGTGCGGCCCCGGTTGAACCGCCGCTCGGATTACGTGCTGTCCGAGCCGGACCTGCCGCATGCCAGCCGGTCCCGCGGGCACTACGCCTATGTGGGAATCGAACTGGTGAAGGTGGCGGCGCTGGCGGTGGCCGGCGTTCTTCTGCTATCCAGTTGCTAGACCCAACCGAAAGGTGTGCATCGATGGAATCCATCTCCCTGGACGCGCTGGCTGCCGAGCAGATGGCCGAGGCTCAACAGCACCACAGCGGACGGTCGGCCCATACCATCTACGGCGGCGCCACCCGCCATCTGCGCCAGACCATGGTCGCGCTGCGCGGTGGTCAGGAACTGGCCGAACACGACAGTCCCGGGGAGGCGACGCTGCAGGTGCTGCGCGGGCGGGTGCGGCTGACCGCCGGTGCGGACACCTGGGAAGGCCGAACCGGCGACTACGTCCCGATCCCTGCGACCCGCCACGCGTTGGCCGCGATCGAGGACTCGGTGGTCGTCCTGACGGTCGCCAAGACCGTGTCGCACTAGGCCGCGCCGGTCGGTGCTGTCGACGCCGTGGTCGCGAAGCGCCGGGCTGCGGGTGCCGATCGTCAACGCCCCGATGGGCGGGGTGGCCGGCGGCCGGCTTGCCGGTGCGGTCGGTGCCGCCGGCGGACTGGGCATGATCGGCATGGGCAGCACCGCTGCGGCGGGTGTGCTCGCCGCTGAGCTGGCCCAGCTCGGGGAGGTTCCTCGATTCGGAATCGGCTTGGTGGACTGGGTGATTCGGGAGCAGCCCGAGTTGCTGGAAGCGGCGCTGGCCGCCGGTCCGATGCTGCTGTCGGTCAGTTTCGGTGCGGACTTCTCCTGGGTGCGGCGCGCGCACGCGGCCGGTATCGCCACCGCCACCCAGGTCTACGACCGGGCCGGTGCGGTACGCGCCCAGGACGCCGGCATCGACCTGCTGGTGGCCCGCGGCGCGGAGGGCGGCGGGCATGGCGAGGTGCGGCTGGCGACACTGCCACTGCTGGATGCCGTCTTGGAGGTTGCCGCCGTGCCGGTGCTGGCGGCCGGTGGAATCTCCTCGCCGCGCAGCCTGGCCGCGGTGCTGGCCGCCGGCGCCGACGGCGCCTGGTTGGGCACCTGCCTGGCGGCCTGCCCGGAAGCGCTGACCGGCGACGGCGCCCGGCAGGCCTTGATCGCCGCGGCCGAGACCGACACCGTGGCCACCCGGGTGTTCGACGTCGGCCAGCGGCTGGCCTGGCCGGCGCGGTTCCCGGCCCGGGTGCTGCGCAACGACTTCGTCGCGCGCTGGGCCGGCCGGGAGGCCGCGCTGCGCGACGATTCCGGCGCCGGCGCCGAACTGGCAGCCGGGGTGGCCGCCGGTGATCTGCGGGTGGCGCCCGTCGACGCGGGTCAGGGGGTGGGGATGCTCACCGGCAGCCTGCCGGTGGGCGTGGTCATCGATCGGCTGTGCGTCGGCGCCGAGAAACTGCTGGCGGCCTGGGGCTGACCGGCCCGCCGGCCCGCCGGTTGGGATTCTATCGAGCAAATATGTTGACGATAGACGACGTCGTGTTCTAAAGTTAATGATGTAAGACTTTAGAGCGAAGGAGCACGTCATGACCACCAGCTACGCGCACGCACCACTGACCGAGCGGATCAAGGACCCGAAGTACGAAGCGTTCTTCGCGTTGCGGACGCTGTTCACCGTCGCGCCGATCCTGTTCGGCCTGGACAAGTTCTTCAACTTCCTGCCGCATGTTCCCGGCGATGCGGTGACCAACCACTGGGGCAAGTACCTGGCCCCCTGGATCGACGGCATCCTGCCGGGCAACGCCGACCAGGGCATGTACCTGATCGGTGTCATCGAGATCGTGGCCGGCGTTCTGGTCGCCTTCGCGCCCCGTATCGGCGCCTGGGTGGTGACGGCCTGGCTGGCCGGCATCATCGTCGACCTGCTCACCCTGTCCGGCTACTACGACGTGGCCTTGCGTGACTTCGGTCTGCTGGTCGCCGCCGCGGTGCTGGGGCGGCTGGCGATGGCCGTGCACACCGAGGAGTCACCGGCGCGGCACCAGCCCTGATCCGGCCTCGAAACGGCCCTGAAAAGGCCAGCAGCAACGATCACGCCACGAGGACACCCCTTTCGTGGCGTGATCGTCTTCATACGGCGCGCAGATAGCGTCGCGTGGTCAGTCCCTGGGCCGCCGCCGCAATGGGCCGTCCGGCCCTGACCCACCAGGCCGCCGGCTTGGAGAACGCGCGGACCTCGGCATACACCGCCTGGCTGCCGGGATCATGACGCACCGAGAACGACTCCTCGCCGATCCACGGGTGGCCGGACAGCGTGCCGTAGCCGAAGCCTCGGCGGTCGGCGTCGTCGATCAGGTACACGACTCGGCACGGCGCCCGCAGCATCCCGACCCGGACCACGACCAGCGCGTCCACGGCCGCGACCTCGCTGCTGGTCTGGATGCGCAGTCCGGCGCCGCGCTGCATCCCCCAGCGCATGATCGCGTCGGCCGCCTGTTCGAAACGTGCACGGCCGGTGCCGATCCGCGCGCAGACGTCGATGTGGCGGTAGCCGGCCGGCAACCCGTCGCGGGTTGCGCCCACCTCCGGGTAGGTCAGCGGCAGTTCGGTCAGCTTGCTCAGATCCACCGGCCCACCCTGCCACGACCGGCGTAGCGTCGGCCACATGAGTATCTCAGCGGCGGCCGCCGGCACGGTCGGCCTCGGCGGCGACCTGGTGGTCAATCGGCTCGGTTTCGGTGCGATGCGACTGACCGGTCCGGGGGTGTGGGGGCCGCCCGCCGACCGGGCCGAGGCGGTGCGGGTGCTGCGCCGGGCGGTGGACCTCGGAGTCGACTTCATCGACACCGCCGACTCCTACGGGCCCTACATCTCCGAGGAGATCATCCGCGAGGCGCTGCACCCCTACCCGGGCCTGGTGATCGCCACCAAGGCCGGTCTGCTGCGCACCGGGCCGGACCAGTGGATTCCGCTGGCCAACCCGCACTACCTGCGCCAGGAGGTCGAGATGAGCCTGCGCCGGCTCGGCGTCGAGCGCATCGACCTGTTCCAGTTGCACCGGGTCGACCGGCACATCCCGATGGCCGACCAGCTCGGCGAGCTGGTGGCACTGCACGACGAGGGCAAGATCGGCCACATCGGCCTGTCCGAGGTCAACGTCGAGCAACTCGACGCGGCCCGGCGGATAACCCCGATCGTCTCGGTGCAGAACCAGTACAACCTGACCTGCCGCAAGGCCGATCCGCTGGTGGACGCCACCGTGGACCGGGGTGTCGCCTTCATCCCGTGGTTTCCGCTGGCGGCCGGCCCACTTGCCGACCCGGCCGGTCCACTGGCTCGGCTCGCCGCCGAAAAGCAGGCGACGCCCGCCCAGCTGGCCCTGGCCTGGCTGCTCAAGCGCGCTCCCACGATGCTGCCGATCCCCGGCACCTCCCGCGTCGCGCACCTGGAGGAGAACGTCGCGGCCGCCGGGATCACGCTGACTGACGCCGAATTCGACGCCTTGGCGGCCGCGGGTGCCCGGCACCACGAATGACTCCGCGGTCACCAGGTGGTTCTCTCGTACTTCTGCGTGGTGAGCGCAGGGTCAACGTTTAATGAGGGGATGCGACACCCCGGTGGCGGCTTCAACCCGCCCGAACCGACCGGCAAGGGCGGCCCCGACTACGGCCGGTTCGTCGAGACGATGCGCACGCTGCAGGACCATGCCCGCGCCGTCGACGCCCCCGACGAGGTGATCGGCCGGGCTGCCGACGCGCTGCAAGAGGTGTGCGACCTGCTGGCGCCGTTCGACGCCGACGAGTGGGCGGCACCGTCGGGGCGCCGGCTGGACCTGCCGATGCGCGGCAATCTGCTGGCGGTGCCGATGAAGGTCGCGAAGACCGAAAGCGGTCGGCTGGCCGGCTGGGCCCGGTTCCGGCGCTTCCACCTGGGCCGCAACGGGGCGGTGCACGGCGGCGCCATCGCGCTGCTGTTCGACTCGCTGCTGGGCACCGCGTCGTGGCTGCTCACCGGCGGCCCCTATCAGCGCACCGCCTACCTGCACGTCAACTACCGCAACGTCGTTCCGATCGAAACCGAACTGCAGATCGACGCCGGCATCAGCCGGGTCGAGGGCCGCAAGATCTTCGTCGAGACCCGGCTGTGCGACGGTGACACCCTGCTCACCGAGGGCGAAGCGCTGTTCGTGGTGCTCAAGCCGGGCCAGCCGTGAGGCTGCAGGTGTCGCACCCGGTCCCCCCGATAGCATGGTCGCGAGAAATCCGACCGTCCGACGCCTCTGGAGGCCACCGAATGAGCGCCCCCGCCAAACCCGCCCCGGCCCCGATCCGGGTGCCCGCCGGCACCAGCGCGGCGGCCGCGGTGCGCGACGCGGGCCTGCCCAGCCGGGGCGAGCCGGACGCCATCGTGGTGGTGCGCGACAGCTGCGGCAAGCTGCGCGATCTGAGCTGGGTGCCGGAGACCGACGTCGAGGTGGTTCCGGTGCCGGCCGACACCGGCGACGGCCGCAGCGTGATCCGGCATTCCTGTGCCCATGTGCTGGCCCAGGCCGTGCAGGACATGTTCCCGGCCGCCAAGCTGGGCATCGGACCGCCGATCGCCGACGGGTTCTACTACGACTTCGACGTGCCCGAGGCGTTCACCCCCGAGGATCTGGTGGCGCTGGAGAAGCGGATGCGGGCGATCGTCAAGGACGGCCAGCTGTTCGCCCGCCGGGTCTATGAGTCCAAGGAGCAGGCCCGCACCGAACTGGCGGCCGAGCCCTACAAGTTGGAGCTCATCTCTGGAGACCTTGTCAAGTCCGACGACCCGGCCATCATGGAAGTCGGCGGTGATGAGCTCACCGCCTACGACAACCTCAATCCCCGCACCCGGGAACGGGTCTGGGGCGACCTGTGTCGCGGGCCGCACATCCCGACCACGCGGTTCATCCCGGCGTTCAAGCTGACCCGGTCATCGGCGGCCTACTGGCGAGGCGACCAGAACAATGCCAGCCTGCAACGGATCTACGGCACCGCCTGGGAATCCCAGGAGGCGCTCGACGCGCACCTGGAGCTGATCGAGGAGGCCCAGCGTCGCGACCACCGCAAGCTCGGCGTCGAACTGGACCTGTTCAGCTTTCCCGACGAAATCGGTTCCGGCCTGGCGGTTTTCCACCCCAAAGGCGGAATCATCCGGCGGGAGATGGAGGACTACTCGCGGCGCAAGCACAGCGAGGCCGGCTACCAGTTCGTCAACACCCCGCACATCACCAAGGCGGCGCTCTACCAGACCTCCGGTCACCTGGAGTGGTACCGCGACGGCATGTTCCCGCCGATGAACGTCGACGCCGAGTACAACGCCGACGGCAGTGTCGCCAAGCCCGGCCAGGACTACTACCTCAAGCCGATGAACTGCCCGATGCACCACCTGATCTTCCGCTCGCGCGGGCGGTCCTACCGGGAACTTCCGTTGCGGCTCTTCGAATTCGGCCACGTGTACCGCCAGGAGATGTCGGGAGTGATCCACGGGCTCACCCGGGTGCGCGGGATGACCCAGGACGATGCGCACATCTACTGCACCCGCGAGCAGTTGCGCGACGAGCTCGGCTCGCTGCTGCGGTTCGTGCTCGACCTGCTGGCCGACTACGGGCTCGACGACTTCTATCTGGAGTTGTCCACCAAGGACCCGGAGAAGTTCGTCGGCTCCGACGAGATCTGGGATGAGGCGACCGAGACGCTGCGCGAGGTCGCGGAGGCGTCCGGGTTGCACCTGGTTCCCGACCCGGGCGGCGCGGCGTTCTACGGGCCGAAGATCTCGGTGCAGGTCAAAGACGCGCTCGGCCGCAACTGGCAGATGTCGACCATCCAGCTGGATTTCAACATGCCCGACCGGTTCGACCTGGAATACACCGCCGCCGATGGCACCCGGCGGCGGCCGGTGCTGATCCACCGGGCGCTGTTCGGCTCGATCGAGCGGTTCTTCGGCGTGCTGACCGAGCACTACGCCGGTGCGTTCCCGGCCTGGCTGGCGCCGCTGCAGGTGGTCGGTATCCCGGTCGCCGACCAGCACGTTGGCTACCTGGAAGATGTCGCGGCACAGCTGAGATCGCACGGTGTGCGGGTCGAGGTGGACGGCAGCGACGATCGGATGCCCAAGAAGATCGTCAACCACACCAACGCGCATGTGCCGTTCCTGCTGCTGGCCGGCGACCGTGATGTGGAGGCCGGTGCGGTGAGCTTCCGGTTCGGCGACCGCACCCAGGTCAACGGGGTGCCCCGGGACGAGGCGGTCGCGGCCGTAGTGGCCTGGATCGCCGCGCGGGAGAACGCCGCGCCGACAGCGGAGACGGTGCGGGTGGGCGCGAGGTGACCGGGCACGGGGGAGAGCGCGTGATCGTCGACCGGGGCGCCGGTGACCCCGACCACCTGGAGCGGCTGTGGACGCCGCACCGGATGACCTACCTGGCCGAGGCGCCTCGTAAGCGGGACGGTTCGGGGTCGGCGCGATCCGAGCAGCCGTTCACCGACATTCCCGACATGCCCGACGAGGACGGCCTGGTGGTTGCCCGCGGTGCGCAGGTCTATGCGGTGCTCAACCTATACCCGTACAACCCCGGCCACCTGATGGTGGTGCCGTACCGTCGGCTCTCCGAGCTGGAAGACCTCAGCGAGAGCGAAAGCGCCGAACTGATGGCGTTCATCCAGCAGGCGATTCGCGTCATCAAGGCGGTCTCCCGGCCGGACGGCTTCAACGTGGGCCTGAACCTGGGGACGTCGGCGGGCGGGTCGCTGGCCGAACACCTGCACGTGCACGTCGTCCCGCGCTGGAGTGGCGACGCCAACTTCATCACGATCGTCGGGAACTCCAAGGTCATCCCGCAGCTGCTGCGCGACACCCGCCGGCTGCTGGCCGACGAGTGGGCGAACCAGACATGAGCCGGCTGCAATTCCTGTCCCGGGCGAGGTTCGCCGGCATCACCACGCCGCTGGCGAAGGCGTTGCTGCGGATCGGCTTCACCGCCGACATGGTCACCATCGTCGGCACCGCCGGTGCCGTGCTGGCGGCGCTGACCCTGTTTCCGATCGGCCAGTTGTTCGCCGGCACGCTGGTGTGCTGGTTCTTCGCGCACTTCGACATGCTCGACGGGGCGGTGGCCCGGGAGAGCGGCGGCGGCAGCCGGTTCGGCGCGGTGCTGGACGCCACCTGCGACCGGATCAGCGACGGCGCGGTGTTCTGCGGGCTGGCCTGGTGGGCCGCGTTCGGGCTGCACAGCGCGCCGCTGACGGTGGCCACCCTGATCTGCCTGGTCACCTCGCAGGTGATCTCCTACATCAAGGCCAGGGCGGAAGCCAGCGGGCTGCGCGGCGACGGCGGTTTCATCGAACGTCCCGAACGGCTGATCATCGTGCTGGTCGGCGCCGGCGTCTCCGATCTGCCGGGTCTCCCGCTGCCGTGGACGCTGGACGTGGCGATGTGGCTGCTGGCGGTGGCCAGTCTGGTCACCTGCGTCCAGCGGCTGCACGCCGTCCGGACTTCGCCCGGGGCGGTCGACCCGGTGCGCCCGGTCGGCGACCGGCCGGATGACGGGGGCCGGCAACCGTGATCGCTGCCCCGAGGGGCCTGAAACTGCCCGGGCTGAGCCTGTTCGACGGTTGGGCGGCGGATTGGGGTTATGCGACCGGTTGGATGATGGTGCGCACCATGCCGGAGTTCGCCGCCCGCGGCGTGTTCGGCGCCGGAGCCCGCTATGCGGCTCGGGGCAGCGGACCGGAGCAGTTGCGCAAGAACCTGGCCCGGGTGCTGTCGGTGCCGCCCGCGGAGGTGCCGTCGGCGCTGATGCGCGCCTCGGTGGCGTCCTACGCCCGGTACTGGCGGGAGGCGTTCCGGCTGCCCGGCATGGACCACGCGGCACTGGCCGCCCGGATAGCGCAGACGGTGGTCGGCCACGAGCATGTGGCAGCGGCGCTGGAGGCGGGACGCGGTGCGGTGCTGGCGCTGCCGCACAGCGGCAACTGGGACATGGCCGGGGTGTGGCTGGCCCAGACCCATGGTGGCTTCACCACCGTCGCCGAGCGACTCAAGCCCGAATCGCTGTACCGGCGGTTCGTGGCCTACCGGGAAAGCCTCGGCTTCGAGGTGCTGCCGCTGTCCGGCGGGCAGCGGCCGCCGTTCGAGGTGCTGGCCGAGCGGCTCAGCGCGAACGGACTGGTGTGCCTGATGGCCGATCGCGACCTGACCCGCAGCGGGGTGCGGGTCGACTTCTTCGGCGAGGCCACCCGGATGCCGGCCGGGCCGGCCAGGCTCGCGATCGAGACCGGGGCGGCGCTGCTGCCGGTGCACTCCTGGTTCCAGGGGGATGGCTGGGGCTTGACGATCCACCCGCCGCTGGACTGCGCCGGCGGTGACGTGGGCGCCATCACCCAGGCGCTGGCCGAGAAGTTCGCCGAGGGCATCGCCGGCCATCCGGCGGACTGGCACATGCTGCAGCCGCAGTGGCTGGCCGATCTGCCGGCGGAGCGGCGAGCGCGGCTGGCGAGGCCGGGGGAGTCCTGATGCGAATCGGGATGGTGTGCCCGTATTCGTTCGACGTCCCCGGCGGGGTGCAGTCCCACGTGCTGCAGCTGGCCGAGGTGCTGCGGGGCCGGGGGCACGAGGTCAGCGTGCTGGCCCCGGCTTCACCGCACGTCAAGCTGCCCGACTACGTCGTCTCCGCCGGCAAGGCGGTGCCGATCCCCTACAACGGGTCGGTGGCCCGGCTGCGGTTCGGCCCGGCCACCCGCCGCAAGGTAAAAAGGTGGCTCCTGCAGGGTGGATTCGACGTGCTGCACATCCACGAGCCCAACTCGCCCAGTGTGTCGATGCTGGCCCTGATGGTGGCCGAGGGGCCGATCGTGGCAACGTTTCACACCTCGACCACCAGGTCGCTGGCGCTGAGTGTGTTCCAGGGCCTGCTGCGGCCCTGGCACGAGAAGATCGTCGGCCGCATCGCGGTGTCGGATCTGGCCCGGCGCTGGCAGATGGAGGCGCTGGGCTCGGACGCGGTGGAGATCCCCAACGGCGTCGACGTGGCCGCGTTCGCCACCGCGCCGCTGCTGGAAGGATATCCGCGGCCCGGCCGCACGGTGCTGTTCCTGGGACGCTATGACGAACCCCGCAAGGGGATGGCGGTGCTGCTGGAGGCGCTGCCCGCGCTGGTGCAGCGGTTTCGGAACCTGCAGGTGCTGATCGTCGGGCGCGGTGCCGAGGACGAATTGCGCGGCCAGGCCGGCGGGTTGGCCGCGCACCTGCGGTTCCTGGGCCAGGTCGACGACGCCGAGAAGGCCGCCGCACTGCGCAGCGCCGACGTGTACTGCGCCCCGCACACCGGCGGGGAGAGCTTCGGCATCGTGCTGGCGGAGGCGATGGCCGCAGGCACCGCGGTGGTGGCCAGCGATCTGGACGCGTTCCGGCGGGTGCTGCGCGACGGCGAAGCCGGCCGGCTGGTGCCGGTCGGGGACAGCGCCGCGCTGGCCGCCGCGCTCATCGAGGTTCTCGACGACGACGCGCTGCGGGCCCGCTATGTCGCGGCCGGGAGCGCGGCGGTGCGCCGCTACGACTGGTCGGTGGTGGCCGACCAGATCATCCGGGTCTACGAGACCGTCGCCGGGGTGGACAGCAGGGTCTCGGTGGCCGACTGATGACGCTGACCGTCATGGCCGCTGCGGCGCTGGTGATGCTGGTGGCGGTGCTGGTGGGGCTGGGGGCGTGGGCGTATCAGACCGCCAACCGGCTGAACCGGCTGCATGTGCGCTGCGATCTGTCCTGGCAGGCTCTGGATGCCGCGCTGGCCCGGCGTGCGGTGGTGGCCCGGGCGGTGGCGATCGAGACCGCGGGCTCCGAGACCGCCGGCAGGCGGCTGGCGCGGCTGGCCGACGCCGCCGAGCGGGCGGGCCGGCCGGCGCGGGAGACCGCGGAGAACGAGTTGTCGGCGGCGCTGGCGCTGGTCGATCCGGCGGCGCTGCCGACCGCGATGGTTGCCGAGTTGGCCGACGCCGAAGCCCGGGTGCTGCTGGCCCGGCGGTTTCACAACGACGCGGTCCGGGACACCGTGGCGCTGCGGGAGCGGCCGCTGGTCCGGATCTTCCATCTGGGGGGGACCGCTTCGCTGCCGACGTACTTCGAGATCGCGGAGCGGACCGACCTGGCGGTACGCGACGACCACGGTGCGCCCGGCCGGCGTACCTCGGCCCGGGTGGTGCTGCTCGACGACGACGGGTCGGTGCTGCTGCTGTGCGGCTCGGACCCGGCAATGGACGTCGACGCCGAGAACGCGGCGCCACGATGGTGGTTCACCATCGGCGGGCAGCCGCTGCCCGGCGAGGCGCTGGCCGCCGCGGCAGCCCGGGAGCTGGCCGAGGAGACCGGGCTGCGGGTGGACGCGGGCGAGTTGCTCGGCCCGATCTGGCGCCGGGACGCGCTGTTCGAGTTCAACGGCGAGGAACTCGACAGCCGGGAGTTCTACTTCGTGCACCGCACCCGGCGGTTCGAGCCGGCCGCCGACGGGCGGACCGGGCTGGAACGTCGCTACCTGCACGGCCACCGGTGGTGCAGCGCCGCCGAGATCGCCGCGCTGGCGGCGGCGGGGCAGACCGTGTACCCGCTGCAACTCGGGGAGTTGCTCGGGGCAGCCGGGGCACTGGCCGATTCCGGTGACGCGCCGTCGCGGCCCCGGCCCATCCGCTGAGGTCCCGCCGCGCGGCTCAGGTCGGCGCGTACATCGGCTCGCCGTTGGCGTCGAGCAACTCCTTGGACCAGTGGTCGAGGGTGGCGGTGCTGTCCCAGTCGTCCGGATGGAACCCGGGCCTGGTGTAGGAGGCATAGCGGCGCAGTGCCGCCCGGCTGAAGATCGGCGACTTGCGGAATCTGTTCAGGCTGCGCAGCAGTCGCACCGGGTGATACGTCGCCGGGTCGCGCGCCAGCGACCGGCCGGTCTGGACGATCATCTCGATCACGAAGATCGTCGTGGCGAGTCGCATGGCCCGCACCCGGCTGCGCTCGGTGCCGCCCACCGCGTTGTAGACGTCGAACGCGACGGCCTTGTGCTCGGCCTCCTCGAACGCGTGCCACAGCAGGATCTCCCGCACGTCGGATTCGTCGAGCAGAGCCAGCAACTCGTCGCTGTTCAGCAGGATCTCGGCGAAGGTGGCCGTGTAGTGCTCCAGGGCCGCCGTGCCGGCCAGCGCCATCTCGGTGGAGTACATCCGCTCCAGCCGGTTCAGCAGCGCTTTGACGTGGCGGTCGATGCGCGCGGTCGGGTATCCCATGGCCTGCAGGCGTTCGTTGAGCATGCGGTGCTGGGTCTTGTGGGTGGACTCCTGCCCGATGAAGCCCTTGATCGCCTCCTGCAACTGCGGGTCGGTGATCCGGTCGCGGTAGTTGCGCACCGACCGGATGAAGAAGTCCTCGCCCTCCGGGAACATCGACGACAGCACCGCGATGAAATGGCTCATCACCAGGTCGTCGTCGACGAAATGCTGCCGCTTGGTGCCGGTCGGAAAGGTGAAGCGAACCCGCCGCGCCCGCAGCGGAACGTGCTGGCCGGACGAACCGGACGGCGTGCTGGTCATCTCGATCTCCTGTCCTACGTGGTGCGCGATCTAGATCTGACTTTACCTCTAGTCAGATGGTTGATGCCAGACTGTGCTGCGTGAGTCCCACGCGGATGTACAGCGGCATGACGGCGGAGCAGCGCCATGCCCAGCGCCGCGAGCGCCTGATCGACACCGCGATCGAGTTGATGGGAACCCGGGGTGCCGCGGAGACGACGGTCACCGCCGTCTGCTCGGAGTCCGGGGTGACCTCCCGCTACTTCTACCAGCACTTCGCCGATCGCAATTCGCTGCTGCAAGCCGTCGCCGACCAGCTCGACACCGTCGTGCGCGAGGTCATCGTGCAGGCCATTCCGCAGACCGCGGAGAGCCTCGACGCCCTGAGCCGGGCGCCCATCCGGGCGTTGGTCGAACTGGTCGTGCACGATCACCGGCTGGCACGGATCCTGTTCGTCGAGTCCGGCACCGAGCCGATTCTGCGCCGGCTGCGCAGCGAGATGATGGCCGGCCTGGCCGGTCTGATCCTGGCGCAGGCCCGCCTGCACCTGCACATCTCCGATGCCGCGGTCGAGGTCACCCAGCTGGCCGCGACGCTGGGGGTCGGCGGGCTGTTCGAAGTGCTGCGCCGCTGGCTCGACGGTGAATTCAGCTGTGACCCGGAATATCTCGTCGAGCACTGCGGCGGGTTCCTGGGCAGCCTCGGTGACTACGTTGTGCGGCAGGACGTCATCGGGTCGTAGTCCCGGCGGGCGGGCGGGGTGGAGCAACCCCGAGATCGGTGCGGAATCCGCTGGCCACCGCCCACTACACTGGGCTGGTATCAAGGGTCGGCAAAGGGGAGTCAGCAGTGGAGAGTGCGGCGCAGCACGGCGGCAGCGGGCGGACCGGCACGGCCCGGGTCAAGCGCGGCATGGCCGAGATGCTCAAGGGCGGCGTCATCATGGACGTCGTCACCCCCGAGCAGGCCCGCATCGCCGAAGGCGCCGGCGCCGTCGCGGTGATGGCGCTGGAGCGGGTGCCCGCCGACATCCGCGCCCAGGGCGGGGTGTCGCGGATGAGCGACCCGGACATGATCGAGGGCATCATCGCCGCGGTCACCATCCCGGTGATGGCCAAGGCGCGCATCGGCCATTTCGTCGAAGCCCAGATCCTCGCAAGCCTCGGCGTGGACTACGTCGACGAGTCCGAGGTGCTCACCCCCGCCGACTACACCCACCACATCGACAAATGGAAGTTCACCGTGCCGTTCGTGTGCGGGGCGACCAACCTCGGTGAGGCACTGCGCCGGATCACCGAGGGCGCGGCGATGATCCGGTCCAAGGGCGAGGCCGGCACCGGCGACGTGTCCAACGCCACCACCCACATGCGGACGATCGGCGGCGAGATCCGTCGGCTCACATCGCTCTCCGAGGACGAGCTGTACTCCGCGGCAAAGGAATTGCAGGCGCCCTTCGACCTGGTCGCGGAGGTGGCCCGGGCCGGCAAGCTGCCGGTGACGCTGTTCACCGCCGGCGGCATCGCCACCCCGGCCGACGCCGCGATGATGATGCAACTGGGTGCCGAGGGGGTGTTCGTCGGCTCGGGCATCTTCAAGTCCGGCGACCCGGCGGCGCGC
>CAZGGK010000052.1:0-30356 GCA_964525125.1 uncultured Mycobacterium sp.
CATCACAACGAAGAATCACACAACGACCTCATACACCACGTCCATGGACTTGACCTTCGATTGTCGGCGCATTCCCCAAAGTTGCCGGTGCACCGTCCGCCCGCAGTGGGCGGTTGGCCGTGTGGCGCCGGGTCCAGGAAGCGCGTGCGGCGCGCAGGGCACCCATGATGGTGGAGTACCGCCGCGATTTCGCGGAATGTCGTGAACGTAGCTGTGTAGATACGCGAGAGTGCCTGTCCCGCAACGAATAATTGGACTTCTCTACGGTGCAAAAATTCCTATGGGAAGGCACCTCGCAGGTGAGCGATATCGCGGGCGGATCACGGGTGAAAGTCTCTGCTGACGGCCATGGTGTCGTGTCGCATGCCGGGATGGGGATGCTGCGCGAGTTGGCCGACCGCACCGGCCTGTCAGCGCAGGTCACTGTCGCGTTGGCCGACACCTGCCGAGGACCGTGGACTCACGCGCCCGGGGACGTGTTCGCCGATCTGGCCGCGACCCGCGCCGGTCAGCCGAACACCGTCTGGCCGTCGTCGCCGATCAGGTACCGCTCGGTGCCGTGCGGCACCCGCGGGGCGTCGGCGGCCAGCGCGACGGCGATCTTGTTGCTGGCGTTGCGCATCACGTCCAGGGTCAGCTCGACGGCTTCGGCATCGGTGAAATGCTGCCGCACCCCGGCGGCCACCTCGGCGTCGATGCGCGCCGGCGACCAGATCAGCGCGTCCACGTAGCGCAGCGCCGCCTTGTGCCGCTCGGACAGCCGGGTGGAGTTCTCGAAGCCGTCGATGTCGTTGTACAGGGTCTCCGACCCGCCGGCGTCCAGGGCGGCGCCCTCCCGCAGCGATCTGCACAGCCGGCAGTTGTGCTGGGCAGCTCCGCGCAGCCGGACCAGCTCGGCGGTCACCGGGTCCAGCGCCCGCATGCGCGCGACCGCCGGCAGGAATCCGTTGAACACCGCGTCGGACGGGTCGGCTGAGTCGTCCCGCGGCACCGCCGCCGGCCACACCACCGGCAGACCCAAAGCCGCCAGCCCGGCCCACACCCGCGGCAGGTAGTCCGCGAGGTACATCTGCACCACGGCGGCAAACGTGTTGTCCCCCAGCGCCGCCCACAGTCGGGAGCGCTGCTCGTCGGTGATCGCCGAGACGTCGACGCTGAACTGCTCGGCGAACTCGGCCACGCTGGCCTCAGCGGCGCCCGAAGCGCCCTCCCCGTCCGGCAGCGGCGGCAGGTGAAGCGTCTGCGCGCACACCCGTCGCACCAGCCCGCCGACCCGCCCGCCGGGCAGCCCCGCCAGGCGGTTCAACCAGTCGACACCCTGCACGCAACCGATTATTGCGCCTGGCTCACCGACGACATGTGGAAGTCGGGGATCCGCAGCGACGGCATCACCGCGCGATTGGCCCAGTCCCCCCACTCCCGGGGCAGCGTCACTTGCGAAACACCCGCCTCGGTGGCCCGCCGCAGCAGGTCCAGCGGGCTCTCGTTGAACCGGAAGTTGTTGACCGCCGCAGTCACCGCGCCGTCCTCCACCAGGTAGACGCCGTCACGGGTGAGCCCGGTCAGCAGCAGTGTGGTGGGGTCGACCTCGCGGATGTACCACAGCGTGGTCAGCAGCAGTCCGCGCTCGGTCGCGGCGATCATCTCCCCGATGGTCGCCGCGCCGCCGGTCATCAGCAGGTTGTCGGCGGCCACCGCCACCGGTGCGCCGAATTCGGCTGCGGCAGCACGCGAATAGGCCAGCGAATCGATCACGCCCTGCCGAATCCAGTTGACGCAGCCGATGTCCATGCCGTTGTCGAACACCGACACCGTCTCGCTGGACCGCCCGGTCGCCACGAACGGCGTGCACTCCAGCTCGAAGGCGTGCGGGTCGGAGTACAGCGTCAGCGGCAGGTCGGTGAGCCGCTCCCCCACCCGGGTGCCGCCGCCCGGCGCCGACAGCGCGGTGCGGCCCTCCTGGGCGCCGCGCCCCCCCCATCGTCCACGCCAGGTAGATCATCATGTCGGCGACCGTCGACGGCGGCATCAGCGTCTGGTAGCGGCCCGCCGGCAACTCGACGCGCCGGCGGGCCCAGCCCAGCCGGGTGGCCAGCTGCTCCAGCAGCGAATCGACCGGCACGTCGGCGAAATCGGGTGTGCTGACCCCGGCCCAGGCGCTGGCCGGCCCGCGTTTGGCGTTGATCTCCACCGACCCGGTCGGCTGGGTGTGGCGCCGGCGCAACCCGGTCGACGACGCCAGGAACGTGGTGGCCACCTCGTGCCGGGCGAAGCCGTACAACTGGTCGGCGCCGCGAAAGGCCCGGCTCAACGGGCCGGCAAGTCCGGCGAAAACCTCTGCGCCGGTTGCCGGTACCGGCGCATCCCAGTCGTCTTCTACGGCGCTGCCGGTCAGCAGCGGCGCGGCGTCCCGGGCGGCGGGCGCCTCGGCGGCCGCCTCCGCCGCGGCCGCCACCAGATCGGGGATCAGCCCCGGATCGACTTCGGCGGTGCTCAGCGCGCCGACCCGGGGACCCTCGTCGTCGAGCAGCACCGAGATCACCGTGGTGCTGCGGCCGGTCGACACCCCGTTGGTGGTCATCGAGTTGCCGGCCCAGCGCAGCGACGCCTCACCGCTGTCGGTGATCAGCACGATGGTCTCGGCGTCGCGCCGCTTGGCCGCCGCGGCGCCCAGCGCGATCTCGATGGCCTGCTGCGCGGGGATCATCGGCCCGCCTCGGCGCGGGTGTTGAGCACGTTGATCTTCCGGAACAGCGCCGACGGGCAGCCGTGGCTGACCGCGGCGACCTGACCGGGCTGGGCCTTGCCGCAGTTGAACGCACCGCCGAGCCGCCAGGTCTGCGCGCCGCCGACGGCCTCCATCGCGTTCCAGAAGTCCGTGGTGGTGGCCTGGTAGGCGACATCGCGCAGCTGGCCGTCCAGCCGGCCGTCGCGAATCCGGAAGAACCGCTGCCCGGTGAACTGGAAGTTGTACCGCTGCATGTCGATCGACCAGGACTTGTCGCCGACGACGTAGATGCCGTCGTCGACCCGCGCGATCAGATCCGCGGTGCTCAGATCCTCGCTGCCGGGTTGCAGGGAGACGTTGGCCATCCGCTGGATCGGGACGTGATGCGGGGAGTCGGCGTACGAGCAGCCGTTGGAGCGCTGCCGGCCGAGCCTGGGCGCGAAGACCCGGTCGAGTTGATAGCCCACGAAGATCCCGTCGCGCACCAGGTCCCAGCGCTGGGCGGCCACCCCTTCGTCGTCGTAGCCGATGCTGGCCAGGCCGTGGTCGACGGTGCGGTCGGCGGTCACGTTCATCACCGGCGATCCGTAGCGCAGGGCGCCCAGCTTGTCGGGGGTGGCGAACGAGGTGCCGGCGTAGGCCGCCTCGTAGCCGATGGCCCGGTCGTATTCGGTTGCGTGCCCGATGGATTCGTGGATGGTCAGCCACAGGTTGGTCGGGTCGATCACCAGGTCGGTGGGCCCGGCGGTCACACTGGGCGCCTTGATCTTCTCGGCGAGCAGCCCCGGCAGTTCGGCCAGCTCGCGCGACCAGTTCCACACCTCGTCGCCGGCGACGGCCTCCCAGCCGCGGGCGGTGGGCGGGGCGAGGGTGCGCATGGACTCGAAGCCGTCGTGCCCGACGCTGACCGCCTCGCAGCTCGACATCATCCGCACCCGCTGCTGGGTGATCGACGACCCGAAGGTGTCGGCGTAGAAGGTCTGCTCCTTGACCGCGGTCAGTCCGGCCGAGACATGGTCGACCCCCTCGGCGGCCAGCAGCCGGCCCGAATAGTCCTCCAGCACGTCGATCTTGTCGGTGGCCGGGACGTCGAACGGGTCGACCCGGTAGCTCGACACCCAGGTGGCATCACGATAGACCGGTTCGGCGGCCAGCTCGATGCGCTCGGCGTTGAGTGCCGCCAGCGTCCTGGCGGTGGCGACCGCACGCCGGGCGGTGTCGGCGGCGACTCCCGGCGTCAGCTCGGCGTGCGAGGCGAATCCCCAGGTGCCGTCCACGATCACCCGCACCGCCAGACCCAGTTCCCGGTTGACGGCGGAGGTCTCCAGCTCACCGTCGCGCAGCGCGATCACCTCGGTGGCGATCCGGTGAACCCGCAGATCGGCGTAGCCGGCCCCGGCGGCGGCAGCCGCCGTCAGCGCGGCGTCGGCCAGCTGGTGGCGCGGCAGGGCCAGGAATTCGGCGTCGATGCCCCGGTCGGGTGTCACCGCTACACCGTAACGGCAGGCTTTAATACACCCATGAGCCGCCGTTCCACCGCGCTGGCCTACGCGCTGCTGGCCCCCAGCCTGTTCGGGGTGGTCACGTTCCTGCTGCTGCCGCTGCTGGTGGTGGTGTGGCTGAGCCTGCAGCACTGGGACCTGCTGGGGCCGATCAGCTATGTCGGCGGGGCGAACTGGCGCTCGGTGCTGACCGATCCTGTCTTCGGCAATTCCCTTGCGGTGACGGTGGTATTCGTCGCGATCGTGGTGCCGGTGCAGACGGTGCTGGGGCTGGGGGTCGCGGCGCTGCTGGCCCGCGAACTGCCCGGCAGCGGGGTGTTCCGCACCCTGTACGTGCTGCCGTGGATCTGCGCCCCGCTGGCGATCGCGGTGCTGTGGCGCTGGATCCTCAGCTCCTCCGACGGCGCGGTCGCCACCGTGCTGGGACATCGCATCGATTGGCTGACCGATCCCGGGCTGGCGCTGCCGGTGGTGTCGGCGGTGGTGGTCTGGACCAATGTCGGCTATGTGGCGCTGTTCTTCCTGGCCGGCATCCTGGCGATTCCGGACCAGATCCATTCCGCCGCCGTCGTCGACGGAGCGTCGGCCTGGCAGCGGTTCTGGCGGATCACCCTGCCGATGCTGCGGCCGACGATGTTCTTCGTGCTGGTGACCGGGGTCATCAGCGCGGCGCAGGTGTTCGACACGGTGTATGCGCTGACCGGCGGCGGGCCGGGCGGCCGCACCGACCTGATCGCGCACCGCATCTACGACGAGGCGTTCGGCGCGGCGGCGATCGGCCGGGCCGCGGTGATGTCGCTGGTCCTGTTCGTCATCCTGGTCGGCGTCACCGTCGTTCAGCACCTGTACTTCCGCCGGCGGATCAGCTATGAGCTGGCGTAATTTCGCGGTCTACGCCGGGCTGGTGTCCGGGGCTCTGATCACGTTGGCGCCGTTCGGGCTCGGCCTGCTGACGTCGTTCACCCCCGCCCACCAGTTCGCGACCGGCACCCCGCTGTCCTGGCCGCACCCGCCGACCGTCGCCAACTACGTCGGGCTGGGCGGTGCCGGATTCGGCCGGGCGCTGGCGGTGACCGCGCTGATGACCGCGGTGATACTGGTTGGCCAGCTGAGCTTTTCGGTGCTGGCGGCATACGCGTTCGCCCGGGTGCGGTTCCCCGGGCGCGACGCCCTGTTCTGGGTGTACGTCGCAACCCTGATGGTGCCGGCTACCGTGACGGTGGTCCCGCTGTATCTGATGATGGCGCAGGTCGGCCTGCGAAACACGTTCTGGGCGTTGGTGCTGCCGCTGCTGTTCGGCTCGCCGTACGCGATCTTCTTGCTGCGCGAGTACTTTCGCACGGTTCCCGACGACCTGGTCAACGCCGCCCGGCTCGACGGCGCCAACACCCTGGACGTCATCGTGCACGTGATGGTGCCGGCCAGCCGGCCGATCCTGGTGACGCTGGCACTGATCACCGTCGTCGCCCAGTGGAACAACTTCATGTGGCCGCTGGTGATCACCAGCGGCGAGCGGTGGCGGGTGCTGACGGTGGCGACGGCTGCCCTGCAGACCCGCTACGACATGCAGTGGACGTTGGTGATGGCGGCGACGACGGTGGCGATGGTCCCACTGGTGGCGCTGTTCCTGGTGTTCCAGCGCCGCATCGTGCGCTCGATCGTGGTGACCGGGATCAAGTGACCCGGCCGCGGTTCTCCACCCTGTTCGCCGCATCGGTGCTGCTGGTCGCTGTGCTGCTGGCGGCGACGGCGATCCTGCTCGATCGCTCCGCCGAGCCGCGAGCCGGAAGAACGGTGGTCACGGTGCGCCTCTGGGACGAGCAGGTCGCCGCCGCCTACCGGGAGTCGTTCGCCGAGTTCGAGCGCACGCACCCCGGCATCGAGGTGCGCACCAGCCTGGTGGCGTATGCGAGTTACTTCGACACGCTGCGCACCGATGTGGCCGGCGGCGGCGCGGACGACATCTTCTGGCTGTCGAACGCCTATCTGGCCGGCTACGCCGACACCGGCCGGCTGCTCGAAATCGGTGCCGCGTCACCGGATTGGGAGCCGTCGGTGGTCAGCCTGTACACCCGCGGCGGGACGCTGTGGGGGGTGCCGCAACTGACCGACGGCAACACCTCGGTGTACTACAACGCCGACCTGCTGGCGGCCGCCGGCATCTCGCCGGCCGAACTGACCGGGTTGCGCTGGGGCGGGCAGGACACGCTGCGGCCGCTGCTGGCCCGGCTCACCGTCGACGCCGCCGGGCGCCACCCGGGGACACCGGGTTTCGACCCCCGCCGGGTCCGGCAGTGGGGCTACAACGCCGCCAACGATCCGCAGGGCATCTACCTGAACTATCTCGGATCGGCCGGCGGGGTGTTCCAGATCGGTGACCGGTTCGCGTTCGACAACCCCGCCGCGGTCCAGGCGTTCGGCTACCTGGTGGGGTTGATCAACGACGACCACGTCGCGCCCCCGGCCGCCGACACCAACAGCGGCGACTTCGCCCGCAACCAGTTCCTGGCCGGCAAGATGGCGCTGTTTCAGTCCGGCACCTACAACCTGGCCGCGGTCGCCGAGCGGGCCGGTTTCCGCTGGGGCGTGGCGCCGCTGCCGATCGGGCCGGTGGGGCGGATCAGCGTCACCAACGGCATCGCCGCCGTCGGGAACGCCGCGTCCAAGCACCCCGATGCGGTGCGTGCGGTGCTGGCGTGGCTGGGCGGCACGGCGGGCAACGAGTACGTGGGCCGGCGCGGGGCGGCGGTGCCGGCGGTGCGTTCCGCGCAGCGGGTCTACTTCGGCTACTGGGCGTCCCGCGGGGTGGATGTCACACCGTTCTTCACGGTGCTGGACGGGCCGGGTATCCCCGCGCCCGGCTTCGCCGGCTTCCCGGCCGGCAACCAGGCGCTCAAGCCGTTCTTCGACGAGATGTTCCTGGGCCGCGTCGACGTCGCCGCCGCGCTGCGGGAGGCGCAGGTGGCCGCCAACGCCGCCGCGGCACGGTAGCGCGCCGGCGGCCCGGCCGAATGCGGCCTGCGGTCAGGGTTTGCCGTTGATGCTGGCGGAGAACGAGGTGACCGCCGCGCCCTGGCTGCCCGTCCACGGCTCGAAACCGGCCTGGATGCTGGTCAGATACCACGAGTCGTTCATCTTCGGCTCCTGGGTTTCGGCGTTGGTGATGAAAGCCAGGATGTCGAAGTTGTTCCAGGTGCTTATCGGCGTGTCCGCCACGTAGGAGACCACCTGATTCTGGCCGTTGTCGCCCTCCCAGACCGCGAAGGCCTTCCCGTCGATAGTCGCGTCACCCACCTCGTGTCCGATCGGCTGGATGGGTCCCTGGTGGCCGAACCAGATCATGATCTCCTGCTGGTTGACGCCGGTTGTCACAGCGGTGGGATTCAGCCAGATGTCGTAGGAGGCGTCATAGACACCGCTCTGCGGAAACACGTAGTCGATGCTGCTGGTGGCGGTCCGGATCTGGCTCAACACCAGGGGCAGCGGACTGCCCGGCGAGCAATTGCCGTAGTGACAGCCGAGGAAGATCGACGGGTATCCCAGCGGAGCGCCGTTGGTGGGGGCCGAGCCCGACTCCTTGACTATGGCGAACCCGGTGCCGGTGACCTCGATGGACTGCCCGTTGGGGTTGTTCCACGCGTTGTTCTGAACCACGTAGGCGTTCTGAATCGTGGTGGATCCGTACTGATCGGAGATCAGGATGTCCCCACCGTCGACGCCGCTGCTGCCGATCAGTCCGCCGTGCCCGCCGTGCCCGTTGCCGAAGCCGGCACCACCGTCACCGAGCAGCCAACCGGCGTCACCGCCATCGGGGTGGGCCGCCGTGCCGTCGGCACCGTTGTCGATCAGTCCGCGACCGGTCAGCAACACGAACGGCTGGTTGATGATCGGATCCACCAGGTGCCCGAGCGGGCTGTTGATCCATGCCTCGCCGAGGTTGTCGATCGGGGTGTAGACGAGATTCTGGAATGCGCCGGCCAGCATCGCGTCGAACCCGGCCAGCACATCGCCACCCGGCGACCAATCGACGGCGCCTGCCGGATCGGCCTGGCTGATCCCACCGATCAGCGAGTCGACGAAAAGGCCGTCAAAGCCGTCGGCGTCCGCCACCGGCGATGTGGCCAGCGTGGCCGCCCCCAGTGCCAGAAACGCCGCCGCGGCGGTACCGGCGGCTATCCCGGCACGACGCCGCACCGCGCCGGCGGTCGACCGGCCACCTTGAGTTCGATGGCGATAACGGCTCATCAGACCTCCCGGCGCACCGATTGGACACTGCCACATCCATGACGAAATCCACAGCCTCAATTACGGTACTGCTCAGCAGAAAACGTGTCTATGGAGGCGTCTCCATCCGCCGGCGCCGGTCGGCTGTCAGCCGGTGGTGGGCAGGACGGTGAGCTCCAAGGCCAGTGCTGCCCCGCACACCGTGGCGACGATGCCCAGGGCGGCCCAGTCGGCGGGTCCGGGCCGCGCCGGCGCCGCCGAGATCTGGCCGACGCCACCCCGCGCGGTGATCGCGTCCCCCATCTCGTCGGCCCGCCGCAACGTGACGGTGAGGGCCGCGGCGATCAGGTCGATCAGGTCGAGCGCGGTGCGGCGCCAGCGCTCCCGCCGTGTCGCCGCCCGCCGCCGCGGCCGCAGTCGACGGGCGGCGTAGAGCACCCGGAACTCGTCGATCAGCATCGGGAAGGCCCGCAACGCCAACGCCAGCGCGACCGCCCAGTCGTCGACCGGAATCCGCAGCAGCCGCAGCGGTCGCCCCAATGTCGCAACGGCAGGAGCGATTTCGGCGACGTTGGTGGTCCACGACACCATCGCCCCGAGACCGAGCAGCACGATCGACAGGGCGGTGATGCGCAGGAACTGCAGCAGGCCTCCGAGGCCGAGCTCCACCGAACCCACGTCGACCAGCGGCGCGCCACCGGCCATCGCCGCGGTCACGCCCCCGATCACCAACAGGATCCAGAGCCATCGCGGCACCGACGGCAGCGCGCCGCGCGGAATGCGCGCGATCCGGGCCGCGACCAGCACCAGGAGCGCGACCAGGCCGATCGGCACCCAGCCCGGATAGAACGTCAACAGCACCGAGATGCCGAACACCACGATGAGTTTGGTGCCGGCCCACAACCGGTGCACCGCGGAGCTGCCGGGCACCGGGCGCAGCAGCACCACCGGGCGGGACCGGCGGCCGGCCCGCGCCGAAGCGGCCGAGTCAGTCATGCCGCACCCCCGCCGACACCGGAACCAGCGCACCGTCGGACAGATGCAGCGTGCGCGGGCACAGCTCGCCCAGCTCGGCGAAGTCGTGGGAGATCACCACCACGGTCAGTCCGGTGTCCCGGCGCAGGTCTTCGAGCAGCCGCAACAGCCCGCGGCGACTCTCGGCGTCCAGACCGGCCAGCGGCTCGTCGAGGATCAGCGCGCGCGGCGACCGGGCCAACAGCCCGGCCAGCACCAGCCGGCGCATCTGCCCGCCGCTGAGCTGGTCGATGCGCCGTTTGGCCAGCGCGGCGTCCAACCCGACAACGGCCAGGGCGGAAGCGATCCGGCCGTGGTCGGCCGCCGGAAAGCCGGCCGCCGAGGCCACTTCCAGGCCGACGTGACTGCGCATCAGCTGCAGCCGGGCCGCCTGGAAGGACAGCGCCACCACCCCGACCTGTTCGTCGGCGGGGCGCTCGCCGACCAGGCAGACCCCGGTGGTCGGTGTGGTCAGCCCGGCCATGATCCAGGCCAGCGTGGACTTGCCGGAACCGTTGCCGCCGTGGATCAGCAGGCCGTCGCCCTCCGCGACCGCGAAGCTGATGTCGTGCAGGGCGGTCTTGGCCCACGGGGTTCCGCTGCCGTATTCGTGGCCGACGGCACGCAGTTCGATCACCGGGGGCCCGCAGCGCACGGCGCCCGCCGGCGCCACCGGAGCTTCCGCGGTCTCGACCATCTCGGTGTTGTCGGGCGAGTCGGACAGGTTGATGGTCCGGTCGGCGGTGGCGGCCTCGTTGTTGTAGTGGGTGATGTGCACCAGCGCGGTGCGATGCCGACCGGCCAGTCCGGACAGCACCTCGAGCAGCACTTCCCGGCCCCGCGGATCGACCATGCTGGTGACCTCGTCGGCGATCAGCAGCGCCGGCTCGCGCGCCAGTGCCGCGGCCACCGCCAGCCGTTGCAGCTGGCCGCCGGAGAGTCCACCGGTGTCACGTTCGGCGAGACCGGCCAGCCCGACTTCGCCGAGCAGCGCCTCGATGTCGGTGTCGGTGCCCGGCGGCAGGCCCCACACCACGTCGTCGGCGACCCGGGTGCCCAGCACCTGGCTCTCCGGGTGCTGCATCACCACCGCGGTTCCGCCCAGCCGGCCCAGGCCCACCGCCCCGGGCCGGGACACCGTGCCCGCGGTCGGTTCGCGGCCCGCCAGGATGAGCATCAGCGTGGTCTTGCCCGAGCCGTTGGCCCCGGTGACGGCGACGTGTTCGCCGGCCTGCACCTCCAGGCTGACCGGCCCCAGGGCGTCGTGGTCGGTGTGCGGGTAGCGGAACCGCACCCCGTCCAGTCGCACCGGCACCGGCGCCACCGGCGCGGTCTCGGCCGCGACGTCCAGTTTGTGCACGTCCGGCACGCCGCGCAGCCGCTCCAGCACCCGCGACAGCGCCCACCAGCCGACCAGCGAGACGCCCATGACGCTCACCACGGCGTTGCCCAGCATCAGCCACTGCCAGTAGCGCAGCGCGACGTCCAGCGTCGCGTTGAGGTCGGCGGCCGAGCGCTGCAGCTGCGGCACCCGGTTCAGCGCCGCGGCGATCCCGTTCACGTTGGCGGTGACGGTGGCGAAGATCAGATGCCGCAGCCGCGACAGCACGGTCAGGGCCAGCACGATCGCCGCACCGAACAGCGCACCGGCGACGATGGAGGTGGCGATCACCGTCGGCAGCCCGCGGCCGCGGCGTTTGACGACACCGGTCAGCCCGCCGATGTAGGCGCAGTTGATCACCGTCATGAAGCCGCCGGTGCCGGCGATCAGGAACGCGATGGTTCCGGCGGCCACGGTGGCGGCGATCAGCACCCGGATCCGGTACCGGTAGGCCAGCAGGCCCGTCGGCACGGTGCCCAGCAGCGACACCCCGGCGGCGAACGGGACGACCACCGCGATGATCGCCGTCGCCGCGCACAGCGCCGCCATCACCGAGGCCTGCGCCAGTTCGCCGGGCCGCAACGACCGGCCCGGTGCGCGCTGGCTCACCGGTCCGGTCGCGGTCACCCGACCGATTCTGCCAGCTGTTTCAACCAGTCCGGCGAAGAGCACCCACACGGTGTCGCGCGCTTCGCGTTGCCTTGCGCGGTCAACCTATGTACACATATGTGTGTGTCGTCACAGGGTCTAGGCGCTGATCTGCTCGCCGTGGTCGCCCGGCTCAACCGGTTGGCCACCCAGCGGGTGCAACTGCCCCTGCCCGGGGCCCAGGCGCGATTGCTGGCCATCATCGAGGGCCTCGGCGAAGCGCGGATCTCCGAGCTGGCCGAGATGGATCACTGCTCACAGCCGACGATGACCACCCAGGTGCGCCGGCTGGAAGACGCCGGGCTGGTCACCCGCGCCGCGGACCCCCGTGATGCGCGCGCGGTGCTCATCGGCATCACCGAGAAGGGCGCGCAGACGCTGGCCCGGGTCCGGCGGGACCGGGCCGCGGCGATCGATCCGCAACTGGCCCGCCTGGACGCCGACGACCGCCGGGCACTCGCCGACGCCGTGGACGTGCTGCACCGTTTCCTGGCCGGCGTGGCGACCAAACGTTCCCACCGGCTGGAAGCACTCGCCCCCTGACTCGCTTTTCGAATATGCTCGCTATCGGCGACGGCGCAGGGCACCGCTAGCCGCGCGGCCGGCGGTTCTCCCCCGGGCCCGCGCTCCGGGGTGGGAGGACGGCATGTCGGACCGACTGGCGCTGGTCACCTCGATCGCTGCCCAGCTCATGGCCGCCACCCCGGCCACGGCCGCCGATGTCAGCAAACGGGTGCTCAAGACGCTCACCGAACAACTCGACGTCGATGCCGGGTTTCTGCGCCACAACGACCACAAGGTCCGGGCTTCGATGCTGGTCGCGGAGTGGCCGCCGCGACCGCGCTCGCCCGACCCGGACCCGCTGGCGGTCGTCCCCTTCACTACCGCGGACCCCGTCTTCACCACGTGCGCGCACAGCAAACGCCTGACGGTGCTGCGGCCCGGGCTGGCCAACTCCGGGTACGTCGGCCAGATCGCGAGATACCACCGCATCGGCTCGCTGTCGGTCGCCACCGCTCCACTGATCTCCGGGGCGATGACCACCGGGATGCTGGGCCTGGTCAAGTTTCACCGCACCAGGTGGAAGTCCGAGGAGCTCAACACGATCGAGGCGATCGCCTCGCTCTTCGCCCAGTTGCAGGCCCGGGTCGTGGCCGAGGAACGACTGCGCCACCTGGCCGAGCACGACGACCTGACCGGCCTGCACAATCGGCGTGCGCTCATCGCCCACCTGTCCGAGCGCCTCGCGCCCGGCCGGCCCGGACCCGTCGGCGTCTTCTACATCGACCTGGACCGGCTGAAACCGATCAACGACTACCTGGGACATATCGCCGGCGACTGGTTCATCCAGAAGTTCGCCGAACGGCTGCGGGTCTGCGCCGGGGACCGCAGCATGATCGCCCGGATCGGCGGCGACGAGTTCGTCGTCGTCCCGGACTGGCCGCTGTCGGCGGGCGGCGCGGAATCCCTTGCCGACCAGCTTCGGACCATGCTGCGCGGCCGCGTCGAGATTCAGGGTCACACCGTCACCCGCACGGTCAGCGTGGGGGTGACGGTGGGCCTGCCGGGGCAGGACACCGACGCCGACCTGCTGCACCGGGCCGACGAGGCCGTCCTGGCCGCCAAGCGGGGCGGCGGCAACCAGTCGGTCCTCTCCACCGACGACATGGCGCTCAAGAGCCTGTTCCGCAAGGACGTCGAGCTGCACCTGCACGGCGAGATCGACGACGCGGCCCTGCTGCTGCACTATCTGCCCGAGGTAGACCTGCGGACCGGCGCGATCGTCGCCGCCGAGGCGCTGGTGCGCTGGCGGCACCCGACCCGCGGGCTGTTGCTGCCGGATTCCTTCATCAGCGTCGCCGAATCGGCCAACCTCGCCGGCGACCTGGGCCGGTGGGTGCTGCGCAGTGCCTGCGCCGAATTCAGCCGCTGGCGCTCGGACGGCCTGGCGGCGGACACCACCATCCGCATCAACGTGTCACCGGTCCAACTGGCCGGCGCCGGGTTCGTGTCCAGCGTCGCCGAGACCCTCGCCGAGTTCGGCGTTCCCGCGGACCGGGTGTGTCTGGAGATCACCGAGCGCGCGGTGGTGCAGAACATCGAGAGCACGCAGCGGATCCTGGCCGAGTTGAAAGACGTCGGGGTCCAGATCGCCATCGACGACTTCGGTACCGGCTACGCCGTGCTGTCCCACCTGAAGGACCTGGCGGTGGACACGCTGAAGATCGACACCGTGTTCGTCCGCGACCTGGGCACCGACGCCGGCGATCTGGCCATCGTCCGGGCCATCATCGGACTGGCCGCGGCGTTCGGCCTCGAAGTGGTCGCCGAGGGCGTCGAGACCGAATCGGCCGCGCTCACCCTGATGCGGTACGGCTGCCACCGGGCGCAGGGGTTCCTGCTGTCCCGCCCGGTCCCGAGCACCATCATGGAGTCACTGCTGTCCGCGGGCCGGATACCGCTGCCCTTCCTGGCGGCCAGCCCGGCGCCGGCGGCCAACTGACGCCGGCGGCCAACTGACGCCGGCAGGCCGCCCGGCGCCGGCAGGCCGCCCGGCGCCGGCAGGCCGCCCGGCGCCGGCCGGAAAGTATGACGCCCGGTGCTGATCCGGCACCCAACCGCACCGACAAGTGCTCGCGGTAACCCGCGTACCTGGCGGTGCGGACCCCTCGGGGCGCCCCGGGCGTTCCTCGACGAGATGCTCGGTTGTGCCGCACCGCTCCCCAGCTGGCGTCACAAACCGAACATCTACGTCATACCGGATATTACATACTTTTCGAATGATGTCTAGTTCAAAACAAACTTGCCGCTTGTGGCCTGTCGGGCCGGTGCCGCCCCATCGGTCATAATCAGCCCATGGAGCGGCGGCGGCACACCCATCCCGACGACTCACCGATGGCCACCCTGCGGCAGTTGCCCGCCCTGGTCGTGCTGGAGCGGATTCCGGTGCCGGTGCTCGCGATCGCCGAAGACGGCACGATCCTGTTCGCCAACACCGGATTCGCCGAGATGCTGGGCTACACCCAGGACGAGGTGCTGGCGCTGGAGTTCCGGCAGATCTTCGGCCAGGCACCGCCGGCCGCGGGTTCGGCGCTGTCGGTGATGCAGTCGCTGGCAAACCTGGTGGTCGAGTTGGCACACCGGGACGGCTCGACCGTCAAGGCGCTGATGAGCCGGTCCGCGCTGCGCCGCGCCGACGACCGGGTGGCGCTCGCCACCTTCCAGGACCTGACCGAGCAGCTCTGGCTGGCCGGGCGCTAGGCCCGGGGCCGGTGCCGGACGGCCTCGCGGGCCAGGAACTCGCGGAAGTACGGCAGCCCCGGCTCCACCGCGACGGCGGGCAGCACCAGCCCCCACATCCGCGCCAGCCGGCCGGCGGCGTCATCCTGCGACAGTAGCCGCGATCCGAAGACCGCGCCGACGACCAGGTCGCCCACCCCGTCCGGGTCGACGTCGGCGCGCACGTCACCCTCGGCGATCGCCCGCGCGGCCAGGTCGCCGACCGCCCGCAGCCAGTCGCGGTTCACGCCGGCGGCGGTGTCGCTGAAGTCGGCCAGCGCCGGCACCAGCTGCATCGCCACCCGGGCCGCCTTGTCGCGGGCCAGCACCTCGGCCGCCGCGAACAGGCCGCTGATCATGCCCTCGAGCGCCGGCGAGGACGGCGGGCACATCGCCCGGAAGGCGTTCAGCACGGTCGCGGCGCCCTCCTCGATGACGGCCGACGCCAGCGACTCCATCGAATCGAAGTGGTGGTAGAGGGCACCCTTGGTCACCCCGGCCCGGTCGACGATCGCCACCCGCCCGGCGGCCCCGTAGCCGACCTCGCCGAAGACGTCGACGGCGGCGTCGAGGAGCCTTCGCCGGGTCACCTCCGAACGAACCTGGCGGGCCATTTCGCTAGTGGTCCGCCGTCCGGATCGCGAGCGCGGTGCGCCTGGCGATGAACTGACCGAAGTAGCCGATCCGGTCCGGCGAGACCAGGCCCGGCAGCACCACCGCCCAGCACTTCTCGACCTGCCGCAGGAACTGCTCGGGCCGGTCCAGGTCGCCCCCCTGCCGCAGCCCCAGATACAGCGACAGCAGGACGCGCGCCAGCTCCGGAGGATCGTGGCCCTCGACGATGTCGCCTTCGGCGACGGCGCGTTCGACGACCGGGGTCAGGGTCGCGATCCAGTCCGCGATCACCCCGGCCTGCAGCCCACCGGACCAGCCGATCGCCGGAAGCAGCCGCAGCACGGCCCTGGCGGTGTCGTTGCCGACATCGCGCACCGCCATCAGGTAGCAGATGTCGACCAGGGCCTCCAGGCCGGACAGCCTCCGTTCGAGCAGCTTGCGCACCGCCGCAGCGTCCACGGCGAGTTGATCTTCGATGACGGCCAGCGCCAGTGCGTGCTTCGACCGGAAGTGGAAATACATTGCCCCCTTGGTCAATTCGGCTACCGCGAGGATGTCGTCGAGCCCCACGTCGTGGTAGGGCCGCTGGGCGAACAGTCGGGCGGCCGCACGCAGGATCTGCCTGCGGGTGGTATCCGCCCGGCGGTCGGTCGATTCGGTCAAGGCGGATCCCGGCGGCTAACAGCGCGTCCGATGGGTACCGTCCATCCGGATAATGATACTTAAAGTCTGTAAGTCAAGTAGGTACATTCTTAACAGTACGTATGGCGTTACCCCATCGCCAGCAGCAGGAACTGGGTGACCTGGCGCGGGGAGAAGTTGTCGTCGCTGATCAGCAGCACCGATTGCCGCCCGTCGGGCAGCCGCGGGCCCAGCGTGATGCCTTCGATGTTGTCCAGCGGCGACAGGCCGGGGACCGTCGAGAGATCCGCGAGCAGGGTCTTGGTCACCGGGGTCACACCGGGGTCCTGCAGGGACCGCACGGCGAGCACATCGGTGGCGGCGGCGATCTCGGCGCGGAACACCCGGACCACCGAGTCGGGCACCCCGAACGACCGCTCCAGCACCAGGAACTCGGTGTCCGACAGCGCCAGCAGGTCGGTCAGCCCGTTGGTTTCGGCGGTCCCGGCGGCCGGCTCCAGCGGGTAGGCGTACTGGGCCACCGGCCCGGCCGAATCGGCGCCGGCGTCCAGGTCGTAGGCGGTGATCCGGGTCAGCGCGCCGTGGCCGCGGCCCGGCGGTGCGCCGTCGTCGTACCCCGGTCCCTCCATCGCGGCGAACAGCAGCCGGCCGGCCGGCGCCAGCGTCAACCCCTCCAGTGCGGTGTTGCGCCGTGACCCGGTGCGCTGCGCGGACATGGCCAGGTTGGCGGGCAGGCCGAACTGGCCGAGGTAGCCGCCGTCCAGCCCGGCGATCCTGATCCACGGGTCGGCCAGCACCGGCCCGGCCGGGCCGTCGGGAAGCCGCTCGCCCTCCGATGACCAGTACAGCCGCTGCCGGGCCGGGTCGAACGCGATGCCCTCCGGGTCCGGGGCCGGCCCGCCGCCGGCGGACGACGGCGGGAACGGCTTGCCGCCGGCGTCGTCGAGCGGTGTCGCGGCGACGACGGTGATGCCGTCGATTCCGTTGCCGGACAGGGCGAGTCGCACGGTGTAGAACCGGGCCGGGCCGTGTTCCGAGCGGTCGTCGCTGATCACGTAGTAGCAGTCGCGGCCGGCGTCGTAGCTGATCGCCGAGAGCCCGCCGATGACGGTTCCGGCGAACTCGGCGCCGTGCGCGAGCTGTGCCTGGCCGAGGTAGCCGAGCATCGACTGCGCGGTGCCCGGTTGCGCCGTCACCGCGGGGGCGCACCCGGCCAGGCAGAGCCCGACCACCAGCGCCAGCCGGCCCAACATCGAGGGCATCAGTTCAGCGGGATGGGGTCGAGGATCCTGAGCTTGCCGTCGGACCCGATCCGGTAGCGGGTGGTGCCGGTCCCGCTGGGACAGCACGGCGGGTCGCCGGCGATCTGCCACTGGTAGAGCACGGTGACGGTGTCGTAGCCGGACGCCACCACGGTGGTGTAGGGCCTCGGGTTCGGCGTCGGGCTGCCCAGCGGGGTGTTGCGGTCGAAGAACAGCAGTTGCTCGGGGCCGGCCGGGGTCGCCTCCCGCGGCGTCAGCTTCACCCAGTACAGCCGGCAGTCGCGGGTGTGCCCGTCGGCGCTCTCGACCCAGCTGCCGCCGGCGGCGGCCGGGACCGCGGCGATGGCCCGGGCCACCGTCCCCGGGGCCGGGCCGTCGGATTCCGCGCAGCTGTCCTCCGGGGGTGCCGGCGGCGCCGCGGGCCGGAAGCCGCAGCCCGTGGCGGCCAGCACCGTCAGCAGGGCGAGCACGGCTTGACGCAGCACGTCCTGAGCGTACGGATCGGCCAGCTAGGCTGTCGTGGTCTACCGAACAAAGGAGTGGCAGTTATGGCGTGGTTCCTCGCGCTGCAAGGACCGACCAGCGGGACCGGCCAGTCGCAGACCTACGAACTGCAGGAGACCGCCGACATCGAACGACTGGCGGACGAGATGACCGCTTCGACGGCCAGCAACGGCGTCGTCGCGATCCCGGCGGTCTTCCCCAACGGCCGCCAGCGGGTCACCGCGTACGTCCGGCCGGTCGCCTGGGGTTCCTGGGCGTTCTACCAGATGTCCGAGGAAGAGCGGCGCCAGATGCTGGCCGCCAACCCGCTGATCAACGCCATCGCCCAGGCTCAGGCCGCCAAGCAGCAGCCGGCGCCGCAGTCATTCGGTCCCGCGGTGATCCCCCGGCTGGACTAACGGCCCACCCGGTCTGGGCCGGAGAGCGGCCCGCTAGGCCGCGTGATCGTCGTCGGCTTCGGTCTGGTTGTGCCGCAATAGCTTTTCGGGGTGGAAATGGCTGTTGACGCGCGACTGGCCGTAGTCCAGGTGGGCGGGTGGGATCCATTCGGTTTCGCCGTCGCGGCGTTTTCGGGTGGTCCAGCCGCCGGTGCTGGTCAGTTCATGGTGGGTGCCGCAGCACCAGGTGAGATCGTTGACGTCGGTGCTGCCACAGTTGGCGTACTCGTCGGTGTGGTGGGCTTCGCATAGGTACCCGGGTACCGCGCAACCCGGAAATGAGCAACCGCGATCCTTGGCGTGCAACACAATTCGCTGCCCGGGGCTGGCCAGTCGTTTGGTGTGACACAGGCCGATCGCCTTGCCGTTGTGGAAGATCGCCAGGTAGTGGTGCGCATGGCGGGCCATCCGGATGACATCGCCCATCGGCAGCAGGCTACCGCCGGCGGTCAGTCCGTGTCCGACGCCGGCTTCCAGTTCGGCAAGAGTGGCGGAGGCGACGATGGCGGCCGGCAGTCCGTTGTGCCGGCCGAGTTCACCGGAGCAGAGCAAAGCCCGGCACAGTGCGTCCAATGCGTCGTGGTTGCGCTGCGGCAGGCTGCGCCGATCGCTCCGGATGGCCTGCTGGGGCGGGGTGCCGTCCAGCGTCGGGGCTTCGTCGGCCGGGTTGCACATGCCGGGCGCAGCCCAGCGGGCGAAGACCGCTTCCAGACCGGCACGGGCTTGCGGGGTCAGGTAGCCGGTGATGCGACTCATGCCGTCGACGTCCTGCCGGCCCATGACGACACCGCGGCGGCGGGCGCGGTCCTCATCGGTGTAGTTCCCGTCGGGATTGAGTCTGCTTTCGAGCTTGGCGGCGAGGTTGCTGACTTCTTCGGGGGGAAACTCACCGGCAAAGCCCGCCAAGTCGGCTTCGGCGGAGTCCCGTTCGGCCGGGTCGACGCGGACCGGCAGGCGACGGTAGAAGTTGCGGATCACCGCGACCGACTCCGGCCCGACTTCGCCGGCGCGCTGGGCGGCAGCGGTGGCCGGCAGCACCGGCGCCAGCGGTTCGCCGGTCAGGGCGCGGCGGGCGCCCAGGTCGGCCGCATCACCGATGCGCCGGTTGGCTTCCCGCCGGGAGATCCGCAGCCGAAGCGCCAGCGCCGTCGGCAGCTTGTAGCCCAGCTCGGCCGGGGTGGCCTGATTGGCGAGCTGGTTGATCAACGCGTGCTCGCCCGCCGGCAGCCGACGGCGCACTTGTTCTATCCGGTCCAGCAGGTGCAGCCGCTCCGGTGTGGTCAGCGGTTCGAAGTCCAGCGCGATCAACTCATCGAGATCGGCGTGCAGCCGGTCCAGCACCGCCGTGACGCCTTCTCGAATCGAATGCATGTGCGAAAGACTATCGGGGCACCCCGACAAGAATCAGCGCCCGGGGACTGCCGATGCCAGAGTGACAGAAGAAAACTCGGCGCTCGGCTGACACGCCTGGGCCGAAGCTTGACGGCCCGGGCCGGTTCACCGTCGCGGAGCCGCCGGCCATCGCCCGCGCGCTGACCCTGGGCTCCCCCGGGTGGACTCGAACCACCAACCCTTCGGTTAACAGCCGAATGCTCTGCCAATTGAGCTACAGGGGATTATCCGTTCGCAGGCCGTTCGCACGGCCGCGGAATGACTCTAGCGCATCGGTTCGCGCCCGGCGCGACGGGGCCGGTGACGCACCGCCCGCCGCCCGCCCGGCCGCCGGGGTGAGGCAGGATGGACAGCACATGAGCCGCGGGCGTCTGGAGGGGCCGACTTGATCGGGTATGTCTTCGTGCTGGGAGTGGGCTACGTGTTCGGCGCGAAAGCCGGCAGACGCCGCTACCAGCAGATCGTCGGCACCTATCGCGCCGTAACCGGCAGCCCGGTGGCCCGGTCGATCATCGAGAAGGGCCGGCGCAGCATCGCCAACCGGATCTCCCCCGACCCCACGATGGTGACGTTGACCGAGATCGAGCCGGGCACCACCGTCATCGAACCGGAAGAGCCGAGCTGACCCGCTCAGGCGCTCAGGCCGTCACCGCTGGCCTGGTGCAGCAGGCTGCGCCGGTACGCCTCCATCGCGACCAGGTCGCCGAAGAGCGCGTGGTATTCGTCGCTCTGGTCGACCGGTGACATCCGCTGCAGCTTGGATTTGACCTCGGCGATCTGCCGGCCCACCCACACCTCCTGCAGCCGGGCCAGCACCCCGCCGATGTAGCGCGGCAGTTTGTCGTCGTCGACCCGGATGCTCTCCACACTGAGCTCGTGGACCAGCCCGGCGGTGGCCGGCGCCGTGGTCTGCCGGCGCACCGCGTCGATCCACTGCGCGCCCACCTCCCCGGCACCGGTGCCGCCGGCCTGTTCGATGGCGGCGCGGACGGCCGCGTAGCCGGGATGGGTGAAGCTCTCCACGGTCAGCGTGTCGAAGACCGGCCCGGCCAGCACCGGGCACTGCAGCGCCGCCTTGAGGGCCTCGCGCTGCGGCCACAGCGTCGGGTCGGCGGGGTCGGGCCGGGACACCGCCGGTCCACCCGAAGCCGCAGCCGGCGCTCCCGGTGTGCGGGTCCTGGCCTGCCGGGGGTGCTTGGCCTCGCCGCGCACCCGGCCGATGACCTGGGCGACGTCGTCCCAGCCGACCCAGCCGGCCAGCTGCCGGGCGTACTCGTCGCGCAGCGTGGCGTCCTTGATCAGCGCTACCATCGGCACGCAGCGGCGCAGCGCGGCCACCCGGCCCTCCGCGCTGTCCAGGTCCATCTCGCCCAGCGCGGTGCGAATCGCGAACTCGAACAACGGGGTTCGCCGCGCCACCAGGTCGCGCAGCGCACCGTCGCCGTGCGCCAGCCGCAGATCGCACGGGTCCATGCCGTCGGCGGCCACCGCAACGAACGACTGCCCGGCCAGCTGCTGCTCGCCGTCCAGCGCCTTGAGGGCGGCGGCGCGGCCGGCGGCGTCGCCGTCGAAGACGTAGATCAGCTCGCCGCGAAAGAAGTTGTCGTCCATCATCAGCCGGCGCAGCATGCCCAGGTGTTCGTCGCCGAACGCGGTGCCGCACGACGCCACCGCGGTGGTGACCCCGGCCAGGTGCATGGCCATCACGTCGGTGTAGCCCTCGACGACGACGGCCTGGTGCCCCTTGGCGATGTCGCGCTTGGCCAGGTCCAGGCCGAACAGCACAGTGGACTTCTTGTACAGCGTGGTCTCCGGGGTGTTGACGTACTTGGCCTCCATCGGGTCGTCGTCGAACAGCCGGCGTGCGCCGAAGCCGATCACCTCCCCGGCCGCGGTGCGGATCGGCCACAGCAGCCTGCGGTGGAAGCGGTCCATCGGGCCGCGGCGGCCCTGCCGCGACAGCCCGGCGGCCTCCAGCTCCTTGAACTCGAAACCCTTGCGCTGCAGGTGCTTGGTGAGTTGCTCCCAGCCCGACGGCGCGAACCCGCAGCCGAACTGCCTTGCGGCCGCGGCGTCGAAGTTGCGCTCGGTCAGGTACTTTCGGGCCGGCTCGGCCTCGGGGGTCGCCAGTTGCCCCGCGTAGAACTCTTGGGCGGCGGCGTTGGCCGCGATCAGCCGGCTGCGGCTGCCGCGGTCGCGCTGCACGGCGGTCGCCGCCGCGCCGGTGTAGGTGATGGTGTGGCCGATCCGGTCGGCCAGCAGCTCGACGGCCTCGACGAAGCTGACGTGCTCGATCTTCTGGACGAACGCGTAAACGTCGCCGCCCTCGCCGCAGCCGAAGCAGTGGAAGTGGCCGTGGTTGGGCCGGACGTGAAACGACGGCGACTTCTCGTTGTGGAACGGGCACAACCCCTTGAGCGAATCGGCACCGGCCCGCCGGAGCTGGACGTAGTCGCCGACGACGTCCTCGATCCGGACCCGTTCGCGGATGGCGGCGATGTCGCGATCGGAGATGCGGCCGGCCATCGGGCCAGTGTAGAGCTCTGTGCGCTTCCGCCGCCGACACCGGGTTGTCGTGCTTTAATGCTCGGGTTGACAGTCGGCGTCAGGGGGCAGCGATGAAATCCACCCGGCTCTGGGTGCTGGCGGCGGTCGTCGTCGTCGTGCTCGCCGCGGTGGGTGTGCTGGCATGGCGAATCCTGCCCGGCAAGACGCAACACCCCGCGGCCGGCCCGGGCATCACCGGTGCCGCCGTCAACGATGTGCTGCTCGGCGGCGACGAGCTGACGTCGATGCTCGGACAGACCTTCACCGCCACCACGGCTGCGCCGATCTCCGGCGACCGGGACACGATGGAGGACCCGTCCACCCCCGGCGACTGCGTCGGTGTCGTCAACGTCGCGCCGCGGCGGGTGTACGCCGATGCCGACGTGCGCGGTTACGCCCGCCAGACCTGGGGGGACGCCACCCCCGGCGCTACCGGTTCGCACCAGCCCGCCGCCAAGGTGATGTTCGTGGTGGAGTCGGTGGTCGCCCTGTCGAGTGAGGCCGACGCCAAGGCGCTCTTCGCGAAGTTCGCCGAGCAGTGGAAGCGCTGCGACGGGCGGGCCGTCAACGAGGGGCAGGACTCCGATGTGGACAACGAACCGCATCTGCCCGGCACCGAGATCCACATCAGCGACGTCCGGGTCACCGACACCATGCTGGCCGCGTCCATTGCGCTCGACACCAGGCCCAACGCCCCCGACACCCGGGCCATCGGTGTGCAGGGCAACTGCATCGTCGGGGTCCTGATCGCGTTCACCGGGCTGCAGGACGGCATCGGGTCGGGCGATCCGCGGACCAGCAGCACCGACGCGGTGCAGGCGATGATGGACAAGGTCGCCAAGCTCGGCTAGCCGAACTCGACGCGCTCCAGCCGGCCCTCGGTGTAGGAGGCGATCTGGTCGACGACCACCCGCAGCCGGCCGTCGTCGTCGGCGGCGCCGGCGAACGCCGAGGCGAACATCGGGTCCAGGGTGCCCGGCGCCCCGGCGAGCAGCCGCTCGGCCACCGCGTGGATGCGCGCCCGCTGCCGCGCCTGCAGCCTGCGATGCTCCGGGTCGGACATGATGAACTGCACCGCGAGGGTTTTCAGCACCATCACCTCGGCGTGCACCAGCCGCGGCACCTCCAGGTTCGCCCGGTAGCGCAGCAGCGGGCCGGGGCCGGCCGCCGCGCGGGTGGCGGTGATCGCCGCCGACGCGAACCGGCCGACCAGTTCACTGGTCAGCCGCTTCAGGGCAACCGACGCCGACAGCGTCGCCGGGAATTTCCCGTGCCGGCCGACCTCGGCCACCACCGGTAGCTCGGAGAGCCGCCTGGCGGCGGCCGCCAGGTCGTCGGCGCCGTCCGGATCGCCCAGCCGGGCCAGTTCGTCGGCGGTCGCGTCGTCGGCGAGCACCCGCAGGTCGATGCGGCCGGAGACCACCCCGTCCTCGACGTCGTGCACCGAGTAGGCGACGTCGTCGGCCCAGTCCATCACCTGCGCCTCCAGGCAGGGCCGCTCCCCCGGCGCGCCGCAGCGCAGCCACGCCGCCGCGGCGGCGTCGTCGTCGTAGAAACCGAACTTGACCTGGCCGGGCCGGCGGGTCCACGGGTATTTGGCGACCGCGTCCAGCGAGGCGCGGGTCAGGTTCAGCCCGGCGCTGCGGCCCTGGGAGTCGACGACTTTGGGTTCCAGTCCGGTCAGGATGCGGAAGTTCTGCGCGTTGCCCTCGAAGCCGCCGCAGCCGGCCGCCAGTTCGTTGAGCGCCTGCTCGCCGTTGTGACCGTAGGGCGGGTGGCCGATGTCGTGGGCCAGGCCGGCCAGGTCGACCAGGTCGGGGTCGCAGCCCAGCCCGATCGCCATGCCCCGGCCGATCTGGGCCACCTCCAGTGAATGGGTCAGCCGGGTGCGCGGGGTGTCGCCATCGTGCGGGCCGACGACCTGGGTCTTGTCGGCCAGCCGGCGCAGCGCGGCGCTGTGCAGCACCCGGGCCCGGTCCCGGGCGAAGTCGGTGCGGTGCTGGCCGTCGGTGCCGGGCAGGCCCGCGGTCTTGGGCGGTTCGGCGACCAGCCGCTCGCGGTCGTGTTCGCTGTAGGGCGCGCTGCGGGGGTCGTCGGGTTCTGTGGCCACACCGCATTTTCCCGCGCCACCGCGCGCAATAGATTGGCAGGCATGCGTCTGATCCGTCTGCTCGTCGTGCTAATGGCCGCCGTCAGCGTTGCGCTGCTGGTAGCCCCCGGTGCGGCCGCCGAACCGCCGATGCGGCTACCGGGCCAGGTCACCGACCACGCCGGTGCGCTGTCCACGTCCGCGCAGGCCGACGTGCGGCGCGCCATCGACCGGCTCTACGTCGACCGGCGGGTCCGGCTCTGGGTGGTCTACGTCGACGACTTCTCCGGGCAGAGCGCCGAGCACTGGGCGCAGGACACCGCGGTGCGCAGCGAACTCGGCAGCTACGACGCGCTGCTGGCGGTGGCCACCGCCGACCGCGGGTATGCGTTCCTGGCGTCGGTGGCCATCTCCGGTATCACCGAACGGCGGGTGACCGACCTGCGGCGCGACCAGATCGAACCCGCGCTGCACCGCGGCGACTGGAGTGGGGCGGCGGTGGCGGCGGCCAACGGCCTGGACACCCAGAACGGGCCGGGCTGGGGGCCGTTGCTGATCACCCTGGCCGCAGCCGGTCTGGCGGCGGCGGTGTTCGTGGCGGTGGTGCACTACCTGCGGCGGCGACGGCGGGCGGCCGCCCTGGCGGCGGCACAGCGGGTGGATCCGACCGACCCGGACGCGCTCGCCGAGGTGCCGCTGCCGGCGCTGGAAGACCTGTCCCGGCTGAAGGTGGTCGAGGTGGACAACGCGGTGCGCACCAGCGGCAATGAGCTGGCACTGGCGGTCGACGAGTTCGGCGGCTCGCGCACGGCGCCGTTCACCCGGGCGGTGGCCGATGCGCGCGCCGCGCTGGCGCGGTCGTTCTCGGTGCGCCGGCAACTCGACGACACCGTCCCGGAGACCCCGGCGCAGCGGCGCGAACTGCTCACCGGGGTCATCGTCGGCGCCGCCCGGGCCGACCGCGAACTGGAGACCCAGCGGGCGGCGTTCGAGCAGCTGCGCGACCTGGTGCTCAACGCACCGGCCCGACTGGACACGCTGACCCAGCAGGTGGTGGAACTGACCGCGCGCATCCCGGCCGGCGCGCAGCGCCTGGCCGCATTGGCAGACGAATTCGACTCCGCCGCACTGGCTTCGGTGTCCGGCAACATCGATGCCGCCAGGGACCGGGTGGCGTTCGCCGACCGCAACATCGGCCGTGCCCGCGAACTGGCCGCCCGGCCGATCACCGGCGGGCAGAGCGAGCTGGTGGACGCGGTGCGCGCCGCCGAGTCGGGGCTGGGCCAGGCCGCGGCGCTGCTCGACGCGGTGGACAGCGCCGCCGGCGACATCCGGCATGCGGTGGCCGCGTTGCCCGCCGCGATCGCCGACGCCGAGGCGGGCATCGACCGGGCCGCCGCACAACTGCGCGGCCCGGGTCGGCGCGAGCGCGAACTGGCCTTGGCGCGCGATGCCGCGGCCGAGGCCGTCGCCGCGGCCCGGCACCCCGGCGACCCGCTGGCCGCCTTCACCGCGCTGACCCGCGCCGACACCGAACTGGACCGGCTGAGCGACACCGTCGCCGAGGAACAGGCCGCGGCGCAGCGGCTGGCCCGCGCGCTGCAGCAGGCGCTGTTCGGCGCCCGGTCGCGGGTGCGGGCGGTCTCGGACTACATCGACACCCGGCGCGGCAGTGTCGGCCCGGAGGCGCGCACCCGGCTGGCCGAAGCCCGCCGCCGGCTGGACGCCGCCGAGGCCGCGGAGCCCGGCGACGCGCGGTCGGCGCTTGCCGACGCCAGCGAGGCCGCGGCGCTGGCCGCCTCGGCGCAGTCGCTGGCGCAGGCCGATGTCCGGGCCGCGCAGCGGTCCTACTACGGGCGCTACGGCGGCGACGACACCGGCGCGATGCTGGGCGGGATCATCATCGGCAGCATGCTGGGCCGCGGACCCGGCGGCTCGGGAGGCTCCGGGGGCTGGAGCCCGACCTCGTTCGGCGGGTCCGGTTCGGCCGGTGGCGGCTTCTTCGGCGGCGGCGGCCGCTTCTAAGGGCTGCCCGGCCCGTGCCGCGTCGCGGGCGTGCGACTAGGCACTCTCCCGGGTGGACTGGGGGCCCGTGCCCGGGGTGCCGGGGGTGCCGGGGGTGCCGGGGGTGCCGAGGGTGCCGATCAGCCCGCTCTTGCCGGGCGCACCGCCGAGGCCGCCGGAACCGCCGGCCGCGCCGTTGCCGCCGTTGCCGCCGTTGCCGCCGGCACCCAGCAGGACCGCGGCGTTGCCGCCGGCCCCGCCGTCGCCACCGGATGCGCCGGGGACGACGGCGCTGCCGCCGGCCCCGCCGGCACCGCCGTCACCGAACAGCAGCCCGCCGGCCCCGCCGGCCCCGCCGGCTTCCCCGGCCAACCCGGCCCCACCGGCGCCGCCGTTGCCGAACAGCCCGCCCGCGCCGCCGGCGCCGACGTAGTACTCGCCGTCGTAGAACACCCCGGCCCCGCCGGCGCCGCCGTCGCCGAACAGCCAGCCGGCGTCACCGCCGGGGTTGCCCAGGTCGGGGGCGGCGAATCCGTTGGCGATCATGTCGCGCCCCAGCAGCAGCGCGCTGGGCAGATTCACCAGTTGGTTGACGACGCCCAGCGGGCTGGTCGGGTCGGCGAACGCACTGTGCAGATAGGCCTGTCCGAGGAAGTGGATCGGGTCGTAGAAGATCTCCTCAAGGATCGCGGCGGGGCTGAAGCCGACGGCCTCGACCGGGCCGGCCGCGTCGTCAATGGCCGGATCGACGAGCCAGTCCAGCGGCTCTGCCTGGGCCGGCGCCCCGATCAGTGCGGCTAGTGCGACGGCGCCGGCCAGGCCGCCGGCTACCCGGACGACAGTGCGACGGCAGCCCATCCGGCACCTCCTTGTTGGGACCCCTGCGTGCCCGTCTCGGCTGTGCACACGGTAACCGCCGATGCCGCGGGCTGTCGGCAGCGACTCACGGCCATCGGGCGTGCGGATTTCTACGCGTTTCGCGGGTGCGGGCGTCGAAAGCCGCGCAATAGATGGATTCGCGGCCCCGTTCACGGCCCGGACTTGTGGATCAGCCGCGGTGGTGACGTGCGGTATGGCTTGTCGGCTGCCAATTTCGATGCATGCCCTTGATCGACCGGCCGTTTCGGGCCGCTGAGGCGGTGGCCGCCGGTGCACTGTGCGAACGGCAACTGCGGCGTCATTACGCCCGGGTCTACCCGGGCGTGTGGGCGCCGAAACAGGCCGATCTGTCACCACGCCAGCGGGCCTACGCCGCCTGGCTGTGGTCACGGCGCCGCGGAGTGCCGGCCGGATTGTCGGCGTCGGCGCTGCTGGGCGCCAAATGGATCGACGCCGGCACACCCGCCACCTTGATCCACTCCAACCGGCGGCCACCGCCGCTGATCGAAGTACACACCGATACGGTGCTGCCCGGCGAGATCCGGCAGATCGGCCGACTGCCAGTGACATCGCCCACCCGCACCGCCTTCGACCTGGGCCGATGGCTTCCGCTGACCGCGGGTGTGGCGCGCATCGATGCGCTGATGAACGCCACCGACGTGAAAGTGGCCGACATTGCGGCGCTGGCCGCGCTGCATCCGGGCGTGCCGGGACTGCGGAAACTCGACAAAACGCTGCAGCTTGTCGATGGCGGCGCCGAGTCGCCGTACGAGTCGTTGACCCGCCTGCTGCTGATCCAGGCCGGCTTCCCACCGCCGCAGACCCAGATCGAGGTGCGCGACGACTATGGCCACGTCGTGGCACGCATCGATTTGGGCTGGGAGGACTATCTGGTGGGCGTCGACTTCGAAGGCGCCCACCATTGGACCGACCCCACACAGCATCAGTGGGACATCGAACGCGACCGGTTGCTATCCGACCTGGACTGGATCGATATCAAGTTGACCAGCTCGATGTTGCACCGGACGCCGCGGGTATTCCTGGATCGGGTCGCTGGTGTCCTGGTCGGCCGGGGTTGCCCGAAAACCTGGTGAAGGCCGGAGCGCCGGTGACCAGCGTGGCGCGGGGGCCGGCGGACCGGGGCTACCAGCGAGTGGCGAGCGGGTCGCCGAAAAGCTGGTAGCTACCGGTATCGCGCCACTGCTCGACCGATGGGTGCGGCCTGCCGAACCAGCGCACATACGGCGCTACCTCGGCTGGTGCCCGGGCGGCGTCGCTGAGGTGTCCGGTCGGGATCTCCTCCGGTGCGATCGGCGTGCCGAGAAACGGGTTGAGCACTCGCGCGCCGAACAGGATCAGGTTGTCGGTGCCGGGCAGCGCGGCCGACGGCACGATCAGCGCCGACGCGACGTCACTCACAGTGTCGGCCAGCGCCTGGGTGACCGAGTAGTCATCGCCGACCAGTTGCTCGGCGGTCAGGCCGTAGCGCGCACAGTCGTCGAAGTCGACCCGGACGACGGCGTCGAGCTCGAGATCGGCGCACCACAGGTTCAGCACGACGTCGTCGGGATCCCCGTGCGGCCCGACATTGTGCCGCAGCATCTCCGCGGCCGGACCGAGCGGATGCAGGCTCAGATACTGCACGGTCTGGCTGCGCCCACGGTGGAACCGGCCGGCATGCGGGCCGGGAAACGCCCACCACGGCGTGTCGTAGGCGGCGTGCCGAAACCCGGTCAGCCTCATGCCGTCATGGCACGCGCGGCGACCGCCGAATCGAGCAGCCGCGGGTAGGCCAGCGGGTCATCGAGCAGCTCGACCGGGCGGCGGCCCAGCACCGGGTGCTCGCGGTCGAACCAGGCCATCACGCCCGGGCCGGTGAACGTGTGACGCAGCTGGTCGACCAACTGGCCGAGCACCCGGATCCGGGCGGCGTCGCCGGCAGCCGGCTCCGGGCCGTCGGCGGCCAGCCACCGCTGCAGCTGTCGAACCGAGACGCCGACCAGCTCGGCCACACTCTTCTGCGGGGCGGCCAGGATGTCCACAGTGCGGGCGAGCACATCGCGGGCTGGGGCGTCGGCGCCGTAGGGCCGGCTTTCAGTGATGTCGCGCAGAGCGTGGCGAAACTGCTCAAGGGCGACCCGCACGTCGCGGCGTTGCTGGACGGCGCTGTCGTGGCGCAGCGCCTTCTCCGCGCGAAACGCCGCCGCCCACAGCATCGTCGTCAAGTATGGATCAGCCTGCAGCCGCAGCGGGGCGGCAGCGTCCAACGCCGACTCGAAGCCGTCGATGAGCTCGGCGACCGTGTCCGGGACAGTCTCGGAGCGTTGCAGCAGCTTGGTCGCGGCGTTGACCCGGTCGAGCAGGTCAGGCAGAGCTGTCGCATTCATGTCGTCAGTATACGACTGAATCACGTCAGCGGTCGGCTAACAGCCCTTGAGGCGCACCGCCAGGTAGTCGCCGACGGCGTCGAGGCCGACCCGCTCCTGCTTCATCGAGTCACGCTCGCGCACGGTGACGGCCTGGTCCTCCAGGGTGTCGAAGTCGACCGTGACACAGAACGGGGTGCCGATCTCGTCCTGGCGCCGGTAGCGCCGGCCCACCGCGCCGGCGTCGTCGAACTCGACGTTCCAGCTCTTGCGCAACTCGGCGGCCAGGTCGCGGGCCTTGGGGCTCAACTGCTCGTTGCGGCTCAGCGGCAGCACCGCGGCCTTGACCGGAGCCAGCCGCGGGTCCAGCCGCAGCACGGTGCGCTTGTCCACCCCGCCCTTGGCGTTGGGCGCCTCGTCCTCGTGGTAGGCGTCGACCAGGAACGCCATGAAGGACCGGGTCAGCCCGGCTGCCGGCTCGATCACGTAGGGCGTGTAGCGGGTGTCGGAGGCCTGGTCGTAGTAGGACAGGTCGGTGCCGGAGTGCTTCGAATGCGTCGACAGGTCGAAGTCGGTGCGGTTGGCGACGCCCTCCAGCTCACCCCAGTCGCTGCCGGCGAATCCGAACTTGTACTCGATGTCGACGGTGCGCTCGGAGTAGTGCGACAGCTTCTCCTTGGGGTGCTCGTAAAGCCGCAGGTTGTCGGCGTCGATACCCAGGTCGACATACCAGGCCAGCCGGGTGTCGATCCAGTACTGGTGCCATTCGCGCGCGGTGGACGGCTCGACGAAGAACTCCATCTCCATCTGCTCGAACTCGCGGGTGCGGAAGATGAAGTTGCC
>CAZGGK010000053.1:0-30250 GCA_964525125.1 uncultured Mycobacterium sp.
AGAATCCCGCTACCAACAACCCAGACCAGCGCTACCAACTCGGGCTATGCGCCACAAGTCAGCGAAACTTTGATCAGCTAATTCGAATAGTTTGTCGAAGTTAACTTGTGATCCGTTCCTGACAGGGCCCGACCTGAGGTCTTCGCGTGCATGCCGGCCCAGGAATGGTCGGGGTCGTTGACGCATTCACGTCTCTTCGCAGTCAAGGGCGTAGAGGGCGAGCGGCGAAATCGACCGGCCCGCGCCGGGCCTGCCCAAGCCGCCCGCGCTGCGCTAGCGTGGGGGGCGTTCAACCACACAACCGCGGGAGCGCAGCAGGTGCGCTGAGAGGACGGCCGAAGCCGTCGACCGTCTGAACCTGACCGGGTAATGCCGGCGTAGGGAGCTGAGAAATGACCGAGACTGCCGTCCACCCCGATGTGACCACCGGGCCAATCCTCTACAGCAGCAAGCACTATCGCGAAGTCGACGGTCCCGGCGCCGTGCCCGGCCTGAAGGTGCCGTGGCGGCGGGTGAACCTGACCACCGGGCACTTCGACCTCTACGACACCTCGGGCCCCTACACCGATGCCGATGCGGTGATCGACCTCAACGCCGGGCTGCCGCCACGTCCGGGCGTGGTACGCGACCGCGGCACCCAGCTGCAGCGAGCCCGCGCCGGGGAGATCACCGCGGAGATGGCGTTCATCGCCGCCCGCGAGGGTATGCCGGCAGAGCTGGTGCGCGACGAGGTGGCCGCCGCCCGGGCGGTGATCCCGGCCAACCACAACCACCCCGAGCTCGAGCCGATGATCATCGGCAAGGCGTTCAAGGTGAAAGTCAACGCCAATATAGGCAACTCGGCGGTCACGTCCACCATCGCCGAAGAGGTCGACAAGATGGTGTGGGCCACCCGCTGGGGCGCGGACACCATCATGGATCTGTCCACCGGCAAAGACATCCACGAAACCCGCGGCTGGATCCTGCGCAACTCCCCGGTTCCGGTCGGCACGGTGCCGATCTACCAGGCGATGAAGGAGGTCGACGGCGACCCGCGAGCGCTCACCTGGGAGATCTACCGGGACACCGTCATCGAACAGTGCGAGCAGGGCGTGGACTACATGACCGTGCATGCCGGGGTGCTGTTCGACCATGTGCTGCTGACCACGGGGCGGATCACCGGAATCGTGTCGCGCGGCGGTTCGATCATGGCCAAGTGGTGCATGGCGAACCAGCAGGAATCGTTCCTGTACACCCATTTCGAAGAGCTGTGCGAGATCCTGGTCGGCTATGACGTCACGTTCTCGCTCGGCGACGGGCTGCGTCCGGGCTGCATCGCCGACGCCAACGACGAGGCTCAGTTCGCCGAGTTGCGCACCCTGGGCGAGCTGACCAAGATCGCGAAATCCCATGGCGTGCAGGTGATGATCGAAGGCCCGGGGCATGTCCCGCTACACAAGATCGCCGAGAACGTCCGCATCGAGGAAGAGTTGTGCGAGGAGGCCCCGTTCTACACGCTGGGACCGCTGACCACCGATATCGCCCCCGCCTACGACCACATCACCTCGGCGATCGGCGCGGCCGTCATCGGCCAGGCCGGCACCGCGATGCTGTGCTATGTCACCCCCAAGGAGCACCTCGGTCTGCCCAATCGCGACGATGTCAAGGCCGGGGTGATCGCCTACAAGATCGCGGCGCACGCCGCGGACCTGGCCAAGGGGCACCCGCACGCGCAGGAGCGCGACAATGCGCTGTCCCTGGCGCGGTTCCAATACCGCTGGCACGACCAGTTCGCGCTGTCCTTGGACCCGGAGACCGCCCGCGAATACCACGACGAGACCCTGCCCGCCGATGCGGCCAAGACGGCGCGGTTCTGCTCAATGTGCGGGCCGCAGTTCTCCGCGATGCGGGTCAGCCAGGACGCTCGAGAATATGCCGCCAAGTACGGGCTGATCCCGATCAAGGCCGTCAACACCGGCGGCCGCGGAAGCCAGGCGGACACCCCGGTCTCCTAGTGGATCTCCTGCCGCTGCCCGCACCGGGGACCACACCGGTGCGCGTGCTGACCATCGCCGGGTCGGACTCCGGCGGCGGCGCCGGCATCCAGGCCGATCTGCGCACCATGGCCCTGCTGGGCGTGCACGCCTGTGTCGCGGTGGCCGCGGTGACCGTGCAGAACACCGTGGGAGTCAAGGGTTTCCACGAAGTTCCGGCCGATGTCGTGGCCGGGCAGATGCACGCGGTGGCCACCGACATCGGCGTTCAGGCCGCCAAGACCGGGATGCTGGCGTCGTCGGAGATCATCGACACGGTGGCCGCGACGTGGCGGGAGCTTGACCTGGCGGTCCCGCTGGTGGTCGACCCGGTGTGTGCGTCGATGCACGGCGACGCACTGCTGGCGACCTCGGCGCTGGACGCGTTGCGCGAGCAACTGTTTCCGCTGGCGACCCTGGTGACCCCGAACCTGCACGAGGTGCGCCTGCTGGTCGGCATCGAGGTCATCGACTTCGAGTCGCAGCGGGCGGCGGCGCGGGCACTGCACGCACTGGGACCGCGCTGGGCTCTGGTCAAAGGCGGGCACCTGCCGTCGGCGGAGCACAGCCCCGACCTGCTCTACGACGGCTCGCGGTTCACCGAGTTCACCGGACCGCGGGTCGCCACCGGCAACGACCACGGCGCCGGTGACACCCTGGCCGCCGCGACGGCCTGCGCCCTGGCGCACGGGTACCCGGTGCCCGACGCGGTGCAGTTCGGCAAGCACTGGGTGACGCAGTGCCTGCGTGCCGCCTATCCGCTGGGCCACGGCCACGGCCCGGTGTCGCCGCTGTTCCGGCTGCGCGCATGAACCTGGACGCGATCGCGGGCATCGCCCACCACCCCGCCGGCGAACCGGCCGGCGTGGCGGTGCTGACCCACGGCGCCGGGGGCAGCCGGGAATCACCGCTGCTGCAACAGCTCTGCGATGAGTGGGCGCGGCGCGGCTGGCTGGCGATCCGGTACAACCTGCCGTACCGGCGGCGCCGGCCCAAAGGCCCGCCGTCGGGTTCGGCGGCCGGCGACCGGGCCGGCATCGTGGAAGCGATCACCTTGGCCCGCGGCCTGGCCGGCGGACCGTTGATCGCCGGCGGGCACTCCTACGGCGGCCGGCAGACCTCGATGGTGGCGGCCGCCGGCGAGGCGCCGCTGGATCTGCTGGCGCTGTTCTCCTACCCGCTGCACCCGCCCGGCAAGCCCGAACGCGCCCGCACCGAGCACCTGCCCGGTATCGGGGTGCCGACGGCGTTCACACACGGCAGCTCCGACCCGTTCGGCACACTGGCCGAGCTGCGTGCCGCCGTCGCACTGATACCGGCCGCCACCGAGGTCGTCGAGGTCACCGGAGCCCGGCACGACCTGGTGTCGAAACGCCTCAATGTGCCCGTGCTCGCCGTCGACGCGGCGCTGCGACTGCTGGGCTGAGGTCGGTCAGCGGTCGTAGTCGTCGTCTGCCGAAGGCACCGGCTTTTGCTGGTCCAACAGGTCGGCGGTGTCCGCCTCGGCGTCGCCGACTGTGAAGTCGGCCGGGAGGCCGGCGGCATCGGTTTCGAGGCCGGCTTCGTCACCGGCATCCTCGGCCGCCAGTGCCTCCTCGACGAGGTCACCCTCGCTGGCCTTCGCATAGGACTCGGTCATGGCCTGCCTCCCGTCTCCCCGATCACCACCACGGTACCGATGAACTTCAAGTTAACTGTTACGTCGGGTACCGTACACCCCATGAGTGCGGAGCAGTTCGAGGCCATCATCGTGGGTGCCGGTCTGGGCGGTATCGGCGCGGCGATCCAGCTCAAGCGGCTCGGCTACCGCAACATCGCCATCTTGGAGCGGGAAGCCGAGTTGGGCGGAACCTGGCACGTCAACCGCTATCCCGGCCTGGCCGTCGACATCCCGTCGACCACCTACTCGTACTGGTTCGAACCCAATCCGCGCTGGTCGCGGCTGTTCGCGCCCGGTACCGAGCTCAAGAGCTACGCCGAGCACGTCGCCGACAAGTACGACGTGCGCCGGTACATGCGCTTCGACACCACCGTCGAGGGCGCCCGCTGGGACGAGGAGGCCCGGTTGTGGCGGGTGACGCTGGCCGACGGCGTCACCCTGAGCGCACGCTACCTGATCACCGCGACCGGTTTCCTGTCCCAGCCGCACACGCCCGACATCCCCGGTATCGCCGACTTCGAGGGCCGGATCATCCACACCACCGCATGGGACGACAGCTATGACTTCGACGGCCGCCGGGTCGGCATCATCGGCACCGGCGCGACCGCGGTCCAGTTGATCCCCGAACTGGCCAAGCGGGCCGCCGACCTCACCGTCTATCAGCGCACCGCCACCCACGTGGTGCCCAAGCTCGACTTCGCCATCCCGCCTCGGCTGCAGCGGCTGTTCGCCCGGGTGCCGCTGGTGCAGCGCTCGTTCCGGTGGGTGACCGACACCCTGTTCGAGTTGATGATGGTCTCGGCGGTGCTGAACCACCGGTACTTCCGGCGCCTCAACATCGCCGCATCGGACCTGGCCAAGATCAACCGGTTCATCTGGATCCGCGACAAGGAACTTCGGGCCAAGCTGACCCCGAGCTACGACTTCGGCTGCAAGCGCCCCACCTACTCCAACAGCTACTACCCCACCTTCACCAAACCGCACGTGCACCTCGAGACCACCGGAATCGAGCGGATCGAACCGGACGGCATCCTCACCGCCGACGGACACAAGACCAGCATCGACACCTTGGTGCTGGCCACCGGGTTCGACCTGTGGGACGCCAACTTCCCGGCCATCGAGGTGATCGGAAAGGGCGGTCGCAACCTGGGCAAGTGGTGGCGCGACAACAGGTTCCAGGCCTATCAGGGGGTGTCGATCCCGTCGTTCCCGAACTTCTTGAGCCTGGCCAGCCCGTTCGCGTTCTCCGGGCTCTCCTTCTTCAACACCATGGAATACCAGATGCGGCACATGAACCGGCTGTTCGGCGAGGTCATCAGAAGGGGCGCAACCACGTTCGAAGTCACCGAAGAGGCCAACGCGGCATTCCTGGAGCGGATGACCAAGCTGCTGGACAACTCGGTGTTCTACGGCGGCGATTGCGCGAACTCGAGGTCCTACTACTTCAACCCGGCCGGCGAGGCCACCCTGTTGCGGCCCACCTCCACCCGCAACGCGGTGCGCGAGGGATCCCGGTTCCCGTTGAGCGACTACCACATCAGCTGACGCTGCCGGCGACCGGCAGCTGCCTGCCGTAACCGACTACCCTGGCGCCATGACCAAGGTCGCGGCGGTGCAGCAGGATGCCGTGCTCGCCGATGTGACTGCCAACCTGGCGATGTGCGAGCGGTTGGCCGATGACGCCGCCGCCGCCGGCGCCGAGATCATCGTGCTGCCGGAGTTCTTCACCACCGGGATGGGCTTTCTGCCGGAGTTGGCCGGCTGCGCGCTGCCACCCGACGGCGCCGCCACCGAGTTGCTGACCGGCCTGGCCCGGCGGCACCACGCGATCGTGGGCGGATCGTTCCTCTGCCGCGACGGCGACGGCGACACCCGCAACACCTTCCTGCTCGCCACCCCGCAGGGCATCGCCGGCCGGCACGACAAGGACCTGCCGACGATGTGGGAGAACTGCTTCTACGTCGGCGACGACGACGGGGTGCTGCCGGAGACCGGCGGTTTCACCCCAGGTGCTGCGGTCTGCTGGGAGTTCATGCGAACCGCGAGCGTGCGGCGGATGCGCGGGCGGGTCGACATCGTGCTCGGCGGCTCCTGCTGGTGGAGCGTGCCGCCGTGGCCGCCCCGGGCGCTGACCCGGCGCTGGGAGGACGACAACGCCGCTACCGCGGCAAAGGTGGCGCCGGCCTTCGCCCGGCTGGTCGGCGCGCCGGTCGTCCACGCCGCGCACTGCGGTGACGTCGGCTGTCGCATGCCGATGACGCCGATACGGTACCGGGGCCATTTTCAGGGCGGAGCGGTCATCGCCGCCGCCGACGGCACGGTGCTGGCCCGCCGGGACCGCCGGGCCGGCCCGGGGTTCGCCCTGGCCGACCTGGCGATTCGCCGGGTACAACCGCTCGACACGCCCCCGGCCGGGTTCTGGCTGCACCGCCGCGGTCCGGTTCCGGCGGCCTGCTGGGCCTACCAGAACCGGCACGGCCGCCGCTGGTACGCCCGGCACGGCCGTCGGCCGGCCGCAGCCGGCTAGGGCCGCAGCGGCGTGCGGTGCCGCTTGTCGCGCGGCGCCACCCCGTTGACACCGTCGATGGCTTGGGCGTAGCTGCCGACCGCGAAGCCCACCCCGGCTCCGGTGACCGCCAACGCATCGGCGCCGACGGCGTCGACGGTGTCGCCGGCACCGCGATAGTTCGGGTCGAACGGGGCACCGGCCTTGCCACCCCACAGCCGGGCCTGGGTGGCGGTCTTGAGCTGGGACGCCCCAGTGGTGATGCCCCCCACCGGGACCCCGGCCACCAGGAACGGGCTGTAGTCGGTGTCCGGGCTGAGCGGCATGTCGGCCGGGCGTTTGCCGGCCAGGTTGAGGTAGCCGGCCAGGGTGCGTTCGATGCCCGCCGACCCGGCCGGCACGTCCTCGGCCGCTACGTCGGGGCTGGGCCCCGCCGATTGGTCGCCGTCGTAGGTGAAGAAGCCGGCGTTCGGCGAGCCGAGCGTCTCGAAGTCGAGGTAGAGCGCGATGTCGTTGAGTTGGTCGCGATCCAGCCCGAACACGTAGTCGGTGGACCCGCCGAGCCGCTGCCGGGCCGCGCCCCAGAACGCGAACCGCACCGCGTTGGTCACCGCCGGCGACGGACCCAGTTGCAGCGCGGTCTCCAGCACCGCCGCCACCCCGGAGCCGTTGTCGTTGATGCCGGGACCGGTTGCCGGGCCGTCCAGGTGCGCACCGACCAGCACCACATCGCGATCCGATCCGGTTCTGGTCTGCGCCAGCACGTTTCGCGCCGTGACCTTGACGGTCGCGGTGTCCAGGACCAACCGCACCGGCCCGCCGGCGGCTCGCAGCGCGCGGTCGGCATCCCGGCCCACCACGGCCACCGGCAGCGTCAACCGGTCGTAGTACCCGGCGGGAAACAGCGCCGGCGGCGGACCGGCCTTGCCGGGCTGGCTGATGACGATCAGCGCCGCGGCACCGTGCGCCGAGGCGGCGTTCTGCTTGTCGACGACCGAGCAGCCGGTGTCGTCGACGACCACGATCGCGTCCCTGGGCGCCTCGGCCGGGTAGTCGGCCGTCCCGCAACCGGCCGGTGCGGTGGGCCGCAGCACCCGGCCGGTCACACCGCCGGGCCGGGTCCGCACCAGCAGGGACGCCTGGTCGACCGGATAGCCGACACCCGCCACGGTCAGTGTGGGCTTGCCCGGCGATGCGGTGTCCAGCCGGCTGAACTCCGGCGTGGTGACGTCGAATCCTCTGTCACGCAGCATGTCCGCCACATAGTCGACGCTGGCGTCGAAACCCGGGGTGCCATCCGCCCGGTTTCCGCCGTGCGCGTCGGCGATCTGCTGCAACCGGTGCAGATGCGCCAGCATCGCCGCCACACCGACCTGGCCGGCCAGTTGGTCGGCCAGCTTCGGCGGCTCAACAGGTGGCGCAGGTGAACAGCCCGCCAGCAGGATGCCCACGACCAGCAGGGCGCCCGCCGGCCGGATCACGGCTTGGTGACGACGTGCCGGGTGCGGTCCTCGCGAACCGGAACCCCGTTGCGGCCGGACAGATCCTGGGCGTACAGGCCGGCCGCATAGGCCGCCCCGCCGCCGTTCACCCCCAACTCGCCGCGGTCGATCTGCTCGATCGTGTCACCCTTCTGGTGGTAGTTCGGGTCGAACGGATCACCGGCCTTGCCGCCCCACAGCTTGGCCTCCTCGTCGGACTTCTTCACCTCCGCGCCGGAGAACAGCCCGCCCGACGGGATTCCAGCCAGGGTGAACGCGTCGTAGTCCGACCGGCCGTCGAACGAGGTGTCCTGCGCGGTCTTGCCGGCCCCGGCCAGATAACCGGTCAGGGTGCGCTCGATTCCGGCCGAGCCCTCCGGGACCACCGGCTGGCCGCGCTTGTCCGGTGCCAGCGACTGGTCCCCGTCATAGGTGAAGTAGCCGGGGTTGGGCGATCCCAGCATGTCGAAGTTCAGATACAGTGCGATGTCCTTGAGCGCGTCGACGTCGAGCGACTCGACGTACTTGGTCGAGCCGACCAGGCCGATCTCCTCGGCTCCCCAGAAGCCGAACCGCACGGCGTTGCGGATCTGCGGCGAGTCGCCCAGTTGCAACGCGGTTTCCAGCACCGCCGCCACCCCTGAGCCGTTGTCGTTGATGCCCGGCCCCTCCGGGACGCTGTCGAGGTGCGCGCCCAGCATCACCACGTTGTCCGTCGAGCCGGTCTTGGTTTGCGCGATCACGTTGCGCGACGGGATGTTGTCGGTGTGCGCGTCCAGCTTGACCGTCGCGGTGCCGGCCATCCCGCGCAGCGCCGCGCCGTCGGACTTGGTCACGCTCACCACCGGAATCTTGACGTCGGTCGTCTCCCCGAGGGTGCCGCCCATCTTCTCCTCGTCGACGTTGTCTGCGACGATCAGCGCCACCGCCCCACGCTCGACGGCCACGGCCTGCTTCTCCTTGAACGGGCAGCTGCCCCGGTCCACCAGCACCACCGCACCCTGCACCGGAAGCCCGTCGTAGTCCGACGCGGTGCAGCCCGGGGTGTCGTCCTTGGCCGGTGCGGCCACCAGCGGCCCCCCCACCCCGTCGGCCGGGGTGCCGAGGCTGAACTGCAGCGCCCGGGCCTCCATCGTCTTGCCGGCCAGGCTCACCGACCCCTTCTCGGCCTTGAACACCCGGGCGGTGAACTCCGGGGTTTGCACGTCGAAGCCGTGTTCCCGCAACGTGTTGGCCACGTAGTCCAGGCTGGCGTCGTAGCCCTTGGTGCCCACCGCCCGGGTGTTACCGTGCTCGTTGGCGATGTCCTGCAGCTTCTGCAGGTGCGCCATCATCGCGTCGACGGTGACCTTGCCGCGCAGCTCGTTGGCGAACGACATCGCGGCGGCGGTCGAGCCCTCCTGCGGTTGCCCGGTCTGCGACGAGCGGTTGCAACCGCCGGCGAAGGTCACGGCGGCCAGAACGACGCCGAGCAGCGCCGGCATCAGCTTCGACTTGTATCCCACCGCGCCAAGGCTAGCCGCTCCGCGTCCCGGCACGCCTCACGCCCCCGAGTGTGAACGTGACGACGCGACCCGCCGGTGAGAAGTCGTGGTATCCCCGCTCGGCCCGGACCTGGCGCTGGTCTACGGCGCCGGGCTGGAAGCCTGCGCCCAGAACCGTTTCGGGATCCGGCCGGCCCGACGCGCCAGGTATCCGGCGGTGACGGCGGCAGCCATCGCCGCGGCCATCGCCGGCGGGTCGGCGGCCCGGGTCACCGCACTGGCCAGCAAGACCGCATCGCAGCCGAGCTCCATCGCCAGCGCCGCGTCGCTGGCGGTGCCGATTCCGGCGTCCAGCACCACCGGGACGCCGGCGGCCTCGACGATCATCTCGATGTGGTGCGGGTTGGCGATGCCCAGCCCGGTGCCGATCGGCGAGCCCAGCGGCATCACCGCCGCGCAGCCGGTGTCCTCCAGCCGGCGGGCCAGCACCGGGTCGTCGTTGGTGTAGGGCAGCACCACAAACCCGTCGTCAACCAATTGCTCTGCGGCACGCACCAATTCGATGCCATCCGGGAGCAGGGTGCGCTCGTCGGCGATAACTTCGAGCTTGACCCATTCGGTGCCCAGCGCCTCACGCGCCAACTGCGCGGTCAGCACCGCCTCGGCGGCACTGCGGCAGCCCGCGGTATTGGGCAGCGGGGTGATGCCGAGCCGGCTCAGCAGGTCCAGCATGCCGGTGCCGCCCTCGGCGTCGACCCGGCGCATCGCCACCGTGGTCAACTCGGTGCCCGACGCCACCAGCGCGTCCTCGAGCACCGCCAGGCTGTGCGCGCCGCCGGTGCCCATGATCAGCCGCGAGGCGAATTCGCGCCCGGCGATGGTCAGCTTGCCGTCAGCCACCCTGCACCGCCGTCACCACCTCGAGCCGGGATCCGTCGGAGAGCGTTGTGGCCCAATCCGAGCGGGGCAGCACCGCCTCGTCCATCGCCACCGCGATGCCGCGGTCGGGGTACCCCATCGACGCCAGCAGCGCGGCGACGGTGGTCGCCTCCTCGACCTGGATCTGTCTTTCGTTGACGACGACGATCATCGGACACTCGCTCCGATCGGAAGAAGTTCGGCCACAATCTGTTCCGCGGTCCACGGCGCCAGCAGAAAGCCGTTGCGGCCATGCCCGGCCGCGACCAGGGTGCGCTCGTCCAGGCGCCGCACCAGGGGCAGGTTGTCCGGCGTCATCGGGCGCAGGCCCGCGGCACATTCGGCCAGTTCGTACTCCCCCAGCGCCGGCATCAGGGTGCAGGCGTCGTCGAGCAGGTCACGCACACCCGACACCGCCGGCGCGGTGTCCCGGCCGTGCTCGTACTGGGTGGCGCCCACCACCATCCCGTCCGGGCGCGGCACCAGATACACCGGCCGGCCGTGCACCCGGGCCCGGATCACCCGTTGCGGCACCGGCATGCAGCCCTTGCGCCAGCGCAGCCGCAGCACCTCGCCCTTGACCGGACGGATCGGCAGCCCCGGCCACAGGGCGGGCGCGTCGATACCGTTGGCGATCACCACCGTGTCGGCATCGACGTCGGTCAGTGCGGCCACCGGACCGGCCCAGTGCACCCCGAGTTGCTCGCAGGCCGCGCCCAGCGCCCGCACCAGCGCCCGGTTGTCCACCGCCAGTTCGGTGGGTGCCCGAAAGCCGTGGCGGATACCCGGCGCCAGCAGCGGTTCCACGTCGCGGGCGGCGGACTCCCAGATCACCGGGTGGCCCTGGTCGGCGAGCCAGTCGGCAACGGTGCGCAGGTCGGCGACGTCGGCCCGGTCCACGGCCAGCACCAGCGACTCCCGCGCGGTGATCACCTGCGCCGGCAACCCGTCCAGAAACCCCCCCGGGGCACTCGAGTGCCACAGCCGCAGCGAGGCCAGGCCCAACCGCAGCAGCCGATCCTCACCCGGCCAGCCCTCGCTGTGCGGCGCCAGCATGCCCCCGCCCACCCAGGATGCGCCGTAATCGGACGTCCGGTGCACCCGCACCGCCCAGCCGGCCTGAGCGGCGCGGCGGGCCACCGAGAGCCCGATCACACCGCCGCCGATCACCGCCAGCGACCCGTGTGGTGCGGTGTGCGGCATCGGTCAACTCCTTCGCCGGCATCCTCGGCCGGTCTGGCGGGTCAGCTTTCCACGCTAGCCGCTACCGTCGCGGTATGCACAGACGCGCGCTGCTGGCCCGGCTGGGGAAGGCACGGCTCTACCTGTGCACCGACGCCCGCCGGGAGCGCGGCGACCTCGGCGAGTTCGCCGATGCCGCGCTGGCCGGCGGCGTGGACGTCATCCAGTTGCGCGACAAGGGCTCGGCCGGCGAGCAGCGCTTCGGCCCGCTGGAGGCGCGCGACGAGTTGGCCGCGCTGGAGATCCTCGCCGACGCCGCCCGCCGGCACGGTGCGCTGCTGGCGGTGAACGACCGCGCCGACATCGCCCGGGCGGCCGGTGCCGACGTGCTGCACCTCGGGCAGCGCGACCTGCCGGTTGCGGTGGCCCGCGACATCGTCGGCCCCGATCCGTTGATCGGCTGTTCCACCCATGATCGCGACCAGGTGGCCGCCGCGGCCGCCGGCCCCGCCGACTACTTCTGCGTCGGCCCGTGCTGGCCCACCCCGACCAAACCCGGCCGGCCGGCGCCCGGACTGGAGTTGCTGGGCGTGGCGGCGGCGCTGGCCCCGCAGACCAAACCGTGGTTCGCGATCGGCGGCATCGACGCTCAGCGGCTGCCGCAGGTGCTCGCGGCCGGCGCCGGCCGGGTGGTGGTGGTGCGTGCCGTCACCGCCGCCGAGGATCCGCGGGCCGCGGCCGCCGCCCTGCGCGCGGCGCTGACCTAGGACGGACCACAGTCTGAGCCGCCCACCCCCCTACTCCCCGAAGATGCCGCGCAGCCGCTCCCAGCTGGCGGCGAACCCGGGGTGCAGCGGCAGCCCGGTCACCTCGTCCTCGTCGACCCAGCGCAGCTCGTTGCTCTCCCGGTTGGGCACCACCCGCAGCAGTTCGTCGGTCTCGGCGAGCACGGTGGTGTAGGTCCAGTCGGTGCCGCTGGCGGTGGCGGTGATCACCGCCGCCCGGATGACGATCCGGTCGGCCTGCAGGCCGGTCTCCTCCTGGGCTTCGCGAACCGCCGCCTGCTCGGCGGTCTCGTGGCTGTCGCGGGCGCCGCCCGGCAGCGCCCAGGTGCCGCCCTGATGGCTCCACCAGGCCCGGTGCTGCAGCAACACCACCGGCGTGCCGTCCGGCCGCGGGGCCCGCAGCAGCATGCCCGCCGCGCCGTACACCCCCCAGTAGCGCGCACCGGTGCTGGAGAACGCCCACCCGTCACCGTCACCGCGCACCGCTTCAGAATAGGCGGATAATCGGTCACCGACCGGCCAGCCGCCCTGCGCCGCGGCACACAAGCTCTTAGACTCCGCTTATACCGTTGGGTAGCCGAACAGCCGCAGGGATGGGGTCGAGAGAGCCGTGACCGTCGAGTTGGCGCATCCGTCGACCGAACCGCTGGGGTCGCGGTCGCCGACCGAGTCTGTTCATACCCGCTGGTGGTTCTTCACCACGACGCCCGGACGAATCCTGGCAATCGGTCTGATCCTGGCCGCACTGGGGGTAGCCAGCGCGTTCGCCACCGCGAACACCATCCAGCACCGGCAGAACACCCTGACCACCGTGCTCGACCACACCGAGCCGCTGGCGCACGCCGCCGGACGGCTCTACACCACGCTTTCGGTCGCCGACGCCGCAGCGGCCACCGCGTTCATCGCGCAGGCCGAGCCACGCGCAGTCCGCCAGCGCTACGAGCAGGCGATCACCGACGCATCGGTGGCGGTGACCCGGGCAGCCAGCGGGCTGACCGAAGCACCGCTGGTGGAACTGCTGGGCCGGATCAACGCCGAGCTGGCCACCTACAGCGGTCTCATCGAGATCGCCCGCACCAACAACCGGGCCGGCAACCCGGTCGGGTCGTCGTACCTGTCGGAGGCGTCGGCACTGATGCAGCACACCATCCTGCCCGACGCCCAGCAGCTCTACCAGGCGATGTCGGCGCGGGTGGACGCCGAGACCACCAAGTCGACCCGGGTGCCCGCGCCGGTGATCCTGGTGGTCACGGTCACCGTGCTGTTCGGCGCGTTCGCGCACCGCTGGCTGGCCCGGCGCACCCGGCGGCGGATCAACCCGGGGCTGGTCGCCGGCGGCCTGGCGATCGCGGTCATGGTCATCTGGGTCGGCACCGTGCTGGTCATCTCCACCACCGGCAGCCGCACCGCCAAGGTCACCGGCGCCGAGTCGCTGAAGACGATCACCAACCTGGCGATCACCGCCCAGCAGGCCCGCGCCGACGAAACCCTGTCACTGATCCGGCGCGGCGACGAAGAGGCCCGCAAACAGACCTTCTACCAGAACATCGATGACATGCAGCGGCAGCTGGCCGACTACCTGTCCCGCGGCGACGCGGTCGACAAAGCCGACCTGACCGACGCCGGCGAACTGCTGACCCGCTGGCGGGCGGCCAACGACCGGATCAACGCCTACATCAACGTCGGCAACTACCGGGCGGCCACCCAGGTGGCGCTCGGCACCGGGGAGCAGGACTCCACGCCGGCCTTCGACCGGCTCGACGCCGCCCTGGACAAGGCTATGCAGCACAGCCGCAACCAGTTGCGCAACGACATCCTCAACGCCCGGCGGGTATTGTCGGTGGCCCCGGTCGGCGGCGCGGTGCTCAGCGTCAGCGCCGCCATCGCCGTCGCGCTGGGGCTGTGGCCCCGGCTGAACGAGTACAAGTGATGCGCCAGACCAACCGCCGCCCCGGCCCGCTGATCGCCGCACTCGGTGCGGTGCTGGTGCTGGCCGGCTGTGGCAACTCCGAATTCGTGCCGGCGACGCCGGCGCTGACGCTGCCGCCGCCCACCCCCGCCGGGATGGAGGAGCTGCCGCCGGAACCGCCGCAGCCGCCCGAGCCGGCCACCGCCGACTGCGACGCCACCGCCAGCCTGCGGCCGTTCCGCGGCAAGGCCGAGGCCGACGCCGCGGTGGCCGGCATCCGTGAACACGGGCGGCTGATCGTCGGGCTGGACGTCGGCAGCAACCTGTTCAGCTTCCGCGACCCGATCACCGGTGAGATCACCGGGTTCGACGTCGACATCGCCGGCGAGGTGGCCCGCGATATCTTCGGCACCCCGACCCAGGTGGAGTACCGAATCCTGTCGTCGGCCGAACGCATCGCCGCACTGCAGCGCTCCGAAGTCGACATCGTCGTCAAGACCATGAGCATCACCTGCGAGCGGCGCAAGCTGGTCAACTTCTCCACCGTCTACCTCACCGCCTACCAGCGGCTGCTCACCGCCCGCGACTCCCCGATCAGGCAGGCCGGCGATCTGTCCGGCAAGCGGGTGTGCGTCGCGCAGGGCACCACCTCGCTGCGGCGGATCCGGCAGATCACGCCGACACCGCTCATCGCGTCCGCGGTCAACTGGGCCGACTGCCTGGTGGCCCTGCAGCAGCGCCAGGTCGACGCCGTCAGCACCGACGACTCGATCCTGGCCGGGCTGGTGGCCCAGGACCCCTACCTGCACATCGTCGGGCCGACCATGGACGAGGAGCCCTACGGCATCGGAATCAACCTGGACAACACCGGTCTGGTCCGGTTCGTCAACGGAACCCTGGAACGGATCCGGCGGGACGGCACCTGGAACACGTTGTACCGCAAATGGTTGACGGTGCTCGGTCCGGCACCGCTGCCGCCCGCCCCGAGGTACATGGACTGATGAGCTACGACGACGACGAAACCGGTCCGGCCACCCAGCGGGCGGATGTGCTGGCGGAGTCGGGGTCGGTGCGCCGGCCGATGTCCACCCAGGCGATCTTCCGCCCGCGTACCGACACCGGACCAGAGCCCCCGGTCGACAGCACCGGCACCGAGATCTCCGACACACCGGCAACAGCGGTGGTGAGCACGGCCATTCCGAGCCGGCGACTCGGCGGCGGTCTGGTCGAGGTGCCCAGGGTGCCCGATATCGACCCGGTTGCGGCGCTGATGACCGATCCGGTCGTGGCCGAGTCCAAGCGGTTCTGCTGGAACTGTGGAAAACCGGTGGGCCGCTCCAGCCCGGACGGCGCGGCCCTGTCCGAGGGCTGGTGTGCGCACTGCGGCAGCCCGTATTCGTTTCTGCCGCAACTGAAGCCGGGCGACATGGTGGCCGGCCAATACGAGATCAAGGGCTGCGTGGCGCACGGCGGCCTGGGCTGGGTGTACCTGGCGGTGGACCACAACGTCAACGAGCGCTGGGTGGTGCTCAAGGGACTGGTGCACTCCCGCGACGCCGAAGCACAGGCCATCGCGATGGCCGAACGGCAGTTCCTCGCCGAGGTGACGCACCCGTCGATCGTGAAGATCTTCAACTTCGTCCAGCACCCCGACCCGCACGGCGACCCGGTCGGCTACATCGTGATGGAGTACGTCGGCGGCCAGTCGCTGCGGCAGAGCAGGGGCAGCAGACTGCCGGTGGCACAGGCGATCGCCTACATCCTGGAAATCCTGCCGGCACTCGGCTACCTGCACTCCCTCGGACTGGTCTACAACGACCTGAAGCCGGAGAACATCGTGCTGACCGAGGGGCAGCTGAAGCTGATCGACCTGGGCGCGGTGTCGCGGATCAACTCGTTCGGCTACCTCTACGGGACCCCGGGCTACCAGGCGCCCGACATCGTCCGCACCGGGCCGACGGTGGCCACCGACATCTACACGGTGGGCCGCACACTGGCGGCACTGACCCTCAAACTGCCCACCCGCAACGGCCGCTACCTCGACGGGCTGCCCGAGGACGACCCGACGCTGGCCACCTACGACTCGTACCGGCGGCTGCTGCGCCGCGCCATCGACCCCGATCCGCGCCGCCGGTTCACCTCGACCGAAGAGATGTCCGGGCAGTTGATGGGGGTGCTGCGCGAGGTGGTGGCCAAGGACACCGGGATACCACGCCCCGGGCTGTCCGGGGTTTTCACCCGGTCCCGCTCGGTGTTCGGCGAACACCTGCTGGTCGAACACACCGACGTCTACCGCGACGGCCAGGTGCATTCGGCGAAGCTGACCGCACGGGAGATCGTCACCGCGCTGCAGGTGCCCCTGGTCGATCCCGGCGACGTCGCGGCCCCGGTGCTGTCGGCGACGGTGCTCAGTGAACCGGTGCAGACGCTGGACTCGCTGCGGGCGGTCCGCCACGGCGCACTGGACTCCGACGGCATCGACCTGGCCGATTCGGTGGAGCTGCCGCTGATGGAGGTGCGCGCTCTGCTGGACCTGGGCAATGTCACCAAGGCCACCAGCAAGCTCGAAGACCTCGCCGACCGGGTCGGGTGGCGGTGGCGGCTGATCTGGTACCGGGGCGTCGCCGCCCTGCTCACCGGCGACTACGAGGCCGCCCGAACGGATTTCACCGAGGTGTTGGACACCTTCCCCGGCGAGTTGGCGCCGAAGGTGGCGATGGCGGCCACCGCCGAACTGGCCGGCACCGCCGACGAACGGCCGTTCTATCAGGCGGTGTGGAAGACCGATGACGGGGTGATCTCGGCGGGCTTCGGGCTGGCCCGGGCACTGTCGGTGGAGGGCGACCGTACCGCCGCCGTCCGCACCCTCGACGAAGTGCCGGCCACCTCGAGGCATTTCACCACCGCCCGGTTGACCAGCGCGGTGACACTGCTGTCCGGGCGGTCGATGAACGAGATCACCGAGGAGCAGATCCGCGACGCCGCGCGCCGGGTCGAGGCGCTGCCGGAGACCGAACCGCGGGTGTTGCAGATCCGGGCGCTGGTACTCGGCGCCGCGATGGACTGGCTGACCGACCACGAGGCCCGCACCAACCAGATCCTGGGCTTCCCGTTCACCGAGCACGGGCTGCGGCTCGGCGTCGAAGCGGCGCTGCGCGGCCTGGCCCGGCTCGCGCCCACCCAGGCGCACCGCTACGCGCTGGTCGACATGGCCAACGCGGTGCGGCCGATGAGCACGTTCTGATCGCCCGCGCCGCTTCGCCTTGGCGCTTCGCCGCCCCGCCGCTTCGCCGTTCACGCACACTCAAGGTCCCAGGCGCACACTCAAGCTGAGTCCAACCAGTCGCTGCGTACACCCGAATTGTGTTGTCCGACCGCTCGGTAGACCCCTGCCGGCATGACGTCATGGCCATTCACGGAAGCGAGGCACTGGCCAACGGTGCGCTCGACTGGTATCGGCTGCGGACGTGATACCGCGCTGAGCTTCCAGGCATCTACCGCCCAAGCTGCGGCGTTGAGTGTGCGCTGGCGGAGTTGAGTGTGCGCTGTCGACGTTGAGTGTGCAGCGCGGGTGCGGCACCACACGCGCGGGGCAGCGGCGCGAGGCAGCGGCGCGAGGCAGCGGCGCGGGGCAGCGGCGCGAGGCAGCGGCGCGGGGCAGCGGCGCGAGGCAGCGGCGCGGGGCAGCGGCGCGGGGCAGCGGCGCGGGGCAGCAACTCAGCCCAGCCGGCGCAACCTGGGCGCCAGGTCGGTCTCGAACAGCTGCAGAAAACGCCGCTGGTCGTGACCGGGAGCGTGGAAAACCAGGTGGTTGAGGCCCCACTGCACGTACTGACCGACCTGTTCCACCGCCTCGTCGGGGTCGGACGCCACGATCCAGCGCTTGGCGATCTGCTCGATCGGCAGCGCGTCGGCCGCCTTCTCCATCTCGATCGGGTCCTCGATGGAGTGCTTCTGCTCGGCGGTAAGCGACAGCGGCGCCCAGAACCGGGTGTTGTTCAGCGCCAGCTCGGGATCGGGATCGTAGGAGATCTTGATCTCGATCATCTTGTCGATGCCGGCGGCATCCCGCCCGGCCGCCGCGGCTCCCTCGGCGACGGCAGGCAGCAGCTTGTCGGTGTAGAGCTCGGCACCCTTGCCCGAGGTGCAGATGAAGCCGTCGCCGGCCCGTCCGGCGTACTTGGCCACCGCCGGTCCGCCCGCGGCGACGTAGACCGGCACCCCTGCGTCGGGCACGTCGTAGATCGAGGCACCCTTGAGCCGGTAGTACTCGCCCTCGAAGTCAACGCGTCCACCCCCCCACAGCGCCCGCATCAGCCGCACCGACTCGCGCAACCGGGCGAAGCGCTCCTTGAACTCCGGCCACACCCCGCGATACCCGGTGGCGATCTCGTTGAGGGCCTCGCCGGTGCCCACCCCCAGGAAGACCCGGCCCGGATACAGACAGCCCATGGTGGCGAACGCCTGCGCGACGACGGCCGGGTTGTACCGGAACGTCGGCGTGAGCACCGAGGTGCCCAGCACGATCCGATCGGTGCGCTCGCCGACCGCGGTCATCCAGGCCAGCGAGAACGGCGCGTGCCCACCCTGGTGCCGCCAGGGCTGGAAGTGGTCGCTGACCGTCGCGCTGTCCATGCCGTGCGCCTCGGCGGCAACACCGAGCTCGACCAGCTCCCGCGGCCCGAATTGCTCGGCGGACGCCTTGTAACCCAGTCTCAGTTCGGCCATGTCACTTTTCTACCCTCCGGCAGGATTCATAGACTCGCGGGCATGGCTGCCAGGCACGTCGAAGTTATCCCGATCACCGAACGCGTGCACCTGGCCCGGGGGGCAGCGGTCAACTGGGTGCTGGTCACCGACGACACCGGGGTGCTGATGATCGACGCCGGCTACCCCGGCGACCGCATCGACGTGCTGGCATCGCTGGGCGCACTGGGCTATCACGCCGGCGACGTGCGGGCCGTGCTGTTGACGCACGCCCACATCGACCACCTCGGCTCGGCGATCTGGCTCGCCAAAACCCACGGCACACCGGTGTATTGCCACGCCGACGAGGTGGGCCACGTCAAGCGGGAGTACCTGGAGCAGGTGTCGCCGGTGCAGGTCGCCGCGCAACTGTGGCGGCCCAGCTGGGCGGCCTGGAGCATGCATGTGCTGCGCAACGGCGGCCTGAGCCGCGAAGGCATCCCGAGCGCACAACCGCTGACCGCCGGGATCGCCGCCGGACTGCCGGGCCACCCGCTACCGATCCCCACCCCCGGACACACCGGCGGGCACTGTTCCTACCTGGTGGACGGCGTGCTGGCCAGCGGAGACGCACTGGTGACCGGTCATGCGACGCTGCCGCGCAGCGGCCCGCAGCTGCTGCCGGCGGTGTTCAGCCACAACCAGGACGACTGTGTGCGCAGCCTGGCGGCGCTGGCACTGCTGGAGACCGAGATCCTGGCCCCGGGCCACGGCGACGTGTGGCGCGGGCCGATCGCCGAGGCCGCCGGGATGGCGACCAGGCGGGCCGGCCGCGGCTGAACTACCTGCGGATCGCCGTCAGGTAGCCGATCGCGGCCGGCACACCATCGAGGTCGTGTGCGGACAACTGCGGCATCCTGGTCGTCGCAAACAACTCGGTGATGCCGTAATCGGTTGTCGCCCAACCTCGGGCGGCCAGATATCGCGACACGTCGTTGCGTTCCCCGGGATAGGTCAGCCCGGCGATGTCGACCTCCAGGCCACGCTTTCGCCACCGCTCGGACAGCGCCTGCGCCTGGGCTGCCTGCGTCGCGCTCGCCGGCGCCGGATGATCGGCCGCGAATCGACTGCCGGTGGCGCTCATCTCGGTGACGCTGTCCAGCAACCGATCCTGGGTATCCGGCGGCAGGGTTCCGATCAGCAGACCCTCGGCAACCCAGGCGGTGGGTGCGTCGGTGTCGAAACCGACCCGGCGCAACGCTGCGGGCCAGTCCCGCCGCAGATCGATCCCGACGGCCCGCCGGCTGACATGCGGTACGGCGTCCAGCGCCCGCATGGCAGCGGTCTTGAACTCGACCATCCCGGGCCGGTCGATCTCGTACACCGTGATACCGGCCGGCCACCACAGCCGGTAGGCGCGGGTATCCAGGCCCGACCCCAAGATCACCGCCTGGGTGATGCCCGTGCCGGCGGCGTCGACCAGGAACCTGTCGAAAAATCGGGTGCGTGCTGCGAAAAGCTCGGCCAGCCGCGGGAATCCGGCGTCGTCGCCGAGCTCGGACAGGTCCAGCTCACCGTGAGCAACGCGGGCTGCGAAATCCGCCCCCACCGCTCGCACCAGCGGCGCCGCGAACCGGTCGTCAATCAACCGGTCCGCGGTCGCCACCGCTCGGGCCGCCGCCATCATGGTGGCGGCAGCTCCGGCCCCGCGGACCAGATCCGGCACCGGGGTCAACGCGACCTTCGGTCCGTCGGGGCGGCGTCGCCGCCACTGCTGCCCTCGGCGAACAGCATCTCGTCACCGGGCTGCAGCACATCGGTGGCCCGCGGCAGGATGACCGCACCGTCCCGCAACACCGTCACCAGCGCGGTGTTCTCCGGCAGCGGCACATCGCAGACCCGCTGCCCGACCAGCGGGCTGCCGGCGGACAGGTTCATCTTCGTCAGGTTGACCTGCCCGCGGCGCAGCCCCATCAACTGCACCAGGTGGCCGACGTCGATGGCGCCCTCCACCCCGGCGACCATCGCCTGGGGCGTCGAGACCGCCACGTCGATCCCCCACGCGTCATCGAACAGCCACTGGTTGCGGGCATCGTTGACCCGGGCCACCACCCGGCCCACCCCGAACTCCGACTTGGCCAGCAGGGCGGCGGCCAGGTTCACCTTGTCGTCGCCGGTGGCGGCGATCACCACGTCGCACATCTGGATCCCCGACTCCTCCAACGCGGCCAGCTCGCAGGCGTCGGCGAGCAGCCACTCCGCGTCGGCGACAACGTGCGGCTCGTAGTTCGCCGGGTTGCGTTCGATCAGCAGCACCCGGTGGCCGTTGTCCAGCAGTTCCCGCGCGACGGATCGCCCGACCGCGCCGGCGCCCGCGATCCCGATGCGCATCATCGGCCTCACCCCGTTCCTCCACAGCTGCTCCGGGTGTACCACAGCCGTTGACACCGGTGCTGATTTACTGGCACCCGACCAGCTCCCCGCCTTGAGGATGCCCATGACGTTGCAGCAGCTCTACCTGACGCTGCTGATCGCGGGTTTGGTGTTGCTGGCCAGTATCGTCGCCACCCGGGTCGCCGACCGGGTGGGGCTGCCCAGCCTCCTGCTGTTCCTGGCGGTCGGCATGGCCATCGGCGAGAGCGGGCTGGGCCTGGAGTTCAGCGATGTGCAGCTGGCCAGCGACCTGGGCACCGCCGCGCTGGCCGTCATCCTGGTCGAGGGCGGCTTGACCACCAAGTTCGCCGACATCCGCCGGCTGCTCGCCCCTGCCGCTGTGCTCTCCACCGTCGGTGTCGGCGTCAGTATCGTGGTCACCGCCGCCGCCGCCCACCTGCTGCTGGGCATCAGCTGGCAGTTGGCGTTCCTGCTGGGCGCCATCGTGTCGCCCACCGATGCCGCCGCGGTCTTCTCCATACTGCGGGTGCTGCCGTTGCCGCGGCGGGTGGCCGGCCTGCTGGAAGCCGAATCCGGCTTCAACGACGCCCCGGCCGCCATCGTGGTGCTGATGTTCAGCACGACACCGCTGACCCTGGAGGTGGGCACCGCGGTGCTCGGGGTGGTGTACGAGTTGGCGATCGGGACCGCGATCGGGCTGGCGGCCGGACTGCTCGGGGCGATGGCGCTGCGGCGGGCCGCGCTGCCGGCCTCCGGCCTGTATCCGCTGTCGACGTTCGGGCTGGGCATGCTGGCCTTCGCCGCCGCCGGCACCGTGCACGCCAGCGGTTTCATCGCCGCCTACCTGTCCGGAGTGGTGCTCGCCAACTCCGGGCTGCCACACCGTTCGGCCACCCGGTCATTCGCCGAGGGACTGGGCTGGCTGGCCCAGATCGGCCTGTTCGTGCTGCTCGGCATGCTGGTGAGTCCCAGCAGGCTGCCGGGCGAACTGGTGCCGGCGCTGCTGATCGGGGCGGTGCTGCTGCTGGTCAGCCGACCGTTGTCGGTGCTGACCTCGCTCTCCTGGTTCAAGGTGCCGTGGCGCGAGCAGGTCTTCCTGTCCTGGGCCGGGCTGCGCGGCGCGGTGCCCATCGTGCTGGCGACCTTCCCGATCGTCGAAGGCGTGGCCGGCAGCTACCGGCTGCTCAACATCGTGTTCATTCTGGTGGTCGTCTACACAGTGGTGCAGGGCCCCAGTCTGAGCCTGCTCGCGCACGCGCTGCACCTGATCCCGCGGGACACCACCCGGGAGATCGAGGTGGAGGCGGCCCCGCTCGACGTGTTGGAGGCGGAGTTGCTGACCATGACGGTGGGGGCGGGTTCCCGGCTGCACAATGTGTCGGTGCTGGAGTTGCGGCTGCCCGACCCCAGCGTCATCACCCTGATCATCCGCAACGGCCACACCTTCGTCCCGCAACCCCAGACCCACATCATGGCCGGCGACGAACTGCTGATCGTCACCACCAGCAAGACCCGGGCCTCGGCCGAGCGGCGGCTGCGCGCGGTGAGCCGGCGCGGAAAGCTCGCGCACTGGTTCGACGAATACGGTGACGTGAACTGAACCCCGCCGGCTCTGCGTCCACCACGCAGAAGTGCGAGTGACCCACCTGGTGGCTGCAGAGTCAACGAAGAACAATCAGGGGAATACCCGTCTCGACCGCCGTCACCCCGCCGTGCATGCCGACCAGCAGTGCCGCCTCGGGCGGCTCGTGGCGGGTCGCCAATACCGCGGAGTCGCCGGTGCAGGTGACGACGACGTCGCCGATGCGGGCCAGGTGCTCCGGACGCACCGGCCCGAACAGGCCCGCGGCCACCGCGTCGTCGCGGCTGCGCACCTCGGCGCGCCCGGCCAGCAGCTCGGACCAGGCGGCCAGCACATCTCCGGTGGCACCCGGCTGGGTGTGCAGGTAGCGCACCCGCGGCTCGCCGGCGACCACCCGCACCCCGGCGCTGAGCCGCGGATCGGCGTCGAGGTCCACGCGGGCCCCGGCGGACACGTTGAGACCACCGTGGTCGGCGGTGACCAGCAGCGCCGCATCGCCCGGCAACTCCTCGACCAGGTGCCGCAGCAGCGCGTCGACGCGGGCAGCGGCGCTGTTCCACCGGGGCGAGCCGATCCCGGTCAGGTGCGCGGCCTTGTCCAGGGCGGCGGTGTAGCCGTAGACCAGGCCGGGCGCCGCGGCCAGCTCCGCGCCGAGCCGGCCGGCATAGTGCTCGCCCTTGGCGGTGGGGTGAAACTCCGCGCCCCGGTAGACGGCCTCGGTCAGGCCACTGCCGACGAACGGTGCGGGCAGCACCGCCCGGACACCGATCCCGGCCTGCCGCATGCGCTCGAACCAGGTCGGCACCGGCTGCCAGTCGCCCGGCGGCGGATCGTCCCGCCAGAAGATGTGGGTGAGCACGCGATCCGTGCCCGGGACGTTGACGGTGAAGCCCAGCAGCCCGTGCTGACCCGGCGGCACGCCGGTGCCGAACGAGGCCAGGCTGGTCGGGGTGGTGGATGGGAACGTGCACGTCAGTTCGGTGAGCCGGCCGGCCGTACCGGCCAGCACCGCGGCCAGCAGCGGCGCATGAGCCGCCAGCTGCGGCAGCAGGTGATAGCCCATCCCGTCGACGATCAGCACCGCCACCCGGCGCACGTCACCGACCGACTCGGTCAGGCCGAGGGTGTCGACCGCCTCCGATACACCCAGCAGCGCCGCCACGCCGGGCAGGATGTCGCAGATCGAACCGGAAGAGCTCACCGCGCGGTCAGGGATTGAATGGTCCGGATCTCGGTGTCCTGGAAGGGCCGTCCGTTGGGCCGCAGCAGATCGTGAAACCACACCTTCGGCACGTCGGTGTACGGGTGGTCCCAGGAGTCCCAGGGATAGTAGGTCTGGCTCTTTCCGGCGACCAGTCCCCAGTTGAAGACTCCCACGTTGCGCTGTTTGGCCACCGGCAGGATTCCGCTGATCGTGCTGCCCTCCGGCCGGGCCATGTACTCGGTGCACAGGATCGGCCGGCCCCAGGAGGCGAGCTCGTCGACGCGGTTGTCGAAACCGCTCGGCTTGGCATAGCTGTGGAAGGTGACGATGTCGGAGTTCTGCAGCTGGATCTCGGCGATCGCGCTGCGTCGCTGCTGATCCGACCACTCGCCCTGCCACACGCCACTGGTCAGCGGTTGTCGCGGGCCGGCCGCCCGGGCCCAGTTGAACACCTGGGGCAGCAGGTCCGCGACGAGCTCCTGCTTGTCACTGCGCTCCACCTTGCGGTAGACCTTGGCCGGGTTGTCCGGTTCGTTCCACAGGTCCCAGCCCAGCACCCGGTCGTCGTTGCGGAACTGGGTGATCACTCCGGTCACATAGTCGTACAGCACCCGGGTGTAGCCGGAGTCGCCCAGCCGTTCGGCGCCCGGGCTCTGCGCCCAGCCGGAGTTGTGCACCCCCGGCCAGGGCTCACGCTGCTGCCCGGATCTGGGCAGCGGGTCCCAGCAGGAGTCGAAGAACACGAACAGCGGCTTGATACGGTTACGGGAAGCGACGTTGACGAACTGGGCGAGCCGGTTCTGGAAGCCCGCCCGGTCGGCAGCCCAGAGCTGGTCGTGCAGGAAAACCCGGACGCTGTTGAACCCGCACCTCCGGGCCCAGCCCAGTTCGGTGTTGATGCGCTGCGGGTCGAAGGTGTTCGGCTGGAACATCTCCAGCTGGTTGATCGCGGTGGCCGGCAGGTAGTTGGCGCCGACCAGCCAGCCCTGAGCCGCATACCAGCGGTTTGCCGCATCCGGCGACCAGCGGGCGGCTTCGGCGGAGACACGCGGCACCCGGGTCAGCGCAGCGCCCGCCGTCAGCAGCAGTGGAAGCTTCAGGGCCGTTCGTCGGTGCACGTAACGACCATAAATTCGGCGGCACGGCCCGGGGGGATTTGGTGGCCGAGTCGCGCTGGTTTGAGTGGCAATCGAGTCGAAATCAAAGGGAAATCGTGATCAACGCCCTCGCAATCGTGACCGGTGCCGGATCCGGCATCGGCAGGGCGGTCGCCCCGGGTTTCGCGGCCCGCGGGAACCGGGTGGTCGCCGCCGACCCGGACCTGGCCGCCGCCGGCTGGGACCGCACCGCGGCGGCCTCACCATGGCCGGTCAGCGGCTGGTAGGGGCTGGTAGGGGCTGGTTGGAGTCCGGTCGACTGGCAGGATGAACCCGTGAGCAGCTTCGATCCCCTTGACCCGCTCGCACTGGACACGCTGCTCTCCGACGACGAGATCGCGGTGCGCGACACGGTGCGCGCGTTCTGCGCCGAGCACGTCACCCCGCATGTCGCCGGCTGGTTCGAGGCCGGCGAGCTGCCGGCGCGGGAGCTGGCGCGGGAATTCGGCAGGCTGGGCCTGCTGGGCATGCACCTGCACGGCTACGGCTGCGGCGGCGCGTCGGCGGTGCACTACGGGCTGGCCTGCACCGAACTGGAGGCCGCCGACTCCGGCATCCGGTCGCTGGTCAGCGTGCAGGGCTCGCTGGCGATGTTCTCGATCTACAACAACGGCTCGCCGGAGCAGAAGCAGCAGTGGCTGCCGGGCATGGCGGCCGGTGAGCTGATCGGCTGCTTCGGCCTGACCGAGCCCGACGTCGGATCCGATCCGGCCGCCATGCAGACCCGGGCGCGCCGCGATGGAGCCGACTGGGTTCTCAACGGCCGCAAGATGTGGATCACCAACGGGTCCATCGCCGACGTGGCGGTGGTGTGGGCGGCCACCGACGACGGCATCCGGGGCTTCGTCGTGCCGACCGACACGCCCGGGTTCTCCGCTCCGCTGATCCACCACAAGCTGTCGCTGCGCGCCTCGGTCACCTCCGAGCTGGTGCTTGACGGCGTCCGGCTGCCCGCCGCGGCGATGCTGCCCGGCGCGCGCGGGGTGAAGGGGGCGCTGGCCAGCCTGTCGGAGGCGCGCTACGGCATCATCTGGGGCGCGATGGGCGCGGCCCGCTCGGCCTGGCAGGCCGCCCGCGACTACGCCACCGCACGCACCCAGTTCGGCCGGCCGATCGCCGGATTCCAGCTGACCCAGGCCAAGCTGGCCGACATGGCCGTCGAACTACACAAGGGCCAGCTGCTGTCGCTGCACCTGGGCCGGCTCAAAGACCGCGCCGGGCTGCGCCCCGAACAGGTCAGCTTCGGCAAGCTGAACAACACCCGCGCCGCGCTGGAGATCTGCCGCACCGCGCGAACCATCCTGGGCGGCAACGGCATATCGCTGGAGTACCCGGTCATCCGGCACATGGTCAACCTGGAGTCGGTGCTGACCTACGAGGGCACCCCGGAGATGCACCAGCTGGTGCTGGGCCAGGCACTCACCGGCCTGGGCGCGTTCCGCTGATGAGCCTGGCCCACGCCGCCGAGCACCACCAGTTCCGGCAGCTGGTAAGCGGTTTCGTGCAGCGCACCGTGATCCCCGCCCACCAGCGCTGGTAACGCGGCGGCTACCGCTACCTGCGCGAGTCTCCGGTGTCCCGGGCGTTCGTCGACGCCCGCATCCAGAGCGGCTGCGGCGGCACCAACGCGATCATGAAGACGATCATCGCCAAGGATCTGCGCATCTGAGCACCCGAGTCACCGCCGGCGCCCACGGCCGTGCAAGAGTGGCCGCTATGGCAAGTCACGAAGTTCTCGGGCAGCGCGCGGCCGCACTGCTGGCGATGCACCGGCCGGGCAATCCGGTCGTCCTGCCCACCGTGTGGGACGCCTGGTCGGCGAAGCTGGCCGTCGGCGCCGGATTCGCGGCGCTGACCGTGGGCAGCCGGCCGGTCGCCGAGTCGATGGGCAAGGCCGACGGCGAGGGCATGTCGTTCGCCGAGGTGCTGGCCCGGGTACGCCAGATCACCGACGCTGTCGACGTGCCGGTGTCGGTCGACATCGAGTCCGGCTACGCCGAGTCCGCCGCCAGACTGGTCGAGGGCCTGCTGGATGCCGGTGCGGCCGGTTTCAACATCGAGGACACCGTGCACAGCCAGGACAAGCGGCTGCGCTCCTCCGCCGAACACGCCGAGTACGTCGGTGAGCTGCGGGAAGCCGCCGACACCGCGGGCACCCACCTGGTGATCAACGCCCGCACCGACCTGTTCATCCGCAAGGACGGCGACGAGTCCGACCGCGTCGACCGCGCCATCGCCCGGCTCACCGAGTGCGCGCAGGCCGGCGCGGACGTGCTGTACCCGGTCGGGCGGCACGACCAGGACACGTTGCGGCGGCTGGCCGCCGAGTTGCCGCTGCCGGTCAACGCACTCGCCGCACCGGACGTCGACGACCCCGCCTCCTTCGGGGCACTCGGCATCGGGCGGGTCAGCTTCGGGCCGCTGCTGCAGGCCGCACTCGGCCGGAGCGCCGAAGCAATTCTGGGCCGCTGGAAGTAGGTGGATGGGCATGGACAACATCCGGGGCAAGACCATCGCCATCACCGGTGCCGCCCGCGGCATCGGTCTGGCCATCGCCACGGCGCTGCTGGCCCGCGGCGCGCGGGTGGTGATCGGCGACCGTGACGTCGACGCACTGGAGGCCGCCGTCACGGGTCTGCGCGGTGCGGGGCTGGTCTCCGGTCATCCGCTCGACGTCACCGACCGGGAGTCGTTCGCCGCATTCCTGGACAAGGCCCGCGCCGACGGCGACGGGCAGATCGACGTGCTGATCAACAATGCCGGTGTGATGCCGGTCGGCCCGTTCCTGCAGCAGACACCGCAGACCTTCCGGTCGGCGATCGAGGTCAACTTCTACGGGGTGCTCACCGGCTGCCACCTGGTGCTGCCGGAGATGGTCGAGCGCCGCAGCGGGCACATCGTCAACATCGCCTCGATGGCCGGGATGGTGGCGGTGCCGGGCCAGGTCGTCTACGCCGGTTCCAAGTTCGCGGTGGTGGGTCTGTCGACCGCCCTGGCCGACGAATTCGCCGACCGGGATGTCATTGTCACCGTGCTGCTGCCGACGTTCACCAACACCGAATTGATCTCGGGCACAACACCATCGGCTGCACAGAAACCGGTCGAGCCGGAAGATGTCGCGGGCGCCGTCGTCAAGGTGCTCGACAAGCCGAAGACCCACGTCTCGGTGCCGCCGCCGCTGCGGTTCGTCGCCGCAGCCGCCTCGATGCTCTCGGCCCGGGGCCGGCGCTGGCTCAGCGCGAAGATGGGCAACGACACCGTGTTCCTCAATGTCGACACCGCGGCCCGGCGCGCCTACGAGGACCGGGCACAGCACGCGACCGGCATCACCGAGCACAAAGAGTAATCCTCGAATCAGGACAGCGCACGGTCCAGGTCGGCGATCAGATCGTCGACCCCCTCCAGCCCGACCGAGATCCGAACCACGTTGTCCCCCAGCCCGATCGCGGCGCGGCCCTCCGGGCCCATCGCCCGGTGCGTGGTGGTGGCCGGGTGGGTGATCAGCGACTTCGCGTCTCCGAGGTTGTTGGAGATGTCGATCACCTGCAGCCGGTCCAGCACCTGGAAAGCGCGTCTCTTGGCGGCGCCGTCCGGGGCGTCCAGCGCGAAGGTGACGACGGTGCCACCGCCGGACATCTGCCGCTTGGCGAGTTCGTACTGTGGGTGTGACGCCAAAAACGGGTAGCGCACCCAGCTCACCGCCGGATGCCGCTCCAGGTATTCGGCGATCCGCAGCGCCGAGGCATTCGCGTAATCCACCCGCACGGCAAGCGTCTCGAGGCCTTTGAGGAGTATCCAGGCGTTGAAGGCGCTGATCGCCGGACCGGTGTGCCGCATCAGCTGCTGGACCGGGCCGTCGATGTACTCCTTGTCGCCCAGGATCGCCCCGCCCAGCACCCGGCCCTGGCCGTCGAGGTGCTTGGTGCCCGAGTACACCACCACGTCCACCCCGAGCGGAAAGCCCTGTTGCAGCAGCGGTGTGGCGAAGACGTTGTCCAGCACCACTTTCGCACCGGCGGCGTGGGCGAGCTCGGTGACCGCGGCGATGTCGACCAGCGACTGCATCGGATTCGACGGCGTCTCGAAGAACACCGCTCGGGTGGGGACCGAGAGCGCCTGCCGCCACTGCTCGATGTCCTCGCCGTCGACGAAGACCGTCTCGATGCCCCAGCGCGGCAGTATCTCGTTGCACACCACGAAGCACGATCCGAACAGGCTGCGGGCGGCCACCAGTCGGTCGCCGGCACGCAGCAGCGCGCCCAGCGAGGTGAACACCGCCGCCATCCCGCTGGCGGTGGCGAACGCCGCCGGGGCGCCCTCGATCAGCCGCAACCGCTCCTCGAACATGGTGATGGTGGGGTTGCCGTAGCGCGAGTACACATAGCGGTCAACCTCGCCGGTGAACGCCTTCTCCGCATCTGCCGCGCTGGAGTAGACGTAGCCCGAGGTCAGAAACAACGCCTCGGCGGTCTCGTCGAACTGCGAGCGCAGCAGCCCACCGCGCACCCCGAGGGTGGCCTGGCTGACACCCTCGGGCAGCGGAGCCGGGATGCGGATCGACGGCTGGTCGGTCACGACTGCTTCCAGGGCAGCCCGATAGCCCGCCAGCCGGTGCCGCCACGGTGGCCGAGTCGGTCGAGTTGGCCCTCGAAACCGTCGAGCACGTTGTAGGCCGGGGTGATCCCCGCCGCGGTGGCCGCCTCGGCGGCGCCGATGGAGCGCTGGCCGGAGCGGCACAGCAGCACCAGCGGGCCTGCGGATACCTGGGCCATCAGGTCGCGGGCGAAATTCGCATTGGGCCGCCCGGTGACGTCGACCCACTCGATGCAGAGCACGTCGCGGCCGAGACTGGACAGGTCGGGCACCCCGACGAACCGCCATTCGGCTTCGGTGCGGACGTCGACGAGTGCCGCAGCGGGGTCCTCGCGCAAGATCGCCCAAGCCTGCTGCGGTGTGATGTCGCCCGCGTAGGACCGTCGCCGAGCTGGATTTTCGGGTGTGGACACGTGCAGACCTCGCGGGATGTACCGAGCCGATTCGACCAGTACACCGTAGCGGTGGCTGTCGGCGGCCCCACAGCCCGCTCATCCCAATGGCTCAACTTCTATAAAATTCTAAGTCTTTCCTTTTCGCATGTTAATCTCGCCGCTCGTACGTATCTACGTCCGCGTCAACAACCCAGGTGGAGGGCCAAAGTCATGTCGCATCGCCAGCAGCCCAGGCGTCGTCAAGTTCTCGGTGCGGGTAGTGCGGTTGCGTCGTTTCTGGCGTTCGGGATGGTTCCGGCTGG
>CAZGGK010000054.1:0-29291 GCA_964525125.1 uncultured Mycobacterium sp.
CTTGTTGAGCAGGCTGCGCATGTGCCGGTGTTCGGGCGGGTCCATGAAGATGATCGACTTCTGGGTGGGCACGCTCGACCGCACCATCGCCAGATCGCAACCGCGTGAGGACGAGTAGGTTTCGAAGTCCTTGAACGCCGCCGCCACATCCACGTGCCGGGTCAGCGCGTAGAAATCCTCCTTCTCGTCGTAGTACAGCGGTGCTTCCTCGCGCATCCGACGGTAGATGTCGAACGGATCGTTGAAGTACTCGTCGGAGAACGGATCGAAGACGAGTTTCGGCTTGGTCATGCACATCCTCCTGTGACCGTGGTGCTAACTGTAAGGCATTCGGGTGAGCTTTGGAAGCGGTCCATCCGCGGTGCGGTCTTCATCGCGGACGGCCCATCGCCACCAGCGCGGCGTCGGCTGCGGCGAGCACCGCGCCGGGTTTCGCCGACACCCGGTCCGCCAGGTCCGAAACCAGTCGCACGTCCTTTTGCAACAGTGTCCCGGCCAGACCGGCCAGTCGGTCCAGGGTCCCGCCGGCTCCCTGAATGCTGCCCAGGGCAAAGCTGTTCGCGCTGCCGCGGGATATCACCTCGGCCAGCAGCGCGGCGGAGACGCCCAGCGCCTCACCGAGCGCGAGCACGGATGCGGCGGTGCCGAGGTTGGCGGTGAACAACAGATTGTTGAGCAGCTTGGTGAGCTGGCCCGAGCCCAGGCCGCCGAGATGCACGACCGAATCGGCGTAGCTTTCGAACACCGGGCGGCACCGCTGAACGACGTCTGCGTCACCGCCGGCCATCACCAGCAGCCGGCCGGCCTCGGCCGCCGGCCCGCCGCCGCTGACCGGTGCGTCGATCACCGAGAGCCCTTGCGCCGATGCCTGTTTGGCCAGCCGGTGGCAGGTGTCGGGGTGCACGGTGCTGTGTATCGCGATGACGCCCCCGGCCGGCAATCCGGCCAGCACCCCGCCGGCGCCGCCGGTCACTTCGTCGACATCGGCATCGCCGACCACGCACAGGCAGACCAGGTCGCTGCTCGCGGCCAGTTCGGCCGGGGATCCGGCGATCTTGGCGGCGGTATCGGCGAACTGCTCCAGCGACGCGGGCCGGCGGGCCCACAGCGTCGTGGGGTAACCGGCGTCGACGATGCGGCGCGCCATCGGAGCGCCCTGGCTGCCCAGTCCGATAAACCCGACGCGCATCAACCCGCCCCCAGACCGGTGACTGTCGTGACGTTCTCCACCGCGCACTGCTCGACGAATGACAGCACCGACAGGTGGTATGCCGCCGCAGTCCAGCCGAGGCTGAGATTGTGTCCGGCGCCGGCCTGCTCGTTGACGGTGAAACGAGGCGCGGCGATGAACAGGTCGGCGATCTCCGCCCGGGCGGGGGGATCGGACTGCCAGATTCGCTCGTACTCGGCGAAACTGAACCGCACCGGCACCCGAATCCGGCCTGCCAGTGCCGGAAAGTCGTGCCGGTGCCATGCGGTCACCATGGCCGCCTCGTAGGCTGCACCCGCTGCTGAATTGGTGCTCCCGCGAAGCACGTCGGCCGGATACAGCTTCGCGGGCTCCCACAGCAGTTCGCGCAGACCGGTGGGACGATGGCCGGGTTGGGTCGCACGCAGAATGTCTTGCGCCGCTGGATCGTAGCGCAGTCCGGTGCCGGCCAACTCCAAGCCGAGCAGCTCATCGCCGCGGTCGTCGGCGGCCATCCGCAGCGTCAGTTCGCAGCCGTTGGAATGGCCGAGCAGGAAAAGGCCGGCCCCGCGTGGCCGATCGCCGAGCATCCGGTCGATCGCCTCGTAGGCCAGCTCGATGCGCTGCGCGGGATCGGCCGTCGCCTCCGGGTACGCCGCGGACGCGCCGTAGCCGGGACGATCCAGGGCGAGCACCGTGTACCCCAGTGCCGCACCGGTGTGCAACAGCGATAGCCGCGGCTGCCCCGGGCAGTCGAAGTACGCCGACGTGGTGCCGCCGCCGTGCAGTGCGACCACCACGGCGCGGGGGTCGGGAACTTCGGCCAGCAGCGCCGACATCGGTACGCCGCCGGTGTTGACCACCCGCGGTCGCACGCTCACGTGTCGCTCCGCAGCAACATCACCCCGCTGGGCGTCAGCCCACCGCTGCTGGCCACCGCAACCCGGGCGCCGACAACCTGGCGGTCGCCGGCGTCACCGCGCAACTGGGTGACGGCCTCGTGGATCAAGCCCATGCCGTGGGTGCGGCCGTGCGAGAGCTGACCGCCGTGGGTGTTCAGCGGCAGCACCCCGTCGCGGGCGATGTTGGCACCGCCGTCGAGGAAGTCCTTGGCTTCACCGATGCCGCAGAATCCCAGTGCCTCGATCCAGGACAGGCAGTTGAAGGTGAACCCGTCGTAGAGTTCGGCGACATCGACGTCGGCCGGCCGCAGCGTGGTGCGCGACCACAGGTGTGCCGCCTGGCCGAGAACCTGCGGCTCGTGGGTCAGGGTGGACTGATCCCAGTCGATCCGTTCGACGATCTGGGTGCCGACCGCTTCGACCCGGACCGGCGGGCGGGCCAGGTCTCGCGCGGTGTCGGCGGCCGAGACGATCACGGCGACCGCGCCGTCGCAGGGGACGTCGCAGTCGTAGAGCCCGAACGGGGTGGTGATCGGGCGTGCCGACAGGTAGTCGTCCATGGTCATCGGATCGCGGTAGATCGCGGTCGGATTGTGCGCGGCGTTGGCGCGCTGATTCAACGCGATCCAGCCCAGCGTCTCCCGGGATGTCCCGTAGCGGTGGAAGTGCCGCTGGGCGTTCATCGCCAACGTGTGGGCCGCCGAGGTGGCCCCGAACGGCATCTGCCAGCTGGCGCTGCGGCCGCCGTGCCCAATGATCTTGCCCTGCTTCATCAGTTCGTTGTGGGTGGCCTCCCACAGGGTGCGGAAGCACAGCACGTGGCGGGCCAGCCCGCCGGCCACCGCCAGCATGGCCGCGATCACCGATCCGCCCGGCCCGAACGTCTCGATGCCGCCGTTGTGCCAGGTCGGCCGGATACCCAGCGCGGACTCCAGCGCGGTCACCCCGCCCTCGGTGAACGGGCCCAGCGCGCCGGCGCCCGGATATGTCGACAACCCGTCGATGTCGTCGATGCTCAGGCCGGCGTCGGTGATCGCCTGCATGCAGGCCTGCACGGTCAGCGACAGCGGGGGCACCATCAGCCGGCGGCCCAACTGCGACATGCCGATCCCGGTGATCGCCACGGCGTCCTCGAACTTGTGGCCGGTGGCCATCGGCCGGACGTGCCGGTGAAAATCCTGTGGCGCGATCTCGTCGACGGGCAGCGGGCCCGGTGCGGGGTGTCCCGCCGTGGGCCGGAACAGCGGCAGCCACACATCCTCGACGTGTTCGAACACCACTTCCACCGGCCGGCCGAGTTCGAGCTGTTCGGGATCGCAGTCAACGATGTTGGTGGTCAGTCGGATCCGCGGGTCTTCGTCGATCGCGACCTGCGCCACCACGTACGGGGCGGGCAGCCCCGGCAGGCTGAACCGATGGTTGACGGTGAAGCCGGCCAGTATCGCCCGACCGGATACCTCGCGCACCCCCAGGTGCTGGCCGCGACAGTACCGGCACACCGGTTGCGGGGGATGGATGAGCGCCGCGCAGTCCAGGCACTCCTGCAGTTTCAGGGTTCCGTCGGCGCCGGCGGTCCAGAAGAATTCGTTCTCGCTGGTGACCAACGGCAGCGGTTGTCGCGCTGAGGTCATCGGCACCTCTTTCGGCTCGGTGATTTCGGCTTTCTGCCAGTGTGATTAAGCTGACCGATGTGAGAACGGCGGTCGTTCGCATCGACGTCGACCCAACGGGGCGGCTCAGCGCGGACCAGCTCTCCGCGGGCATGGCGGCGTTGCGGGAGCTCGCCGAGGCGGCCGGTGCCGAGGTGATCGGCACCGATGTGGCGGCCATGCCGGTCCGGCACCGCAAGGTGCGCCTGCTGATCACCGGATACGACCGCGAGATTGCCGAGAGTGCCGGAATGCAACTGTGCGCCAAGGCCTTCGGCACCATCCCGACAATCGGTGTGACCACCTACGTGAGCCGGGGAACCGACGACGACGCCCACGGGGTGCTGACCGGTTTCGGCCTCACCGGACAGATTCACCGGTCTGTCGGCGCCGACGGACTGGACGTGGTTCATGTGACGGTCGCCGAAGCGGACCTGAATCGGGTTCCGGAGAGCCGTGTTCGTACCGCGCTGGAAGCCGCGTTGAACTGCCAGGTTCACATTTGCGCCACCTGACGGTCTCATTGCGCCAAAAATTCCAGGATGGCGGGCGCGGCCTGCACCCAGGTGTCGAACATGTTGAACCGGTCCACCTTCCCGGTAGCCCGTGCCTTCACCGCGCGCTCCCAGGCGTCCTCCGGCCACGGCGGGTCGATCAGCCGGGAGCCCCTGATCAGGCAGTGCACCTCCAGGGAAGTCCGTCTGGGGTGGTCCCAGTCGTTCTCGCCGCCGCGGATGATCAGGGTGGGAATCGTTATCCGGTCGAACAATTCGTCCTCGACACCGGGGATGGTCTGACCCGGCTTCGACACGAACGCATTGAGCCAGCGCAACATCACCTTGAGAAAGTCGTCACGGCCCAGGTCGAGCAGTCGCTGCTTGTTGGCCGGATTCTCCGCGATGCGCTCGCGCCATTCGGGCACGTCCAGCAGGCCCTCGATCCCGCGACCGCGCACCGCCAGCAGGCTGGGTATCAGGTAGTAGGAGCCGAGCACGAAGGTGCCGTACACGCCGCCGACGATGTTCCACACCACCAGCTTGGTGGCGAGATCCGGGTAGAGCATGGCCGTCAGCATGGAATCCCGCGCCCCGCCGGAGCCGCCGGCGAGGATGCAGGGGCCTTCGCCGAGCGTCGTCAGCAGTGCGTGCAATGTCTCCGCGCGCATGTGGGATTCGGACTGTCCGTAGAACTGCACGTCGGAGGCGCCGCAATTCGGACGGTCCCACAGCAGCACCCGGTAGCCGCCGTCGACGAGGGCTTGGGCCAGGGGCCGGAGCCCGGGCACGTCCTTGCCGAATCGGCCACCGGGGGTCAGGGCGATGAGATCACCGGTCTTGCCCAGAACTTCGTAGACGACATTGCCGCCGTTCACTCTCGCCGATGCCATCGCCGTCACGCCTGTACCAGCACGTCGTTACCGACGACCCGAACCGGATAGGTTCGTACACTCCACTCGGGTTTGACCGCGGTGGTGCCCGTCGCCAGCTCGAAACCCCATTGATGCCAGGGGCAGTAGAGATATTCCAGGTCGCGCACCATGACCGCGTCGCCGGGCACGCTCTCGTCGACGGCGGTGCGCCCGCGCAATCGGCCGTCACACAGCGGTCCGCCCTGGTGCGGGCAGAAGTTCGCGATGGCGTAGAACGCGCCGTTGATGTTGTACACGCCGACATCGTGATAGCCGATCGGCACCAGTTTGCGGGTGCCCGGCGGGATTTCATCGACGGTCGCGACGACATGCTCCTGACCACGCGCCAGCCGGGGCGGTCTGACTTCCTCGTTCATTTCAGAAGACCCGGACCTGACCCTCAAGCGCCGGCACCGTTTCCGGAAGGCGGTAGGTCGCCAGGCCGTTGCGGAACATCACCTGCTCGCGGAACGACTTCGGCAGGTGTTTGACCAGCCAGCGTGGATCGTCGAACGTCCAGTGCGGGTAATCCGAGGAATACAGCAGGATCTTGTCGGCCTCCATCCACTCCAGCACCCGTTTGAGCTGTGTCTTGTCGTCCTCGCAGTAGTCCAGCGGCTGGGTGGTGAGCTTGATGTGTTCCTTGAGGTATTCGCTCGGCTTGCGCTTGATGTCCAGCCACGATCTCCGGGCCGCGTAGATGCTGTCCATCCGCCACATCAGCGGGAGCACCCAGGTGAAGGCGTGCTCGATGAAAACGATGCGCAGCTTCGGGAACCGGTCGAAGACACCGTCGAAGATCAGGCTCATCACCTGATTGGCCGCCAGCAGCGAGTAGGTGACCATGAAGTCGTGGTTGTAGCTGGGGAATCCCACCGGGGGGATGGGCAGTGTCTCGTAGCTGCCGCGGCCCAGATGGCAGCTGACCGTGATGTCGTGTTTGGTGGCCGCCGCCCAGATCGGGTCGTACTGCGGGTGGCCCCAGGACGGCCGCGGTTCGGCTCTGATCAGAATCTGGGCCATGTAGGGGTGTGCCGACCACTTTTCGATCTCCCGGGCGGCGCCGGCGGGATCGTCGATGGCGGCGCAGATCGATCCCCGCCATCGCTGGTGCCAGTTGTTGTGGCTGTCCAGCCAGTGTTTGTCCTGCCAATCGTTGAGTGCGCTGGCGTAGGCCTGGTTGGCTTCCGGCAGCCGGGCCGAGCGCCCGATCGGCTCCAGGATCGCGATGTCGGCGCCGGCCGCCATGATCAGCTGCCGAAACGCCAGATCCGGGTCGCTGCCCGGGAATTCGCCGTCGGCGGGAAACGCGTCCGCCCGCATCGCGCAGGAGTGTGCGTAATCGGGCGCGTCGTAGAAGATCGTCTCGCCGACGTGATGGCCCAGGAAGTGCTTGCTGCGCCACGGCTCCGGGATGTACTGGGCCAGTTCCCCGCGGCGGGGCATCGGGTGGATGTCGGCGTCGACCACCCGAACGGCGATGCGTTCGCCAGCCGCCACCCGTTCGCCGGTGTGGAGCGCCATGGTGTCTCCCTTGTTCGTGCCTGCTAGCCTGCGGCCAGGCCCGCTGGTACGTCAATGCCGTAAAGGTCTGCCGCGGTGCGCCAACAGACGTTCTCCCGCTGCTGCGCACTCAGGGCTGCGGGCAGCGCAGCCACGTCGTAGCAGTGCCAGTGCGGATAGCTGGAGCCGAACATCACCATCTGGTCTTTGCCGGTGAAGCCGAGCCATTCGCCGGCGTAATCGACGTCGCCGGGGCCGTCCAGGCTGCCCTGGACGAAATACACGTGCCCGGGCAGGTACTGGCTGGGCATCAGTGGCGCCCATGGCGTCTGCTCCAGATGCGGGCGGCCGAAGATATCCATCCGCCAGATGAACGGGGTGAGCAGATCCGCGGCGCCGTCGGCCCAGACCATCTTGAGCGCCGGTGTCCGTTCGAAGACGCCCTCGGCGATCATGTTCATCAGGTGGTAGAGGTAGTTCAGCGCCATGAACCCGAGGTACTGCTCGTAGGTCTGGGTGTTCCCGGACGGGGTCGGCGGGAAGGCGATGCCCTCACCGGCTTCGATGTGCACGGCCACCGGCAGGTTCGCGTCGGCCGCGGCTTCCCAGAGCGGCCAGAACTGCGGCTTGCCGTACAACTCGCGGGACTGCAGCGGAACGCCGATCTGCACGACGCGGGGATGGTCTTTCCACCGGTCGATCTCGCGGAGCGCACCGGCGATGTCGTCGGGGTTCACCCGGATGGTGCCGCGGAAGCGGTGGCCGAACCGGCTGTGCTCCAGCCACCGGGTAACCAGCATCTGGTTGACGGCGGCCAGCACGGCAGTGCCCAGATGCCGGTCGGGCATGATGCCGCGCCCGAGGGGGTGCAGCACCGCCACGTCGACACCGCGGTCGGCGAACAGGTGCTGGGCCACCAGTTCGGGGTCGGAGCCGGGGTACCGGCGATCCGGGCCGTGCCCGGCCCCGGTGCCGTGCGCGTATTCGCCGCCCGGTGCCCCGTACCAGTCCATCTCGTAGTCGGAGAAGCCGCGGCTCTTGAACGGCTCGCGGAGGAAGTCCCGCAGATCGGCGTTGGACCCGAAGAAGATGTGCACGCTGGCGTCGATGACGGGCGTACGGGTGCCGTCCGGGTGTTGTCGCAATCGAAGCCGCCTCTCGCCGCATTTCCGGACCGGAGTCCGGCCGGCCGGCCTTGCCGGGTCACTGCCGACTGTGCCTCATTGTATAGCTGAGTTCTTTGTTCGCAAGAATCCAATTCTCGGAGCCGGGGCGGTCCATGGAATCGTTCGGCGGGCGGCGCCGGGCCATCGCGCGGTGCGTCGTCCGAGTGGGCCGGGCAACAAAGAGAGCGTTACATTCAGCAGCGAGAATGTTATTCTCGACGAGCATGCCGCAGAGAGAGGTGACCGCGCGATGCTTCTGGAGTTCGACGCCGATCAACGGCTGTGGCAGGACACGGTGCGTGACGTGGTGGCCAAGCAGTGCCCGGCCTCGCTGGTGCGGAGCGTGGTGGAGGACAACGCCGAAGATCGTGCCGCGGAGGCCGTTGCGGCGCTGTGGAAGGGCTACGTCGAACTCGGCTGGACAGAGTTGAGCGAGCCGGTCCATGCGGTGGAATTGGCGATCGTGCTCGAAGAGTTGGGCCGGGCCACCGACCCGACGCCGTTCCTGGCCACCATGACCCAGTTCGCGCCGCTGGCCGGTCAGCGCTACCGGACCGGCGGGTCGACCGGTGCAGCGGTGTACGGCGGGGTGGCCGCGTCCCGCGATACCACCGGCTGGCTGCTCGACGGCACCGCCCTGCACGTGCTCGACGGTGATCGCGCCGATCGGCTGGCCGTGGTCGTCGAGGCGGGGGTGTTTCTGGTGGATGCCGCCGCGGTGACGGCGCGACGCACGTCGGTGTTCGACCCGACGCTGCACGTGGCCGATGTGTCGTTCGCCGGGGTGCGGCTGCCCGACAGTGCGCGGGTGGGCGGCCGCACCGAGGCCGGGCGGGCTCGTCACGTCGCGCTCACCGGAATGGCGATGACGATGGTGGGGGCCTGCCAGCGCATCCTCGACCTGGCCCTCGAGCATGTGCGCGGCCGGCACCAGTTCGGTGTGCCGATCGGCTCGTTCCAGGCCGTGCAGCACAAGGCGGCCGACATGCACGTGGCCATCGAACGTGCCCGCGCGCTGGCCTATTTCGCCGCGCTGACCATCGCCGCCGACGATCCGCGGCGGCGGATGGCCGCGGCGATGGCCAAGGCGGCGGCGGGGGAGTGCCAGGCCGTCGTCTTCCGGCACGGCCTCCAGTTGTTCGGTGCGATGGGATTCACCTGGGAGAACGATCTGCAGTTTGCGCTCAAGCGCGCCAAGGCCGGTGAGCTGATGCTCGGCGGTGCTGCCGAGCACCGCGCGATGATCGCGGAGGAGCACCTTGCAACTCACGTTTGACGCGGAAGTCGAGGCGTTCCGAACCGAATTCGTCGCCTTCCTCGACGCGCACCTGCCCGCCGAGGCCGAACTCGGCGAACGGCCCCGGTCGGTGTCACACATGCCGGGCTGGGCGCGGCGCTGGCAGCGGTTGCTGTTCGACAACGGCTGGCTGCTGCCCGCCAATCCGCCGGAGTTCGGCGGGCGCAATGCCACCCTGCTGCAGCAGTTCGTTCACCTCGAGGAACTGTGCCGGCGCCGGATCTATCACAGCCTCAATCCACAGGGTGTGAACATCGTTGCGGCATCGCTGCTTTCGTTCGGCACCGAAGAGCAGAAGCAACGCTGGGCGGTGCCGATCCTGCGTGCGGAGATGACCGCGTCACTGGGCATGAGTGAGCCCGGCGCCGGATCGGATCTCGCCTCGCTGAGCACCCGCGCCGTCGGCGACGGCCAGGATTTCGTGGTCAACGGGCAGAAGGTCTGGACCTCGGGAGCCCACGATGCCGACGTGCTGCTCACGTTCGTCCGCACCGACCCCGACGCGCCGAAGCACCGCGGGATCAGCGTGCTGGTGATCCCGACCGACACCCCCGGGGTGGTCTGTCGTCCGTTCCCCACCATCTGCGGAATCGACGACAAGGATTTCAACGAGGTGTTCTTCACCGATGTCCGGGTGCCGGCGGCCAATCTGGTCGGGCCGCTCAACGGCGGCTGGCGGGTGGCCAACGGATCGCTCGGGCACGAACGGACCATGATGTGGCTGGGCTTTGCCGACCGGCTGGACAATCTGATCGCCGACTTCCATCCGCGCGGGGTGTTGCAGCGTGACCAATTCGCCACGCTGATGATGGATTACCAGGCGCTGCGACTGCTCGGCTCGGCGGCGCTGGCCCGGGCCGCGCGCGGCGAGGAGGACGTAGCTGCCCTCTCGGTGCTCAAGCTGCTCGGGTCCGAGGCGGAGGTGTCCGCCTCGGCGCATGCGCTGGCCGCCGCCGGAACAGCCGGCCTGGCCCACCCGACGATGTCGGGCCCGTACGCGCCGATGAACCTGGACAGCTACTTCGCCAGTTGGTTCGATCGGCTCGCCCGCAGCTTCTCCGGCACCATCGCCGGCGGCACCTCGGAGATCCACCGCAACATCATCGCCCAGCAGGTACTGGGGCTGCCCCGAAGCTAGCGCGAGCAGACACGACGCGCTGGGTGTGCGGTTTCGTACGCGACGCGCCGGGGCGCGCGGATGAAACCGCACAGTGGGCCACGATGAACGCAGTCGATTCAGTCGATGACGACCGTTTCCTTGCGCTCGGTGATCGGCCGGGCGCACTCCTGCTCGTCGCAGATCCGCTGCAGCCTCTCCAGGGTCTCGTCCAGCCCCGGCCCGATCCGCGGGCCGGGCGTGAAGTTGGCCGGCAGATGCCGCATGCCCTGGATGACACCGATCGTGTCGTAGTGCACGGTGCCCGCCGGCTCGCAGCGATAATCCGGCATCCGGTCCAGCACCGCGGTGACCATCGACCGGAACACCGCCCGGGCGATGTGTGAGCCGATGCAGCGGTGCACGCCGAGCCCGAAACTGAAGTGCCGGTTGCCTTTGCGATCCATGATCAGCCGGTTGGGTTCGTCGAACACCGACGGGTCCCGGTTGGCCATCGCCCAGGACAGCCACAGCCGCTCGCCCTCTTTGACCTGGACCCCGGCCACCTCGACGTCCTCGGAGAACGTGCGTCCGTCGCCGGGGGCCGGTGTGAAGTAACGCAGGAACTCCTCGGTGGCGTGGCTGAACAGCTTTTCCCGCTCGCGGCTCAGGCGCTCTCGCTCATCCGGGTGCTCGGCCAGCCATTCCAGGGTGTGAGCGGTCAGCGCCGTGGTGGTGTCGAATCCGCCCCCGATCACCACGCCCACCATCGACAGTGCGTCGATGTCGGAGATCGGTTCACCGTTCCGCCGGGCCCGGGCGAGCGCGTTGACCATCCCGGGCCGCGGGTTCGCCTTGATCTCGAGGTAGTTGGTGAACAGGTCCAAACCCATTTGCCGGTGCATCTCGGCGACTCGTACCGAGTCCGGGTCGTGCTCGGGCGTGTAGACGGCCGCATGCACCGGTTCGCAGTAGATCGTCCAGTTCTTCAGTGGAATTCCGAGTATCGCCAGTGTGAAGACGGCGGGCACGACGTTGGCCAGATCGTCGACGAAGTCGATCTGCCCCTGCGTGATCTTCTCGTTGATGGCGGCCCGGGTGATGTCGTCGATGAACGGCAGCCACCGCTTGATGGCGGCCGGTGACATGTACGGGTTGAGCAGCTCGCGGTAGAACTGCTGCTCCTCGCCATCCATTTCCAGTACGCCGCCGCGGGTCTGGGCGCGTTTCGCCGGTGGGATCGAGATGCCCTGATAGCCGCGGCGCTCGTTGTTGATGTCGTGGTCGTTGGAGACGTACGGGCACCGGGCCAGTTCGAAGACCTCTTCTGCGCCCGCCGCCACCCAGTGGCCGCCGTAGGTGTCGCTCCACGCCATCGGGCAGGTGGCATGCATTTCCTCGGTGATATCCAGGAACTGCTCGCGATAGTCCGCGGTGTGCCGGTCGAAGTGGTACAGGTGCTGCCTCTTCTGCTCGGTCAGCGGCGCGGCGTCGTCGGTGCCGGCCGCCTCGACCCGGTCGTCGATGGTCATTTCTCGGTCCAATCAGGCTGTCCCGCACCGGAGGCTCGCTCACCGGTGGAGTTCTTCGCGTCGACGAAGATCGCGCGCTCGGGGCAGGAGCGCATGGCGTCGGTCACCAAATCCTCCTGGCCGGTCGCAACATTCGTGCTGACAGCGGTGGAGTGACCGTCGATGTCGCTGAGATCGAACGAATCCGGGGCGATCATCTTGCACAGCCCGTGGCCCTGGCAGCGCGCCGGGTCAACCCAGACTTTCATGGGGCTCCTTAAGTTCGTAGGTGCGTTCGGATGTGCGTTCGGATGTGTGTTCAGATGTGGTAGTCGTACCACTTCAGATAACCGCCGGCGTCCACCCGCAACTGCATGCCGGTCACGTACCTGGCCTCGTCGGAGGCCAGCCACAGCACCGCGTTGGAGATGTCCTCGGGCTCGATGAACGGGATCCGCATCGCCTGCTGGACGCCGAACACCGGTTCGGCGTCGGCGCGGGTGGGGTGTTCCAGGTCCGGCCGGAACGACCGGTACATCGGCTCGCTCTGCAGCATGTCGGTGTTGCAGTTGGTCGGATGGATCACGTTGGCGCGGATGCCGCGCACCGCCAGTTCGGTGGCCAGGTCGTGAACGTACTGCGCGATCAGGCGTTTGGAGGTCATGTAGGCCATGCCGCCGGGGTCGGCGCCGGGGTTGGCCTTCTTGGAGGCGTCCATCAGCGCCGCGGCCGACGCGGTGGCGATGATCGAGGCGCCCTGGGTCAGATGGGGCAGCGCCACCTGGATGGCGTTGACGGTGCCGATCAGGTTGGTGTTGATCACGTCGGTCCACGCCTGCAGTGGTGGACTGCCCTTCATTCCGGCGATGCCGGCCTGGGCTACCACGACGTCGAGCTTTCCGAACTGGGCAATGCCTTCCTCGACGGCGCTTTTCAGCTGCGCGGCGTCGCGCACATCGGCCTGTGCGATCACGATGCCCTGCCCGGTCTTCTCGACCAGCCGGGCGGTTTCGTCCAGGTCTTCCGGCCGCGCCATCGGATAGCCGATCGAATCGATGTCGCGACACAGGTCGACGGCGACGATGTCGGCGCCCTCCTCGGCCAGTCGCACCGCATGGCTGCGGCCCTGCCCGCGTGCTGCGCCGGTGATAAACGCGACTTTCCCCGCAACGCGTCCCACAACTGTCCCTTTCGTCGACGTGTCAGGTGTTCCGGCCGCCGTTGACGCCCAGAATCTGGCCGGTGATGTAGCCGGCTTCCTCGGACACCAGGAAGGCGCAGGCCGCGGCGATGTCCTCCGGTTTGCCCATGCGCCGCACCGGTGTTCGCGCGATGTTGTCCTCGATGTCACCCAGGAAACCCTGCCGGTCGGCATTGCGCAGCATCGGGGTGTCGACGAAGCCGGGCGGCACCGCATTGACCGTGATGCCGTTCGGCCCGAACTCCAGGGCGAGTGTCTTGGTCAGCCCGTTGACCCCGGATTTGGCCGCGACGTAGTGCGCCATGTAGGGGGTGCCCGAATGCGTGCTCGACGAGGAGATGTTGACGATCCGCCCCCAACCGGCCTCGACCATGTCGGGGAGCACCGCCTGGATGGTGTGGAAGACGCCGTTGAGGTTGATGTCGATGATCCGCTGCCACTCCTCGAAGGTGATGTGCAGGAAGCGTTTGAACCCGTCGCGGCCGGCCGCGTTCACCAGGACGGTGACGGGACCCAGCCGGTCCCGAATCTGTGCCAGGGCCGCGTCCAGTTGCGCGCGGTCGGTCACGTCGGCGACGAAGGCCAGGTCGTCATCGGATGGGGTCAGGTCGATAGTGGCTACCCGGTGGCCGTCGGCGCGGAGTCGGTTGGCGATCGCCGCCCCGATGCCGGAGGCGCCGCCGGTCACCAGGGCTGTTCGTACCGGCACGCGACCTCCATCACAAAGAATCACCTTTCCGAACTTCGAGAATCGTACTCTCGTAAGACTGTTCCTGGCAAGGTTCGCCGAAACCCGTCGTCAGCTGGTCGGGGCCGCCGTCGCCGCTTGCTCCCGACGCTGGCGGCGGGCCTTCCGGGTCTCGGGAACCGCTTGAATTCTCGCTCTTGGAATGTATGATTCGCCGGGGATGAGAATGAAGTTATCAACGCTGTAGGGGGCTGGCATGCGATCGCAGCAGGCGGCGGGTTCCACCGCCGAGCACGTCGCCGACCGGCGGCTGCTGATCGACGGCCGGCTGGTAACCGCCGCTGCGACGTACCCGTCGACCAATCCGGCCACCGGTGACGTGCTCGGCTATGCGCCCGACGGCGGGGTCGCGGATGCCCGGGCCGCGATCACCGCGGCGCGACGCGCGTTCGACACCACCGACTGGCCGACCGACGTGCAGTTGCGCATCCGCTGCCTGGACCAGCTGCACCGGGCGCTGGTCGAACACCGTGACGAACTGGCCGCGCTCACCATCGCCGAAGTGGGTGCGACGGCGGCGCTCACCGCCGGCGCGCAGCTGGACCAGCCGATCGCGATCGTCCGCTACTACGCCGACCTGCTCAAGACCTACCCGATGACCGAAGACCTGGGCAACATCGAGAGCCGCGGCATGCAGCACCACCGCTGGGTGGAGAAAGAGGCCGCCGGGGTCGTCGGCGCGATCATCGCCTACAACTATCCGAACCAGTTGGCGCTGGCCAAGCTGGCCCCGGCTCTGGCCGCCGGGTGCACGGTGGTGCTCAAGGCCGCGCCGGACACGCCGCTGGTGACGCTGGCGCTGGGTGAGCTGATCGCCGAGCACACCGACATCCCGGCCGGCGTGGTCAACATCCTCAGCTCGTCGGACCCGGCGGTCGGCGTCGAGCTGACCGCCAGCCCCGACATCGACATCGTCACCTTCACCGGTTCCACCCCGACCGGCCGGCAGATCATGGCCGCGGCCAGCGGGACCGTCAAGCGCGTCTTCCTCGAACTGGGCGGCAAGTCCGCGGCCATCGTGCTCGATGACGCCGACTTCACCACCGCGGCACTGTTCACCGCGTTTTCCATGGTCACCCACGCCGGCCAGGGCTGCGCGCTGACGTCGCGAATCCTGGTGCCGCGCAAGCACCACGACGAGATCGTCGAACTGATCAAGGCGAACTTCGGGCACGTGCGCTACGGCGACCCGGCGGACCCACAGAACTACATGGGCCCGTTGATCAGCGAGCAGCAGCGCGACAAGGTCGACGGCATGGTGCAGCGCGCGATCGCGGCCGGCGCCACCCTGGTCACCGGCGGTCAGAAGGTGGACCCCGGCTACTTCTATACGCCGACCCTGTTGACCGACGTCGACCCGGACAGCGAGATCGCCCAGGAGGAGATCTTCGGCCCGGTGCTGGTGGTGATCGGCTACGACGGCGACGACGAAGCCGTGCGGATCGCCAACAACTCGATCTACGGGTTGTCCGGTGCGGTCTTCGGCAGCCCGGACCGGGCGCTGGCGGTGGCGCGGCGGATCCGGACCGGGACGCTGAGCATCAACGGCGGCAACTACTTCGCACCGGACAGCCCGTTCGGCGGGTACAAGCAATCCGGCATCGGCCGGGAGATGGGCGTGGCCGGGCTCGAGGAGTTCCAGGAGCGCAAGACACTGGCGCAGCCCGTTACGGGAGGGGCCGCCGGATGAGGCCGCTGGAGGGCATCCGGGTCCTCGAGGTCGCGATGTACGGGTTCGTCCCCTCGGCCGGCGCCGTGCTGGCCGAGTGGGGTGCCGACGTCATCAAGGTCGAGCATGCGGTGACCGGCGATCCGCAGCGCGGCTTGCGGCAGACCGGGATGTTGCGGGTCGAGGGCGACCCGAACCCCAACATCGAGCACGCCAATCGCGGCAAACGCAGCATCGGCCTGGACATGTCGGTGCGCGAGGGCCGGGAGGTGCTCTACGAACTGGCCCGCCGCGCGGATGTCTTCCTGACCAGCTTCCTGCCGGGACACCGCAGAAAGTTCGGCATCGACGTCGACGACATCCGCGCGGTCAACCCCGCGATCGTCTACGCCCGCGGCTCTGCGCTGGGCCCACGCGGCGCCGAGGCGGAGAAGGGCGGCTACGACATGACCGCGTTCTGGTGCCGGGCGGGCACCGCGGCCACCATCACCCCGCCCGGAACGCCCGGGATGATCGGACCGCCGGGGCCGGCGTACGGCGACACCATCTCCGGCACCAACCTGGCCGGCGGGATCGCGGCGGCGCTGCTGAAGCGGGAGCGCACCGGCGAACCTTCGGTGGTGGACGTCTCCCTGCTGGGCAGCGGCCTGTGGGCGATGGGGCACACGGTGGCGCTGACCACGCACCTGGGCCAGGTGCTGGAAGCGCCCACGCCGGGCGTCCACGGCTCGCCGGTCAACCCGCTGGTCGGGCTCTACCCCACCGCCGACGGCCGGTACATCTCGCTGGTGATGATGCAGCCGGCCAAGTTCTGGGCCGACGTTTGCCGGCACATCGACCGGCCGGACCTGGTCGACGACCCGCGGTTCGCCACCGCCGAGCAGATCGCCGCCAACACCGCCGAAGCGGTACAGATCCTCACGAAGGCGATCGAGACCCGCACGCTGGCGCAGTGGAGTGAACGGTTTGCGACGCTGACCGGTCCGTGGGCCCCGGTGCAGGACACCCTGCAGGCCGCCGATGACGCCCAGGTGCGGGCCAATGAGTATCTGGTGCGGGCCGGTGGACTGGACCTGGTCGCCAACCCGGTGCAATTCGATGTCGGTGCCCCGGCAACCGCGGCGGCGCCCGGGTTCGCCGAGCAGACCGATGAAATCCTGTCCGAACTGGGGCTGGACTGGGACCGCATCATCGAACTCAAGACCGTCGGCGCAGTGACCTGAGGCCCGGGGATTTCGCCGATGCCGTATGTGACTTCCGTGGGCACCTACCTGCCGTGCTGGGGCACCCTGCGGTGCCGGCAGCCCGGTGACGACGAGGACGCCATCACCCTGGCCGTCGAGGCCGGCCGTGCCGCGCTGACCGGCGGCGGCGCGGTCGAGAGGCTGGTGGTGGTGAGCCGTGACCTGCCGCTGACCGAGAGCAGCAACGCGGCGGTGTTGCTGGCGGGCCTGGGTCTGGACCCCGAACTCGAGGTGGTGGAACGGCTCGGCGGCGCCCCGGCCACCCTGGACGCGCTCAGTTCGGCGCGGCCGCGCACCCTGATCATCGGCACCGACCTGAATCCGGCCGGCGCGGCCGCGGCGCTGACCGCCGAGGACGGCCTGCGGGTTCGCACCGCGGCCCGCATCGCGCGCAGCCTGCCGGTCCGCACCCGCAGTGCCGTCGGTGTGGTGCACGACTACGGCGACCCCCGGTTGCTGCACGAGCGGGGCGTGGTGGCCTCCCTGGCGGCGGCGTGGGCGGACACGCCGGTGATGCTGGCCGGGGTCGACCATGAGCGTGCCGTCGAAATGTGCAGCGGCGATCCGGTGCCGCTGCCGACGACCGGCGCCAGCTCGGGTCTGTTCGCCCTGGCGGTGCTCGCCGAGACGCGGACCGTGGGACCGCTGGTGGCCGTGGAACAGGCCAACCTGTCCGGAATCACCGTCGCCGGCGGCGATGCGCGAATCCACCGCCGGGAACCGCCGGCCCGGCCGGCGCCCGAGACGACACTGACTCCCGGAGCGGAACTGCCGATCTCACTGGCGGCCTATGAGCGGGCGTTCGAGGCCAAGGTGCGCTGGGAGGCGGGCAAATACCCCGACGGCGACGACCTGGACTTCCCCCCGCGGTACCGGGTCGACGACGACTGCACCTTGAGCACCGACTACGAACTGGTCGAGCTGCCCCGCACCGGCCGGGTCTACACCGAAACCACGGTGCACATCCCGGTCCCCGGGCTGCGGACGCCGTATTCGCTGGTGATCGTGGAACTCGACGGCGTGGCGGTCCGTGCACTGGCGAAGGTGACCGGTGCGACCGCCGGCACCGTCGTGATCGGCGACCGGGGCCGGATGGTGCTGCGCCGGGTCGCGGTTCGCTCCGGCGTCCCCGACTACGGGTACGCCTTCGAAGCATTCGAACCCGAGCCGGTGCCATGAGGAGGGTGGCCATCGTCGGCGCGGGCATGACGCCGTTCCGGGAGCATTTCGCGCTGGGCATCAAGGATCTGCTGCCGATGGCGTTCGCCGAATGCGCGGCCAGCGTCGACAAGGGCGTGACCAAGGCCGACCTGCAGGCGGCCTGGTTCGGCGCGCTGGGCACCACCGACGGCTTCCCGTCCGGGATTCTCGCCGACACCCTCGGCCTGGCCGACGTTCCGGTCACCCGGGTGGAGAACTCGTGCGCGACCGGAAACGACGCCGTCCGCAACGCGCTGTTTGCGCTTGCGTCCGGCGCCGTCGACGTTGCCCTGGTGATGGGCGCGGACAAGCTGCGCGAGACCGCCACCAAGGACATGCTCTGGGCGTGGGAGGGCACCGCCCGCGACATGGCCTGGGACTACCCGCTCGGATTGGTGTCGCCGGCCGGCTTCGCGCTGCATGTGCAGCGCTACCTGCACGAGTCGGGTGCCACCCGGGAGCACCTGGCGATGGTGGCGGTGAAGAACCACCGGCACGGCGTCGCCAACCCGAAGGCCCGGCTGCGCTTCGAGATCAGCCTGCAGCAAGCCCTCGACGCACCGACCGTGGTGTCCCCGTTCGGCGTCTACGACTGCGCGCCGCAGAGCGACGGTGCGGCCGCCCTGGTGCTCGCCGCCGAGGATGTGGTGGACCGGTTCACCAACCGTCCGGTCTGGATCCGCGGCGTGGGCCTGGGCCTGGATTCGGTGATGCACCAGCACAAGCCGGACATGACGACGTTCCCGGCAACCGTGCGCGCCGCCAAGCGCGCTTTCGCCATGGCGGGGCTGACCCCGGCCGACATCGATGTCGCCGAAGTCCACGACTTCTTCACCGGCGTGGAGCTGATCAGCTACGAAGACCTCGGGTTCGCCGACCGGTTCGAGGCGCACAAACTGGCTGAAGCCGGGGCCACCGGCATCGGCGGTGTGCTGCCGGTGAATCCCAGCGGAGGTTTGAAGTGCAAAGGCCACCCGCCCGGTGCCACCGGTGTGGCACAGTGCGTAGAACTGTTCGAGCAGTTGCGAGGGGCGGCGGTCAACCAGGTTGACGGTGCCCGCATCGGCTTGGCGCACAACATCGGTGGGCCAACGGCGGTCTCCGCGGTCACGATCGTAGAAGGGGGTGGTGGCCGTGATTCCTGAGGTGGCGGTGCGCTGATGGTGCTAGGGGCAACCGACGATCCCCCGATGGAAGAAGAGTTCGAGGCTTCGTTCCAGGCGCCCCCGCGCGCGCGGGTCGGGCAGCACCGCTTCGCGCGGGTCCGCAAAACGCAGCCGGGCTACCTGCGGCCGCTGGTCGGCCTGTTGACGGTCGCCACGCTCGCGGTGATCGTCACGATACCGATCGCGCTGTTCCGGGACGGCTTCGCCGACACGGTGCCGGTGACCGTGGTGTCGCAACGGGCCGGGCTGGTGATGTACCCCGATGCCAAGGTCAAGATGCTCGGCGTGCAGGTCGGCAAGGTGGGGGAGATCGATCAGCGGTCGGACGGTACCGCGGCCCTGCAGCTGAAGATGGATCCCGCGCAGTTGCGGTTGATCCCGGCCAATGTCGGGGTCAACATCGCCTCGTCGACGGTGTTCGGAGCCAAGTACGTCGATCTGGTGCCGCCGCCCGACCCGTCGCCACAGCGGATGCATTCCGGTCAGGTGCTCGCCGGACAGCACGTCACCGTCGAGATCAACACCGTGTTCCAGCAACTCGTCCGGGTGCTCGACAAGATCGACCCGATGAAACTCAACGAGACCCTGGGCGCCGTCTCGACCGCCTTCAACGGCCGGGGCGCCAAGCTCGGCCAGGCGCTCACCGACTTCGATCAGTTCCTCGCGGCGATCGAGCCAAGCCTGCCCACCCTGGAGAACGAGGCCGCGACGACACCGCGGGTTTTCCGGGCCTACGCCGACGCGGCACCGGGTATCACCGGCGTCCTCAGCAATACCAGCACCATCAGTGAGAGCATCGTTGCCGAGCGCAACAACCTGGACACATTCCTGCTCAGTGCCATCGGCCTCGCCGATACCGGCAACGAGGTGGTGGGCGACAACCGCAAGGCCCTCACCGATCTGACGAACTACCTGGAGCCGACTGCTCGGCTGGTGGATCGCTACCACGAACAGCTCGGCTGCGCGATCGGCGGCCTGGTGCCGTTCGCGAAATCACCACCGTTCACCGTTCCCGGGATCGTCATCACCGCCAGCTTCACCCTCGGTACGGAGCGCTACCGCTACCCCGAGCACCTGCCGAAGGTGGCCGCCACGGCCGATCGCTCCTACTGCCGGGACCTGGGTCTGCCCGACGTACCCCCGGAGTTCCGGGTACCTTCACTGGTCGCCGACACCGGGGCCGATCCGTACGAGTTCGGCAATCAGGGCATCCTGATCAACTCCGACGGGCTCAAGGAGGCACTGTTCGGTCCGCTCGGCGGGCCGCCGCGCAACAGCGCGCAGGTGGGGATGCCCGGATGACGAGTTCGGCCAAGATCCTGATCAAGTTCGGCGTCTACGCCACGGTGATGGTCGCGGCGACGGTGTTCTTGTTCGCGGTCTTTGCGGAGGTGCGGACCGGACCCACCGTCGACTACAGCGCCGTGTTCAAGGACGCCTCGCGGCTCAAATCCGGAGACAGCGTGCGGGTGGCCGGCGTTCGGGTCGGCACGGTGGGTGGTGTGTCGCTGCGTCCCGACCGCACCGTGCTGGTGAAGTTCAACGCCGATCGCGACATCCCGCTGACCACCGGGACCAAAGCCGCGGTGCGCTACCTGAACCTGGTGGGTGATCGGTACCTGGAGCTGGAGGATGGTCCGGGCTCGACGCGGCTGCTGCCGGCCGGCGCCCAGATCCCGGTCGAGCGGACTGCTCCCGCACTGGACCTGGATCTGCTGCTCAACGGCCTCAAACCGGTGGTCCGCGGGCTGAATCCGCAGGACGTCAACGCGCTCACCGCGTCGCTGATCCAGATCATGCAGGGCCAGGGCGGCACCTTGGACTCGCTGATGTCGCAGACTTCGTCGTTCTCGAACTCGCTGGCCGACAACCATCAGGTGATCGACTCGCTGATCGATGAGCTGCGCACCGTACTGGCCACCTTGAACAGCGGCGACAAGAGGTTGTCCGGGGCGATAGAGCGGCTGAGCAGACTCGTCGGCGGACTGGCCGCCGACCGCGACCCGATCGGGACCGCGGTGGCGGCCCTGGATCGCGGGACCGCGTCGATTGCCGACCTGCTCGGCAGCGCCCGCGAGCCGCTGACGAAAGTCGTCACCCAGGTCGACCGGTTGACGACGGCGATCAACGCCGACCTCGGCGGGCTGGACATGTCCCTGCAGAAGGCGCCGGAGAACTACCGCAAGGCGATCCGGCTCGGCGCCTACGGCGGCTTCATCCAGTACTACCTGTGTGCCGTTCAGATCCGGGTGAGTGACACCCAGGGGCGCACGGCGGTGTTCCCCTGGATCAAATCGGAGGAGGGCCGATGCAGCGACACCGACTGACCGTTGCGCGGCCCGGCGCGGGTGTGTCCCGATGTTGAAGTACCGCGGCTCCCATCTGGCCCGGATGGGCCTGATCGGCATCGTGCTGATCGGGTTCGTCATCGCCGTCGGTCTGCAACCCGAACAGCTGATCCTGTGGGCCACCTCGGTGCGCTACCAGGCCCGCTTCACCGAAGCCGGCGGCTTGGGTGCCGGTGCCGACGTCACCCTGTCCGGGATCAAGGTCGGCTCGGTCGCCGACGTGACCCTGGACAACGGGGACGCCCTGGTGACGTTCGCCCTCGCCGGTAAATACCCGCTGGGGTCGCAGACCACCGCGCACATTCGCACCGGTTCGCTGCTCGGCGAGCGGGTGTTGACGCTGGAACCGTCGGGCAGCGGCCGGATGCATGCGCTGGACGTCATCCCGGTGACCCGCACCTCGTCGCCGTACTCACTGACCGACGCGATCGGCGAATTGACGTCCAACACCGCCGGCACCGACACCGAGTCGCTCAACCGGTCGCTGGACACACTGTCGGAGACGATCGATCAGATCGCCCCGCGACTGGGTCCGACATTCGACGGTCTGAGCCGGCTGTCGCGGTCGCTCAATAGCCGCAACGAGAGCCTCGCCGGCTTGCTCAAGTCGGCCGCCGAGCTCACCGGTGTGCTCTCCGAACGCAGCCAGCAGATCAACTCCCTGATTCTGGACGCCGACAGTCTGGTCGACGTGCTGAACACCCGCCGGCAGGCGATCGTCAATCTGCTGGTCAGCACGTCGGCGGTGTCCCGGCAACTGAGCGAGCTCGTCACCGAGAACGACGAACAGCTCAAGCCGACCCTGGAGAAGGTCAACACGCTGAACAAGATTCTGGAGAAGAACCGGGACAACCTCGCCAAAGCGCTGCCCGGGCTGGCCAAATACGAGCTCACCCAGGGTGAGGCGGTGTCCAACGGCGCGTACTACAGCGCCTACATTCCGAACCTGTTCCTCCCGCAGCTGCTGCAACCGTTCCTGGACTACATCTTCGGCTTCCGTCGCGGCGTCGACGCCGGCCAGCCGCCGGACAACGCCGGACCGCGCGCCGAACTTCCGTTCCCGGTCAACGGGATTCCGCAACCAGGAGACCTGCCGCCGCGATGAAAACCCGGAAACCACTGCGGATCGGAGCCGTCGCACTGCTGGCGGCGCTGCTCCTGCTCGCGGGTCTCGGTGTGCTGGTCGGCCAGACGGTGCTGAAGCCGACCACGATCACCGCTTATTTCTCCAGTGCCACAGCCATCTACGCCGGCGACGAGGTCCGGGTCTCCGGGGTGAAGGTCGGCACCATCGACCGCATCGAACCGCAGGGCACCCAGGCCAAGCTCACCCTGCGGGTCGACCGCAAAGTACCCATCCCGGCCGGGGCCAAAGCGATCATCGTCGCCCCGAACCTGGTGGCCGCCCGATTCGTTCAGCTGACACCGGCATATCACCGCGGCGACGGACCCACCATGACCGACGGTGCGGTGATCGGCAAAGAACACACCGCGGTCCCGGTCGAGTGGGACGAGGTCAAGAGCCAGCTGAACCGGTTGGCCAGCGAGTTGGGCACGGGAAGCGGCGTGTCGGGGACCGGTGTCTCGAGTACCTCGGCGTCTCGGCTCATCGATAGCGCCGCCGGCGCCCTGAACGGCAACGGCGCCAAACTGCGGGAGACCCTGGGCCAGCTCTCCGGGGTGGCCAGGATCTTCGCCGAGGGCAGCGGGAACCTCGTCGACATCATCTCCGGCATGCAGACGTTCGTGACCGCGCTGCGCGACAGTGATCAGCAGATCGTCGTCTTCGAATCACGATTGGCGACGCTGACCAGCGTGATCGATGACAGCCGGTCGAGCCTGGACGCCGCCCTGAGAGATTTCGCGGCCACCATCGACCAGGTGCGGGACTTCGTCGCCGGCACTCGAGCCGAGACCGCCGAGGCGGTGGCGAGGCTGGCCAATATCAGCCAGACGCTCGCCGACGCCAAGAACGCGGTCCGCAACATCCTCCACGTCACCCCGAACGCCATCGCCAACACGCTCAACATGTACAACGTGACCAGCGGTACCGCGGTGGGGTCGTTCGCGTTCGCCAACTTCTCCAACCCGGTCCAGGCGATCTGCACGATGACCGGTGCGATCGGCAACGTCACGTCGAACGAGAGCGGCAAGCTCTGCGAGCAGTACCTCGGGCCGGCGCTGCGACTGCTGAACTTCAACGGGCTGCCCCTGCCGATGAACCCCTACCTGAAAAAGTCAGCCAGCCCCGACAAGCTGATCTACACCGACCCGGTACTGATGCCGGGCGGCGGCAAGCCGGGCCGGGAACCCGAGTCGGAGCCTTCGATCTCGGCCTACACCGGACTGCACGGCGACGTGGCACCGCCGCCGGGCTGGGAGAACCCGTCACTTCCGCGGGGTTCCCAGGTGCCCGGCGGACTTCCGGCAGCGCCCACGCCGCCGGTATATGTGGGTGCGCCGGGGCCCAGCCCCACCACGTTCGACGGCATGCTCCTGCCGGGCGGCCCGTTGCCGGCCGAGGCGCCGGGCCCGCCTGCCGGAGGGGCGCCGCAGCCATGATCATCCGGAAGGTCTGTCGTGTGTCGGCCGCCGTCGGAGCCGTGTGCCTTGTTGCCTTCGCCGCGACCGGCTGCGCATTCGGCGGCTTGAACTCGATTGCGCTGCCGGGTGTGCAAGGCCGCGGTGCGGGGGCGCAGCATTTCTTCGTCGAGCTGGCCAACGTCGGTACGCTGGAATCCAATTCGCCGGTGATGGTCTCCGATGCCGTGGTCGGCAGCGTCGGGAAGATGATCGTCGAAAACTGGCACGCCAATGTCGAAATCGCGGTCAACCCGGATGTGGCGGTACCGGCCAACGCGGTGGCAACGGTGGGGCAGACCAGTTTGCTCGGTTCGATGCACCTGGCACTGAATCCGCCGGTGGGTCAGGCTCCGTCGGGCCGGCTCCCATCCGGGGCCACCATCGCCCTGGCCGAATCCTCGACCTACCCGTCGACCGAGCAGACCCTGTCGTCACTGGCGGTACTGGTCAATGGTGGCGGACTGGGCCAGATCGGCGACATCATCCACAACTTCAGCGCCACGATGTCGGGCCGTGAATCCGACATCCGCGATCTGATCGCCCGGCTGGACCGGTTCACCGGTGCACTGGACCGACAGCGGGACAGCATCGTCGCTTCCATTCAGGAGATGAATCGGGTAGCCGCCGCGTTCGCCGGGCAGCACGACACCATCGATCGTGCGCTGAACAAGATTCCGCCCGCCATCGACGTGCTGATCGAAGAGCGGCCCAAGTTCACCACCGCGATGACCAAACTCGGCCAGTTCTCTGACCTCTCGGCCGGCCTGGTCGGCGATTCCGGGCGCCAGTTGGTCGCCGACCTCATCCACCTGGAACCCGCGCTGCGGGCACTTGCCGACATCGGCCCGGAACTCAACTCCGCGGTGGCCTATGCCACGGCATTCCCGTACGGACCCAACGCTATCGAGCGGGCCGTCCGGGGCGACTTCCTGAACCTGTTCGCCGTCTTCGACCTCACCAAGCCGCGGCTCAAGCGGGCGTTGTTCGCCGGCACCCAGTGGGGTGACGAAGACGCGAAACTGGTTCCGGCGCCCGGTGATCCGTTCTATCTCAACTACTCCTACGATCCGCTGAACGAGCCGATCCTGCGATCGACGGAGCAGCTCCGTCCGCCCGGCGTACCTGCTCCGGGAGGTGGTGGGTAGATGCTCACCCGTTTCGTCCGGATTCAGCTGATCCTGTTCACGATCGCCGCGGTGATCGGAATCGGGGCGATGCTGTTCGGCTACATGCAGATGCCCACCCTGCTGGGTATCGGCCGGGTGACCGTGAAGCTGGATCTGCCCGAGACCGGCGGGCTGTACCGGTTCTCCAACGTCACCTACAACGGCGTGCAGATCGGCACGGTCACCGATGTCGCGCTGACCGGAACCGGTGTGCGGGCTACCTTGTCGCTGTCCCGATCGCCGCGAATTCCCGCCGACCTACTGGCCAGGGTGCGTAGCGTCTCGGCGATCGGTGAGCAGTACGTCGATCTGCTGCCGCGCAGTGACGGTGCCCCCTACCTGGAGAACGGGTCGGTGATCGCCGCTTCGAACACCGAAGTCCCACAGCAGGTCGGGCCGATGCTCGACCACATCAGCGGACTGGTCGACAGCATTCCCAAGGAGCGACTCGGCAACCTGCTCGACGAGACCTACCTGGCATTCAACGGGGCCGGCTACGACTTTCAGTCGCTGCTGGACTCGGCGACCACCATCAGCCGTGATGCCAACGGGATTTCGGACCGCATGCGCAGGCTGATCGACCACGGCGCCGCACTGCTGGATTCCCAGGACCGGAGCACCGATGCGATCCGGACCTGGGCACGCAGTGTCGCCGGAATCACCGAACAGGTCGCCATCGACGACCCCCAGCTGCGGGCCATCCTGCAGCGCGGTCCCGGCTTCGCCGACGAGGTCTCCAGCCTGATGAAAGACATCAAGCCCACGTTGCCGATCCTGCTGGCGAACCTGAACACCCTGGGGCAGGTGTTGTTGGCCTACAACCCGTCGATCGAACAGCTGATGGTTCTGATGCCCGGATACATCGCCGCCCAGCAGTCCTTCGGGCTGCCGAAGAACAACGCGATGGGTCTGCCGCAAGGCGACTTCACCCTCACCTTCGGTGACCCCAACCCGTGCACGGTGGGCTTCCTGCCGGCGTCGGCATGGCGATCCCCGGCGGACACCACCACGATCGACACCCCGGACGGACTGTACTGCAAACTGCCACAGGATTCGCCGGTCTCGGTGCGCGGTGCCCGCAACTTCCCGTGCATCGAACATCCGGGAAAGCGCGCACCCACCGTCGAACTCTGTGACGACCCAAGGGGATTCATGCCGATCGCGATGCGCCAGCACCTCACCGGTCCGGGCCCGTTCGACCCGAACCTGCTCAAGCAGGGCATACCGCAGGACGACCGCACCGACTTCGGCGACCGGATCTTCGCGCCGACCGAGGGCACGCCACTGCCCCCCGGCGCGGTGGCTTCGGGTACCCCACCGGATGCTCCGCGACCCGTCGTGCCGGTGCCTTCGACAGCGCCGGACCGAGCGCCGTCGTCGGGTGCGCCCGGCGCGGCGCCGTCGGGGTACTCCGGCCGTGGACCATCGGTCGCGGTGCTGCCGTACGACCCGAAGACCGGCAAGTACATGACCCCGGACGGGCACTACGAGCAGCAGACGAACCTGGCTTCGGGTACCGCGGCGAAGTCGTGGACAGATCTGATGCCGACCTGAGCAGGGAAGGAACAGCTGTCATGCGCGTACCCGGACCAGTCGCTGCTGCGACGGCGGTCGGGCTGGCCATGGGGACATTGGCCGCACCGTCGGCGCAGGCGGATCTGCACTTTGAACTCAACGGGCCGTACCGGGTCACGTCGAACGGCGATTGGGCGAAGACCAACGAGGTGTACATGAACGAACGGACCGTCGTTTCGGTCTGGACGTTCAGTTCCAGTTGCGTCAATGCGCACCAATGCACCGGACAGGTGAGCAGCGACCAGGGCTGGACGGCGCCGTTGGAGTTTCGCACCTCGCGCTGGATCGTCGACCGGTACCACGAGAACTGGCAGACCTGCCCCGACGGCACCACATCACCGGGGCGGCAGCGCTATCAGTTCCAGGGCACCGATGCCAACGGCCAGTACGAGAAGCAGAACATCGATCTGCTCATCGGCTATGACCGGACGATCGGTGTCTCCGGTGCCTGCGGCCGGAACCTGGCCACGGTCATCACGATGCCGATAACGGTGCAGCGGCTTTAGCGTCCGGCAGGGGAGACCATGCAGAACAACCGCGTGATGGCAACGGCAGCTTCGGCTGCACTGGTTGTCGGTGCCGTCGTCACTGCCTGCCCCTCGGTCGCCGACCCGGGCGCACCACCGGCGTGCGACTACCCGGCCTGCACGCCGGGCATCGTGCCGCACGCCGTGCTCGGCGCACCGTGTTCGGCGACCACCTACTACGCCTTCGGAGTGACGGATTGGGGCCGGTTGGTGTTCTGCGGTTCGCCGCGCCGGTATGACCCGCGCTGGTTCCGTTCGCCTGAGATGCACGGCATCAAAGAGGAGAACACCGAATGTGCAAGCTATGACGGTGAGGTGGCACAGGCGCCGGACGGCCTGTTCCTGACCTGCGTAGCCGACGGCGAGACGCTGTGGCGCCGTGGAGACCTGTAGTGGCACGGCAGTTCCGGCGAGTTGAGGGAGTCCACCGATGAAACGAACCGCTACCGGTTCGGTCCTGGCCGCGCTGGCCGTCGCGACTGTCGTGGCACCCCGCGCCGAGGCGGATATGCGCTACGGCAACTACGAGGTGCTGAGCAATCGCTGGACCGACGCCTCCTGGGTGTGGGCGGCCTACCCCTGCGAAACGCCGGGGACCTTCGATCAGATGCCGGCCGGCTGCTTGTTGGTGAGCGCAATCGACCGACCACATTTCTTCGGTCGCCAGTACTACGGTGGCACCGCGCATCTGGTGGACGGCAAGTATTCGTTCAGCACCGATGTCTCCGACGGACTGCGTTGCCCAACGGGTCTCATGCCGAGCCACGACACCTATACCTGGGACGCCAACAGCCTCTCTGGTGTGATCGAATCACGTTTCGACGTCGGCTGTTTCAGCGGGCCTGCGGGGATGAACACCTGGACGTTCACGCTGGTGCGGATGTAGGCCGGGAGCTGATCGGCGGCGACCCTGCGGCGTCCGGCTTCGCCGTGCTTGCGATCGGCGTCAGACCGGGTCGAATGACGAGATCAGCCAGCGGCCCGCGTGCTTCTCCAAGCCGACCTTGACACTGCTCATCGAGAATGCGCCGTCCGGATTCGTCTTGCTGGTCGTGGTCTGGTTGACGAATATCAGCACTTCGGCCTTCTCGGGCCGCAGCGTCACGAGACCCTTGCGGACCACCGAGGCCATCGTCTGGACCTGCTTCTCCCTGACGGCCGGGGTCACGACCTTCCGGGTGAAATCGCTGTAATAGGAGAGGAAATCGCCGGTGAGGTGGCTTTCGGCGGCGGCGAAGTCCTTCTCCAGGGTCTTGGGTGCGTAGGTGAGTATGGCGGTCGCGCCGTCCGCGGCGGCGGTCATCGCCGCCTGCATGGCCTCGGGGCCGAGTTGTTCGTCGTTGCGGAACGCGCCCAAGTACAGCCAGCAGCCGAATCCGGCCGAAACGGCCAGCAGTGCGGCAAGCCCGATGGTGATCCAGCGCGCACGTGAAATAGCTGATCCGGTGGGCGTAGCGTGCACCGGGGCCTGCGGTTCCCGAGCATCCTCGAAATCCGCTTCGGGCGTGGTGCGCTCTTCGGTGGTCGCGCCGGTGTTCTCGGCATCTTCGCCGTTCGCGTGGTCGTCCGGCCGGCTCATGTGGCGAAATCCACTTTCGACATCTTGACCTGACCGCCTTCCCGAATCAGGTGCACGGTGAGTCGCCAGTTGCGCGGTTCGTCTCTCGCCCCGGCGGCATTGGTCACCTTGGTGCTGGCCGCGACCAGTACCACCGCCTCGGTATCGGACATCGACTCCACGCCGGAGACTGTCGTGGCCACTTCGGTGACTGTTCTGGATTCGCGGGCGACCTTGGTGAAATCCTCGGCGTGCGATTCGAAATCCTTCTTGAAGTCACCGGCGGAGTTCTCGATGATGCGCTTCACGTCGTCGTCGACGGTCTGGTAGTTCAGCGACATCAGGGTCACCACGCCCTGTCGCGCAGCAGCGGCGTACTCGGCCAGCTGGCGTTGCCGTTGCTCGACACCGCGATGATGAACCAGCAACAGCACGTCGGCCGCGACGAATCCGCCGATGCCGAGCACCGCCAACGTGGCCACCGCCCAGCGGATTCGCCCCCAGGTGCGACCAGGACGGGGCTGCCCCACCGGCTGGGCGGGCACACTCACGGCATCGGCATCGGCATCGGCATCGGCATCGGCA
>CAZGGK010000055.1:0-28650 GCA_964525125.1 uncultured Mycobacterium sp.
CGGCGGCGCGCACCGTGGATGCCCGTTTTCGGGTGCACTCCCTGCACGGTTATTTCCTGCGGCCGGGAGATCCGTTGGCGCCCACCGTGTTTCTGGTCGAGCGGGTGCGTGACGGCGGCTCGTTCTGCACCCGCCGGGTCAGCGCGGTGCAGCACGGCAAGTCGATCTTCCACATGCAGGCGTCGTTTCAGGTTGCCCAGCACGGCATCGACCACCAGGACGCGATGCCGTCCGCACCCGGACCGGACGACATCCCTGCGATCAGCGCCATGATCGCCTTCGACGACGAGGGTTTCCGGCAGTTCCAGGAGTGGGAACTGCGCCGGGTGCCGCGGGCGGAACTGCCGCACATACCGGGAAGGGTCGCCGAGCAGCAGGTGTGGTTCCGGCATCGCGACCCGCTGCCCGACGACCCGGTGCTGCACATCTGCGCGCTGGCCTACATGAGCGACCTGACGCTGCTCGGCAGCTCCTGGTCGATCCACCCGGACGAGCGTGACCGGTTGGAGGTGGCGTCGCTGGATCACGCCATGTGGTTCCTGCGGCCGTTCCGCGCCGACGAATGGCTGCTCTACAACCAGTCCTCGCCGTCGGCGGGCGGTGGACGTTCGCTGTGCCAGGGCAAGATCTTCAACCGGCGCGGCGACATGGTGGCGGCGGTGATGCAGGAGGGGCTGACCCGGTTTCCGCACCCGGGCGCGCAGTGACCGCCCCGCGGATCGGGGTCCTGGCACTGCAGGGCGACGTGCGAGAACACCTGGCCGCACTGGGGGCGGCCGGGGTGGACCCGGTCCCGGTGCGCCGCCGCGGCGAGTTGGACGGCGTCGACGCGCTGGTGATCCCCGGTGGGGAGTCGACCACCATGAGCCATCTGCTGCGCGAGCTGGAGTTGACCGAGCCGCTGAAGGCGCGGCTGGCGGCCGGCATGCCGGCCTACGGGGCCTGTGCGGGGATGATCCTGCTGGCCGGTGAGATCGTCGACGCCGGCGCCGAAGGTCGGGCCGCCGTGCCGTTGGGCGGCATCGACATGACGGTGCGGCGCAACGCGTTCGGTCGTCAGGTGGACTCGTTCGAGGGCGATATCGCGGTTGCCGGCCTGGCCGAGCCGCTGCGCGCGGTGTTCATCCGGGCACCCTGGGTGGAGCGGGTCGGGCCGGGTGTGCAGGTGCTGGCGCAGGCCGCCGGTCATCCGGTGGCCGTGCGACAGGGGCCGGTGCTGGCCACTGCGTTTCACCCGGAGGTCACCGGGGACCGGCGCATCCACCGGCTGTTCGTCGACATGGTGGCTGACCGGGCCTGATCGGCGTCACCGTCCAACTCGACGCGCAGCCGGCGCTGATCGAGCACCGGGTGCCGAGGCCGCGCGCGTCAACGGCGGATGCGTGACTTTTCGGGTATAAAGTATATTTTCGCTGATAGTCGTCGTAAGAATGATCCCGATCTGCGTTTGAGGCTGCCTGTCGCGAGCGCAGAGCGAGCGAAGAGGAGACCTGACTCAGATGGTCGACGCAAGCAGTACCGAACGCCGCCTGCCGCCCGGTGTGGCGGTGCGCCTCGGGAAGCGGATGTTCGCCGTCCTGGCGGCCGCGTGCGGCTTCCTGGCGTTCGGAATGACACCGTCGGCGATCGCCCCCCGCGCGCAGGCAGACGTATTCGATTGGGTCGTCGAACTTCTCGACCCGAGCGCCGGGTCGTCGGGGGTCTTCGGCGCCTTCGACCTGTCGGACTTTCTGAACCAGTTCGTCAACGACCCGCTGTACGGCGGCATCGACAGCTTCATCGAGGACCCCGACAACGCGGGGCTCATCGCGCTGATCAACACGCTGGGGCCGGCGGGCCAGATGTTGATCGGCGATGGTGCAGACGGAACCGCGGTGCACCCCGACGGCGGCGCCGGTGGCCTGCTGTGGGGCGACGGCGGCGACGGCTACGACGGCCTGGGCGGCAACGGCGGCGACGCCGGATTGTTCGGGAACGGCGGGGCCGGCGGCTCGGGTGCCGACGGGGCGGCCGGCGGCGACGGTGGCGCCGGGGGCACGCTGCTGGGTGACGGCGGTGCCGGTGGCGCAGGTGGCGTCGGTGGTGCGGACGGCGGAGCCGGCGGGATCGGGCGGGGTGTGGTGTTCGGCGACGGTGGTGCCGGTGGTGCCGGTGGCGCCGGGGTGGCGGGCGCGGCGGGCGCCGCCGGTGGTGCCGGCGGCACCGGCGGCGAAGGCGGCTCGAGCAGCGCGAGATTCGGAAACGGCGGCATCGGTGGTGCCGGCGGTGCGGGCGGTGCCGGCGGTGCCGGCGCTGCAGGTGTCGTCGGCGTCAACGCCGGGGCCGGCGGTGCGGGCGGCAACGGCGGAAACGGCGGCACCGGCGGGGCCGGTGGCAACGGTGGCGAGTTCGGCAGTGCGGGCGCAGGCGGCAACGGCGGGGCAGCCGGTCTCGGCGGCACCGGCGGGACCGGCGCGCACGGTACCGAGGACGCCCCGACCGGTGGCGCCGGCGGTCGCGGCGGTGACGCCGGTGTGGCCGGTGCCGGCGGTGCCGGCGGTGCGGCCGACGAGGGGCCGGGGGCCGTTGGCGCGGCCGGCGCCCAGGCGCAGGGCGGTGGCGACGGTGGCACCGGTGGCCGGGGCTTCGACTCCACCGATGCCGGCGAGACCGGCGGCCGGGGCGGGGCCGGCGGCAACGGCGGCAACTACGGCGACGGCGGGACCGGCGGGGAAGGTGGCGCCGGCGGGGCCAGCGGTACCGGCGGGGACGGTGGCAGGGGCGGCAACGGCGGGGCGCACGGCAACGGCGGCGACGGTGGCCGGGGCGGCCGGGGCGGCCAGGGCGAGGCAGGAACCGACGGCACCCACGCCGGCCAGTCCGGAACCGCGGGCCGGCAGGGTGGCCACGGTGGCCGCGGCGGGGCCGGCGGCCTGGGCGGATCGGTCACCGGCGACGGCGGCAACGGCGGCGCCGGCGGTGCCGGCGGCACCGGCGGCACCGGTGGTGCCGGCCGGAGCGGCGCCGGCGGCACCGGTGACGGCGGCAGCGGCGAGAACGGTGGCAACGGCGGCTGGGGTGGCCGGGGCGGCAACGGCGGTGCCGGCGGTGCCGCCGGTGAGGTGGCAGCCGGCGGCTCCGGGCACGACGGCAAGATCGGTGCCGGTGGCGCCGCCGGCAACGGCGGCAGCGGCGGCATCGCCGGTGACGGCGGCAAGGGCGCCGACGCCATCACCCCTGGCTGGCGCGGCGGCAGCGGCGGTGACGGCGGCAACAGCTACGGCGGTCAAGCAGGCGCCGCGGGCAACGGCTCCGTCAAGGGCGCCGCCGGCATCGCCGGTGGTCCGGCGACCGGTATTCACGGCAACGGCGGTGCCGGCGGCAACGGCGCCGATGCCGGCATGCCGGGTACGGCCGGCGGTGACGGCGGCAGGGGCGGAAACGGCGGCAACATCGGCAACGGCGGCGCCGGCGGTAACGGTGGCTACGGTGCGATCGGCCGGCAGGGCGGCAGCGGCGTCGGTTACGGCCAGTCCGGCACCGCCGGCGGCACTGGCGGCAAAGGCGGCGACGGTGGTGCCGGAGGCCTGGGCGGTCGAGACCGCGGCGACGGCGGTGCCGGCGGTGCCGGGGGTGTCGGTGGCACCGGAGGGACCGGCGGCGCCGGGACGAATGGCGCGGTCGGTGTCGGCAACGGCGGCAACGGGCAGGCCGGCGGTCACGGCGGTGTGGGCGGTACCGGTGGTACCGGAGGCGCCGGCGGAGCAGGTGGTGGAGTGGCTTCCGGCGGATCGGGTCTCACAGGTACGCAGGGCGCCGGTGGCGCCGGCGGCGTCGGCGGCACCGGCGGCACTCCGGGGAACGGTGGCCGGGGCGCCGACAACAACGACATCAACAGGTTCTCCGGCAGCGGCGGTGACGGTGGCAGGGGCGGCGACGCCGGGGCCGGCGGCGCCGGCGGGGCCGGCGGCGCCGGCTCCACCACCGGCGCCACCGGCGCGGCCGGCCGGATGCCGACCGGCCCGCTCGGCAACGGCGGCGACGCGGGCACCGGTGCATCGGCGACCGCCATCCACGGCATCGGCGGCAACGGCGGCCGTGGTGGCGACGGCGGCAACATCGGCAACGGCGGGCGTGGCGGTGACGGCGGCACCGGCGGACGCGGCATCACCGGGACCAACGGCGGCAACGGCCAACAGGGCTTCGGCAACAACTACAACGGCGGCGTGGGGACCGGCGGCGACAAGGGCGGCACCGGGGGCGACGGTGGCCGCGGCGGCAAGGGCGGCTCGATCTCCGGCGACGGCGGCGACGGCGGCACCGGCGGCACCGGCGGCAGCGGCGGCGATGGCGGCCGGGGCGGCAACGGCGCCAACGGCTCCGGCACCCCCGCGCAGAGCGGCGGCTACGGGAACACCGGCGGCAAGGGCGGTACCGGCGGTGACGGCGGCACCGGCGGACGCGGCGGCACCGCCACCAACGGCAACGGCGGCAAGGGCGGCACCGGTGGCACCGGTGGTGACGGCGGCGGCGGCGGCTCCGGCGGCAACGGTGGTGGCTCGTGGGGGCTGTACGAGGCCGGTACCGGCGGTACCGGCGGCAGCGGCGGCACCGGCGGTGTGAGCGGTGCCGGCGGACCCGGCGGCACCAGCACCAACGGCATCGGCGGCGACGGTGGTGACTCCGGCCCGGGCGGCCGGGGCGGTAACGGCGGGGCCGGCGGCAACGGCGGCAGTGGCTACCAGTCGAAGGGCGGCGGCAGCGGCGGCGCGGCAGGAGGCGGCGGCAGCGCCAGCACCAGGGTTGGTATCGGCGGGGGCCGCGCCAGCCTGAACGGTGAGATCGGCGCCGCCGGGGCACCCGGTCACACCGGCTTCAAAGGCGACCACGGCTGACGGCCGCGGAATACGCGGCTTCGCGCGTGCGCACCGCCCGCGTAGACTCGGCTAGCCAACTTTGCGATCGACGGAAGAGGTAGTACTGCGATGAGCGGCCATTCCAAGTGGGCCACCACCAAGCACAAGAAGGCCGTCATCGACGCCCGACGCGGCAAGAACTTCGCCCGGCTGATCAAGAACATCGAGGTCGCGGCCCGCGTCGGCGGCGGCGACCCGGGTGGCAACCCGACGCTGTATGACGCCATCCAGAAGGCCAAGAAGAACTCGGTGCCCAATGACAACATCGAGCGGGCCCGCAAGCGCGGTGCCGGCGAGGAGGCCGGGGGTGCGGACTACCAGACCATCACCTACGAGGGCTACGGGCCGGGCGGGGTGGCGGTGCTCATCGAGTGCCTGACCGACAACCGCAACCGGGCCGCCAGCGAGGTGCGGGTGGCGATGACCCGCAACGGCGGCCAGATGGCCGATCCGGGCTCGGTGGCCTACCTGTTCACCCGCAAGGGAACGGTCACGCTGGAGAAGAACGGGCTGACCGAGGACGACGTGCTCACCGCGGTGCTGGAGGCCGGCGCCGAGGACGTCAACGACCTGGGCGAGAGCTTCGAGATCATCTCCGAGCCCGCCGACCTGGTCGCGGTGCGCACCGCCCTGGTCGACGCCGGCATCGACTACGAGTCCGCCGAGGCGAGCTTCCAGCCGTCGGTTTCGGTGCCGTTGGACGTCGAGGCCGCCCGCAAGGTCTTCAAGCTGGTCGACGCGCTGGAAGACAGCGACGACGTGCAGAATGTGTGGACCAACGTCGACCTCTCCGACGAGGTGCTGACGGCGCTGGAGGCGGAGTAGCGGCATCGGTGCCGCAACGGATCGGGGAGCGTGCCGTGGCAACCATTCACTTCATCTCGGGTCTGCCCCGGTCGGGTTCCACCTTGCTGGCGGCGCTGCTGCGGCAGAACCCGCGGTTCGAAGCCGGGATGTCGGGTCCGCTGGCCGGGCTGTTCAGTGCGCTGCTGGGTGAGATGAGTGCCCGCAACGAGTTCTCGGTGTTCATCGACGACGCCAAGCGCGAGCGGATTCTGCACGGGCTGTTCGACAACTACTACGCCGACTGCCCCGCCGAGGTGATCTTCGACACCAACCGCACCTGGTGCGGGTGGATGCCGGCGATCACCCGATTGTTCCCCGAGTCCAAGGTGATCGCCTGTGTGCGCGATCTGCCGTGGGTGGTGGACAGCATCGAGCGGTTGATCCAGCGCAACGTTTTCACCCCGTCGTCGATTTTCAACTTCGACCCGGGCGGCACGGTGTACACCCGCGCCAACGGCGTGGTGGGCCCCGACGGGCTCGTCGGCGCGCCCTACGATGCGCTCAAGCAGGCGTGCTACGGGGCGCAACGCGACCGGTTGCTGCTGGTGCAGTACGAGACCCTGACCTCCGAGCCGGTCCGGACGATGCGCGCCATCTACGACTTCCTGGGCGAGCCACTGTTCGGTCACGACTTCGGCAACGTCGACTACGACGTCACCGAGTTCGATGACCGGGCCGGCACGCCGGGACTGCACACCGTGCACGGCACCGTTCGGGCCGTGCCGCGCGAGACCCTGCTGCCGCCGGATCTGTTCAACCGTTTCACCAACGACGCGTTCTGGCGCGATCCGCGCAGCGTGCCCACGGGGCTGCGGGTGGTGTGAGGCCGGCGGCCGTCCGCCGGGTCCCGTTGACCGCGTGTCCCTGCCTGCCGGTGTCGCCCCGAGCCGCTAGTCTATCGAACAGATGTTCACTAGCGAGGGAGTCGCCGTGCGGGTGATGGGTGTCGACCCGGGGCTGACCCGCTGCGGGCTGTCGGTTGTCGAGGGCGGGCAGGGGCGCAGGGTGGTCGCGCTGGATGTCGACGTGGTCCGCACCGCCGCCGACCTGCCGCTGCCGGAGCGCCTGCTGGCCATCAGCGACGCGGTCGAGCACTGGCTGAACACCCACCGGCCCGATGTGGTCGCGATCGAGCGGGTGTTCTCCCAGCAGAACGTATCCACCGTGATGGGCACCGCACAGGCCGGCGGAGTGGTCGCCCTGGCGGCGGCCAAACGCCACATCGACGTGCACTTTCACACCCCCAGCGAGGTCAAGGCCGCCGTCACCGGCAATGGCGGCGCGGACAAGGCGCAGGTCACCACGATGGTCACCAAGATCCTCGGGCTGCAGCAGAAACCCGCGCCGGCCGATGCCGCCGACGCGCTGGCGCTTGCGATCTGCCACTGCTGGCGGGCTCCGATGATCGCCCGGATGGCGGTCGCGGAGGCCCGTGCCGCCGAGCAGCGCCGCAAGTTCGCCGCCAGGCTCAAGGCCGCCCGGTGATCGCCGGGGTGCGCGGCGAGGTGCTCGACGTGGCGCTGGATCACGCCGTGATCGAGGCCGCCGGGGTCGGCTACAAGGTGATGGCCACCCCGGCGACGCTGTCGTGCCTGCGCCGCGGCGCCGAAGCCCGGCTGGTCACCGCGATGATCGTGCGTGAGGACTCGATGACGCTCTACGGTTTCGGCGACGCCGAAGCCCGGGACCTGTTTCTGACGCTGATCGGGGTGTCGGGCATCGGGCCCAAGATCGCGCTGGCCACGCTGGCGGTCTACGACGCCGCCGGGCTGCGCCGGGCACTCGGCGACGGGGATGTCACCGCGCTGACCCGGGTGCCCGGGATCGGCAAGCGCGGTGCCGAGCGGATGGTGCTCGAACTGCGGGACAAGGTCGGGTCGTCGGGCGCGGCCGTAGTCGCCGGTGGTACCGCCAACGGGCCGGCGGTTCGGGCGCCGGTGGTGGAAGCACTTGTCGGGCTGGGCTTTTCGGTGAAACAAGCCGAGGAGGCCACCGACAGGGTGCTGGCCGATCAGCCGGAGGCGGACACGTCGGCTGCGTTGCGGTCCGCGCTGAGCCTGCTGGGCAAGACCAAATGAGCGAGCCCGAGGATCGCGAGGTGTCACCCGCGCTGACGGTCGGGGAGAGCGACGTCGACGCCGGCCTGCGTCCGCGCAGCCTGCGGGAGTTCATCGGCCAGCCCCGGGTGCGCGAGCAGTTGCAGTTGGTGCTCGAGGGCGCCAAGAACCGGGGCAGCACACCGGATCACATCCTGCTGTCCGGCCCGCCGGGGCTGGGCAAGACGTCGCTGGCGATGATCATCGCCTCCGAGTTGGGGTCGTCGCTGCGGGTGACGTCCGGCCCGGCGCTGGAGCGGGCCGGAGACCTGGCGGCGATGCTTTCCAACCTGGTCGAGCACGACGTGCTCTTCATCGACGAGATCCACCGCATCGCCCGGCCGGCCGAGGAGATGTTGTATCTGGCGATGGAGGACTTCCGGGTCGACGTGGTGGTGGGCAAGGGCCCCGGGGCGACGTCGATTCCGCTGGAGGTGGCGCCGTTCACGCTGGTGGGTGCGACAACCAGGTCGGGTGCGCTGACCGGTCCGTTGCGCGACCGGTTCGGCTTCACCGCGCACATGGACTTCTACGAGCCGTCGGAACTGGAGCGGGTGCTGGCCCGCTCGGCCGGCATCCTCGGCATCGAACTGGGGGCGGAGGCGGGTGCGGAGATCGCGCGGCGTTCTCGCGGTACCCCGCGCATCGCCAACCGGTTGCTGCGCCGGGTGCGGGACTACGCCGAGGTGCGCGCCGACGGCGTCATCACCCGCGACGTGGCCAAGTTCGCCCTGGAGGTCTACGACGTCGACGAGCTCGGCCTGGACCGGCTGGACCGTGCGGTGCTGTCCGCGCTGACCCGCAGCTTCGCCGGCGGCCCGGTCGGGGTGTCCACCCTGGCGGTGGCGGTGGGAGAGGAGGCCACCACCGTCGAGGAGGTCTGCGAGCCATTCCTGGTGCGTGCCGGGATGATCGCCCGCACCCCGCGCGGGCGGGTGGCCACCGGCCTGGCCTGGACGCATCTGGGCATGTCACCGCCGGCCGGGGCCGCCGGGCTGGGGCTGGGGGTATCACCCGCTTGCGGGGGACCGGGGCTGTTCGAGTAGAGCTGTGCACAGCGGACGGTGTTCGGGCGCAAGGGCGGTAGCCTCTCGGACATGACCGAGCCCGCTGGAGATCTGGAAGCCCGCGTGGCGGCCCTCGAGACCCGCGTCGACGGGCTGGCCGGGCAGTTGCAGCAGGCCAGGCAGGATGCTGTTGCCGCCCGGGTGCTCGCCGGCGGAGCGGACCGCGACGTCGAACAGGTGCGTGAGGAGTTGCGTGATTTCCGGCGGGCGGCGGTCGCGAGCCTCAACGCCATGCGCCAGGACGTGGTCGATCTGGGGGTCCGCGTCGATGACGGGTTCGCTCGCGTCGACGACGGGTTCTCCGAAGTGCAACGACGGCTGGACACGACTGCGACCGGCCTCACCCACATCACCGAACTGCTCACGGCCGGACTGGCCGGACAGCACGACGACGACGGCCGGTAACGGGTTCGCGGCGAGCTGCACCACGCCCCGGGCGCACCGCCCGGCGACGGCGGGCCTTCTGTGCCAGTTGCGGGAAGGATGCGCTGGGTGCCGCGTTGACGAGCCATTTTGGGCTCTTAAGTTTGGGCGCCGAGGGCGGACCTGGAACCTCGGAACTTGAACTGGAACGCTGACGGCATGGTGCGGCCACATGACCTCGACCGGGAAAAATGTCTGTTGATGTTCGGATTTACGCGTCAGGTGTGCACCCGACAATCAAGCTGGGCGATTTTCAACCCGGGTTATCGGACGCGCCGGGTATTTCTGCAGGGCAAACGTTCTGCCTGCGGAGACGATGTCGTATCGAGTCGAATTACGAATTTTGATCATCGTCAATTTACGGCATATTTCCGGTGCGGATCGATATTTTTCGCTTTCGCTCGCGGGAGCCGAATTGTTCCGTCGACCGTATTGAGAATTTGGTGCCGAAAATCTATCTGTGGTTGATCGAGCGCGCACCCCGGCGGCGGATGAAAATCACCGCGGCGCAGCGCCGAAGGTGGGCCGGCGCTACAGCCCGGCCAGCGCCCCGGCCAGCACGTCCAGCCCCTCGGTCAGCAGTTCGTCGCCGATGGTCAGCGGCGGCAGCAGCCGCACCACGTTGGAGAACGTGCCGCAGGTCAGCACGATCAGCCCGGCCCGGCGCGCCGCGGCGACCAACCGCCCGGTCAGTTCCGGATCGGGGTCGGCGGTCCCGGAGCGCACCAGCTCGACGGCGATCATGGCGCCGCGGCCCCGTACGTCGCCGATCCGGTCATCGCCGGCCTGCAGCCGGCCCAGCCGGTCGAAAGCCAGCCGTTCGATCTGGCGTGCCCGCGCCACCAGGCCGTCGTCCTCGATGGTGGCGATCGCCGCCAGTGCCGCCGCGCACGCCAGCGGGTTGCCGCCGAACGTCCCGCCCAGGCCGCTGACCTGCGGGGCGTCCATGATCTCGGCGCGGCCGGTGACCGCCGACAGCGGCAGCCCGCCACCGAGGGCCTTGGCGGTGCAGATCAGGTCGGGCTGGATGCCCTCGTGCTCGCTGGCGAACATCGCCCCGGTGCGGGCGAACCCGGACTGCACCTCGTCGGCGATGAACACCACGCCGTTGTCGCGGCACCACCCCTGCAGCGCCGCCAGGAAGCCCTCGGCCGGGACGATGAAGCCGCCCTCGCCCTGGATCGGCTCGATGATCAGCGCGGCCAGGTTGTCCGCGCCGACCTGCTTGTCGATCAGCGTGATGGCCCGCGCCGCGGCCAATTCGCCGTCGGTGGCCAGCTCCTTGTCGAGCAGCCCGTCACGGTAGGGATAGGACATCGGGGCGCGGTAGACCTCCGGGGCGAACGGGCCGAAACCGCTCTTGTAGGGCATCGACTTGGCGGTCAGCGCCATGGTCAGGTTGGTGCGGCCGTGAAAGGCGTGGTCGAACGCCACCACCGCGGTCTTGCGGGTGTAGCTGCGGGCGATCTTGACCGCGTTCTCCACCGCCTCGGCGCCGGAGTTGAACAGCACCGAGCGTTTCGCGAAGGAGCCGGGGGTGAGCCGGTTGAGGGCTTCGGCGACGGCGACGTAGGACTCGTACGGGGTGGTCATGAAGCTGGTGTGGGTGAACGCGGCAGCCTGCGCCTGCACCGCCTCGACCACCCGGGGCGCGGCGTTGCCGACGGTCGTCACCCCGATGCCGGCGCCGAAGTCGATGAGCCGGTTCCCGTCGACGTCCTCGACGATGCCGCCGGCGGCGCGCACCGCGTACACCGGCATGACGCTGCTGACACCGCGCGCCACCGCCGCGGCCCGGCGCGCCGCCAGGCGCAACGAACCGGGTCCCGGGATCTCGGTGGCCAGGTGACGACTCTGCGGCAGCGGCGGCACAGACATGGTCGGGCTCCTCAAACGGTCGTTGCCGCGGTCAGATCTGGCCCAGTGGCCGGCAGACATCGCCGAAAGGGTTCCACCATTCGCCGGGCGCGCAGCTTCGCGGTGTGGGTCCCTGGCCGAGTGGCATGCAGGTGTTGGTGCTGAGTTCCCAATACTGGCCGGCCGGGCAGTTCAGCGGGGCTGCCGATGCGACGGCGGGCATGGTGAGTGCCCCTGCCGCCAGCGGGGCCGCCGCCAGTGCGACCACGGTCGCCAGACCACACGCAACGTTGCTCATCGGCCAACCTTCCATCGAGGACCGTGACATCGATTTCTCCCACAGCCTAGGTGGCGGACAGCGGTCCCGGCCCAGGCGCGTCGTGGACAATGGCACACTGTCACTCATCAGGGCCGTCACACCTCGGGTGGTTCGGTGCCGTAAATCCAGCAGACCAACACGAAAGATCGGTTGTCGTCATGAGCAACATGGTTGCCTTCCTGCCGCTGTTCGTCATCATGGGCGCGTTCATGTTCTTCGCCTCGCGCCGGCAGAAGCGCACGATGCAGGCCACCATCGACCTGCACGAGTCGCTGCGCATCGGGGACCGGGTGCACACCACGTCGGGGATGGAGGCCACGATCACCGCCATCACCGAGGACAACGTCGACCTGGAGATCGCCCCGGGCGTGGTGACGACCTGGATGAAGCTCGCGATTCGGGATCGCATCGAGCAGGACGCCGACGAGCACGACGACGAACGCGGGGTGGCCCCCGAAGCCGGCGGCGCACTCGTCGAGGCGGACCGCCTGCCCAGCGATTGAGGTTCGCAGGCCGCCACGTACTCTTTGCGGATGCGGGTGGCCTGATCGTCCCGTGCAAATTTGGCATCGGTGTGAGCGGACGGCCGCGGCAGCGGATCACACGATGAGCGGAGGAGACTGAAACAACGTGGCATCGCCTTCGGCGCCGGTGCGCCCCGCCCGCTACCTGTCGGTCTTCCTGGCCATGCTCATCGGTGTCTACCTGCTGGTGTTTCTCACCGGGGACAAGGTGGCCGAACCCAAGCTCGGCATCGACCTGCAGGGCGGCACCCGGGTCACCCTGACCGCCCGGACCCCCGACGGCACCGCCCCGACCCGCGACGCGCTGAACCAGGCGCAGCAGATCATCAGCGCGCGGGTCAACGGGCTCGGGGTGTCCGGCTCCGAGGTGGTCATCGACGGCGAAAACCTGGTGATCACGGTGCCCGGCACCGACGGTACCGAGGCCCGCAGCCTGGGCCAGACCGCCCGGCTCTACATCCGGCCGGTGATGAGCGCCATGCCCGCGGGTCAGGGCATGCCCGGTGGCGGGCTGCCGGGCATGCCGCGGACGCCGGGTGTGCCGGGGATGCCGGGTGTGCCGGGTGTGCCGGGGCTGCCGGGTGTGCCGGGGCAGGCGACACCCGGACAGCCGGGCAACCCCGCCGGGTCACTGCCGCAAGCACCCGTTTCGCGGCCGGCGACACCCCCGGCGCAGCCCCGGCCCTATCCGCAGGATCCGCCACCGACCCCGACGACCACGGCGGTGCCGGGCCCGGAGGCGCCGGCCCCGCAGTCGCCCGCCGCGAACCCGCTGGCACCTGCCCCGGGCAAGCCGGGTCCGGCGCCCGACCTCGCCACCCGAATCGCCGCGGAGAAGAAGTTGCGGCAGAGCGACAACAAGGTGGTGCAGGCCTTCGCCCTGCAGGTTCAGGCCACCCGCTGCGACGAAGAAGACGTGCTGGCCGGTAACGACGACCCGGATCTGCCGCTGGTGACCTGCTCGCAGGACCGCCAGACGGCCTACCTGCTGGCGCCGTCGATCATCAGCGGCGACCAGATCCAGGACGCCACCTCGGGACTGGACCAGCAGAGCGGCGGTTATGTCGTCCAGTTGCTGTTCAAGGGTGGCGCCGCCGACATCTGGGGTGACTTCACCGCGTCCCACATCGGCACCCAGACCGCGTTCACCCTGGACTCCCAGGTGGTCAGTGCGCCACAGATATTGGAGCCGATTCCCGGCGGACGGACCCGGATCACCGGGGGCACGCCGCCGTTCACCGCCGACAGCGCGCGGCAATTGGCCAATGTGCTGAAGTACGGTTCGCTGCCGCTGTCCTTCGAGTCCTCGGAAGCCGAAACCGTCTCGGCCACCCTGGGATTGACATCGCTGCGGGCCGGCCTGATCGCCGGTGCGATCGGCCTGGTGCTGGTGCTGCTGTACTCACTGCTGTATTACCGGGTGCTCGGGGTGCTCACCGCGTTGTCGCTGGTGGCCACCGGAGCAATGGTTTACGCCATCCTGGTGTTGCTGGGCCGATATATCAACTACACCCTGGACCTGGCCGGTATCGCCGGTCTGATCATCGGCATCGGCACCACCGCCGACTCGTTCGTGGTGTACTTCGAACGCATCAAGGACGAGATCCGTGAAGGCCGGTCGTTCCGGTCCGCGGTGCCGCGCGGCTGGGCGCGGGCCCGCAAGACGATCGTGTCCGGCAACGCCGTCACCTTCCTGGCCGCCGCCGTGCTGTACGTGCTGGCGGTGGGCCAGGTGAAGGGCTTCGCCTTCACCCTCGGGCTGACCACCATCCTCGACCTGGTGGTGGTGTTCCTGGTGACCTGGCCGCTGGTCTACCTGGCATCCAAGTCGCCCCGGATGGCCAGGCCCGCCTACAACGGACTCGGGGCGGTGCAGCAGGTTGCACGCGAACGACGGGCGGCGAGTGTGACGGCCCAATCCACGGGACGGGGATAGCGAGATGGCGGACGAAGGCAAGCCCGACGAGCAACCCACGGTGGCGGTCGAGCTCGGCGAAGCCGGCACCGCGGTCGGGGCGCGCACCCCCCAACCGCCGCACCACAGCTTCCTGTCCCGGCTCTACACCGGCACCGGCGCGTTCGAGGTGATCGGTCACCGCCGGATGTGGTACGCGATCAGCGGGGTGATGGTCGGCATCGCGATCGCCAGCATCATCGTTCGGGGCTTCACCCTGGGCATCGACTTCGACGGCGGCACCAAGGTGTCGTTCCCGCGCGGCAGCACCACGGTCGCCCAGGTCGAGCAGGTCTTCCACCAGGCCGTCGGCAGTGACCCCGAGTCGGTGGTGATCGTCGGCAGCGGCACCAGCGCCACGGTGCAGATCCGCTCCGAGAAACTGAGCGGCCAGCAGGCTATGCAGCTGAAAAATGCGCTGTTCGACGCGTTCCAGCCGGAGGGCGCCGACGGCCAGCCCAGCAAGCAGGCCATCAGCGACTCGGAGGTGTCGGAGACCTGGGGCGGGCAGATCACCAAGAAGGCAGTGATCGCGCTGGTGGTCTTCCTGGTGCTGGCCTCGCTGTACATCACGGTGCGCTACGAGCGCTACATGGCGATCTCGGCGATGGTGTCGATGTTCTTCGACGTCATCGTCACCGCCGGGGTGTACTCGCTGGTCGGGTTCGAGGTCACGCCGGCGATGGTCATCGGGCTGCTGACCATCCTGGGCTTCTCCATCTACGACACCGTCATCGTCTTCGACAAGGTGGAGGAGAACACCCACGGCTTCCAGCACACCACCCGTCGCACCTATGCCGAGCAGGCCAATCTAGCGGTCAACCAGACCTTCATGCGCTCGATCAACACCAGCCTGATCTCGGTGTTCCCGGTGGTCGCGCTGATGGTGGTGGCGGTCTGGATGCTGGGCGTCGGCACCCTCAAGGACCTGGCGCTGGTGCAGCTGGTCGGGATCATCGTCGGCACCTACTCGTCGATCTTCTTCGCCACCCCGCTGCTGGTCAGCATGCGTGAGCGCACCGAGTTGGTGCGCACCCACACCGAACGGGTGCTGCGCCGGCGCAACCGGGCGGGCGCCAGGGCGGACACCGTCGCGGCCGACACCGCCGGGGAGACCGCGGGGGAGACCGCGGCAGAGCCGGCGGCGTCGTCGGCGGCGGCACCGACCAAGCCGGTGCCCGGTGTCCGGCCGGTGCGGCCCACCGGCCGGCGAACCGAACGCCCGACCGGCAAGTCCAGCGCCGGAAGGTAGTTCGATGGCGGCCTGCTATCGGCGCGCTGCAGCACTGGTGCCGGCGATCGTCACGGCGGTCGGCATCGGGGTGCTGCCGGCGTGTTCGAGCGCGATGGTCGACCAGATCGACTACGCGGTCGACGGTGGGCTGCCCGGCTACAACACCGCCACGGTCGACGGCGCGGCATCGGCCGGCGCTCAGGCCTTCGCCCGAACGCTGACCGGTTTCGGCTACCACGGACCGGACGGGCAGGTTGTCGCCGACCGCGACTTCGGCAGCGTTTCGGTGGTGGGCCGGGCGCCGCTGGTGCTGGACTACCGGATAGCCGACGCTGCCGTCTGGTCCGATGAGCAGCCGATCACCTGCGACGACCTGGTGTTGGCCTGGGCGGCCCGGGCCGGCCGGTTTCCCGGGTTCGACGCCGCCAACCGGGCGGGTTACGCCGATATCGCCGGTGTCGAGTGCCGGCCGGGCCAGAAACAGGCCCGGGTGTCGTTCGCCGACGGCCGCAGCGGGGTGGACTACCAGCAGCTGTTCACCGCGACGGCGATCCTGCCGGCGCACGTCGTTGCCGCGGAACTCGGGGTTGAACCCGCGGCCGTCACCGCCGCCCTGCTGGGCGACGACGCACCGCTGGTGGATCGGATCGCGCAGGCCTGGAACAACACCTGGCAGCTCAAACCCGGCCTGGACACGAACCACTTCCCGTCGTCGGGCCCCTACCGGATCGAGGCGGTGCTCGACGGCGGTGCCGTCGTGCTGGTGGCCAACGATCGGTGGTGGGGCGCCAAGCCGGTCACCAGACGGGTCACGGTGTGGCCGCAGGCCGCCGACCTGCAGGACCGGGTGGACAGCCGGGCCGTCGACGTGGTCGACGTGGCTACCGGATCGGCGGGACCGCTGGTCACCCCGGACGGCTACCAGAGTGCCGATTCGCCGTCGGGAGGTATCGAGCAGTTGATCTTCGCCCCCGCCGGTCCGCTGGCCGAGGCCCCGGCGCGCCGCGCGGTCGCGCTGTGCACCCCGCGGGACGCGATCGCGCGCGGCGTCGGGTTGCCGGTGGCCAACTCCCGACTGAACACCGCCGTCGACGATGCCTTCGACCAGGCCGAGAACGCACCCGACGTCGGCCAGTTCGCCCACGCCGACCCGAACGCCGCCCGCGAAGCCCTGGGTGGCAACCCGCTGACGGTGCGGATCGGCTACCACGGACCCAACCCCCGGCTGGCTGCCATCGTCGGGGCGATCGCCGACTCCTGTCGTTCGGCCGGGATCACCGTCGCCGAGATGGCCTCGGCGGACACCGGACCGCAGGCATTGCGCGACGGCCGGATCGACGTGCTGCTGGCCAGCACCGGCGGAGCGACCGGCAGCGGGTCGACCGGCTCGTCGACCGCCGACGCCTATGAGCTGCACAGCGGCAACGGCAACAACCTGTCCGGTTACCGCAACGACCGGGTCGACGGCATCATCGACGAGCTGGCGATCACCGTCGACCCGGCACAGACCGCCCGGCTGCTCGCCGAGAGCACCCCGGTGCTCTGGGCGGACCTGCCGACCCTGCCGCTGTACCGGCAGCAGCGCACGCTGCTGACGACGAAGAAGATCTACGGCGTCGGCGCCAACCCGACCCGCTGGGGAGCCGGCTGGAACATGGACCGTTGGGCGCTGCAGCAGTGACGCCGGTCGGTGAGCTGATCGCCTCGCTGATGCGGGCGGTGCCCGACTTTCCCACCCCGGGCATCGCGTTCAAGGACGTGACCCCGGTCTTCGCCGACGCGGCCGGGCTGGCGGCCGTGACCGGCGCGCTGGTCGAGATCGCGGCGGGCGCGGACCTGGTGGCCGGCATCGACGCCCGCGGGTTCCTGGTGGCCGGCGCGGTGGCCGACCGGCTGGGTGTCGGTGCACTGGCGGTCCGCAAGGGCGGCAAGCTGCCGCCGCCGGTGCTCTCGCAGAGCTATGCCCTGGAGTACGGCACCGCCACGCTGGAGATTCCCGCCGACGGGATCGCGCTGGCCGGTCGGCGGGTCGTCGTGCTCGACGACGTGCTGGCCACCGGCGGCACGCTGGCCGCGGCGGCGCGGCTGCTGACCGGCGCCGGTGCGACGGTGGTCGCGGCGGCGGTGGTGCTGGAATTGGCCGGGCTGGGCGGCCGGGACACGGTGGCGCCGCTTCGAGTGCACAGCCTGCACACCGTTTGAACGATATTCTCGTGGTCGGAGGTGGGGCGCATGGCCCAGGAACAGGGGACAGACCAGCGGGTGGCTGACGTCGCTATGCAGGCCACCCAGCCGATAGCCGTCTCCGACCTGCAGCCGGCCGAACTGCACCCGTCGTCGCCCGGCGAGCGCACCGACATCCTGAAGATCCCCACCAGCGCGTCGCGTCGGGTTCGGGCCCGGCTGGCGCGCCGGATGACCGCCCAGCGCGGCGGGCTCAACCCGGTGCTGGAACCGCTGGTGGCGGTGCACCGGCAGATCTACCCCAAGGCCAACCTGTCGCTGCTGCAACGCGCCTACGAGGTCGCCGAGGAACGCCACGCGAATCAGCTGCGGCACTCCGGGGATCCCTACATCACCCATCCGCTGGCGGTGGCGGTCATCCTGGCCGAGCTGGGGATGGACACCACCACGCTGGTCGCCGCGCTGCTGCACGACACCGTCGAGGACACCGGCTACACCCTGGAGGCGCTGACGGGAGAGTTCGGCGAGGAGGTCGGTCACCTGGTCGACGGGGTGACCAAACTCGACCGGGTGGTGCTGGGCACTGCCGCCGAAGCCGAAACCATCCGCAAGATGATCATCGCGATGGCCCGCGACCCGCGGGTGCTGGTGATCAAGGTCGCCGACCGGCTGCACAACATGCGCACCATCCGGTTCCTGCCGCCGGAGAAGCAGGCCCGCAAAGCCCGCGAAACGCTGGAAGTCATCGCCCCGCTTGCCCATCGGCTCGGGATGGCGACCGTGAAGTGGGAGCTGGAGGATCTGTCGTTCGCGATCCTGCACCCCAAGAAATACGAGGAGATCGTGCGGCTGGTGGCCGACCGGTCGCCGTCGCGGGACACCTACCTGGCCAAGGTGCGCGCCGAGATCGTTGCCACCCTGGCCAAGTCGAAGATCGCCGCCACCGTCGAGGGCCGGCCGAAGCACTACTGGTCGATCTACCAGAAGATGATCGTCCGCGGCCGCGACTTCGACGACATCTACGACCTGGTGGGATTGCGGATCCTGTGTGACGAGATCCGCGACTGCTATGCCGCGGTGGGGGTGGTGCATTCGCTGTGGCAGCCGATGGCCGGCCGGTTCAAGGACTACATCGCCCAGCCGCGCTACGGGGTGTACCAGTCGCTGCACACCACCGTGATCGGCCCGGAGGGCAAGCCACTGGAGATCCAGATCCGCACCCGCGAGATGCACCGCACCGCCGAATACGGCATCGCCGCGCACTGGCGCTACAAGGAAGCCAAGGGCCGCAACGGGGTTCCGCACCCGCACAACGCCGCCGAGATCGACGACATGGCCTGGATGCGCCAACTGCTGGACTGGCAGCGGGAGGCCGCCGACCCCGGCGAGTTCCTGGAGTCGCTGCGCTACGACCTGGCGGTCAAAGAGATCTTCGTGTTCACCCCCAAGGGCGACGTGATCACCCTGCCCGCCGGGTCCACCCCGGTGGACTTCGCCTACGCCGTGCACACCGAGGTCGGTCACCGCTGCATCGGCGCCCGGGTCAACGGCCGGCTGGTGGCACTGGAGCGCAAGCTGGAAAACGGGGAAGTGGTCGAGGTTTTCACCTCCAAAGCCCAGAACGCCGGGCCGTCGCGGGACTGGTCTCAGTTCGTGGTGTCCCCGCGGGCCAAGGCCAAGATCCGGCAGTGGTTCGCCAAGGAACGCCGCGAAGAGGCGCTGGAGTCCGGTAAGGACGGCATCGCCCGGGAGGTACGCCGGGTCGGGCTGCCGCTGCAGCGCCTGGTCAACAGCGAAGCGATGGGCGCGGTAGCCCGGGAACTGCACTACGCCGACGTGTCGGCGCTCTACACCGCGGTCGGCGAGAACCATGTGTCGGCACGGCATGTGGTGCAGCGGCTGGTGGACCAGCTGGGCGGGGTGGACCAGGCCGAGGACGAACTGGCCGAGCGGTCCACCCCGCTGACCACGCCGCGACGCCCGCGCAGCGAGGATGTCGGGGTCTCGGTCCCGGGAGCGCCCGGCGTGCTGAGCAAGCTGGCCAAGTGCTGCACCCCGGTGCCCGGCGACGAGATCATGGGTTTTGTCACCCGCGGCGGCGGCGTGAGCGTGCACCGCACCGACTGCACCAACGCCGCGTCGCTGCGCCAGCAGGCCGAACGGATCATCGAGGTCAGATGGGCGCCGTCGGCGTCGTCGGTGTTCCTGGTGGCGATCCAGGTCGAGGCGCTGGACCGGCACCGGCTGCTCTCGGATGTGACCAAGGTGCTGGCCGACGAGAAGGTCAACATCCTGTCGGCGTCGGTGACCACGTCCAAGGACCGGGTGGCGATCAGCCGGTTCACCTTCGAGATGGGCGACCCCAAGCACCTGGGGCATCTGCTGAACGTGGTCCGCAACGTCGAGGGCGTCTACGACGTGTACCGGGTGACCTCGGCGGCCTGACCCTGGGCGGTTAATCCACCCGCACCGACTTGATCGTCACGCTGGTGACCGGCGACCCGTCCGTGCCGCCGCCCTGCACGCCGGCGGCGGCGATCTTGTCCAGGGTGGCCAGCCCGTCGTCCTGGATCTTGCCGAAGACCGTGTACTGCGGCGGCAGTTGCGAGTCGGCGTACACCAGGAAGAACTGGCTGCCGTTGGTGCCCGGACCGGCGTTGGCCATCGCCAGCGTGCCGCGCGGGTAGGTCACCGCATCGTGCAGTGCGGGGTCACCGGGCTGGTACTGGTCGGTGGGGTATTCGTTGGCGAACTCATAACCCGGCCCGCCGGTGCCGTTGCCGGTCGGGTCGCCGCACTGCAGCACGTTCAGCGTCGGCGCGCTGGTCAGCCGGTGACAGCCGGTGTCGTTGAAGTAATCCTGGGTGGCCAGGCTGATGAAGCTGTTGACCGTGCACGGCGACCGGTCGTTGGCCAGCAGCAGACCGACCGGACCCTGATCGGTCATCATCGACACGCTGACCTCGGCGGGATCGGTGGGCACCTTGCCGTTGCTGGTCTTGGGCGGCTTGACCGGTTTGGCGGCCGGCTGCGCCGACGGCGGGTACTGGCAGTTGGCGCCGACCTTTGCGGACGGGACGAACGACGGCAGCGGCCCCGCCGCTGCCGGCTCCGGCGCGCCGGACGCCTCGGTCGTGGTCGCGTCGCCGTGTCCGCCCAGGCTTTTGACGACAAGCGTCGTCAAGCCGCCGACCGCCAGCGCGGCCGCCAGCACCGCGGCCGCGATGGTCAGGGCCCGGCGCCGCTGGTCCTGCTTGGCCCGCCGTTCCAGTTGTCGTTCCAGTCTGCGTTTGGCTGTGGCGCGTCGTTGCTCGTTGGTCGGCACGGACAAAGTCTGCCAGCCCGATCTCGATGCGGGCGCACCTGATGGGAAACTGGTGGGCGTGTTGGTCACCGGATTCCCCGCCGGGATGCTGGCGTGCAACTGCTATGTGCTGGCCCCGCGCCCCGGCGCCGACGCCGTCATCGTCGACCCCGGCCAGCGCGCGATGGGCCCGCTGCGCCGCATCCTCGACGAGCACCGGCTGACCCCGGCCGCCGTGCTGCTCACCCACGGCCACATCGACCACATCTGGTCGGCGCAGAAGGTGTCCGATGCCTACGGCTGCCCGGCCTACATCCACCCGGAGGACCGGTTCATGCTCACCGACCCGATCCGGGGCTTCGGGCCGCGGCTGGGCCAGGCGCTGCTCGGCGCCCTGTTCGCCGAGCCCCGCCAGTTGATCGAGCTGGACCGTGACGGCGACAAGATCGGACTGGGCGCCACCACCGTCACCGTCGACCACACCCCCGGCCACACCCGCGGCTCGGTGTGCTTCCGGGTCGACGGGGACGGCTCGGAGGTGGTGTTCAGCGGCGACACCCTGTTTGCGAACTCGGTGGGCCGCACCGACCTGCCCGGCGGCAGCGGCCGGGACCTGATGGGCTCGATCGTCGACAAGCTGCTGGTGCTCGACGACGCCACCGTGGTGCTGCCCGGGCACGGCCCGGCCACCACGATCGGCGCCGAGCGGCGGGCCAACCCGTTCCTGCAGGGGCTGAGCGCGTGAACCGGTTCAGCGCACCCAAGGGCGTCCCGGACTACGCCCCGCCGGCCTCGGCCGGTTTCGTCGCAGTCCGCGACGGGCTGCTGGCCACCGCCCGCCGTGCCGGTTACGGCGACATCGAACTGCCGATCTTCGAGGACACCGCGCTGTTCGCCCGCGGCGTGGGGGAGTCCACCGACGTCGTCGCCAAGGAGATGTACACCTTCGCCGATCGCGGCGACCGCTCGGTGACGCTGCGGCCCGAAGGCACCGCCGGGGTGGTGCGCGCGGTGATCGAGCACGGCCTGGACCGCGGCCAGCTGCCGGTCAAACTCTGCTACGCCGGGCCGTTCTTCCGCTACGAGCGCCCGCAGGCCGGCCGCTACCGCCAATTGCAGCAGGTCGGGGTGGAGGCCATCGGCGTCGACGACCCCGCGCTGGACGCCGAGGTGATCGCGGTCGCCGACGCCGGCTTCCGCTCGCTCGGGCTGACCGGCTTCCGGCTGGAGCTGACGTCGCTGGGCGACGACACCTGCCGGCCGGCCTATCGGGAGCTGCTGCAGGAGTTCCTGTTCGGCCTCGACCTGGACGACGAGACCCGCCGGCGTGCACAGCTCAACCCGCTGCGGGTGCTCGACGACAAACGCCCGCAGGTGCGTGCGATGACCGCCGACGCCCCGGTGCTGCTCGACCACCTCTCCGATACGGCCAAAGGGCACTTCGACACCGTGCTGGCCCATCTGGACGCCCTGGGCGTGCCCTACGTCATCAATCCGCGGATGGTGCGCGGGCTGGACTACTACACCAAGACCACCTTCGAGTTCGTGCACGACGGCCTCGGCGCGCAGTCCGGCATCGGCGGCGGCGGCCGCTACGACGGGCTGATGGCACAGCTCGGCGGCCAGCAGCTGTCCGGCATCGGGTTCGGCCTCGGGGTGGACCGCACCCTGCTGGCGCTGGCGGCCGAGGGCAAGACCGTGGGCGACACCACCCGCTGCGACGTGTTCGGGGTGGGCTTGAGCGAACGGGCCAAACTGGCGCTGGCGGTGCTGGCCGGGCAGTTGCGTGCCGCCGGGGTCCGGGTCGACCTGGCCTACGGCGACCGGGGCCTCAAGGGCGCGATGCGGGCCGCGGATAGGTCGGGTGCGAGGCTGGCGCTGGTCGCCGGCGACCGTGACATCGACGCCGGCACGGTGGGCGTCAAAGACCTGGCAACTGGCACGCAGGTCGAGGTGTCCACCGAAAATGTTGTCGCCGAAGTGCTTTCCCGGACCGCCACGCCGCGTTGAGTCTGCGTCCACCGCGACGAAGTTCGAGAAGACCCCGTGCTGGGCGCAGAGTGAATGAGAGACTACGAGCATGCGAAACGCCACCACCCGGGCCGCGATGGCGCTGATGCTCACCGGCGTCGGCATGACCGCAGGCCACGCGACGGCCACCGCCGAGCCAACCGGACCGGAAGGCCACCAGGTCACCTACACCGTGACCGCCACCAGCGACCTGATGGCCAACATCTCCTACATCGCGACCGATCCGCCCAGCATGTCGGCCTACAACGCCGACGCCTCGCAGTACCTGACCACGCTGCATGTTCCGATCAGCGGCGGCCAGCCGCTGGTCTACACCACCACGCTGGCCGATCCCAACCAGTGGGCGCTGGTCACCGCCAGCGGGGGCCTGCGGATCAATCCCGAGTTCCACTGCGAGATCGCCGTCGACGGCGAGGTGGTGGTGTCCCAGCAGGGCGGCAGCGGGGTGACCTGTTCGACCCGGCCCTGGTAGCCGGCCGATAGCCTCCGGGGCGAAGCCGACGATCGCGCCCTGCCGGCCGTCGAGTTCGCGCCCGAAGGTGGCCCGCTGCACCTCTTGCCGGCGCAGCGTGCGGTGGGAGAACAGCGGCTGCGGATCGGCCAGGGTGTCAGGGTAGGGCGCCCGGCTCGCCGGTGGCGACGACGACGACCTCGCTGGGCTCGTCGCCGACCGCCCGGAAGCGGTGGCTGATCGACGCGTCGAAGTAGGCGCTGTCGCCGGCGGCCAGCGTCAGCCGCTGGTCGCCGTACTCCAGTTCGACCGTCCCGGCATGCACGAAGACGAACTCCTGGCCGGCGTGCACCGGGTGCGGGTCAGCGGAGAGGCGATGGCCGGGGTGAACCACGAACGGGGACATCGACTTTCCCAGCAATCCGGTGGCCACGGCCCGGTACCGCTGCCGGCCGGTGCCCGGCTCGGCGGCTCGGTCGACCGCGATCTTCTCTTCGTCGCTGCGCTCGGCGAACAGCTGCGAGGCATCGACATCCAGTGCGCGGGCGACCCGCACGGCCACTGCGATCGACGGGGTGCTGCGGCGGCGCTCGACCTTGGACAGGTAGCTCTTGGTCAGCCCGGTCAACTCGGCCAGGCCCTCCAGGGTGAGCCCACGCTGCCTGCGGATGGTGCGCAGCAGGGCGGTCATCGCTCCATGATGACACAAAGTGTCCTATGGCATAAGGTTGTGTCATGGCCCCGGCTCTCCCCGAGACTTTCACCGATGCCAAGTCCGATCTGATGCGCCGGGCGCAGCAGCGCCTCGCCGAGAACCTCATCGAACCGGACTGGACCGCCCGCCAGAAGCTGGCGCTGACCTGCCGGGCGCTCTCCGACCGCGGTCACGACTCCGGGCTGACCGGGCAGATCACCGCCCGCGCCGAGCGGCCCGCCAGCTACTACACCCAGCGGCTCGGGCTGGGCTTCGACGAGATCACCGAGGACAACCTGCTGGTGGTCGACGAGGACCTCAACGTGCTGGAGGGCACCGGGATGGCAAACCCGGCCAACCGCTTCCACAGCTGGATCTACCGGGCCCGCCCCGACGTGCGGTGCATCGTGCACACCCACCCGTTCCACGTGGCGGCGCTGTCCATGCTGGAGACGCCGCTGGTGATCTCGCACATGGACACCACCCCGCTCTACGACGACTGCGCGTTCCTGCCGTTCTGGCCCGGTGTCCCGGTCGGCAACGAGGAGGGCGAAACCATCGCGCACGCGCTCGGTGACAAGAAGGCCATCCTGCTGGCGCACCACGGCCAGATCGTGGCCGGTGCCAGCATCGAGGAGGCCTGTTCGCTGGCCGTCCTCATCGAGCGGGCCGCCAAGCTGCAGCTGGCCGCGATGGCCGCCGGGACCATCAGGGAACTGCCCGAGGAACTGGCCCGGGAAGCCCACGACTGGACGCTGCTGCCCGACCGCAGCAGGGCGAACTTCGCCTACTACGCCCGCCGCGCGCTGGCGGCCCACCCCGACGCGCTTACCGACCGAGGAGCGCAGCGTGGCTGACTTCCACGGCATCATCGGCTACCCGGTGACCCCGTTCACCGCCGACGACCGTGTCGACACCGGCGTGCTGGCCACGATGGTGGATCGCCTGGTGGCCGACGGTGTGCACGCCGTCGCCCCGCTGGGCAGCACCGGTGAGCTGGCCTACCTGACCGAGGACGAATTCGACACCGTGGTCGACGTCGCGATCGACGCGGTCGGGCACCGGGTGCCGGTCCTCGTCGGGGTATCGGATCTGACCACCGCCGGCACCGTGCGGCGGGCCGCCCGTGCGCAGGAAGCCGGTGCCGACGCGGTGATGGTGGCGCCGGTGTCGTACTGGAAACTGTCCGAGCGCGAGATCACCCAGCATTACGCCAGCGTCTCAGCGGCGATCGACATCCCGATCATGGCCTACAACAACCCGGCCACGTCCGGCGTGGACATGGAACCGGAACTGCTGGTGGGCATGTTCGAGAGCATCGACAACGTCGCCATGGTCAAGGAGTCCACCGGTGAGCTGTCCCGGATGCGCTCCATCGCCAGGCTCACCGACGGCCGGCTGCCGTTCTACAACGGCAGCAATCCGCTGGTGCTCGACGCGCTGCGGGTAGGCGCCGCCGGGTGGTGCACCGCGGCGGCCAACCTGCGGCCCCGGCCGTGCCTGGACCTCTACACCGCGGTGGCCGGTGGTGACCTGCCCCGGGCGCAGGTGCTCTACGACGAGCTCAGGCCGTTGCTGGAGTTCATCGTCGCCGGCGGGCTGGCCGGCACGGTCAAGGCCGGGCTGGAGCTGCTGGGGGTGCCGGCCGGGGTGCCGCGCCGGCCGCTGCTGCCGCTGGACGACCCGGGCCGCGCCGAGCTCAAAGACCTGCTCGAGCTCTGAACTGCGCTAACCCAGGTTCCGCGCGGTGAAGGTGTCGCAACGGTCCGGGTCACCGGTCTGGTAGCCGACGGTGAACCAGTGCTGGCGCTGCGCCGACGAGCCGTGCGTCCAGGACTCCCGGTTGACGTGGCCGGTGGCGGCCTGCTGAATCCGGTCGTCACCCACCGAGGCGGCCGCCGACAGCGCGTCGCGGATGTCGTCGTCGCTGAGCGGCTCCAGGAACGGCACCCCGGTGCCCTCCTGCCGGGTGATCGCCGCGTAGTGCGCCCACACTCCGGCGTAGCAATCGGCCTGCAGCTCGGTGCGCACGCCACTGCCGGTGGGGCCCTGCGCGCCCTGCTGGTCCCCGCCGAGCACCCCGAGCAGGTTCTGCACGTGGTGGCCGAACTCATGGGCCACGACGTACTCCTGTGCCAACGGCCCGCCGCTGGAGCCGAACTGGTCGACCAGGACCTGGAAGAAGTCGGTGTCGAAATAGGCGGTCTGGTCCACCGGGCAGTAGAACGGCCCGACGTCGCTGGTGGCCGAGCCGCAGCCGGTGTCCACCCGGCCGCTGAACAGCCGTACCCGCGGCCGGCTGTACGCGGGCCGCAACTGAGCCCACACCGCGTCCAGTGAGTTACCGGTGGCCACCACCCGGCATTGCACGAATTTGTTCGCATCTGCGCCGGTCCGGCACTTGTTCAGGTCGAAGCCGGGTGCCGCGTACTGCCCGGTGTCCACCGGGCGCTGGCTGAGGACGTCGCCGGGGTCGGCGCCGAGCAGCAGCGCCAGGACCATGATCACCAACCCGGCGAGGCCGCCGCCGATCGCGATCCGGCCGCCCCCGCCACCGCTGGTCGACGTCGTGCTGGTGTCGATCTTCATGCCTTCGTTGAAGGTCATCGCGGTCTCCGTCGGATCGGGATCATGGCTGCCCGGTGAGCGTCATCAGCTTCGCACACGCCGCCGGGGCGTGCTCGTGCTTGGCGCACCTCGACGCCGGGAGCGGCAAACATCGCGAGGGCGTGGAAGTTGCCAGGCGGCCACCCGCGGATCGGTGTCTGCGGCACCTGCCCTAACCCTTGCCAAATCTTTGCTGAAAGTTCGCTGCCGCGTTGGACCGCGCCCGCTGCTGATGTTAGTTTCGCTCGGCACCAGCTTGTTCGCGATGCAGGCACCGCGCGGGCAGTTGACGGATACTCGGAGGGGCTGCCGGCACGATGGTTGAGGACAGTGGCGCGATCGCGAAAAATGGTTGGCCGGACGGCAATCGTGCAGGTCTGGCGGTGCTGGGCGCACGAGTTTATCATGTCGTTATTAGGTGACTTCCGCTACAGTGGCGTGCACCGTTCGGCAGCCGTAGCGGGTAGTCGGCCGACTGAAGACGATCCAGAAGGGGTTCAAGGAGGAATCGCATGTCATTCGTAATTACCCACCCGGAAATCTTGTCGGCGGCTGCCGGCAACCTCGCTGGCATTGGCGATGCGATGAAGGCAGGAACGGCCGCCGCTGCGGCCCCGACGACCGGCGTGGTGCCGCCGGCCGCCGATCTGGTGTCGGCGATGACGGCTGCGCAATTTGCTGCACACGCCCAGATGTTCCAGGCGATCAGCACCCAGGCGGCGGCGGTGCACGAGCAGTTGGTAGCAACCTTGGAGAGCAACGCCGCGGCGTACACCGTCACCGAGGCCGCCAACGCCGCCGGCGCCGGCTGAGCGGGGGTAGGCGAATGAGTTTTGGCTTCTCACTCCTGCCACCCGAGATTCTCTCCGGGCTGATGTACACCGGTCCGGGTTCAGGACCGCTGCTGGCGGCGGCGACGGCGTGGACCGGGCTGTCCGAAGAGCTCACGACGACGGCGACTTCGGTCCAGTCGCAGGTTTCGGGGTTGACCGGAACCTGGCAGGGTGGCTCGTCGGGCCTGATGGCGGCCGCGGTCAGCCCCTACGTGGCGTGGCTGGAGACCACCTCGGGCCAGGCCGCCCAGATGGCGGCGCAGGCCACCACCGCGGCCGCGCTGTTCGAGACCGCGCACGCGGCGACCATCCCACCGGCGGTGGTCGCAGCCAACCGGGCGCTGCTGCTGGCGCTGATCGCGACCAACTTCTTCGGGCAGAACACCCCGGCGATCATGGCCACCGAGGCGCAGTACGAGGCCTACTGGGGTCAGGACGCGGCGGCCGCGGAGGCCTACGGGGCAGCAGCGGAGAACAACAACAACTCGTTGCCGCAGACCACATCGCCGCCCACCACCAGCAGCCAGGTCCCGCACCCCGCCGCGGAGGGCGGCCCCACCACACCGGCCCCGACCACGCCGACCACCACGGCGCCTTCGGGTTACAACTTCTCCACCCTCGGCGGCATCCAGCAGTTCCTCACCAATTACGGGGTTGCGACTCCGCCGATCACCGACGCGAACCTGGCCGCCACCAACATCAACTCGCTGTCGTCGCCGGCCATGATGGCGGCGTCCTACGGTTCCATGGGCATGCGGTATCTGATGATGCTGCAGAGCTTCATGCGGCCCGGGGCGGCCGGTCTGGCCGGGGCGTCGGCAGCGGGGCAGGGCGGTACCGGCACGCTGATGACCCAGATCGGCGAATTCGTCAATTCGAAGATGCAGGGCGCGGTCGGCACGCTGGTGGGCCACTTCAACACGGCCACCCAGGCGATATCGGCGAAGCTGGGCCAGGCCGCCTCGATGGGGGCGCTGAAGGTGCCGGGGGCGTGGTCGATGGCTGCCGACGGGATGATCCGTGCGGCACCGGTGTTGCCGCAGACGGTCAGCGCCGCCCCGGTCTCGACGATGGCGGCGACCGGCGGACTGCCCGGCGGCCCGTTCGGCAACGCGCTGATGGGTGCGTTGGCCGGGCGCGGTATCGGCGGTGTGGCCGCGAAGGCCCCCAAGGTAATCCCCCGCTCGCCGGCCGGCGGTTGACGGAAGGGGCCCCGAACCAGATTTTCCAGCCGGGCAGTCCGGTACCGCAATGATTTTCCAGTAGTAAGGAGACAGTTTCATGCCTACGCGTTTTATGACCGACCCGGAGCAGATGCGGGCGATGGCGGG
>CAZGGK010000056.1:0-28044 GCA_964525125.1 uncultured Mycobacterium sp.
GCGGCGCCGGCGGCTGGAACCCCGGCCACACCACCCAGGCCGCCACCGGCGCCGGTGGTGCCATCAACACCCTCGGCGGCAACGGCGGCAACGGCGGCAAGGGCGGCGAAGGCGAGACGACCAACCTCTTCGGTGTCGGCCAGGGCCAGTTCGGCGGCAAGGGCGGCGACGGCGGCAACGGCGGCAGCACCGGCAACGGCGGCACCGGCGGCGACGGCGGCAACGGCAAGCGCGGCGACGACGGCCCCAACCCCGGCGACGCCGGCGGTTTCGGCGGCGGCGGGGGCAAGGGCGGCAACGGCGGCAACGGCGGCGCTCTCGCCGGCAGCGGCGGCGACGCCGGCAACGGCGGCAAGGGCGGCGACGGCGGCCACGGCGCCAACGCCAACAATGTCGGCGACGGCGGCGACGGCGGCAACGCCGGCCGCGGCGGCGACGGCGGGCAGGCCGGCAAGGCGCCGAACGGGCCGGGCGGCTCCTTCGGCGACGGCGGCGACGGCGGCGGCGCCGGCAACGGCGGTGACGGCGGCGGCAACGGCGGCAACGGCGGGACCGGCGGACTGGGCGGCGGCGGCGGCCAAGGCGGGTTCTCGTTCGACCTGACCGGAACCGGGCTGAACAGCTTCGGCGACGGCGGCAACGGCGGCAACGGCGGCAACGGCGGCCAGGGTGTGGGCGCCGGCTACACCGCCGGCGAAGGCGGCCACGGCGGCCAGGGCACCCTGGGCAACACCGCCGGCAACGGCGGCAACGGCGGCAACGGCGGCAACGGCGTCGGCGGGGCCGCCGGCAACGTCGGCGGCGACGGCGCCTCGGGTGGCGGCGGATTGCACACCGGCGGCGGCCACGGCGGTCGCGGCGGGCTGGGCGGGGCCGACAACGGCGGCACCGGCGGTATCGGCGGCGACGGCGGTGCCGGGTACCTCGGCTCCGGCGGCGGCGACGGCGGTGGCGGCGGTGGCGGCGGGGTCGGCAGCAACACCGGCACCGGCGGCAACGGCGGCGACGGCGGCAACGGCGGTCCCGGCGACATCCAGAACATCGGTGACCAGCTCACCGTCCGCGGCATCGGCGGCACCGGTGGCCAGGGCGGCAACGGCGGCGTCGGCGACGGCGCCGGAAGTACCGGCGGCGACGGCGGCCACGCCGGCGACGGCGGCCAGGGGATCGGGATCGGCAACGGGCCGCTGTTCACCTCCGCCCAGGGTTACGGCCGCGGCAACGGCGGCGGCGCCGGCGGCGACGGCGGCGCCGGCAGCGGCGGCGGCACCGGCGGGGCCGGCGGCACCGGCGGCCACGGCGGCGACGGCACCGGCGACGGCACCAGCATCGGCCCCGACGGTTCGGGCGGCAGAGGCGGCCGGGGCGGCGACGGCGGCGACGGCGGCGACGGCCTGGCCGCCGGCACCGTCGGCGGCACCGGCGGCACCGGCGGCGATGGCGGAAACGCGAGCGGCACCACCGGCGGCACCGGCGACGGCGGCTGGGGCGGCGACGGCGGCATCGGCGGCACCCAGAACCTGCCCGGCACCGGCGGCACCGGCGGCGCCGGCGGCGACGGCGGCAACGCGACCGGCACCGGCGGCGGCAAGGGCGGCGGCGGCACCGGCACCGACGGCAGCCCCGGCGGCCCGAACGGAGCAGCCGGCACCGCAGGCGCGGCCGGCCCGGACGGTCACAACAACATCTAGGGATGTGAGCCGGTGAGATGCCGGCCGGGTGGGGCGTGGTTGGTCTTCCAGGGTGCGGGTCCGGGCGGTGATTCTCGAAAAATCACCGCCCGGGTGCACGATCACCGCCCCGAGCGCACTCAGTGGTAGCCCCCTGGGCACTTGGTCACATCGACGCGGCCGGCCTTCTCGTTGCCGTGCGGGCGACCTCGCCGGCATAGCCGTAGACCAGGATGCGCACCGTCAGTCGCGGGTCGCGAGGCGGCCCGCGATGGCCGTCGGCATAGGGGCTCGGCGAGTTGATCCAGCGGTTGCGCGACAGGCGCATCCCGCCGATGCCGGCGGCAGCGGCGGCCGATTGGGGCGACACCGCAGGCAGTGCCGGGACATTCCGCTATCTCGGTGGCTCCCTTGTCTACCGGCTTCCGCGGTACCTGAACATCCACCGGGTGGGCCAAGCCCGCGGTGGGCTGAGTGCAACCAGGGTTCTCGTCGTTTCCCGAACCCCGTCGACGGTGCTCGTCGAGGAGTGGCGGTGTCGCTCCCAAAGCCCCCGAGCAGCAGATGTCCGCGCCCCGGTCACGATTCGGCATTTCGGATTGACCCACGCGCGGCCGTCGTGCACTATGGACCACGCAAGCACCTCGTTAGGTGAGGCGTCTGCACGGATACAGGCCACTGACCCCGAACGTCGAAAGACGCCCCCGGTCAGGACAGCTCCTCCCGGATTAAGGGTTGAGCCCAAGTGGCTTCCGGGTCACCGGATACGCCGTGCAGTGCCAAAGCTCTGACGAGAGGGGTGCGGCCTTCCGACAGTCGTCGGTGCTGCTTCCTGGCGTGCGGTGAACGTGACGCGTATGCGCGTGTTGTGACCGAGAGGAGGTGAGGGACGAATGAGTTCCGGTGATAGTCCGAGTCGATATTCGACAGTTGCTCCGTCCCCATCCGACCGGTCGCATACCGCCGCCAGCTGAGCCCGAACCAGGCCTGCTGCAGGGCGCGTGCGACACCGCCACGCGACTAGGAGGCCATCATGGTTGCCCTCGCCTACAGCGACATCACCACTCCGGCTCCCCGCGCCGTCCCGGCGCCCAAGCGACTGGAGCAGCGACCTGTCAGCACCTTCTCCGACCCGGTGGTGGACGTGGCCACCCGGCTGCTGAGCGTTCCGTTGCGTCAGGCCTACGCGTGGCTGTGGCGGGCGGGAGTGCTGGTGATCGACGGCTGAGCCCGGCTCAAGACGTCACTGGCCCGGGGTGAAAGTCCCCGGGCCGCTTCATGTCTGAGTCCGCTGCACCGGATTCCGCTCAGGCTTCCTCTAAGGCCTCGCCGATCTGCTCGAGGATCTGGTTGTGCTGGTTGCTGGCCAGGATGTGCCCGGCGGCGACGGCGACCGCCACCGGCCAGTCGATGATCTCGAACGCCGCGAGCAGCACCAGCCCGCCGTAGTAGGCCAGTTGCTCGGGATGCGGAATGGTCACCCGGCCGAACACCGGCAGGTCGACGGCGAAGGTCTGGCCCTTGCGGATGTGCTCCACGGCCTCGGCCTGCGACGTCTGTCGACGTTGTCTGTCCACCATCATCTGCCTCCTGATAGCGACGGGTCGCGCCGCCCGCCGGCGGTGCTCTCGGGATCGAAGTCATTGTCCACGACCCGCAGGTGCCGGGTCGGTTCCGGCTCGGAGGCCGGCTCTGCAGCCGGTTCCGCAGCAGCCTCGGAAACCACCTCGGCCGCACCGGCGTCCGGTTCCGCCCCGGCCGCCACCCGCGCCCACAGCCTGGGCGCGACGGCCGCGCCCGCGGTGGCCACCGCCGCGGTGCCCAGGCCCTGCGCCCAGCCGAACGGGCCCAGCGGCGTGCAGCCCAGCAGCTGGGAGATCCCGGGAATGCTGATCAGCGTCCCCAGCGTGGTCAGCGAGCCGACCGCGGTGAGCACCACCAGCGGGTCGTGGGAGTCCAGCAGGGTCTGCCCCAGCTGCGCGGAGACCAGCGCGACCAGCGCGATGGTGGACGCCCGCTGCCGGCGCCCGGTGAACGACGCCATCGCCCAGGCCGTCACCGCCGCGGACGCCGTCGTCACCCCGCGCACCGCCACCTTGCGCCACAGCGCGGCCGGGTCCGGGCCGTGCGCGGAGGCCCGGGCCGAGTCGTCCAGCGAGCTGACCGCCAGCGCGGTCGCCGGCAGCGCGTCGGTCATCATGTTGACCAGCAGCAGCTGCCGGGCGTTGAGCGGCGATCGCCCGGTGATAGCGCTGCCGATGATCGCGAACGCCACCTCGCCGGCGTTGCCGCCGAGCAGCACCGCCACCGCCGCCTGCACCCGCTGCCACAGTTCGCGGCCCTCGTCGAGGGCGTCCAGCAGCGCATGGATCCGGCCGTCGAGCAGCACCACGTCGGCGGCGGTGCTGGCCGCGTCGCTGCCGTGCGCGACGACCCCGATCCCGACGGTGGCGGCCCGGATGGCGGCCGCGTCGTTGGCGCCGTCGCCGACCATGGCGCACACCTTGCCGGTGCGTTCCAGCATCTGGACTACCTGCACTTTGTTCTCCGGTGACATCCGGGCGAACACCACCTTCTGCGCGACGGCGCTCTCCTGGTCCTTGCGCGACAGCGCATCCCACTGCGCCCCGCTGATGACCTGATCGGCGGTGACCGGCATGCCCAGCTCCCGGGCGATGGCCGTGGCGGTGATCGGATGGTCGCCGGTGATCAGCCGCACCGGGATCTCCCGGCGCCGCAGTTCGGCGAGCAGGTCGGCGGCCTCGTCGCGCGGGGTGTCGGACAATCCCAGCAGGCCCATGAACGTCATTCCGTCGCGGCACAGTTCGGCGATCTCGTCGGGTTCGGGATCGTCGCCGAGCGCCCGCACCTGCTCAGCGGTGAGCCGCCGCCGCGCCACCGCGATCACCCGCAGCCCGTCGGCGGCCAAGCCGGCCACCTCCTCGCGGACGGCCGGGCCGACGCCGCAGGCGGCCAGCACCAGCTCCGGGGCGCCCTTGACCGTGAGCTCGGCACCCGACACCGACGCCGAGAACGGCCGGCCGGACCGGAACGGCAGGTGTGCGGCCGAGCCGTTGTCCGGCTCGGATCCGTTGACGGCCAACGCCGCTTCGGTGATCGCGGTGTCGGTGGCATGCACCTGGCGGGTGCCGTTGGCGGTCGGTGCGGCGTGCGCGGCACATTGCAGCACCTGCTCGCTGGACTGCCCCGCCGCCGGATGCACTCGCGTGACCCGCAGCCGGTTCTTGCTCAGCGTTCCGGTCTTGTCGAAACACACCACGTCGACCCGGCCCAGCGCCTCCACCGATCGCGGAACACGAACCAGCACACCGGAATTGGTCAGCCGGCGGGCAGAGGCCTGCTGGGCCAGGGTGGCCACCAGCGGCAAACCCTCCGGGATGGCCGCGACGCTGATCGCGATTCCGCTGGCCACCGCCTGGCGCAGGCCGATTCGGCGCGCCAGCCCCAGCCCGGTGACCAGTGCGCCGCCGGCCAGGCTGATCCGCCAGGCCTGCCGGGTCAGCAGGCTCAGCTGGTGCTGCAATCCGACGGCGGTCTGCTCTCCGGCCACCAGTTCCGCGGCGCGCCGGCCGTAGCTGTCGGCACCTGCCGCGGTCACCACCAGCACCGCGGTGCCGGTCACCATCGTGGTGCCGGCGTAGAGCATGCAGCGCCGGTCGGCGAGTTCGGCCCCCGGTGTGGCCTCGACCTGCTTGGTCACCGTCAGCGACTCGCCGGTCAGCGACGATTCGTCGACTTCGACGTCGGTGACCTCGAGCAGCCGGCCGTCGGCGGGCACCACCTCGTGCGGCCGCACCTCGATCACGTCGCCCGGCCGCAACTGCTCGGCGATCACGTCGCGGTAGGTCCCGGTGTCGGCGCCAACGCCCGAAACGATTTTTCGGGCGGGCGGAATCTGTTCGGTGAGAAGGGCATTCAATCGCCGCTCGGCGACCAGCCGCTGCGCTGCGGCCAGCACGGCGTTGCCGCCGAGCACCGAACCCACCAGCAGCGCGTCGACGGGCGAACCCAGGATGGCACTGGCCGCCGCCCCCAGTGCCAGCACCGGGGTTATCGGATCGGCCAGTTCGCTGCGGATCGCGGTGAAGAACTGGCCGGCCATCCGACGGGGCGGTGCGGTCCAGGCCGTGCCGGCCCGAACCAGGCCGGTGGCCAGGGCGATCGCGGGCAGCGGGGGATGGCCGGGCGCGGCGGTTGGCGCGCCGTCCGGCGCCGGCAGCACCGCGCGAACCTGGTCTGACGACATGGCGTGCCACTCGTGGACGGGCGCCGGCCGGGGCGCGGCGGCGTCGACCGCCCGGCGGCCCAGCCAGTAGCCGGCCAGTGCACCGGTCGCCGCGCCGGTGGTCACCGGGCCCGGCCCCCGGCCGCGCACCCCGGGCAGCATCAGCAGCGCACCCAGCGCCGAAGCGCCGATCGAGATCTCGACGCCGCGATTGCTGGCGGACCGGGCGGCCGGCAGCGCGTGCAGCACCCGCCAGGCGTCGGCCAGGTCGCCCAGCAGCAGATCGGCACACCACGGCGGGCAACCGTCGCCGGGAACCAGGCCCAGCGCCACGTCGGCCGCCGCCAGGGCCCGCAGCGCGGTCGCCGAGAGCACGGCGACGTCGTGGCCCTTGCGCTGATAGCCGAGCACCGCCGCCGTCAGCGCCTCGTCCAGCGCGGCGCCATCGGCCGGGCGGACCTCGTCGAAGAGCGGGCGAAGCTCGCCCAGTGCGTCGACGTCGATCGACACCACTTCCACGTCGGCGCGGCGCCCTTCGGTCACCACGGCTGCGGCGAGCGGGTCGAGTGCCGGCTGATACGACGCCTCCGGGGCACCCGGGCCCGCCGCGACCGGATGCCAGCCCGGCCGTAGGCCGGTATCGCCCAGCCGGGCCTGCGCCCGCTCCCACACCCCGGCCAGGTCGTCGTCGTCGGCTCCGCGTACCTGCGCCACCCGCAGCGTGTCGCCGCACAGCACCCGCGGGTCGATGACGACCAGGTCGACCCGGTCCAGTTCGCGCAGACTCCCGGGCCGCAACACCACGACCCCGTGCCGGTCTGCCAGGCCGCGGCCCAGCGTCGCGGCGAACGACTCGCGGGCGGTGCGGGAGGCCTTGGGGGCGGCCACCGCCGCAGCGGTGCCGGCCAGGTCCGGACTGCGGGTCACCGCCCCGACCGTCGCGGCGCCGACGGCCTGCACCCAGGCGCTGCGGTCGCCGTGCCGTTCCACCGGCCCGGCCGGCCGGGGCACCGGCCGCGGGCGCTGCGCGACGGGCGGATGGTGGGCGTGAACTGCCAGTTGTGGTTCGCGCCGGCGCCACGCTCGCGCAGCCGCGCGCTCCTCGCCGCCCTTGAACGCCTCCATCGCCAGATCCACCGCCAGCGACGTGGGCGCCTGGTTGAGGGTGTGCACGGCCGCGGTGGCCAGCGCCAGCACGGTGTCGGCCGTCGCCTTGCCGACCCGATCTTCGAGCAGCCGCCGCAGCCGGGGCTGATAGTCGACGGCCACCACGGTGGCCTCGAGGCCGAGCGGCAGGCCCGGCAGCCGCAGCAGCCGGCCCAGCACCGCCACACCCAGGCCCACCGAGTTGGCGCCCACAGTGGCCGTCCGCGCCGCCAGGGTCAAGCCGTCACCGGGCAGTCCGGCCGGCGGCCGGGCCCTGGCGGCAGCGGTCCGTGTTCGGCACCGGTCCTCGGTATCGGCGACGATCCGGCACACGTCGCGCAGCGAGGTGTCGTCGTCGAGGTCGACGACCAGCCGGGACAGCGGGTGGTTCAAGCGGGCCGCGGTGATGCCGGGCATGCCGCGGGCGGTGCCGAGCAGGGCCGTCGCCAGTTTCGCGCCGTTGGGACCGTCCAAGCCGCGGACCTCGACCCAGGCCCGGCCGTTGCTGCGCGAACACCGGCGGGAGAATGTCGAACCGGCGAATTCGCCGGACAGCGATTTGGCGGTCCGGCGGGCGGGCAGGGTGGCCAGTTCAGCGCCGGCCTCGGCCACGGCCGTGGCCGCGTGCAGGGCGGCGCTGGTCAGCGCAAGACCGGCCTGGACGCCCGCTGTGACCGCACGCAGAGGTAGATCTCGGGCTACATTCACTCGCGGTGCACTCGCGCCCGGCTACTGGCGGGTGCGCGGTTTCGCCGGCGAAGCCGGCTTCTTCTGCGGGCTGCGCCGTGGTCCCGGCGCCTTCCCGGTTGTCGCCGGCACGGCGTGCACCGCCGGCGTCGGCTTGGCTGGCGACCGCTTGTTGAGCTGCCGCAGCACCAGCGCGGCCCCGCCGACCACCGCCAGCACCGGCCACTCCACCAGTCCGGCGACCCCGAGGGCACCGAGTGTCAGGGCAGCCGCGGGCGTCGAGTGGCTGCCGCTGCTCAACCCGCGCTGCACGCCGGCCGCCGCCCCCTTGACTCCGCCGACCACCCCGTTGACCGCCGCACCCCCGACCGCGCCGGCCGCCTCGGTGGTCATGGTGGCGGCGCGGCCCACCGCCCGGGTCAGCTTTCGTGCCGCTCCGTCGACGGAGCTCATGGTCACTCCCTGCGCCTTCGTCGATCACCCGTCGACCGGACCGGCGAATCGCCGGGTACCCGCAGGCAGGTGATGCTCAACCGAGCAAAGTTCATAGCATCACCATCTTAAGCACTTTCCGGACTATTGGCGACGAACTTCCACCAGGACCGGCGCATGATCGCTGGGGGATTTGCCCTTTCGTTCGTCCCGCACGATCGCGGCGTCGACGACCCGGGTTGCCAGCGCCGGTGAGCCGAGGATGAAGTCGATGCGCATGCCCTGGCGCTTCGGGAAGCGCAACTGGGTGTAGTCCCAGTAGGTGTAGACGCCGGGTCCGGGTGTGAAAGGGCGTACCACGTCGGTGAATTGCGTGTCGATAAAGGCGTTGAACGCCGCGCGTTCCGGTGCGGAGACGTGGGTGGCGCCCTCGAAGAACTCCATGCTCCAGACGTCGTCGTCGGTCGGGGCGACGTTCCAGTCGCCGACCAGCGCGATCGCCGCCGACGGGTCGTCGCGCAACCATCCAGAAGCGGCATCATGCAGCGCGGCAAGCCAATTCAACTTGTACGTGTAGTGCGGGTCGTCCAGCATGCGTCCGTTGGGCACATACAGGCTCCAGACCCGGATGCCGGCGCAGGTAGCGCCCAGCGCCCGAGCCTCGGCGGCGGCCGGACCATCCGGCGTGGGGCTCCAGGGGGGCTGGCCGGCGAAGCCGATCTCGACGTCGTCCAGCCCAACCCGGGAGGCGATCGCCACCCCGTTCCACTGGTTGAACCCGACATGGGCCACCTCGTAGCCCAGTTCGAAGAAGGGCAGGGTGGGGAACTGGTCGTCGGTGCACTTGGTCTCCTGCATGGCCAGCACGTCGACCTCGGCGCGGGCCAGCCAGTCGGTCACCCGGTCCACCCGGGCGCGGATCGAGTTCACGTTCCAGGTGGCCAGCCGCAGCACGTCCATGCCAGTACCCTACGGCCGTATCAGCCGGGCATCGAGGTAGCGGGTGCGGTGCTGGCCGGCGAGACCGAGCGCCTCGAAGAAGCCGAACGCGCCGGCGTCGGCACTGGGCACCTGCGCGTAACCGCGGGTGGCGCCGTGGTCGCGGCCCCACGATTGCAGTGCGGCACAAACGGTTCGGCCCAGGCCGCGGCGCTGCTGATCGGCGACCACCCGCAGCGCCGAGATCCCGACCCAGCGGGTGCCGTCCGGTGACTCGGTGACGGCGGCGCGGCCGGCCGCGACCCCCGGGATCGTCGCGAACACCACCTGCCCGCCGGCGACCGCGGTCAGCACGTCGACGGGAACATCGCGGCCGTAGCACGCCAGCCAGTCGGTGTCCGGGCGCGGCGAGAGCGTGACGCCCGCGTCGGTGCCGCCGACCGTGAGCTCACCCGCCAGAGTGCGGGTCTCGCATTCGGCGGGCAGATCGTCGGGCAGTCGCAGCAGGCGCTCGGGCACCGCCAGCAGGGGTCGCAGCCCCCGTTCGGTGTACCATTCGATGATCGCCGGGATTGTGGCAGACTGCGCGAACATATCAAGGGGGACAGCAGAATTCGCGCGCCGAGTGGTTCCGTGTCCGGCGCGCAGCCACCAGCCGTCCAGCCACCGGTGCTCGGTGCCGGGCCAGGCCAGCGCGGCAGCGTGCTCCACCGACCGGATCGCCGAGTTCTTCACCGGCCGGTCGGTGAGCCGGCGCACATAGAGCACGTCGGCGCGGCGGAACTCGTGCAGCGCGCCGTCGGCGGAGCGCACCCGAACCCGCGGCCCGGCCTCCACCAGGTGCCCGATCACGTCGGCCATCGGCGGGTCGGACCCCGCCGGGCGCAGGTAACGCAGACTCACCCGGCTGCCGAGGCCGGGGAGTTCCGGCGGTTCGCCGGCCCGGCTCACGGGTGGCCGAACGGGTCGGGCACCGCACCCGGCCGCCAGGACAGGCCGGGCACCCCCCAGCCGTGCGACTTGACCGTGCGTTTCGCGGCACGGGCGTGCCGGCCCACCAGCCGGTCCAGGTAGAGGAAGCCGTCCAGGTGGCCGGTCTCGTGCTGCAGCATCCGCGCGAACAGCCCGGTGCCCTCCAGCGTGACCGGGTGGCCCTCGGCGTCGAGCCCGGTCACCCGTGCCCAACCCGCCCGGCCGGTCGGAAAGGACTCGCCGGGCACCGAGAGACAACCCTCGTCGTCGCGATCCGGGTCGGGCATGGTCTCGGGCACCTCGGAGGTCTCCAGCACCGGGTTGACCACCACGCCGCGCCGGCGTGCGGTCTTTCCCCGGTCGTCGGCGCAGTCGTAGACGAAGACCCGCAGCCCCACCCCGATCTGGTTGGCTGCCAGCCCGACCCCGTTGGCGGCGTCCATGGTTTCGTAGAGCGTGGTGATCAGCTCGCCCAGGTCGGCCGGCAGCGAGCCGTCGGCGCCGACGGGTACCGGTGCGGTAGCGGTGTGCAACACCGGATCGCCCACGATCCGGATAGGTACGACGGCCATGATCGGCTAGCTTAAGTCAGTCCGGCCCGACGACGCGCGGGGCGGGGTTCCGGGCCAACAGTCGCAGGCGTGATTGAATATTCGCCGGAACACGCCAACGCTGAGCGCAAACGTTTGAACGTTATTCGAGCATTATCCGGAAGGGTCCAGGAAGCGATATGGACGGTGCGATGGCGCAGGCGGATCGAGCAGGCAGCGATTCTGAGGTCACCGACGGGCTGACGCGCCGCGAACACGACATCCTGGCCTTCGAGCGGCAGTGGTGGAAGTACGCCGGCGCCAAGGAAGACGCCATCAAAGAGCTGTTCTCGATGTCGGCGACGCGCTACTACCAGGTGCTCAACGCGCTGGTCGACCGACCGGAGGCGCTGGCCGCCGACCCGATGCTGGTCAAACGGCTGCGCCGGTTGCGGGCCAGTCGGCAGAAGGCGAAGGCCGCCCGCCGGCTCGGCTTCGAGGTCACCTAGCGGCGCGTTCGCAAGCGCGTTTGGGGGTTGGGCCCCGCTCGCGGATACAGTGGGCCTAATGACCGAACGCATCCCCGACTCCGCCGGGCTCCCACTGCGGGCCATGGTGATGGTGTTGCTGTTCCTCGGGGTGATCTTCCTGCTGGTCGGATTCCAGGCCATCGGTTCGACCGGCGGCTCCGGCGACGGCTCCGATCCGGCGCTGGTGACGACCACCACCTCCGCGCCGGCGAGGTCACGACCGATCGCCGAGACGGCCGATGTGCGGGTGTACAGCAGTTCGGAAGAAGAGGGGATCGCCGAGCGCACCGCCGGCCAGCTGCGCGACGCCGGCTGGAACGTCACCGAGGTGGACAACCTGGCATTGCCGGAGGTCGCCGCGACCACCGTCTACTTCGGCGACGCCGCCGGCGAGCACGACGCGGCCGCCGCCGTGGGCGAGTTGCTGCAGGCCCCGGTGGAACCACGGATTCCCGACCTGGCCGAGCAGCCACGGGGTGTGATCGTGGTGATCGCGGGCTGAGCCGGACCTGGTCCGAAGGCTCGTGGGAACTCCGTGGCACCCGCACGTTAAGCTCCTGGCATGGTCACGACAGGTCATCGCACGGCGCTCGCCGCCCTCTTTCTCGCCGCCCCCGTCGCGCTGCTGAGCGGCTGCACGCCCAACCAGCCGCCCTCGGACGTACCGGGGACGACGCCGTCGGTCTGGACCGGATCGGCGGCACCCGCGGAGCCGGGGACCGACTCGGGCGCAGCCGGGGGTTCGCAGAGCCTGACCGCGCAGCTCAAGACGGCCGACGGGGTCGAGATCGCGACCGCCAAGTTCGAGTTCAGCGGCGACTACGTCACCGTCACGGTGCAGACCACGGGCAGCAGCCGGCTCACCCCGGGTTTCCACGGCATGCACCTGCACAGCGTCGGCAAGTGTGAGCCCAACTCGGTGGCGGCCGCCGGCGGCGCACCGGGCGACTTCCTGTCCGCCGGGGGGCACTTCCAGGTCTCCGGCCACGACAGTCATCCGGCCAGCGGCGACCTGACCTCACTGCAGGTGCGCCAGGACGGTGGCGGGCTGCTGGTCACCACCACCGATGCGTTCACCCGCGACGACCTGCTGGCCGGGGAGAAGACCTCGATCATCATCCACGAGGGTGACGACAATTTCGCCAACATCCCGGCGGATCGCTACACCCAGGTCAACGGCACACCCGGCCCCGACCAGACCACGCTGACCACCGGTGACGCCGGTAAACGGGTGGCGTGCGGTGTCATCGGCTCCGGCTAGGGGTTCGGCCGGCACGTCGGCGCAGATCGACTTCGTCGGATCACCGCGTCCCACCCTCGGCGTGGAGTGGGAGTTCGCGCTCGTCGACGCCGAAACGCGCGACCTGAGCAACGATGCCACCGCGGTGATCTCCGAGATCGGGGAGAATCCGCACGTTCACAAGGAGTTGCTGCGCAACACCGTTGAACTCGTCACCGGTATCTGCGACAGCACCCCGCAGGCGATCGATGACCTGCGGGGCACCCTGAGCAGCGTGCGGCCGGTCGTCCGGGACCGGGGCCTGGAGTTGTTCTGCGCCGGAACCCACCCGTTCGCCCAGTGGTCCGCGCAGCAGCTCACCGACGCCCCGCGCTACGCCGAACTGATCAAGCGCACCCAGTGGTGGGGCCGGCAGATGCTGATCTGGGGCGTGCACGTGCACGTCGGCGTCGGCTCGGCGCACAAGGTGATGCCGATTCTGTCGTCGCTGCTGGTCTACTATCCGCATCTGCTGGCGCTGTCGGCGTCATCTCCGTGGTGGGGCGGTGAGGACACCGGGTACGCCAGCAACCGGGCGATGATGTTCCAACAGCTGCCGACCGCCGGGTTGCCGTTTCAGTTCCAGACCTGGGCCGAGTTCGAAGGCTTCGTCTACGACCAGAAGAAGACCGGGATCATCGATCACATGAACGAGATCCGCTGGGATATCAGGCCGTCGCCGCATCTGGGCACCATCGAGGTGCGGGTCTGTGACGGGGTTTCCAACCTGAAGGAGCTGGGCGCACTGGTGGCGCTGACGCACTGCCTGATCGTCGACCTGGACCGCCGGCTCGAGGCAGGCGAGACACTGCCGACCATGCCGCCCTGGCATGTGCAGGAAAACAAGTGGCGGGCAGCGCGTTACGGCCTCGACGCGGTCGTCATCCTGGACGCCGACAGCAACGAGCGCCTGGTCACCGAGGACCTCGACGGTCTGCTCACCCGGCTGCAGCCGGTCGCCAAGACGCTGGACTGCGCGGACGAGCTGGCCGCGGTGTATGACATCTACTCCCGCGGAGCGTCCTATCAGCGGCAGCGCCGGATTGCCGAGGAGAACGACGGAGACCTGCGGGCGGTGGTCGACGCGCTGATCGCGGAGTTGGACGTCTCCTGATGGAACTGCCGATGTTCCCGCTGGAGTGGGTGCTGCTGCCCGGCGAGGAACTGTCGCTGCGGATCTTCGAACTGCGCTACGCCACGCTGGTGGCCGACCTGATGCGCAGTCCCGATCCCCGGTTCGGGGTGGTGCTGATCGCGCGCGGCCGCGAGGTGGGTGGCGGCGACCAGCGCTGCGACGTGGGTGCGATGGCGACGATCACCCACTGCGCTGAGCTGGGCGGCGGGCGCTACACGCTGCGCTGCATGACCGGTGAGCGAATCCGGGTGCGCGACTGGCTTCCCGACGATCCCTACCCGCGCGCAATGGTGGACCGGTGGCCCGATGAGCCGGCGGATCCGTTGAGTGACCGTCAGTTTCGCGACATCGAGGATCGGATCTTCGCCCTGCACAAGCGGATTGCCATCGCCCGCGGCACCCGGTTCCTGCCGAGCCGAAACCAGTTGCTGGGTGCCCGGCGACTGCGCTCGGTCGAGCCCGGGCAGCGACTGTACTCGCTGGCCTGCCGGGTGCCGATGGGGGAAGCCGACCGGTATGCGGTGCTGGCGGCGGCATCGGTCGCCGATCGGCTGGCCGCGCTGAGTGAGGCGGTGGAGACCGTCGCCGCGCGGGTGGAATTCGAGCTTCCGCGCTAGACGGTGCGCAGAGCGATGCCGGGTCCGCCATGGACGAATTGTCGCCCCCAGGCCGCCGGCGGCCACGGCCTCCGGTGCGAGGGTCAGCAGAAAATGATCGACCGAACAGCGCATTCGACGGTGATCGGTAACGCTGTCAAGCCGGTGTGGTCGTCGGCGGTGGGGTGACCAGCAGGCTGAGCTGGCGCTCGACCAGCTCACGCAACTCGTCGTGGCCGCGGGTGACGCCCACCGCGCCCTCGTTGCACAGGCTGCGCGCCGTCTGGGCGATCAGCATCGAAATCGCGACGGGGGGATACCGGTCCAGATCGACAGCGTTGGCGCGCAGCGCGACGGTGACGACCGCGGTTTCGATATCGCGGACCCGCTCGGCATAGGACTTGAGCTCGGCCCGAATGGCCTTGCGGTGATTGGCCAGGGCCATGAACTCGGTGTTCAGGCCGGTCAGCCGGGCATCGCTGTTGATCGACCACAGTGCGCGCAGCGGGTCGTCGGCGGTGAGCGCGGTACGCATGCGATCCAGTGAGGCCTCCGCGCCGGTCCGCAGCACCTCGACGAAGAGGTCGTCCATCGTGGGGAAGTAGTAGTAGACCAGGGCCTGGCGCACCCCGGCCGCGGCGGCGACCCGGCGCGATGTCGCGGCGGCATAGCCGTGCTCGCGCATGAGCCGCGCGGTCGCCTCGATCAGGCGCTGCCGGGTGCCGGTGTCGGCGGGTTTTCTGCTGCGGGCCGTTGACCTGCCGTCGCCGCGCGTGATAGGCATGGTTCAGCTTAGCAATTTGATCGATCGACCAATAGGTTGGGTGTGATGACGGATCTCGCGGCGGTGGACTACTTCTCCGACGAAGCCGTCACCCAGAATCCCTACCCGTACTACGAGTACCTGCGCGCGCAGGGACCGGTCGTCGCCGAGTCGCATCACGGTGTCGTCGCCGTCACCGGCTACGAGGAGGTGGTGGCTGCTTTCAAGGACCATGATTCGTTCTCGGCGGTCAACGCGATCGGCGGGCCGTTCCCGCCGCTGCCGTTCGAGCCCGAGGGGGACGACATCACCGAGCAGATCGAGGCACACCGGCACGAGTTTCCGATCTTCGAGCACATCGTCGTGCTGGATCCACCGGCGCACGAGCGGGCCAGGGCGCTGCTGAGCAGGCTGTTGACACCGCGTCGGCTGAAGGACAACGAACAGTACCTGCTGGGATTGGTCGACCATCAACTCGACGAGTTCATCGGGAACGGCAGGTGCGAATTCCTGATGGACTACGCCAAACCGTTTGCGACGCTGGCGATCGCCGATCTGCTCGGGGTTCCCGAAGACGACCGGGCCGAGTTTCGCCGGAAGCTGGGCGCCGGCACGCCGCCGGGTGCGCGGGTCGGGGCCCTCGATGGCGAGCCGGTGGGGCTCAACCCCCTGCAATACCTCGAGGACAGGTTCAGCGGCTACCTGGCCGAGCGGCGGCGTGCGCCCCGCGGCGACGTTCTGGGCGAGCTGGCCGCGGCCACCTATCCGGACGGGTCGCTGCCGGAACTTGCCGAGGTGGTGCGGCCGGCGACATTCCTGTTCGGCGCCGGACAGGAGACCGTCACCAAGCTCTTCGGCGCCATCGCCCAGGTGCTGGGTGAGCGGCCCGAGTTGCAACAGCGCCTGCGCGCCGACCGCGATCTGATTCCGCGGTTCGTCGAGGAGTGCCTGCGGATCGAGAGCCCCACCAAGATCGACTTCCGGCTGGCCCGCAAGACCACCACGCTGGGCGGGGTGCGGATCAAGGCCGGCACCGTGGTGATGCTGTGCCTGGGGGCGGCCAACCGCGATCCGCGCAAGTTCGACCACCCCGACGACTTCGACCTGGACCGGCCCAACGTGCGCGAGCACATCGCCTTCGGCCGGGGCATCCACACCTGCGCGGGTACGCCGCTGGTCCGGGTGGAGGCCCGGATCACGATCAATCGGATGCTGGACCGGATGCGCGACATCACCATCGGCGAAGCCGAGCACGGCCCGGCCGGCGCCCGCCGCTACACCTACGAGCCCACGTTCCTGCTACGCGGCCTGACCGAACTGCACATCGAGTTCACACCCGTCGGCTGAACGCCCGTAACTGCTGTACCTGAACGGGATCCAGGGATGGGCGCACTGTTTCGCGTGCCGCAGCGATGTCCGCGGCGGTGACGTCGGCGGCGTCGATGGAGCGGCGCATCGCGGTCAGCGCGGCCTCGCGCAGCAGCGCCACGCAGTCGGCGGCGCTGTAGCCGGCCAGATCGGCCGCCAGTGCCGCGACGTCGACGTCGTTGTGCAGCGGCACCGATTTGCCTGCCACGCGCAGGATCTCCCGGCGAGCCTCGGCGTCCGGCGGTTCGACGAACACCAGCTTCTCCAGCCGCCCCGGCCGCAGCAGCGCCGGGTCGACCAACTCCGGGCGGTTGGTGGCGCCGATGACAACCACGTCGCGCAGTGGGTCGACGCCGTCGAGCTCGGTCAGCAGTGCGGCCACCACCCGGTCGCTCACCCCGGAATCGAAGCTCTGGCCGCGCCGCGGCGCCAGCGCGTCGATCTCGTCGAGGAACACCAGCGAGGGCGCCGAGTCGCGCGCCCGCTGAAACAACTCGCGCACCGCCCGCTCGCTGCTGCCCACCCATTTGTCCATCAGCTCAGCACCTTTGACGGCGTGCACGCTGACCCGGCCGGAACCGGCCAGTGCCCGCACCACGAACGTCTTGCCGCAGCCGGGCGGGCCGTAGAGCAGCACGCCGTGCGGCGGGTCGACGCCCAGCCTGGCGAAGGTGTCCGGGTGCTGCAACGGCCACAGCACCGTCTCGGTGAGCGCCTGCTTGGTGGCAGTCATGTCGCCGACGTCATCGAGGGTCACCGAGCCGACGGCGATCTCCTCGGCGGCCGAGCGGGACAGCGGCCGGATCACGCTGAGCGCCCCGACCAGGTCGTCCTGGGTCAACACCGGCGGCTCGGAGTTGCCGCTGGCCCGTGAGGCCGCCCGCAGTGCTGCCTCGCGGACCAGTGCTCCCAGGTCGGCGACCACGAATCCTGGTGTGCGCTCGGCGATCTCGGCCAGGTCGAGCGTATGCGATGGCACCGACTTCAGCAGCGCTGCCAGCAGCGCGGCCCGGGTGGGACCGTCGGGCAGGCTCAACCTGAGCTCCCGGTCGCACAGCTCGGGTGCCCGCAGCCGGGCATCGAGCCGGTCGGGCAAGGCCGACGTGGCGACGAGGGCCACCCCGGCGGTGGCCACCGCGGTACGCAGTTCGGCCAGGATCAGAGCGGCCACCGGCTCGGGCGGGTCGCCCAGCAGGGCGTCGACGTCGGCGATCAGAAGCACGCCGCCGCCGTCGCGCACCCGGGTGACCGCCGAGCGCACCGCCGCCAACCGGTCGTCGGCGGCCAGCGCACCGACTGCCGGGCCGTCGAGTTCAACCAGCCGCCGGCCCGCGCAGACCGCCCGCACCAGGGTCGTCTTGCCGGCCCCGGCCGGGCCGGACACCAGCACGCCCAGGTTGGTCCCGGCGCGCAGCGTCTGCAACAGCTGCGGCTCGTCGAGGGCCAGCTTGAGCCACTCGGTGAGCTTGGTGGCCTGCGTGCCGCAGCCGGTGAGATCGTCGACCGTGATCGATGCGGTGGGTTCGGCGACCACCGCCGCCGGTGTTGCCGCGTCAGACCAGGTCACCAGTGAATTGGGTTGCACGCTCACCGGACCGGCGGGGTCGACGCCGGTGACGGTCAGCAGCTCCGACGTCCAGCTGATCCCCACCGCCGATGCCAGTGCGGCGGTGGCCGCCGACGTCGACGTGCCGGGACCCAGATCGCGCGGCAGCAGCGACACCGCGTCGCCGACCGTCAGCACCTTGCCCAGCAGCGCCTGGCGCAGGGTGCCCGGCGGTACCGAGCGGGCGGCCAGGGCCGAACCGCTCAGCGTCACCGAACGGGCGCCGTACACGGTCACCGCAGCCACGATCACCTCGGTGCCGTCGCGCAGACCGGCGTTGGACAGCGTCACGTCGTCGAGCAGGGCCACCCCGGCCGAGGTGGCCGGCCCGGTGAGCCCGACCACCGCAGCGGTGGCCCGCGACCCCATCAGAGACACCGCGTCCCACTCCCGAATGCCAAGGGCGGCAACCGCCTCCGGATGCAGCCGGACCACGCCGCGGCGTGCGTCGACCGCAGCGGTGTTCAGCCGGGCGATCAACGTGAGCCGCCGGGCGGCATGGTCTTCAATGGAAGGCATGCGGTCATTATCGGCATACACCCGAAAGCTCATGGTGCTGCTCGCCGTAGCGGTGGTCCTCGGCCCGATCCCGGCCCGGGCGGACACCGGGCTGACCGGCCTGGTCGACGCGGCCGCCCAGCGGCTGCAGGTCGCCGAACCGGTGGCCGCCGTCAAATGGAACGCCGGAGCAGCCGTCGAAGACCGGACCCGGGTGCGGGAGCAACTGGACCGGCTGGCCGCCGACGCCACCGCCGAACACCTCGACCCCGGCTACGTGACCGCGGTCTTCGCCGACCAGATCGCGGCGAGTGAGGCCGTGCAGTACCGGCGGTTCGCCGAGTGGAAGCTGGACCCGTCCGGGGTCCCGGCCGACCCGCCGAGCCTGGCGGCATCCCGCGCCGAGATCGACACCCTCAACCGCGCCATGCTGGACCAGATCGGGCAGCAGTGGGGCCTGCTGCATTCACCGGAATGCGCCGGCCACCTGGATGCGGCCGGCCGCGACATCAGCGCGGCCCGCCACCTCGACGACTTCTACCGGCACGCGCTCGCGCTGGCGACCCGGTCCTACTGTCGGCCGTAACCGCCGATGCGCGGCCAGGCCTGCGCAGTCCCAGCCGCGCCATCGACCGGCGGTGCGGCTGCGCCCGGCGGATGGCGCGGCGGGCGGCGCGGCGCTGCCTGGGCTCGTCCTCCCAGGACTCCGGGTGCGCGGCCACCCAGTGATGGCTGCGAATGGAGAACGGGATGGTGCACAGGTAGGCCACGATCAGCACCAGGACCAGGATGTAGGGGCGCAGGAAAGCGGCCGCGGCGACCAGCGCCAGCACCGCCAGCAGCACCGCCGCCAGGTGCGGTGGCACCGACACGGCGTGCATCTTGCGCATCGGGATGCGGCTGATCAGCAGGATCGACGTTGCGACCACCACGGCGCAGACGAACCACTCCGAGGTCCACCAGCCGTCGCCGAACTGCAGCTTGGCGGCCAGCAGGCCGATCAGCGTGATCGCGCCGGCCGGGGCGGGCATCCCGACGAAGAACTCCCGGGTGTAGGCGGGCAGGGTTGCGTCGTCGAGCAGCGTGTTGAACCGGGCCAGCCGCAGCACCACGCAGACCGCGTAGAGCAGCACGACGACCCAGCCGATGGACAGCGGGGCCAGCAGCGACGTGTAGATCACCACCGCCGGCGCCACCCCGAAGTCCACCGCGTCGGCCAGCGAGTCGATCTCGGCGCCCATCCGGGACTCGGCGTCCAGCAGCCGGGCCACCCGGCCGTCCAGTCCGTCCAGGATGGCGGCGGCCGCGATCAGTGCTATCGCGATGTGCGGTTGATCGTCCAGCGCGTACTTGATCGAGGTCAGGCCGGCGCAGATGGCCAGCACGGTCATCGAACTGGGCAGGATGTGCAGGCCGACCGCGCGGCGGGTGCCCGGGGTGGCGGTCATGGCAGCTCGGCCAGCACGGTCTCGCCGGCGACGGTGCGCTGGCCCAGGAGGACCAGCGGTTGGGTGCCGGCCGGCAGGTAGGTGTCCAGTCGGGAGCCGAATCGGATCAGGCCGTAGGTGTCGCCGAGGGCCAGCGTGTCGCCGGCGCGGGCGTCGCAGACGATGCGCCGGGCCAGCAGTCCGGCGACCTGTACGACCACCACCTCGGCGCCGTCGGCGGTGCGGATCCGCATGCTGTTGCGCTCGTTGTCTTCGCTGGCTTCGGGCAGTTCTGCGGAGCCGAACCGGCCCGCCCGGTGCTGCACCGCGAGCACCTCGCCGCCGACCGGCGCCCGCTGCACATGCGCGTCCAGCACCGACATGAAGATGCTGACCCGCACCAGTGGCGTGTCCGGCAGACTCAACTCGGCCGGTGGCGGTGCGGTGTCGATCAGGCAGACCACGCCGTCGGCGGGAGCCACCACCACCCCCGGCCGGGTCGGCGGCACCCGGTGCGGGTGCCGGAAGAACCCGGCGCTGGCGCCCGCGGCCAACAGCCCGGCCCGGCGCAGCCAGCGGTGGTTGTGCCCGGCCAGCGCCAGGGCCAGCCCGCCGGAGACGAAGGGCCACCCCGCGCGGTGCATCGGCGGAATCGTCGAGCGCACCAACTCCACCAGCCGCTGCGGACCCGATACGGGATCGTCTGCAGGGCGGGGGCGTCTGGCCACCCCGTCATCTTACGAAGGCGACCGGACTCAGCCGGTCAGATCCCAGACCTGAACCTGCGTTCCTTGCGCGACCTCGGTCACGTCTGCGGCGATGTCCAACAGGCAGTTGGCCGACGCCAGGTAGCGCAGATGGTGCGATGCGGGCGGGCCGTAGCCGGTGACGGTCCCGGTGCCGGGGTCGAGCAGGCCGCGCCGGAACTGGCGTTTACCCGGTGGCGATCTCAGGGTCTCGCCGAGCACCGCGGCGCGGCGGGGCCGGTCGGGTTCGGGCAACCCCATCGCGGCCCGCAGCGCGGGGCGGATGAACACCTCGAAGGAGACCAGCGCGCTGACCGGGTTGCCCGGCAGCGTGACGATGGTGGCATCGCCGACCCGGCCGATCCCCTGGGGCATCCCGGGCTGCATCGCCACCTTGACGAACTGCACCCCCTGATCGCCGTCCCGGCCGAACACGTCCTTGACCACCTCGTAGGCGCCGGCGCTGACCCCGCCGCTGGTGATGATCAGATCGGCAGCCGAGCCGTAACGGTCCAGCACCGCGGTGAACTGCGCGATGTCGTCGCCCACGGTGGCGGCGGCCACCACGTCGGCACCCGCCTCGCGCACCGCGGCGGCCAGCATCACCCCGTTGGACTCGTAGATCTGCCCCGGCGCCAGCGGCTTGCCCGGCGTCACCAGCTCGGTGCCGGTGGAGATCACCAGCACCCGCTGCCGCGGCCGCACCGGCAACCCGGTCAGCCCCAGCGCGGCGGCCAGGCCGACCACCGGCGCGCTGGCGAGCTGCCCGGCCCGCAGCACGGTGTCACCGGCGGCGACATCGCCGCCGGCCCGGCGGATGTGGCGCCCCGCTGCCGTGGCGGCGCGGATCGTCACGGTGTCGACACCGCCGTCGGTGGCCTCGACGGGCACCACCGCGTCTGCCCCCGCAGGCATCGGCGCACCGGTCATGATCCGGTGCGCGGTGCCCGGGGCCAGCGTGGGGATGTCGGTGCGCCCGGCTGGAATGTCCTCGGCCACCGGCAGTCTCACCGGATGCTCCGGGGTGGCCGCGGCCACGTCGCCGGCCAGCACCGCATAGCCGTCCATCCCGGAGTTGTCGAACACCGGCAGCGACAGCGGGGCGGTGACGTCGGCGGTCAGCACCAGGCCCTCGGCGTCGGCCAGCGGCAGTGTCACGGCCGGGCGCGGGCGGATCAACTCGGCGACGGCGCGCTGGTGCTCTTCGACTGAACGCATGCCGCTATCTTGCCGCCCGCTAGACGGGGAACTTGACGCCGGTCAGCTCCAGCGAGACCTGCCACAGCCGTTGCTGCAGCGCTTCGTCGTGCGACTGCTTGCTGGACTGCACCAGCTTGGGGTTGCCGCGCTGCTCGCCGAGACCGTCCGGGCCCAGGTACGCAGCACCTCCCACGGTGGGGTCGGTGGCCGCCCGCAGCGTCGGCAGCGCGCCCATCGCGGCGCTCTGGAACAGCAGCGGCGTGATCAGCCGGTCGGCCGGGCGCATCAGCGCCGGCAGGTTGCGGGTCAGCTCAGTGCTGGCGGTGCCGGGGTGTGCGGCGGTGGCGATCGTCGGCCTGCTCCTGGCCGCCAGCCGGCGCTGCAGTTCGTAGGTGAACATCAGGTTGGCCAGCTTGGACTGCCCGTAGGCGGCGATCCGGTTGTAGCCGTTCGCCCACTGCAGGTCATCGAAGTGGATCGCCGCCATGATCCGGTGCGCCATGCTGGCGACGGTCACCACCCGCGAACCCTCGACCCGCAGCATCCGGTCGAGCAGCAGGCCGGTCAGCGCGAAGTGGCCCAGATGGTTGGTGCCGAACTGCAGCTCGAAGCCGTCGAGGGTGGTCTGCCGCGGGGTGTACATCACGCCGGCGTTGTTGATCAGCAGATCGATGCGCTTGTGCGCCGCGCGCAGCGCCTTGGCGGCGGCCCGCACCGAGTCCAGCGAGCTCAGATCGAGTTCCTGCACCGCGACGTCGGCGTCCGGGCCGGCCGCCAGGATGCGTTCCGCGGCATCGGCGCCCTTGGCCGGATCGCGCACCGCCAGCACCACGTGCGCGCCGCGGCCGGCCAGTGCCGCCGCCGTCTCGTATCCGATCCCGGTGTTGGCGCCGGTGACCACGGCGACCCGGCCGGTCTGGTCTGGGATGTCCTCCGCGGTCCATCTGCCCTGGGAGTCCATGCGGCCAAACGATACCGACGGACGGCGGGTCTGCGCGCCGTTATGGCGCGTGCCCGTTGCTGCTGCCATCCTCAATACCCATGGCCGCAAGCGCAGACCGCCCCGGGGTGACCACCATGATCGAACCCGCACACAAGCCCAGCGCCAAGGCGCCGCTGGTGTGGGCACTGATCGGGGCGGTTCCCTGGCTGGTGCTGGCGGTCGCGCAACTGGTGTGGGCGCTGGTCGACCCGCGGTGGCCGCTGTGGCACGGGGCGGCCCTGGCGGTCACCGCGCTGGGCTTCGTGGTCTCGGTGGTGGTGGCCCCGCTCTGGCGGTACCGGGTGCACCGCTGGGACATCAGCGACCAGGCGGTCTACACCCGCACCGGCTGGCTGGTCCAGGAGCGCCGCATCGCGCCGATCTCCCGGGTGCAGACCGTCGACACCTACCGGGGTCCGCTGGACCGGCTGCTCGGGCTGGCCAATGTCACCGTCACAACCGCATCCTCGGCGGGCCCGGTGCACATCGTCGCGCTGGACGCCCCGGTCGCCGACCGCGTGGTCGCGCAGCTGACCGACATCGCCGCGCTGGGCGCCGAGGATGCCACGTGAGCGGCGAGCCGTCCTGGCAGCGGCTGAGTCCGCGGATGCTGCTGGTGCATCCGGTGCACGAGGCGCTGCGTGAGCTGCCGCTGCTGATCGCGGCGGTGATCTTCGGGACCACCAGCGGCAATCAGCTGTGGACGCTGGCGGCGCTCGGGGTGATCGCCGCGATCGGGGTGGCGCGCTGGTTCACCACCAGCTACCGGATCGAACCCGACCCCGAGGCGGGCCGGTTGCAGCTGCGATCCGGCGTGCTGCGCCGCACGGTGCTGTCGGTGCCGCGCAACCGGATCCGGTCGGTGCACACCGAGGCGCGGCTGCTGCACCGGCTGCTGGGGCTGACGGTGCTGCGGGTGAGCACCGGCCAGCAGGCCAGCGGCGACCAGGCTTTCGAACTGGATGCGGTGGACAGCGGCCAGGTGCCGGGGCTGCGGGCGACGTTGTTGAGCCGGGCCGGTCAACCGGCCGCCGAGGTGGCGACCCCCGGGGCGGTGCTGGCGCGGTGGCGGCCGTCGTGGCTGCGCTACAGCCCGCTGAGCCTGTCCGGCCTGGTGATGATCGTCGCCGCGGTCGGAGCCGTTGACCAGAGCGGGGCCTGGATGGCGGTCGAGGATTCCGGGCTGGCCCGGACCTGGCTGGAGACCGTCGAGCGGTTCGGCCTGCCGGCGATCGCGGCGACTCTGGTGGTCGTGGCGATGCTGCTGGCGGTGCTGCGTTCGCTGGTCACCTACGGCAACCTGTTGCTGTCCCGTAGCTCCGGCCCGGCCGGCGACGTGCTGGCGCTGAGCTACGGGCTGCTGCGGGTTCGCCAGCACAGCTATGACATGCGCCGGCTGCGCGGCGGAACCCTGCGCCGGCCGCTGCCGGTGCGACTGCTGGGCGGGACCCGGCTGGATGCGGCGATGACCGGTGTCACCGGCCTCGGTGAGTCGTCGATGCTGCTGCCGCCGTGCCCTTCGGCGACCGCGGAGTCGGTGCTCGCCGGGCTGGTCGGCGACCCGGATCCGGTCAGCGGGCCGCTGCGCGGGCACGGCCCGGCGGCGGTCCGCCGGCGCTGGACCCGGGCGATGGCGCTGCCGGCGGCCGTCGGTGCCGGTTTGGCCGCGGCCGCGATGACCGCTGGTGTCCCGGCCTGGTCGTGGTGGGCGTTGGCGGTCTTGACGCTGTGCTGTGGGCTGCTGGCTGTCGACCGGGTGCGGGCGCTGGGGCATCGCGTCGACCCGCACTGGCTGTCGGCCGGCACCGGCAGCTGGGAGCGGCGCCGCTACTGCATTGCGACCGCGGGCATCGTCGGCTGGACGGTGCGCCAGACCTGGTTCCAGCGCCGCGCCGGGGTGGCGACCCTGGTGGCGTCGACGGCCGCGGGCGTGCAGGCCTACCGGGTGCTCGACGTGCCGGTGGAGTGGGCGTGGTCGGTGGCGGCGCAGGCGTCGCCGTGGGTCGCGGGCAGTGCCTGGGCGCGCTAGCCGTGCGCCGAGCGTGTAACCAGGGCGATTTTTCGAGCGATTTTTCGCCCTGGTTACACGCTCGGCGGTAACGGGGCTAAAGCGTGCGGATCGCCACGATCCGGGCCCGCAACTGCTCGCCATTGGCCGCGGCCACCGGCGGGCCGCCGCAGACGCGGCGCAGCTCATTGTGGATCCAGCCATGCGGCTTGCCCAGCCGATGATGCGTCGCCGACACCAGCGCGTTGAGTTCCCGGCGCAACGCCGACAGCTCACCGTGCCTGGTCGCCGGCGCCCGCTCCGGGTCGACCGTCTTGCTCCGCCGGTCCAGCTGCGCCTCCTGCCGGCGCCGCAGCAGGTCCCGCATCGCATCGGCGTCCAGCAGGCCGGGGATACCCAGGTAGTCGGCCTCCTCGTCGCTGCCGGCCGGGGTGGCGGTACCGAACGACGCGCCGTCGAAGATCACCTGGTCCAGTTCGGCGTCCGCACCCAGCGAGGTGAAGCCGTTGTCCAGCTCGGACGGCTCGCTGCGGCGCTGCTCGAGCGGCTCGTCGAGGTCATCGAGCGACTCCCGGTGCGGCTTGCCCAGCACGTGGTTGCGCTGCTCCTCCAGTTCACTGGCGAGTTGCAGCAGCGACGGCACCGACGGCAAGAAGATGCTGGCGGTCTCCCCGGCCCGGCGCGACCGCACGAACCGGCCGATGGCCTGGGCGAAGAACAGCGGCGTCGACGCACTGGTGGCATAGACACCGACCGCCAGCCGCGGCACGTCCACGCCCTCGGAGACCATCCGCACCGCGACCAGCCACCGGCTGGTGCCGGCCGCGAAGGCCGCGATGCGATCCGAGGACCCCGGGTCGTCGGAGAGCACCACGGTCGGCGACTCGCCGGTGATCGTCGTCAGCAGCTTGGCGTAGGCGCGGGCGGCGGTCTGATCCGAGGCGATCACCATGCCGCCGGCGTCGGGCATGCCGTCGTCGCGTAACTGCCGCAGCCGGGTGTCGGCGGCGCAGATCACCGCGGGCATCCACTGGCCGGCCGGGTCCAGCGCGGTGCGCCAGGCTCGGGCGGTGTGCTCGAGGGTCAGCGGCTCGCCGAGGCGGGCGGCGTACTCCTCGCCGGCGCTGTCGCGCCAGCGGGCCTCGCCGGAGTAGGCCAGGAACACCACCGGCCGCACCACCCCGTCGGCCAGCGCCTGCGAGTAGCCGTAGCTCTCGTCGGCGACCGAGCGTCGCACCCCGGCCCGGTCGGGTTCGTAGCGCACGAACGGGATCGGATCGTCGTCGCTGCGAAACGGCGTCCCGGTCAGGGCCAGCCGGCGGGTGGCGTCGGAGAACGCCTCGCGGATCGCCTCGCCCCAACTCTTGGCGTCGCCGCCGTGGTGGATCTCGTCGAAGATCACCAGCGTGCGGGTGCCCTCGGTGCGCACCCGGTGCCGGGCGGGGTGGCTGGCCACCTGCGCGTAGGTGACGACGACGCCGTGGTAGTCGGAGCTGGTGTGCGCGGCGGAGTTGGAGAACTTGGGGTCCAGTGCGATGCCGTGGCCCGCGGCGGCCGCCGCCCACTGGATTTTCAGGTGCTCGGTGGGCACCACCACGGTGACCCGGTCCACGGTGCGATCGGCCAACAGCTCGGCGACGATCCGCAGCGCAAACGTGGTTTTGCCGGCGCCGGGGGTGGCGACCATCAGGAAATCACGCGGCTTGCCGGTCAGATAACGCACCAGCGCCCGGCGTTGCCAGCCCCGTAACGCCCGGGTGCTGGGCGCTGCGTCAGCCCGCACCCGAGGTCTCCTGTCTGTCGAGATGCAGTCTAGGGCAACTGGATAGGATCGCAGGGGTGTCCACTCCGGTCGAGGTCGAACACGTCCGCGTGCAGCGGCTGCTCGACGCGCAGGCCAAGGCCGCGGCACTGTTCGGCGAGATCGAATCCCGCGGCCTGGTGCGGGCCGGGATCGGCGAGCGGGAGCTGTCCGAGGAGATCGGCGAGCTGGCCGCGCAGCGATTCGGGGTCGCCCGGCACTGGCACCGGCGCATCGTGCGGGCCGGCGAGAACACCCTGCAGCCGTTCCGTGAGCACCCCCCGGACCGGGTGATCGCCGCCGACGACATCGTGTTCTGCGATCTCGGCCCGATCTTTGAAGAGTGGGAGGCCGACTTCGGCCGCACCTTCGTGCTGGGTGACGACCCGGACAAGCTGGCGATCCGCGACGCGCTGCCGCGGGTGTGGCGGGCCGGCCGGGATCACTTCGACAGCCGCCCCGAGATCACCGGCGCGGAACTGTTCGACCGGGTGGTGGCGCTGGCCGCCGCCGAGGGCTTCGAGTTCGGCGCGCCCATCGCCGGGCACCTGCTGGGCGAGTTTCCGCACAAGCAGATCGCCGGGGACAACCTGGCGTCCTACATCGCACCGGGATCGGACGCCCCGATGCGACGGGCGGACCGCACCGGCCGGGTCTGCCACTGGATCCTCGAGGTGCACCTGGTCGATCGCGACCGCGGCTTCGGCGGCTTCTACGAGGAGCTGCTCGACCTGCGCTGAGCACGGCGTCCTTGCACTCGGCATAGGCGAGTGCTAAGAATGACGTTGGCACTCGCGACCGGCGAGTGCTAGGTCGGGACGGTGAGGTCGGGGCAAACACAGCCTTGGTCGTCCGTCGCGGGCACTGGACCCGACCCGGAACGTGTCACCCCCTAATCGGAGGAATCACTTCGCAATGGCCAAGCAAATTGCGTACGACGAAGAGGCCCGCCGCGGTCTCGAGCGGGGCCTGAACGCCCTCGCCGACGCGGTAAAGGTGACGTTGGGCCCCAAGGGCCGCAACGTCGTGCTGGAGAAGAAGTGGGGCGCCCCCACGATCACCAATGACGGCGTGTCCATCGCCAAGGAGATCGAGCTGGAGGACCCCTACGAGAAGATCGGCGCTGAGCTGGTCAAAGAGGTCGCCAAGAAGACCGACGACGTCGCCGGTGACGGCACCACCACGGCCACCGTGCTGGCCCAGGCGCTGGTCAAGGAAGGCCTGCGCAACGTGGCCGCCGGCGCCAACCCGCTGGCCCTGAAGCGCGGCATCGAGAAGGCCGTCGAGAAGGTCACCGAGACCCTGCTCGCCGGCGCCAAAGAGGTCGAGACCAAGGAGCAGATCGCTGCCACCGCCGGGATCTCCGCCGGTGACCAGTCGATCGGCGACCTGATCGCCGAGGCCATGGACAAGGTCGGCAACGAGGGTGTCATCACCGTCGAGGAGTCCAACACCTTCGGCCTGCAGCTGGAGCTCACCGAGG
>CAZGGK010000057.1:0-27857 GCA_964525125.1 uncultured Mycobacterium sp.
TGACTGGGGGTCAAGTGGTCGCAGGTTCAAATCCTGTCAGCCCGACGCAGGTCAGAGGCGGTTTCCGGGATTCGGGAGCCGCCTTTTTCGTGGCTGCCCCAAACCATTGACCCAAACCGGTGTGGCAAGTGACAACAGAACAATTCTCGTCCCCGAGCCGTTTCGTCGCCGGGTGCGGGCGTAGATCCGACCCGCACGACCCGCGGCATGACGGAACGCGGCTGAACCCAGCGACATCGAAGGACCAAAGAAGGCCAAAGAGGGCCGAGCGGACGGACCAATAGCTAGACGCAGTCGGGCGTCACGATCACCCGCTCGCCGCGAAAGCCGCCCCTCCGGCACGCCCACCACGGTTGTCGGAGGCATTCGGTAGGGTCGCTGCCCATGCCCCGGAACGCAAGCGCCAACTCGGTAATCGCCCGTCTGGCTGAGGAACTCGCGGTGCGGGAGACCCAGGTCGCGGCGGCCGTTACCCTGCTGGACGGGGGCGCGACCGTGCCGTTCATCGCCCGCTACCGCAAGGAGGTGACCGGAAGCCTCGATGACGGCCAGCTCCGGATGCTGGACGAACGGCTGCGCTACCTGCGGGAGTTGGACCTGCGCCGGGCCGCGGTGCTGGCCTCGATCGAGGAGCAGGGCAAGCTCACCGACGAGTTGCGAGCCGCACTGGCGGCGGCCGAGACCAAGGCCCGGGTCGAGGACATCTACCTGCCCTACAAGCCCAAGCGCCGGACCAAGGCGCAACTGGCCCGTGAGGCAGGATTGGAGCCGCTGGCCGACCGGCTACTGGCCGACCCGGCACTGGACCCGTCGCAAGTCGCAGCGGAATTCGTCGGCGAGACCGTCGGCGACGCCGCCGCTGCCCTGGAGGGGGCGCGTCACATCCTGATCGAGCGCGCGGGCGAGGACGCCGAACTGGTCGGCGCCGTCCGGGAGAAGTTCTGGGCGGGCGGCTCACTGCGGACGGCTCCGCGGTCGGCGGAGGCCGCGAAGATCGCGGGGGCGCAGAAGTTCCGGGACTACTTCGAGTTCGCGGAATCGCTGCAGGCCATGCCGTCGCACCGGGTGCTGGCGGTGCTGCGCGGCGAGCAGGAGCAGGTGCTATCGCTCAGCTTCGATGGCGGCGACGATGCGCCGTATCAGGCGATGGTGGCCCGGGCGCTGGGCGTCGATATGACAGCGCCGGGAGCCGCGACACCCTGGCTGGTCGAGACTGTCCGGTGGGCGTGGGGCACCAGGCTGAGCTTTTCGGCCGCGGTCGACGCCCGTGTCCGGCTCCGGCAGCGCGCCGAGCAGGAGGCGGTTGTGGTGTTCGCCAGGAATCTCAAGGACCTGTTGCTGGCGGCCCCGGCGGGCAACCGCGCGACGCTGGGCCTGGACCCCGGCTTTCGGACCGGGGTCAAGGTGGCTGTCGTCGACGGCACCGGCAAAGTCGTCGAAACCTGCGCGGTCTACCCGCACCAGCCGCAGCGGCAGTGGGATACCGCCAAAGCGACCCTCGCCGCGCTGGTCGCGCGGCACGGTGTCGAGTTGATCGCCGTCGGCAACGGGACGGCATCGCGGGAAACCGACGCGCTGGCAGCCGAACTCATCGCGGAGATGCACGCCGCCGGTGCCGCCGCGCCGGCTAAGGCGATGGTGAGCGAGGCCGGCGCGTCGGTGTACTCGGCGTCGGCCTACGCCGCTCACGAACTGCCCGGCCTCGACGTGACGCTGCGCGGAGCGGTGTCCATCGCCCGGCGGCTGCAGGATCCGCTGGCCGAACTGGTCAAGATCGAGCCGAAGTCGATCGGGGTGGGCCAGTACCAGCACGACGTGGCGTCCGGCACGCTGGCCCGCAGCCTGGACGCGGTGGTGGAGGACGCGGTGAACGCGGTGGGCGTCGATCTGAACACCGCCTCCGCTCCGCTGCTCGCGCGGGTGTGCGGGGTGTCGGAGTCGCTGGCCGAGGCCATCGTGGCGCACCGTGACAAGACCGGCCCGTTCCGTAACCGCGGCGCGCTGCGGGACGTTCCGCGGTTGGGGCCCAAGGCATTCGAGCAGTGCGCGGGGTTCCTGCGGATTCGCGGCGGCGACGACGCACTGGACGCCTCCGGGGTGCACCCGGAGGCGTATCCGGTGGTGCGGCGCATCCTGGACCGCACTGGGGTAACCCTGGCCCAGCTCATCGGTGACGGCCGGTTGTTGCGCTCGCTGCGGCCCGGTGACTTCGCCGATGACCGGTTCGGCGTGCCCACCGTGACCGACATCCTCGCAGAACTGGAGAAGCCCGGACGCGATCCGCGTCCGGCATTCGCCACAGCGATGTTCGCCGCCGGTGTGCAGAAGGTGGCCGACCTCAAGGCCGGCATGGTGCTCGAGGGCGTGGTGACCAACGTCGCCGCGTTCGGTGCGTTCGTCGACGTCGGCGTTCATCAGGACGGCCTGGTGCACGTCTCGGCGATGGCCGACCGCTTCGTCTCCGATCCGCACCAGGTGGTCCGGTCCGGCCAGGTGGTGCGGGTGAAAGTCGTCGACGTCGACCTGGAGCGTCAGCGCATCGGGCTGAGCCTGCGTCTGGGTGACACGGCCAAACCCGGGCGGGGCGACAACCAGTCGAAGCGGGGGGAGCGGCGCAACCCGCGTCCCGGCGGCATGACGGACCGCCGCGAACCGGCCCGATCCGCCGGGTCGATGGCGCAGGCGTTGCGCGATGCCGGATTCGGTCGCTGAGCCGACGGTCTCCGGCGCCCCTGATCTTCAGGCCAGGCGGCGACCGGCCACATAGACCTGCTCGATGTTGCGGTCATCCCCGCAGTAGATGAGTTTCTCGATGCGCTGGGCCAGCGACAGTTCCCCGACCCCGGTCCACATCGAGTCGTCGAGGACCAGTGCGTCAAAAGCGTAGCCGGATTCGAAGCTGCCGGTTGCGCCGAACAGGCTGCCGCCGCCCTTGGTGGCGCAGTAGAAGGCCTCGGCGGCCAGCACCGGCCTGGTGGTGCGGCCGGTGAGGAAGTTCATCGCGGCGGATTGAATTGCGCCGACGATGTTTTGGAACATGTTCAACGTGTGGCCGCCGGCCACGTCACTGCCCAGGCCCACCCGGATGCCCATATCGAGGTATTCCGCCAGCGGCATCACCCCGCTGAGCAGGTTGAGGTTCGACTGCGGGCAGTGCGCGACCAGCATGCCGGTGTCGCCAAGCACCCGTTTTTCGCGGTCGGTCAGATGGATAGCATGGGCCACAACGGTATTCGAGGTCGCCAGCAGACCGGCCCGCTGGTAGGTCTGGACGAAATCGGTGCAGTCCGGGTACATCTTCAAGGTCACATCGACCTCAGTGCGGTTCTCCGCCAGGTGCACGTGGCAGGGCACCTGGAATTCGGCGGCCTGTTCGGCCAGTGCCGACATGAGTCGGCGTGAGCAGGCCATGCTGGCACTGGGCGCGATGGCCGGGGTGACCAGCGGTGACTTGGCCAGGTTCCGCTCGATGAATAGCCGGGAGGCGGCGATCTCCCGGTCGGTGTCCGCCTGCGAATCGGTCGGTACGTTGCGGTCTCGGGAGACCTTTGCCACCCAGGCCCTCAAGCCGGCTGCGATCAGCTTGTCGATGAGCATTCCGGTGGCGTCAGCATGGATCGTGCCCATGATCGCCGAACCGGTGATGCCGTTGTTCAGCAGCGCGTGGACGAACCGGGTGTAGACCGCATCGGCGTACTGCGGGTCGGCGAAGCCCGCCTCCTGTGGGAACGTCAGCGTGTGCAGCCAGTCGATCAGTTCGGTGCTGGCCTGCAGGCCGGTGATCGGGAACTGACAGCCGTGCACGTGGGCATCGGTGAACCCCGGGATGATCAGCCGGCCGCCGTGGTCGGTCACCGTTACGTCGGTGTGCCGGTCCGACAGGCTCGCGACGCATTCGATGACAGTGCCGTCGTCGTCGACCACCAGGAAACCGCCTTGGAGAGTGACGAAGTCGTGTCGCGTCGGGGTGAAGACGACGTTCCCGCGGTGAATCTGCACCTGGCCTCCCTGCCTACCGTACCTAATCGGCAAGCGATCTCGCGGTCACGAGGGCTTGCCGCGATCGATCACCCGCAACACCTGTTCCGGCCCATCGCCCGGCCGGAATTCGGGTAGCACCCAACTGGCGCCGCTAGCGCGCAAATCATCATGGTCCCGATCCGGGCCGGCAGCCACGGCGATGTCGAAGCCATCCGGACGCCCGCGGATTGCCGTGACGGTCGTGGGGATACCCGCAACGTGGGCCGCATCCAAGCTGAGCGGCAAGGTACCGGCGTAGTGTGCTGCCCGCTCGACTGGGTGACGACGCCGTGGTTGATTCCGACTCCCATTCGCCCGCAACGGGACTCAGCACATGGTCCCAGGCGAAGAGCCCATCCCGGTCTGCTTCCTCGGCGGCCCGGGCGATGTCGGTGATCGCATGCGGATCGGCCGGTGCGCCAAACAGCGGCAGGTGCAGCGCATGACGCATGCGGCCAGCCTAACGTCCGGATGCCGCGGGGTGTTCAGCCCAGCGTGTCCGGGCAGAGCTCATGCTGTGCGGCCTCGGCCATCAGCGGGAACTGCGGCCACTGCGGGTAATTGGGCTCCTGCTGCCCCACGCTGCGGCCGACGTGCAGGTTCTCACAGATCATGTGCCCCAGGGCGCGCGCGCTGGCCGGGGTGATCGGCTCGCCGCCGGCATAGGCGGCGGTGTAGCCGTGGTCGGCCAGATACCGCAGGAAGCTGTTGTCGTCGGCGTGCGCGGCAGCCAGCCCGAAAGGGAGCATCCCGATCGCCGCGATCACCGGGAGGACAATCTTCTTCGTCATCGTTCTCTCTCCTGTGGGCTAGGTCAGGCGCCGGTCTCGCCAGGTGGCAAAGCGGTTGCTCGGCATCCGGATCGCGCCCATCACCGCGCTCATCGAGGCCGCCACCGACCTGGTTCGAGCCGGCGGTGAGACACCCGGCAACGCGGGGCGGTCGCCTTCCCACCACGTCGGCTGCAGTAGTGCGGAAGTCACCGGGATCGCCCGGTCGACGCTTCTGCGCCCCCACTCCCGAGCCCGTTCGATCGAGCCGACGGAGGGGGCCAGGTTCACCGGAGACAGCGTCGGGTCGAACCGGACCAGGTAGTCGGCATAGGGCACATTGCGCACCATCTGCAACTGGATCGCCTGGGTGATCGGGACGAGCCAGAGATGCCGCGGGTCCCACCGCGGGTGGAAGCAGTCGAAGCCGATGTAGCAGGCGTTGCGGGTGCCGAGCTTGCCGTCCCGAATCCGCTTCCACGCCAATTCGACTGGTACGTTGCTGGCCGCGCCGCCGTCGACGATCGCGGCCACGTCGTACTCGTCGAGCAGGGCGTCGAGGATCGGCTGCATGGCCGGGTCGTCGGTCTCGTGGTGCAGCACACCCGGGATCGCCGAGGAGAACGAGGCCGCGTCGACGACGTTCAGGTCGCGGGTCAGGTCGTCGCCGCCGACGATGATCGGCTTGCTGACCCGGGAGTCGATGAAAGCGGCCACCTGCCACATCCGCACCGACACCTGCGGGCCGATGCCGATCGGCAGGCGCGGGATCGACCGCAGCTGCAGTGCGGCCAGTTCGGGACGGCGGAACTTCGACGGCAATGCCGAGAACGGTTGCCGGCGCACCCCGGCGACCACCGCTTCGAACGGGATTGCCAGATCCGACATGCGCATTCGCGCGCCATCGGCACGGCTGAACAGCGCGTCGGCGAACTGATTGAAACGCAGCGAGAACATCCCGGCCAGCCCGTGCCGGCGGCGCAGCCGTTCGGGTCCGAGGATGGCGCGATAGGACACCGTCTTGGCCCAGGCGATGTACTCCTCGATCGGCACCGGCAGGGCGCGGCCGACGACACTGCCCATGATCGACCCGAACGACGAGCCGATCATGTAGTCCGGCACGTGCCCGGCCTCCAGCAGCCGCTGCATGCCGCCGATGTAGACGAAACCCGCACCCCCGCCCCCACCCAGCACCGTGACCAGTTTCTTGTACCCGACCTCGGCGTCCAGTTCGGCGATGGAGAAGGCGTTGCCATGCCGTTCGGCCAGCAGCTGCCGCTGCTCGTCTTGCAGGTCGGCGAGTCCCGCCATGACGTCGCGCGCCGTTCGCAGCGCCGTGACGGCGTCGCGCTCCTCGCGCAGCGGCCCGTGCAGGGCGTCGGCCACCCGGGCGCGCCAGCGGGCGTTCTCGGCGCCGACGGAGACATCGCCGCGGCCACGGGTGCCGCCCGGTCCCGCGGCGCCAGGCTCGAAGTCCGCCAGTCTGGCGAAGTTGAGGATGTAGCGCAGCCGGCGCACCTGGTCCGTGCTCAGCACGTTCGGGTTCTTCAGGTCGTGCCGTACCAGGCGGCTCTCCATTTTCTGCAGCAGCAGGGCGGTGTCCGTCGAGGGCAGTTCGGTGTCGTCGAGTTCTGCGGTGTCCTCCGGAGCCGGTGTGGTGCTTTGCAGGCTCTCGATGTCCTCGATCAGGTCCAGCGCCGCCGGGCGACGGCCGAAGGCCCGAAAAACAGTGTCGGCAAAAGGGATCTCCATCTGGCTGCTTCCTAGTGCTGGTGCGCCCGGGCCTGCCGGTTCACCCGGTCGGTGTAGGCGCGGCGGGTCTCGGCGTCGATGGACGTCAACGCCCGACGGTCCCCGATCGTCCGGCGCACCACGTTCTGCAACCGTTCCGGCACGAAAGCCCGGGCATCCCACGCCGGTGCCACCCACCTGGGAACCGACCGGCGGGCGACCCGCGACCCGACCACCTCGAGGATGGCGGCCGCGACATCCTCCGGATCGATGACCGGCATGCCGTGCAGCGGTGCACCAGAAGCCAGTTCGGTACGCACCGCAGACGGCAGGATCGCCGACACCGACACCCCGGTTCCCCGGTACTCCTGCCGGGCGGCCAGGGAGGCGCCCAGCACCGCGAACTTGCTCGCGTTGTAGGTGACCATCCCGGGCAGCGGAATCAGCCCGGCCAGCGAGGCCACGTTGACGACATGGCCGTGGCCCCGGCCCGCCATGCCGGGAAGCACCGCCTGCATGCCGTTGAGCACACCGCGCACGTTGACATCCAGGACCAGGTCGCGAATCTGTTCGGTCTCGTCCTCCAGCGGTCCCAGCGGCATCACACCGGCGTTGTTGACCAGGATGTCCGGCGGGCCCTCGGCGGCCGCCATCTGGGCGACGAATTCCTGCCAGGACACCAGGCTGGTCACATCGAGGCGGCCGCCGGAGACACCGATCCGCTCGGTGGCCTGCCGGCAGGCGTCTTCATCGACGTCGCCGATCCACACCCGTGCGCCCCGCGTGCTGAACAGCGCAGCGGTTGCGGCGCCGATACCGCGGGCGCCGCCGGTGACGAGCACCCGCGCCCCGGACACCCCCGGTCTGCCGCGCATCAGCGCGCCGCCCTGGGGCCGCCGGCAGCGGCGGCGATCTCGGCGATCAGGGCGGCGACGATGCCGAAGGCGAAGTAGAGCGGCACCAGCCAGATCGCCACCCCGAACAGGCTGTCGGCGTCGGTGGCATAGCGAAACGCGCCGGTCGCAGCGATGGCGATCTCGGCCGCTGGACCGCAGACGGCGACGACGACGGCACCCGGCAGTGCGGCCCGGTCGCCGAGCGCGCAGTAGGTGAGTGCGGCCAGTGCGCAGATCAAGGTCGTGACCGGCACGGTCGGGGCGGTGTGCATGAGGGCGGTCACGACGTAGGTCCCGAGCACGGCTGCCGCGCCGGCCACGCCATGACGCACGGTCATCGTGGTTCGCGGCGCCGGCAGGTGCAGCCGCAGCTCCGCGAGGGCCACGGTGGCACCGCCGACCATGAGCGGAAACCAGATCGGGCTGCTCCACAGGAAGGGCACCGCGTGCGAGGCGGGCAGGTATTCGGTGGTCCCGGTGACCACGTGCGAGTGATCGCCGATCAGGCCGGCCGCAGCACCCAGGACGAACACCAGCACCGCGATCTCGGGGCGTAGCTTCACCCGTGCAGTATCACCTACGCAGGTGCGCCGTGATCCCGGTCCGGTGATTCCGGCGGAATCGGCGCAACCGTTCCCACCCACCGGCGTACCCTGCTGCTGACGGGCCGGGAGACGGTGCCTGCTCGCAGAAAGGCCCTGGAAGTGAAACGAACCGTGGCGGCGGCGGCACTGCTGGGCGCACTCGTCGCGGCCGCCCCATCGCATGCCGACCCACTCAATCCCCGTGACCCCGACTACTGCGGAAACAGCGCCGACATCCTGTTCTGCACCGAGCACCGGTCGACCTATCCCAACGCGGGGGAGTCGGCCTTCCTCACCGATGTCCGGGGTTGGTTTCCGCCGGGTACCGAGGCCCGGCGGCTGGCCGCCGGCCGGGCCGTCTGCCTGGAACTGCCGTCGCACCCGCGGAGCCTGATCGTCGAGCAGGTGGCTGTGTACCTGCAGATCCCTCAGCTGACAGCCAGCCGGGTGGTCGACTCCGCCCGGACCAACATCTGCCCCGAGGTTGAATCGCAGGGTTAGCCGGCCTCACTGGCGTCGCCTGGCCAACCCGTGGAAACTGGGTGCCTTCGGCCCACTGCACCGGGACCAACGTCCCTATCCGCCCATTCCGGCGTGCCGATAGCGTCGATGTATGGTCGCACCCGCGCAGGAACCGCCCCAGAAGCGCACCGCACCTGCTATCGCACGCCTGCCCGGCGCCGCGCCGCTGGGGACGGTGGCCCGGCCGTTCCGGCGCACCGGACGGTACTACGCGCGGATGTGGCGGGACTACCTGCGCGGCACCGACGAGGCGGAGGCGCTGCCGGTGGCCCGGCCGACCATCGCGCTGGCGACTCAGGCCTTCCGTGACGAGGTCGTGCTGCTCGGCCTGCGCGGACGACGCCCGATCAGCACGCCCGAAGTCTTCGAACGCATCAACGCCGAGGTTGCCGCGGCACTCGACTTCTACGCCGACCGTGGTTTCCTGGACACGCCCGGGAAGTTCTTCGCCGCGCCGCCGCCGCTGACCGACGTGGCACTGCTGCCCAGGGCCGGCCGGCTGCGGACGCACGACCGGATCCGCTGGGACAGCGGCTACGCGCCGCTGCCGGGCGAGCCGGGCGGTGAGCGGTGGCGCAGCTACACCGCCAATGATCGGGTGTACGCACTACTGCTGCGGCATGCCGAACCGCGTCCATGGCTGGTGGGAATCCACGGCGCCGAGATGGGGCGCGCCGGAATCGACCTGTGGCTGTTCCGAGCCCGGCACCTGCACGAGAAGTACGGTCTGAACATCGTCCTGCCGGTGCTGCCCATGCACGGACCCCGCGCCCGCGGGTTGCCCAAGGGCGCGGTCTTCCCCGGTGAGGACGTGATGGACGATCTGCACGCCGGCGCGCAGGGTGTCTGGGACGTCCGGCGCCTGCTGAGCTGGATCCGGACCCAGGAGCCGGACTCGCCGATCGGGCTGAACAGCATCTCGATGGGTGGCTACATCGCCGCTCTGGTGGCCAGCCTGGAAGACGATCTGACCTGCGCCATCCTGGGGGTGCCGGTGGCCGATCTGGTGCAACTGCTGGGTCGGCACTCCGGCCTGAGCCGCACCGATCCGCGCCGCGAAACCGTTGCGATGGCCGCTCCGCTCGGGCGGATGGCCTCGCCGCTGTCGATCCAGCCCCGGGTCCCGATGCGCGGCCGATTCATCTACGCCGGGATCGCCGACCGGGTGGTGCATCCGCGCGAGCAGGTGGTCCGGCTGTGGGAGCACTGGGGCAAGCCCGAGATCGTGTGGTATCGCGGCGGGCACACCGGATTTTTCGAGGCCCGTCCGGTGCAGCGCTTCGTGGAGATGGCGATCGTACAATCCGGGCTGTTGGATTGATCGCGATGACGGCAGGTGACGCATGGGGGTGATGAGCCCGCTCGACGCCGCGATGATCACCGGCGATGTGATGTTCCACCCGATCAACATCGGCGCCCTGCTGATCCTCGCTCCACCGGGAGATGCCGACGTGGGCTTCGCCGATCGCCTCTACCGGGAGGCGCTGACCTCGACGGCGGACATCGACCCCCGACTCCGCCGCAGCCCGTACCGCGGCCTTTCCACCGGCGGCCTGTGGGCCTGGCGCGACGAGGACACCGTCGACCTCGAGCAGCACCTGCACCGCCGGACGCTGCCGGCCGGCAGCGGTCGCGATGAGATGTGGCGGCTGGTCAGCGAATTGCACGGCGGGCCGCTGGACCGGTCACGGCCGCTGTGGGCCGCCTACCTCATCGACGGTCTGTCCGATGGTCGAATCGCCTTCTACGTCAAGGTCCATCACGTCGTGGTGGACGGGGTTGCGGGACTGGGGATGATCACCGACGGTCTGACCCCGGACCCGAAGCGGCGCGGGATGCCGCCGTTCTATGCAGTACGCCACACCGAGCCCGCCGAGCCCGTCGGGCCGGCCGCTCCGGACGGCGGAACCGCGCTGGATCTGAGTGCGGGGCTGCGATGGCTGGCCGGCGCCACCGGTGCCGGTGTCACGCTGGCCGGGAACGTCATGGCAGGGCGGGTGCGCAGCGCGGTGGCAACGCTGCGAGGCCACACCACGCTCCCGGCGGTGGGCGCACCGTTCACGCCCTTCAACGAGCGGCTGGGCGCCCAGCGCAGCGTCGTCGGCGGAACCTGGGTAAAGAGTCGTATCCGGGCGATCCAGCAGGCGACCGGAACCAGGGCCCACGATGTCGTCGCCGCTGTCGTCGGCGGGGTGTTGCGTGCCTGGCTGGCCGATCACGGCAAGCTGCCGGGCCGATCGCTGGTTGCGTTGTGTCCGATCACGGTGCGTGCCCACGATGGCGGCGCCGCCGGTGCCGGAAACCGGTTCGGCGCGTGGCTCTGTCCGATCGGCACCGACGAAGCCGATCCGGTGCGGCGACTGCTGCGGGTGCACCAGTCGATGAATGAGGGCAAACACCACGTCGCCCGCTACGGGTCGGGGGCGTCCCTGTCGTTGCTGGCGCCCAGTATCGCGTCGACGATCCTCCAGGCGGTTGTGCCGGCCGGTCCGCGACTGCGAACCGGCTACAACCTCCCGGTCTCCAGTGTTCCCGGGCCGGCCCGTGAAATGTATTGGAACGGGGCGCATGTCGAAGAGATCTACCCGGTGTCGTCGACCTTCGACGGCCAGACGCTCAACGCTACGGCGTGCTCGTACGCTGACCGCATCAGCATCGGCTACGTCGCCGACAGTGAGGTGATATCCGACATAGAGACGCTGGTGCCGTTGACCGAGCGGTGCCTGAGCGAGTTGGAGGATGCGGTCAATGCCGGTGTGGCGCAAGCAGTACCGCCTGACCGGTGATCGTAGGCTGAGGCAGCCACCCGGTGGTGGAATGGTACGCCCGGTCGATGAGCGATGCGGCATGGGAGAAGTCGATCGGTGCGACATGAACCGGGCACAGCGGTGGAACCACCCGCAGATCCATCATGCCCTCGAACCGGGCGATGTCGGCGGCGAGTCGCTGGTTGATGGCAAGTGTCAAGGCGTGCAACGCCAATTCCATCACACCCTTGGGCGGTGCGGCCAGATCGCAGGCATACCCGGTCGGCAACACGTACACCACGTCGGCGCCCAGCGCGACGGCATGCGAGATCGGGGTGTTGTTCACCACGCCGCCGTCCATCAGGTCCCGGCCGGCGATCCGCACCGGCGGCAGGATCGCGGGGATCGCCGCACTCGCGGCGATGGCGTCGACCGCATCGCCCTTGGAAAGCAACACATCATGGCCGGACAGCACGTCGGTGGCCACCACATGCAAGGGGGTCGGTGCGTCTTCCAGTCGGGAGAACTCCAGATGGCGGCTGAGCAGCCGGCGCAAGCCGCTGGCCGGCACCAGGTTGGGCAGCCGGCCGAGGAAGCCGAGCAACCCGACAATCGGGCGGGTCGGGAACACGTCGCCGCGTTCGAGATTGCGCCAGATCTCGGCCAGGCCGGTGATGCCGGCCACATCCGGGTGGGCGGCGACCCAGCCACCGTTGACCGCGCCCACCGAGGTGCCGACGACCAAGTCGGGGGTGATGCCGGCCTCGGCCAGGGCTAGCAGCATACCGACCTGTATCGACCCGAGGCTGGCTCCACCGGACAGCACGAACGCCGTCGTCATGGGTCACCGCGCCTCGGTCGGGCCGGCCCGCCATATATTCGTGCTGACGGCGGCGAAGCGCACCGGCTAGCCGGCCAGGTCGTCGCGGAAGGCAGGTCGATGATTCGGCAGACCAAAAAATACCAACTTCCCGATCAGGGCTTCACGGTTGTGCGATGGGCCCACGATATCGCCCACGGCCGCACGTCGGTGGTGGTGGACGCCGAAGTCGAGCGGGCGCGGCGGCCCGACGGTGCGTTGACCGTCACCGACCTGTCGGCGTTCCGGAAGGCCAAAGACGGCCCGCTTTCGGTGTTGCGGGTGCTGCTCGAACTGGAGGCAGCGGCGGTACGGCGGTGGAGCAAGGCAGGCTTCGCCCGTTTCCACAAGCGGTCAGCGGGCCGGCAAGTCGAACGGTTGTGTCAGCAGCAGGGCGTGGAAGCGGCGGTGGACTGGGCGCTGGCCAACGGATTCCCCGATCGGCTCGACCTGGACGCGCTGCGCGACATGCTCGGTGCGCGACTGTGCAACACCGACCCCTTCGACCAGGAGTTCTTCAAAGGCGAGCTGGCCCGAGCCCTTGCCGAGCGGCGCCGAGAACAGAAGCTCAGGGATTAGGGCGCAAGTGACTGACGACGACCGCATCCGCTGGGACGAGCGATACACCGACCGTGGGGCGCCGGCCGTCGACGCCGTCGGGCTGGCCGCGCCTTTCACCGCCCACCGCGACATCTTCCCGACCGCCGGGCGTGCGCTGGACATCGCCTGCGGTCAAGGGACCGGTGCGGTCTGGCTGGCACGTCGGGGCCTGGACGTCCGGGGCTTCGACGTCTCCGGGGTGGCCATCGGGCAAGCGCGAGAACTTGCCCAGCGCAGCGGTGTCGGCCACCGCTGCCACTTCGAGGTCGTCGATCTCGATGAGGGCCTGCCCGGCGGTCCGGCCGTCGACGTCATCTACTGCCACAAGTTCCGGGATCGACGCCTGGACCGGGCGATCGTCGAACGTCTGGTGCCGGGCGGGCTGTTGGCGATCGTCGCGTTGGGCCAGATCGGCGCCACCCCGGGGCCGTTCCGGGTCGCCCCCGGTGAATTGCCGACCGCTTTCGCCGAGCTCGACCTCATCACCGCCGGCGAGGGCCAGGGCAGGGCTTGGCTGCTCGCCCGGCGACCCGGCCCGGCGCAGTCACTGTCCTAGACGGGCGTCGGCGCCGGTGGCTGCTCGGCCGGGGGCGGTCCGGCCGGGGCCGGCGCATCAAGGGGAGCCGCATCCGCCGGCGGCAGGTCGGCGGGCGCCGAGACGAACTCGACCGGCACCGGCTCAGGTGGAGCCGGCGGGAGGGGCTCACCGAGGCCGAAGCCGTCGAACGGTGCGTTCACGGGTGCCACGTCATCGCCGGCCGGTTGGCCGTCGATCGGCAGGAACATGTGATGAGTGAACTGAGCCTGGTAGGCGCCGCCACCGCCGATCCGCACCCCACCGCCTTCGCCGCTGGACACCGGTGTGCCGTCGGGCAGGGTCACCGCCGTGTGATGACCGTTCCACCCGACCACCAACGCACCGGGAGCGGTCCCGTGCTGGAAGCCGCGGGCCAGCAGGGCGTGTTCCTCGTTGGCGGTGTGGAACCTGTCGCCGAAGGCGGGCCGGCCGGTGGCGACATTCGACACCCACGAGGCCAACCCCGAACAATCCGTCCCGGCAGGAGAATCGCCGCCCGTGATGTACGGCGTGCCGGAAACCTGCGAAATCAGGGCCATCAGTGCTTCAAGACCAAACATGAACTGGCACATTAACAATGACGATAGCGCGCTACCAAAATCTGTGGCAGTCGTCACGTTGGCCGGTCGAAATGGCGCACGTTACCAATGCGGAGAACATGCAGGTAGCGCGTTGAAAAATGCTGCAAAGAAGCCATTTCGACATTCTTGTGTGACTTACCCTACGTCATACCGAATGGAAATCATTCCACCCCTTGCCCATCCGGAAGACGACGGTGAATCAGGCTGCGCGATAGTCATTTCAGATTGCGCCCTCGCGGAATCTGGCGAGAGTTGCAGGTGTTCGAGCAGAGTCGCCACCGTCGGCCGTCCGACGGATTCGATCGGTGAGACCTGTTCGGCGTCGCGCTGTTTCGAAACACGACCGCGGGACCCGGGGATCGGCCGTGAGGTTGAGGCGAACCGGCGGACCGGGCGGTCCGGCGGGAGATTGTCGGCGGGTGGCGCGGATCGGACTCTCGCAACAAATCGAACGGTTGAGCGATTGCGGCCCGGTTCGTCGAGAACACGGCGACTCGGCCGCTGATCAGCGGCGATTGCCGGTGTCGGCATGAGAACGTATCAAGCTATGGGGAACCTCAACCATCTGACCTACGAGGAGTTCGGTCGCAAGTTCTTCGAGGTAGCGGTCACCGAAGAGCGCGTGACGGCGGCATTCGCCGCGATAGCCGGTGACGAGTTCGAGATGCCCACCATGCGCCAGGGGCCGGGCAAGATCGCCAAGGTCACCGCGAAGGTCAAAGTGCACCAACCCCAGGTCACCCGGGATCTGGACGTCATGATCACGTTTGCGATCCATATTCCGCTGACCGTCGAGTTGCTCATCGATCTGCGCGTGGACAAGCAGTGGTTCACCGTAGCCGGAGACATTTCGCTGCACGCCACCGCGCGGGCCGCCGAACCACTGGTGCTGGTTATCGACGTGCCGAAGCCGCGGCCTTCGGACATTACGGTGCAGGTGTCATCGAGGTCGATCCGCGGTGAACTGCTGCGGATCGTCGCCGGTGTCGACGGGGAGATTCGGCGGTTCGTCGCCTCCTACGTTGCCGATCAGATTGACAGCCCACAATCGCTGGCGGCCCAGCGGATCGACGTGGCGGAACTTATCGACGCGTCGTGGACCGGAATTTGAACGGTCAGCGCCACCGGTTCATCATGGTCAGGTTCAGTGTGCTGCGGCCCACGGAATTCAGTTGGGCAAGAATGTCTTCCAGTCCGGCCAGCGGCATATCCATTCGCCATTCCGGCAGAGTCCCGGTGAGTTGCAGTGCGCCGGGGCCGAAGCTTATTCCGGTCAACCGCAACCCGTGCGGCAGCTCGGGTAACTGGACCGGGTAGGCGGGGACCCGGGCCGGCACCCGCCAGTTACGCCGCCGAAACGCCAGGATGCGCGGCTTGAGCCACAGTGTGGATCCATCCAGCTGAGCGTCGACCTCCAGGCTGCCCAGCAAAGGTCGCCGGGCCCAGCGCAGCCGGGCAATGGCGTCCGATCCGATCTCGCCGGCCAGTCGTGGCATCGCCCAGGCGAACAATTCGTCGAGGATCGATGTGGGCAATTCCACCGACATATCCACCGGGGCGGCCACCAGGACCGGTGGGGTGCCGGGTCGCAGGTGGACGTTGTGGAGTGTGACGGTGGCGCTGTTCAACTGGTTGTCGGCCCAGCGCAGGTCCGTCGCCGACAGCCGGACATTGTCGAGTTGGCCGACTGCCAGGGTTGCCACGTCCAGGCGGGAGTCGAATTCGGTCACGGTCAGCGTGATGTCGCCCTCGTCCAGCCGGACCGACAGGGTACGGCCCACCACCAGGCGCCGCACCGTGACGAACAGCGTGCGATAGGCGGCGGCCGCCCCGGTGGCGACCGGCGGGAGAGCGGCGGTCGTCGACCACAACGAGCCAAGGATGTCAATCGGGCGGAACAGATCCCAGCCCCGGCCCAGCCGGCTCGAACGCGCCATCAGCCAAGTATCCCCGGAGTTGCCGCCGGGCGCAGGTCGCTACCTGGCCCGGTCGGCTTTCAGAACGTCTGGTGGCGACCGAAGAACTTGTGGTCCTCGCTGTAGCCGCCGTGGCCGCTGCCGATCTCCTTGTAGGTCGCGACGAACTCGATGCCCTTGATCCACTTGACCAGCTTGTAGCCGTGCTGCAACTCGTTGCGCAGCCGTAGCGGCTTGCCGTGCATGTAGGGCAGTGGCTCGTCGTTCATGTTGAAGGCCAGCATCGACATGTGGTGCCACATCTGGTCGACCGGGTGGGCGTTGTAGTAGATCCCGCCGGTGGCGCCCAGGCCCATCGAATAGAACACCGCCCACTTGGCCTCCGGCAGCGGCTTGACGATGTTCATGATCGTCGACATCTGGACGCCACCCCATTTGGCCACGCCCGACCAGGCCTGAACACAGAAGTGCTGGGTGATCTGGTCGTGGTAGGGCAGTGCTTTGAGGTCTTCCAGCGAGAACTCCATGGGGTTCTCGACCAGGCCGTAGACCTTCAACTTCCAGTCTTTGAAGTCGTTCTGCTCGAACTCCTTGTACTCGACGGTCTCCGGGAGCCGCCCGTTGCGCCAGTGGAACGGTGAGATGTCCTGTTCGGTGAAGGTGCCGGGCTCCGGGTTGAGGTTCTCCAACAGTCGCTGGAACGGGCCGATCAGCGCGTAGCCGACCCGCTGCACCACCCGGGGGTGCTTGATCGTGAACGGGGTGGCCCAGACCCAGGCCACGGTACAAATCACCATCGCGATCGCGAAGACAATGAAACCTTGCGGGCCGTGGCATTCGGGCCCGGCGCCCACCTCGCAGCCGCGGGCGGCGAACATGTGGTTGAGGTTGTCGAAAGCATCGGTGGCGAACACCATCGTGACGTGGATCAGGATGAAGACCAGGAAGTAGGCCAACACCAGGAAGTGCAACGAGCGGGCGATCTGGATGTTCAATCGCATGTGCTTGCTGATCAGGCCGAGTCGCTGGGACAGTGCCGGTGACATGCCCAATGCGGTGATCAGTGCGGCCGGGGCGGCGATGAAGACGGTGACGAAATAGGAGATCAACTGCAGCGCATTGTAGTTCGTCCAGGTGTGGTCATCGGGCCAGTTCAACGACATGTACTGGACCATCACCGAACCGGCCTGCGGGAAGATGTCCCAGCTGGTCGGCACGATCCGCCGCCACTGCCCGGTGGTGAACAGCAGCACGTAGAAGACCGCTCCGTTGAGCAGCCAGAGCACGTCGATGCCCAGGTGCCACCAGCGGGCCAGGCCGATCGAGTGGCGGAACCCGGGCAAGCCGAACTGCGGTGGCAGCGCGACGGTGTCGGCGTTGGCGGTCCAGTACGGGTCGTCGGGCACCGGCGGGCCCACCCGCAGCCACTCGTCCTTGCCCGGGGTGGAGTTGCGGCTGAAGTACAGCCGCGGATGGTCGCAGAGAATCTGGATCCCCGAGCGGATGATGAAGATCATCATGAAGAGGTTCAAGAAGTGCTGCCAGCCCAGCCAGGCAGGCAGACCGCCGGCGACCTCGGACGACGGGCTGCTGCCCGGGTACGTCGCGATGAACTCCTCCACCCCGGGGATGTTGCGGATGCCCTTGCCGATCGCAATCGACGCGATCAGCCCGACCATCCCGAGCGGGATCAGCCAGAGCAGGTTGAACCACTTGTCGCGACCCACCCGCAGGTGCGGGGCCACCGCCCGCCGGGTCAGGTCGAAGCCGCCTCCGTAGGTCTCGACGTCGATGGTGTCGTGCGCCTGATGGATTTCGGAGCGATAACCCTGCTCCAACTCCATCTCGACATCGACGAGTTGCGCCGGATAGTCGACGTGATGGGTGCTTTCTGGTGCTGCCGGAGAGGTGGCGGGACCCCTGGGGTCGAGGTGGCCGCCGGTACCGTGGCCATCGGTAGTCGTCACGCTGCGACCCTACCCGAAGCGCAGGGGCGCAACGGTCGTTGACAGCAACCTCACAGCGCACTCACTGGGTGCTTGCGCGCAGAACTTCGGCCAGGTCAGCGGCTCGCGGATCGGCGAACACGTCCTCCAGCAGGAGTGGTTTCCCGGCCACGCCGGACAGCGGCACCCGCCAATTCGGATACTCGTCGACGGTGCCGGGCTGGTTCTGGGTGCGCCGCTCGCCGACCGCGTCGGTGAGAGCCGCGCCCAGCAGCCGCGACGGTGTGCGAGCCAGATATCGGTACAGGGCCAGAACGGTTTGCTCCGGGTCGTCGGCGCCGGCGCCCGCGGGCAGCAGACCCACCCGGTGCAACTCCGCCAGCCAGGCCGCCCGCTGGGCGCCGGCATGCTGCATCTCCTCGGCGACCGGCCGGGTCAGCAGACCGAGTTCGGCGCGCAGTCGGACGTGATCACCGGAGAGGTAGCCGGTGGTGGGCGGCAGGTCGTGGGTGGTGACCGAGGACAGGCAGTACTCCCGCCACCGCTCGGCCGGCAGCGGCTGCCCGTCGTGGTCGGACTCGAACCAGAGAACGGAGGTCCCGAGCACCCCGCGGGCCCGGAGATAATCGCGCACCCACGGCTCGACGGTGCCCAGATCCTCACCCACCACCAGTGCGCCGGCCCGCTGCGCCTCCAGGATGACAATGCCGATCAGTGCGTCGTGGTCGTAGCGCACGTACGTGCCGTCGGTGGGCGGTGCGCCGGCCGGGATCCACCACAGCCGGAACAGGCCGATGATGTGGTCGATGCGGACCCCGCCGGTGTGTCGCAGCGCCGCCCGGATCAGTCCACGAAACGGCCGGTACTCCTGTTCGGCGAGCCGATCCGGTCGCCACGGCGGCTGCGACCAGTCCTGGCCGAGCTGGTTGAACTCGTCGGGCGGAGCACCTGCCGTCACACCCTGCGCCAGCACGTCCTGCAGGGCCCAGGCGTCGGCACCGCGGGGGTCTCCGCCCACCGCGAGATCCCCGATGACGCCGAGGGTCATCCCGGCAGCCATCGCGCGGCACTGCGCCGCGGCCAGCTGCTCGTCGAGTTGCCACTGCAGCCAGCGGTGGAAGTCCACCGTCTCGGCGTACTCCGCGGCGAACCGTTCGACGGCCGGTGCGGACGGGTGGCGCAGGGGTTCCGGCCAGTGCCGCCAGTCCGTGCCGTATTGCTCGGTCAGCGCGCACCAGGTGGCGAAGTCGTCGAGGGCGGCACCCTCGCGGGCGCGGTAGGCGGCGTACGCCAGTTCGCGGCCCGCCGACCGCGGCACCCTGTGCAGCAGTTCCAGGGCGGCTCGCTTGGCGGTCCAGCAGGCGTCCCGGTCGATGAGGTCGACATCGGCCGCATGCCGCTGCACCTGAGAGCGCAACTCGCCCAGCCGGTCGGCGCCGCCGCACTCGGCGAATTCCGGAATCGCCTCGACTCGCAGGTACAGCGGATTGACGTAGCGCCGCGACGCGGGCAGATACGGCGACGGCTCCATCGGCGCCGTCGGGGCCGCCGCGTGCAGCGGATTGACCAGCACGAAGTCCGCCCCGTGCCGAAACGCCGACCACACCGCCAGGTCGGTCAGATCGGTGAGGTCGCCGACGCCCCAGGACCGGCGGGATCGCACGCTGTACAACTGGGCCGTCAGGCCCCAGGCTCGCCGCGCTCCGAGCCGCGCCGGCAGGCCGAGCCAGTCCGGCGCCACGATCAGTGCGGTGTCCGCTGTCTCGGTGCCGGAACGCAGATGCAGCCGGTGGTAACCGGGGGGCAGATCGGCGGGCAGCACGAAGCCGGCCTCGCCGATCCAGCGGCCGTCCAGCTGGAATGGCCCGTTGAAGTTGTCGATCTGGCGGACCTGGCTGCGCACCGTGCCGTCTTCCAGCACCAGCCACACCTCCGCGGGCGCCCCGTCGGTGACATGCACCCAGAACGGTGTCTCGGTGCCGGCGCGCCCGACGACGGTCGGCGGCAGCGCGCGTGCCCAATACCGGTGGTCCCAGTCGGCCAGGGCCGTGCCGCGGTCGCGTTCGGTCGCGGCGGTCACCCCCATGGCGGTCAGCACGGATATCAGGGTTGCCGGCGCAACGTGGACGGTGTCGCCGCTGAACGCCGCATACTCGGTGGCGACCCCGAACCGCCGGGCCAGTTCGGCCAGGTCGGGGGCCGGCGCTTCGGGCTGGATCGACATCCGGGGCCTCCGTTTCAACCGGGGTAAACTTAATCGATCACAACCGCGCAACCAGCGCTGAGCCAGCATCAAAGTCCGTGACGACCAGCCGAAAGTCGTTGCCTTCGTCACCGCGGCGTAACCCGCCCGACAAGTAGACTTTGCCGGACACCACTAGCATTCGCAGTGAGAATCAACTAGTGGGTAGGGCGGATAGGGCTAGATGAGCACCAATCGGGGGCCTGGGCCGCGTGCCGCCCGGGTATCGCGGAGCGGGATTGTGAGCTGACGTGGCTGACGACGAAGATCGGGGGCCGGGTTACGGCCTAGGCCTGTCGACGCGCACCCAGATGACGGGCTACCAGTTCCTGGCGCGCCGTACCGCGATGGCCTTGACGCGCTGGCAGGTCCGGATGGAGGTCGAGCCCGGCCGGCGGCAGGCGCTGGCGGTGGTGGCGTCGGTGTCGGCGGCCGCGGTGGTCTGCCTGGGGGCGCTGCTGTGGTCGTTCCTGAGTCCGTCCGGCCAGATGAACGAGACCCCGATCATCGCCGACCGGGATTCCGGTGCGCTGTTCGTCCGGGTGGGCGACAGGCTGTACCCGGCGCTGAACCTGGCGTCGGCACGGCTGATCGCCGGGCGGCCGGACAACCCGCACAAGGTGCGGGCCGCCCAGATCGCCGACCAGCCGCACGGCCCGCTGGTCGGGATACCCGGTGCGCCGTCGGAGTTTCTGCCGTCCAGCCCGATGTCGTCGTCCTGGCTGATCTGCGACACGGTGACCAACGTGGCCGGCGTCGGCGCGCCGTCGCCGGTGACGGTGACGGTGATCGATGGAACCCCGGACCTCTCCGGCCGACGCCGGGTGCTCGACAGCTCGGATGCGGTGGTGCTGCGCTACGGGGACGATTCCTGGGTGATCCGGCAGGGCCGTCGTTCCCGGGTCGATCCGGCGGATCGCGCCGTGCTGTTGCCGCTGGGGCTGAGCTTCGAGCAGGTCGACCACGCGCGGCCGATGAGCCGGGCGTTGTTCGACGCTCTGCCGGTGGGGCCGGAACTGTCTGTGCCGTTCGTGCCCGACGCCGGTGCCCCGGCGCAGTTCCCGGATGCGCCGGGTCCGGTGGGGACGGTGGTTGTCACACCGCAAGTCAGTGGGCCGCAACAGTATTCGGTTGTTCTGTCGAACGGTGTGCAGACCGTGTCGGCGATGGTGGCGCAGATCCTGCAGAATGCCGGTTCCGCGCCGGTGACGGTGACTCCGCTGACGTTGTCGAAGATGCCGGTGGTCTCCGGGCTGGACCTTTCGGCGTATCCCGACGAGCCGCTGCACGTGATCTCCATCCGCGACAACCCGGCCACCTGCTGGTGGTGGGAGCGCTCCGGAGGTGAGGGCCGGGCCCGGGTGAAGGTGGTGTCCGGTCCGACCATCCCGGTGCCGATCGACAAGATGAACAAGGTGGTGTCGCTGGTGAAGGTGGACACCTCCGGGCGCGAAGCCGACCGCGTCTATTTCGGACCCGGTTATGCGAACTTCGTCGCGGTGACCGGCAACGAACAGGATGCTCCGACAATGGAATCGCTGTGGTGGCTGTCGTTCTCCGGCGCGCGATTCGGCATACCCGGCGATCAGGAGCGCAAGGCACTGGGGCTGGTCGGCGAGCCCACCCCGGCGCCGTGGGTGGCGCTGCGCCTGCTGGCGCCGGGCCCCACCCTCTCCCGGGCGGACGCCCTGGTCCGTCACGACACCCTGCCGACCGACATGAACCCAGCGAAGCTGGAGGAACCGCGATGAAACGTGGATTTGCCCGGCCGACGCCGGAACGGGCACCGGTGGTCAAGCCGGAGAACATCGTCCTGCCAACGCCGTTGAGCGTGCCGCCGCCGGAGGGCAAGCCCTGGTGGCTGGTGGTGGTCGGCGTGCTGGTGGTCGGCCTGCTGGTCGGCATGGTCTCGATGACGGTGGCCAACGGGTCGCGGATGTTCCTGGGTGCCGGCGCGATCTTCCCGATCTTCATGATCGGCGGCATCGCGATGATGATGTTCGGCGGACGGTTCGGTGGCGGCGCGCAGCAGCTGAGCCGGCCGAAACTGGATGCGATGCGGGCGCAGTTCATGTTGATGCTGGACCGGTTGCGCGAGTCCGCGGCCGAGTCCGCCGACAGCATGGACGCCAACTACCGGTGGTTTCACCCGGCACCGGCGACGTTGACCGCGGCGGTCGGCTCGGCCCGGATGTGGGAGCGAAAGCCGGACGGCAAGGACCTCAACTTCGGCCTGGCCCGGATCGGCGTGGGTATGACGCGGCCCGAGGTGACCTGGGGCGAACCGCAGAACATGCCGACCGACATCGAGCTGGAGCCGGTGACCGGCAAGGCCCTGCAGGAATTCGGGCGCTACCAGAGCGTCGTCTACAACCTGCCCAAGATGGTGTCGCTGCTGGTCGAACCGTGGTACTCGCTGGTGGGGGAGCGCGAGCAGGTGCTGGGGCTGATGCGGGCGATCATGTGCCAGCTGGCGTTCTCGCACGGACCCGATCATTTGCGCATCATCGTGGTCAGTTCCGATCTGGCACAGTGGGATTGGGTGAAATGGCTGCCGCACTGCGGCGATCCGCGACGGCAGGACGCGGCGGGCAATGCCCGGATGGTTTACGAGTCGGTGCGCGAATTCGCTGCCGAGCACGGTGATCTGTTCTCCGGGCGCGGGTCGTTCATCCCGCGGCACGCCAGCTCGTCGGCCGAGACGCCGACGCCGCACCACCTGATCATCGCCGACGCCATCGATCCGCAGTGGGAATACGTGAACACCACCGAGGGCGTCGACGGGGTGACGTTCTTCGACGTGACCGGCACCGCGGAGTGGACGGCGGTGCCGCAGCGGGTGCTCCGGTTCGACGAGAAGGGCGTCGTCAACGCACTGCCCCGCGACCGGGACAGCTGGATGGTGATCGACGACAACGAGTGGTTCTTCGCGCTGGCCGATCAGCTGAGCACGGTGGACGCCGAGCAGTTCGGGCAGCGGATGGCGCACTGGCGGTTGGCCGAGGCCTACGAGGAGATCGGGCAGCGGGTGACGACCCACATCGGCGCCCGCGACATCCTGTCCTACTACGGCATCGAGGACGCCGGACAGATCAACTTCGAGGAGCTGTGGACGGCCCGCCGGGAGGCCGGCAGCCGGTCGCGGCTGCGGATTCCGTTCGGCAATCGCTCGGACAACGGCGAGTTGCTGTTTCTGGACATGAAATCCCTCGACGAGGGCGGTGACGGCCCGCACGGCGTGATGTCGGGCACCACCGGCTCGGGCAAGTCGACGCTGGTGCGAACGGTGATCGAGTCACTGTTGCTGGCGCACCCGCCCGACGAACTGCAGTTCGTGCTGGCCGACCTCAAGGGCGGGTCCGCGGTCAAGCCGTTCTCCGGGGTTCCGCACGTCTCCCGGATCATCACCGACCTGGAAGAAGACCAGGCCTTGATGGAACGCTTCCTGGAGGCGATGTGGGGTGAGATCGCCCGCCGGAAAACCATGTGTGACAGTGCCGGTGTCGACGGCGCCAAGGAGTACAACGAGATCCGGACCAGGATGCGGGCCCGCGGCGAGGACATGCCGCCGCTGCCGATGCTGGTGGTGGTGATCGACGAATTCTACGAGTGGTTCCGCATCATGCCGACCGCCGTGGAGGTGCTCGACTCGATCGGTCGTCAGGGCCGGGCCTACTGGGTGCATCTGATGATGGCGTCGCAGACCATCGAAAGCCGCGCCGAGAAGTTGATGGAGAACATGGGTTACCGGCTGGTGCTCAAGGCGCAGACGGCCGGCGCCGCGCAAGCCGCCGGGGTGCCGAACGCGGTGAACCTGCCGGCCCGGGCCGGGCTGGGCTACTTCCGCAAGAGCGGCGAGGACGTCATCCGCTTCCAGGCGGAGTTCCTGTGGCGCGACTACCACCGGGGCGGACCACTCTTCGATGAGCAGCTGCCGTTGGCGCATGCCGTCGACTACATCCGTCCGCAGTTGTTCACCACGGCGTTCACTCCGCTGGAGGTGACCATCGGCGAGCCGCAGCTGGAAGTCGCGGAGGAGACCCTGGCGATCACCGCCACGCCGGCCGGGGCGGACGGCGAGACCGCCGGCGAAGAAGACGTGATCCGGATACCCAAGGTCGGCACGGTGATCATCGACCAACTGCGGAAGATCGACTTCGAGCCCTACCGGCTGTGGCAACCGCCGCTGGACGTGCCGGTGGCCGTCGACGAACTGGTGAACCGTCACCTGGGTCACCCGTGGCAGCAGGACTACGGCTCGGTTCGGGACCTGGTGTTTCCGATCGGGCTCATCGACCGGCCGTTCAAGCACGATCAGCCGCCGTGGACGGTGGACACCTCCGGCCCCGGATCCAATGTGCTGGTGCTGGGCGCCGGTGGTTCGGGGAAGACCACCGCATTGCAGACGCTGATCTGTTCGGCCGCCCTGACCCACACCCCCGAACAGGTCCAGTTCTACTGCCTGGCGTACAGCAGCACCGCGTTGACGACGGTAGCCGGGCTGCCACACGTGGGCAGCGTCTGCGGACCCACCGACCCGGACGGGGTGCGCCGCACGGTGGCCGAGCTGCTGGCGTTGGTGCGCGGCCGCAAACGCAGCTTCCTGGAGTACGACGTTGCGTCGATGGACGTCTTCCGGCGGCGCAAGTTCGACGGCGCTCCCGGCCGGGTCCCCGATGACGGCTTCGGTGACGTCTACCTGGTCATCGACAACTACCGGGCGCTGTCGGAGGACAACGAGGTCATCGTCGAACAGGTCAACCAGATCATCAACCAGGGGCCGTCGTTCGGCGTGCACGTGGTGGTCACCGCCGACCGCGAGTCCGAGCTGCGGCCACCGGTGCGCAGTGGATTCGGCTCCCGGGTCGAGTTGCGGCTGGCCGCGGTGGAGGACGCCAAGTTGGTGCGGTCCCGGTTTGCCAAGGATGTCCCGGTCAAGCCGGGCCGGGGCATGGTCGCGGTGAACTACGTCCGACTTGACAGCGACCCGCAGGCGGGATTGCACACGCTGATCGCCCGGCCGGCGATGAGCGACACCGCGGAACGGGTGTTCGAGTCCGACAGCGTGGCCGCTGCGCTCGGTCACGTCGCGGTGGGCCGGGTCCGCCCGGTGCGCAGGCTGCCGGCGCGGTTCGGGCTCGACGAGGTGCGGGCCGCGGCGGCGCTGGACCATCGCGAGGGCGTGGGCGCCGGCGGTATCGCCTGGGCCATCTCCGAGCTGGATCTGCAGCCGGTATACCTGAACTTCGCCGAGAATGCGCACCTGATGGTGACCGGCCGGCGTGAGTGTGGGCGCACCACGACGCTGGCCACCATCATGAGCGAGATCGAGCGGCTGTATGCCCCCGGGGCCAGCACCGCGCCGTCCGCTGACGGCCACGCCGGGCGGCCGTCGGCGCAGGTGTGGCTGGTCGACCCGCGGCGCCAGTTGCTGACCATGCTGGGCTCGGACTATGTGGAGAAGTTCGCCTACAACCTGGACGGCGCCGTGGCGCTCGTCGGCGAGCTGGCGGCCACCCTGGCCCGCCGTGAACCGCCGCCCGGCCTGTCGGCCGAGGAACTGATGTCGCGCACCTGGTGGAGCGGCCCGGAGATCTTCTTGATCATCGATGACATCCAGCAGTTCCCGCCCGGTTTCGACTCGCCGTTCCAGAAGGCGGCCCCCTGGGTGACCCGGGCCGCCGACGTGGGGCTGCACGTGATCGCCACCCGCACCTTCGGCGGCTGGTCGTCGGCCGGCAGCGACCCGCTGCTGCGGGCCCTGCACCAGGCCAATGCGCCGCTGCTGGTGATGGACGCCGACCCGGACGAGGGCTTCATTCGCGGCAAGATGAAGGGTGGCCCGCTGCCTCGCGGTCGGGGTCTGCTGATGGCCGAAGACACCGGGGTGTTCGTCCAGGTCGCGGCCACCGAATTGCGCCGGGCAACGGTCCCGGAGAGGGCGGCGAGCACCACCGGGCAGTGATCCCGGCGCGGGCCGCTGACAGCCGAAACCGGCGGGATGACCCAGGACGGCATCGCGCCACGGTTGCTGGCGGCATCGCACCCGGGGTGGCCGGCGAGGTTATCCGCGGCCAGATTTTTATCCGGCGAGCAGCTTCCGGCCGGCCGCGGCCCGGCGCCGACGTTGATGGTCCGGGATTGGCTGAAACACACCCGACACCGATGTCATTACGCAGGTGAAGCTCGTTTCATCGGCACTGCGGGGGCCGGCGGTGAGACGGCTGGGTTACCCGATTGTTACCCCAGGTGAACAGTTGCCGTCCGCTGATGAACAGTTGGCATCATCGACCATCCCGGCCGTTTCGAGCATCTACGCTCACTCATAGAGCGATTGCTGAGGACGAGTTCAAGCCTATCGGGGGGAGACCCAAATGTCGTTCGTGACCGCACAACCGGAACTGCTGTCGGCCGCCGCCGCCAACCTCGGCGGCATCGGTTCCGCGCTGGAAGCCCAGAACGCGGCGGCGGCCGCGCCGACCACCGGGGTGCTTCCCGCCGCTGCCGATGAAGTATCGCTGCTGACCGCGGCTCAGTTCGCGGCGCACGCCGAGCTGTATCAACAGGTCAGTGCTCAGGCCACGGCGATCCACCAGATGTTCGTCGCCACCTTGAACAGCAGCGCCACCTCGTACTCGGTCACCGAAGCCGCCAACGCGGCGGCGGCGGGTTAGGCGGCAACCACCATGCCGATGCCATTCGGGTCGTTGCCGCCGGAGATCAACTCCGGGCTGATGTACGCGGGATCCGGTGCGGGACCGCTGCTGGCAGCCGCATCGACCTGGGAAGCCCTCGCCGCCGAACTGCACACCGCAGCTGCCGGCTACCGCTCGGAGCTCGCGAGACTGACCGGTGCGGGCTGGACGGGTCCGGCGTCGGCGGCGATGAGTTCTGCGGCGGCCCCCTACTCGACTTGGATGAGCGCTACCGCGGTGCAGGCCGAGCAGACCGCCAGCCAGGCTCGCGACGCGGTGGCCGCCTACGAGGCGGCGTTCGTCGCCACGGTGCCACCGTCGGTGATCGCCGCGAATCGGGCGCAACTGGCGCGGCTGATCAGCACCAACGCGCTGGGCCAGAACACACCGGCAATCGCTGTCACCGAGGCGCAGTACGGCGAGATGTGGGCGCAGGATGTCGCCGCCATGCACGGCTATCGCGCGGCGGCGGCGCCGGCTTCGGCGCTGAATCCGTTCAACCTGCCGCCGCAGGTCACCGACCCGGCTCAGTTCGCGCAGCTCTGGGGCCAGGCCGGCCCCTATGTCTCGATGACGAGCGCAGGTGGGTCGATGTCGGCATCAACGAACTCGATCTGGAATTCGTTGACGTCGATCGCGAAGAACCTGATGCCGGCGACGGCGAAGGCGGCGACCGACGCGGCAGCCGCCCCGGCCGGCGCCGGCAGCCTCGGTGGACTGACCGCCGCACTGGGGCGGTCCGGCACCATCGGGGCGTTGTCGGTGCCGCGGTCCTGGGCGGCGGCAACCCCGCTGACCAGCCCCCTCGGTACCGCGGTGGGTGGCGCCGGTCCGACCGCTGCGGCCGGAGCCGGGCTCAACCCGGGTGGTCTGCTGGGCACCATGCCGATGCTGGCCAACGCCGCGACGCGGGGCGCCGGTGACCACGGCGCCGCACTGCCCAGGTTCGACCTGCGTCCCAGCGTGATACCGACTACACCCGCCGCCGGATGACAGAAGGAGGAATCATTCATAGCCGCGCTTCCGACCGGTCTGCCGGTACGCTACGACGTAGCGAACCGTAGACCAGCACCAGTGACAACCAACTACAGCCAACAACTTCCAAGTGAGGAGAGCGTTTCATGCCTACGCGTTTTATGACCGACCCGGAGCAGATGCGGGCGATGGCGGG
>CAZGGK010000058.1:0-26944 GCA_964525125.1 uncultured Mycobacterium sp.
CGCCGGATTCGACAAGGATGGCCTGGGCGTGAACGCATGGGGCGCATTGGGATTCGGCTACGCCGAGGTGGGCACCGTGACCGCCGCCCCACAGCCGGGAAACCCGGCGCCGCGACTGTTCCGGCTTCCTGCCGACCGCGCTCTGCTGAACCGGATGGGGTTCAACAACCACGGCGCCGGGGCACTGGCCGCGCGGCTGGCCCGGCGCAGCACCGACGTGCCGATCGGGGTCAACATCGGCAAGACCACCCCGCCCGAAGACGCTGTCGAGGACTACCGGGCCAGCGCCCGGCTGCTAGGGCCGCTGTCCTCCTATCTGGTGGTCAACGTCAGCTCACCGAACACCCCGGGGCTGCGCGACCTGCAGGCTGTCGAACAGCTGCGGCCCATCCTGGCGGCGGTGCGCGCCGAGACCACCGCGCCGGTGCTGGTCAAGATCGCCCCCGACCTGGCCGATGACGACCTGGACGCCGTCGCCGACCTGTCGGTGGAGTTGGGCCTGGCCGGCATCGTGGCCACCAACACCACGGTGTCGCGCGACGGGCTGGCCACCGCCGGTGTGGCCGACCTGGGGGCGGGCGGCATCTCCGGGCCCCCGGTGGCGCGCCGCGCGCTCGAGGTGCTGCGCCGGCTGTACGCGCGCGTCGGTGACCGGCTGGTGCTGATCAGCGTCGGCGGTATCGAGACCGCCGACGACGCGTGGGAGCGCATCACCGCCGGCGCGACACTGCTGCAGGGCTACACCGGATTCATCTACGGTGGCGGCCTGTGGGCCAGGGACATCCACGACGGCCTGGCGCAGCGATTGCGCGACGGCGGCTTCGGCTCGCTGACCGAGGCGATCGGCAGCGCTGCGGTGTGACGACCGAATCGCGCTGAACACTCGCGCCCGTTTTTCCGAATAGATCTCCGTAATCCTCTACCGGAGTCCATGTCAGTTCGTAGTATCGAACGCGCCCGAACACCGGTGACCGAGAGGCGCGGCTATGCGCACCACACCGAATTCCGTCCGGTGGTCCGTCGGCGTCGGCGCCGCGCTGGCCCTGCTCGTTATGGCTGCACCCGCCGTCGCCGACCCGGACAGCACCGATCCGTCGTCATCGGAGGATCCGAGTTCCGAACAGAAGCCGCCGGGAATGCCCTCCGGGCCCCGCAACAACACCCCGTCGTTGGGCGCACCGAGACTGAGCGGCACCTACAACGTCACCGCGACCTACGGCACCGCCACCGTCGACAGCGTTGAGCACCTCAGCTCGCCCTGCGGGGGCTGCAACGCGACCGGAATCGTCGGGCCCCCGCTGGTCTGGACCGGTGGCAGCTGGGAACAGACCAAAGACGGTGGGTGCGGCCCCATGCACTCCAGCTTTGTCCCGACGTCGGTCGTCAACGGCTATGCACAGACCTTGACCGGCACTCACGTCGGCATCTGCGGTTCGGACAAGCCCGCGGTCAGCACCTTCACCCGAATTGGGAACTGACCGGCTACTTCTGCTCGTAGGTGCCGACGATCACCGCGCGGGCGATCGCGTGCATGAACAGGTTGAAGCCCAGGTAGGCCGGGCTGGCACCCTCGGCCAGGTCCAGCTTCTCGACATCGACGGCGTGCACGGCGATGTAGTAGCGGTGCGGACCGTGGCCGGCCGGCGGCGCGGCTCCGACGTAGCGGCGCAGCCCGGCATCGTTGGCCAGGGTCAGCGCGTCACCGGGCAGCAGGCTGCCGTCGCCGACGCCCTCGGGCAGCTCGGTGCAGGTGGCCGGCAGGTTGGCCACCGCCCAGTGCCAGAAGCCCGACGCGGTCGGGGCGTCGGGGTCGTAGACGGTGACGGCGAAGCTGCGGGTCTGCTCGGGGAATCCCGACCAGCTCAGCTGCGGGCTGGCGTCCTGTCCGCCGGCACCCATGATCCCGCTGACCTGGGGGGCGGCCAGCGGCTGGCCGTCGGTGACCGATGCCGAGGTCAGCTGGAACGACGGTAGCTGCGGCAGCGCGGCGTACGGGTCGGGGGCGGTGCTCGCTGTGCTCATGCGGGTCCTCTCATCTGGTGTCGCTAGCAGTGTGTCAGGAAGTGTTCCAGCACGCGCGTACCGAACTTCAGCGCGTCGACCGGCACCCGCTCGTCGACGCCGTGGAACAGCGCGGCGAAGTCCAGTTCCGGCGGCAGCCGCAGCGGGACGAATCCGAAGCAGCGAATACCAAGCCGGGCAAACGCTTTCGCGTCCGTTCCGCCGGACAGCATGTACGGGACGGTACGTGCGCCGCGGTCGCAGGCCAGCAGTGCGGCATTCATCGCCTCGACCAGGTCGCCGTCGAACCCGGTTTCGTAGGGCGGCTGGTCGACGATCCACTCCCGGGTCACGTCCGGGCCGATCAGCGCGTCGACCTCGGCTTCGAATGCGGCCTTGCGGCCGGGCAGCACCCGGCAGTCCACCACGGCCTCGGCCGTCGCCGGGATGACGTTGGCCTTGTAGCCGGCGCGCAGCATGGTCGGGGTGGCGGTGTCGCGCAGGGTGGCGTTCACGATGCGCGCGATCGGCCCCAGCTTGTCGATCATGCCCTCCAGGTCGGGTGAGTGCGGGTCGATGGCCAGCCCCGTCTCCTCACCGACCGCGGCCAGGAACTCCACGACGGCATCGGTGAGCACCAGCGGGAACCGGTGGGCGCCCAGCCGCGCGACCGCCTCGGCGAGCGCGGTGACGGCGTTGTCGTCGTTGATCATCGACCCGTGCCCGGCGCGGCCGGTCGCCCTCAGCCGCATCCAGCAGATGCCCTTCTCCGCGGTCTCGACCAGGTAGAGCCGACGCTCGCCGCCGTCGAGGCGCGGCACCGTCAGCGAGAAGCCGCCGACCTCGCCGACCGCCTCGGTGACGCCGGCGAACAGGTCGGGCCGGTTGTCGACCAGCCAGTGCGTGCCGTACTTGCCGCCGGCCTCCTCGTCGGCGACGAAGGCGAACACCAGGTCACGCGGTGGGGTGACGCCGGCCCGGGCCAGCCGGCGGGCCACCGCGATCATCATGCCGACCATGTTCTTCATGTCGACCGCGCCGCGGCCCCACACGTAGCCGTCCTCGATCGCACCGGAGAACGGGTGCACGCTCCAGTCCGCGGCCTCAGCGGGCACCACGTCGAGGTGGCCGTGGATCAGCAGGGCGCCGCGGGACGGGTCGGCACCGGCCAGCCGGGCGAACACGTTGCCCCGGCCCGGCGCCCCGGACTCGACGTATTCGGTCTGGTAGCCGGCTTCCTCGAGCCGGGCGGCGACCCAGCGGGCGCACTCGGCCTCTCCCCTGGTGGTGTCCGGCTCGCCGGTGTTGCTGGTGTCGAAGCGGATCAGCGCGCTGACCGTGTCGACGACCTCGTCCACCGCGCCACCGACCGGGTCGGTCCATTCCGTCACAGTTACCTTTCCTACCATTGCGCCGCCGAACCGGGTTTGAGTCCGGCGATCCGCATCCGATAGCCTTAGCTGCCCGATGGCAACGTCGGTCCGAGTGGCGGAATGGCAGACGCGCTAGCTTGAGGTGCTAGTGCCCTACTAATGGGCGTGGGGGTTCAAGTCCCCCCTCGGACACAATTCGCTTAGCTAGCTCTCCGGGGGGGCACCACGCTCCTCCGTGGCGTGGACATCGGCGTAGCCGCTCAACTTGTCGGCGAGAATGCGCAGGCCTGCCAGCGTAGCGGCAGGTCTGCGCGTCGGGCCGGCAAGCTCGGTCTTGGAGGACTTCGCGTTTGAGTGCGGCGTTGACCGGTGCCGCTCGTCTACTTCGACGCCAGCGCCTTCGTCAAACTACTCACCACTGAGACAGGGAGCTCGCTGGCGACCGCGCTATGGGACGGCTGCGATGCCGCATTGTCCAGCCGCCTGGCCTACCCCGAAGTCCGCGCCGCACTCGCTGCAGCGGCCCGTAATCGCGACCTAACCGAATCCGAGCTCGCCGGCACCGAGCGCGACTGGGAGGACTTCTGGGCCGCCACCCGCCCAGTCGAACTCACCGCGACGGTTGAACAGCACGCCGCCCACCTCGCCCGAGCCCACGCCTTGCGCGGAGCCGAAGCGGTTCGTCTGGCCAGCGTGCTGGCTGTCGGCGAACCCGGCCTGATCGTCGCCGTCTGGGACCGACGCCTGCACGCCGGGGCTCAAGCCGCCGGGCGCCGGGTCGCGCCCGCCCAGCTTGATTCCTGGCCGACCGCTTGACGTCAGAGTGGGCCGGCCATGGGGCCCGCTGAGTGACTACGCTGGCGGAAAAGCCAGGCCGGCCTTATCGGGGACGACGCGATGGACAGATCGAGCGGTTTCGCGCACCAGACGACGGCGCGCACGTTCCGCGACCGCCGCGAGGCGGGCCGCGTGCTGGCCGCGGAGTTGTCGGCCTACCGCGGCAGGGACGACGTGCTGGTGCTGGGACTGGCGCGCGGTGGCATTCCGGTCGGCTGGGAAGTCGCCGCCGCACTGCGGGCGCCCCTGGACGTCTTCCTGGTCCGCAAGCTCGGGGTACCGCACTGGCCGGAGTTGGCGATGGGCGCGCTGGCCAGCGGCGGGCGGGTGGTGATGAACGACCGGGTGGTCGCCGAACTCCACATCTCCGACGAGGCGGTGCGGTCGGTGGTCGAGCGGGAGACCGCCGAGCTGCACCGGCGCGAGGAGCTGTATCGCGGTGGCCGGGCCGCCGCCGAGCTGCCGGGCCGGGTGGTGATCCTGGTCGACGACGGTATCGCCACCGGCGCCAGCATGCGGGTGTCGGTTCAGGCGGTTCGGGCGGCCGGCCCGGCATCGATCGTCGTCGCGGTGCCGGTCGGGCCGGCGTCGGCATGCCGCGACATCGCCCGGATAGCCGACGACGTGGTGTGCGCGACCAGCCCGGCCGGGTTCAGCGCTGTCGGTCAGGTGTACCTGGATTTCCACCAGGTCAGCGACGCCGAAGTGACTGAGCTGCTGGCCACGCCGACCGAACGCGACTGACGGCGGGTCAGTCGGCCCTCTGGTCGTCGCCGATGGTCACGGTGTCGGCCACCGCCGGGTCAGCTGACCCGGCACTCGCCTCGTCGGCGCCCTCATCGGCACCCTCATCGGCACCCTCGTCGGCATCATCATCGGCGCCATCACCGTCCTCGTCGGCATCGCCGGTCGCCGGTTCGGCCCGCTGACGGCGGCGATCCCGCAGCGCATCGACGGTCAACAGCAGCACCCCCAGCGCACTGGCACCGATGCACACCCAGGCCACCAGTGCATTGCTGGTCACCACGGCGAACACCAATGCGGCAAGGCCGATGACGGCCAGCACCAACGCGATGATCAGCATCGGTCAACCTCCAGCCAATGGGCGAAATGGGTTCCGCTTCTCGAAGCCGCCCATGAGCGGTCGACTCCCCGGGTCAGCTACTACCCTCGGCCGAACTGGTTGAATCCGCCGCCGTCGTTGGCTGCGCCGGAGTCGACCGGAGCGGCCGAACCGCGCTGCCCGAGCTCCTCGAGCTGGGATTCCAGGTACGTCTTGAGGCGGGTGCGGTACTCCCGCTCGAAGGTGCGCAGTTGCTCGAGCCGGCCCTCCAGCACGGTGCGCTGCTGGTTGATCGTCCCCATGATCTCCGAATGCTTGCGCTCGGCGTCGGCCTGGAGCGCATCGGCCTTCTCCTGGGCCTGACGCAGTTGGTTCTCCGAGCGGCTCTGGGCGTCGGCAAGCATCGCGTCGGCGCGCTGGCGCGCCTCGGTGACCGTGGTTTCAGCGGTGTGCCGAGCCTCGCCGAGGATCTGGTCGGCATTGGCCCGCGCGTCGGCCATCAGCTTCTCCGACTCGGCTTTGGCGGTGCCGGTCAGCCGATCGGCGGTGTCCTGGGCCAGTGCCAGCACCCGGGCGGCCTTGAGGTGCTGATCCTCGGTGACCACCTCGACCGCAGCCGGCCTCTCGGCCTGCTGCACCACCGGCTCCCGCACCGGTTCCGGCTCGTAGAGCGGAATGGCTCCGGTGGCCTGTGCCGCCCCGCCGGCCCGCGCCGCAGCCACTTCCTGGTCCAATTCGTTGACCCGCTGGCGAAGGTCCGAGTTCTCCTCGATGAGCCGGGTCAGCTCCCCCTCGACCAAGTCGAGAAAGGCATCGACCTCGTCTTCGTTGTAGCCGCGCTTCCCGATGGGCGGTTTGCTGAACGCCACATTGTGCACGTCGGCCGGTGTCAGTGGCATGGTCTGCCCCCTTAAATCTGGACGGTAACACCGATCTGGCACGTGACGGCCGATCGGCGAATTTGGTAGCCGTGCTGTAACTGCCGTCCATCCTGTCACACCAGACGCGGGAGTCGGCAACGAGATTGATATTAAGAATGAATTTCAAACCGATGCCAAAGAAATCTCGCACCAGCAAACACGCCAAGGCGCAGACTCGACCGGCCGGCCTCGAGCCCGAGAGCACCGCGCCGCGAAGCCACCCGCCGCTACCGCAACCCTGCCCGAGACCGGCAACCAGAGCCGGGGCCGGATTATTTACGAATATGATCCGTATTAAATTGGCAGGCGATCGGCTGGCCAGCCGAGATGACGGCACGGCGAATCGGAAGGACACCCGAGATGACAACCAATGACGTGGTCATGGCGACGAGCGCGGCGGATTCGGCGGCGGTGGACGAGGTGCGGGACCGCTATGCGGAGCTGCTGGGCCGCCAGGCCGCGCTCGGCGCGGCGATGTTCGCCTCGGTGAGCAGCGCCGGCCCGGCCTTCGACGATGCCCACCGCGCCGTCCAGGAGTTCATCGATGTCGTGGTGCGACCGCAGCTGCGGGCCGCGGTGGAGCTGTTCTACCCGGCGTCGGCGGGCGTCGAGCGGGCCCGGCTGCTGGTCGAGGGGCTACTCGGCGAGACCCACCTGGCCGAGCAGGCCGCCGCCCGCATCGCCCGGGACAACGACCGGGTGCAGATCGCCGCTCACGTGGAGTCCCTCCGGGTGATTCTCGAGGCGTTGCTGGGCAAGGTCGCCGAGCTCTTGTTGCCGGCGCTGGCCGAGACCAGCGGGGTTTCGCTGGCCGACCTGGCGGCGCAGCTGCCCGGGCAGCCGGTGGCCACCGACCAACCCGCGCAGGCCGGACATGGCCATGCCGGGTGCAGCTGCGGCGAGGAAGACGAGGAATTTCCCGAGCTCGACGTCCGAGAGATTCCGCACGCGATCCGGCACGCGACGGTCTTCGGCGCGTTCGATGCGGTTCCGGTCGGCGGCTCGATGATCCTGGTCGCGCCGCACGACCCGGTTCCGCTGCTGCACCAGCTCGCCGAGCGCAGCGGCGGCCGTATCGCGGTCGGCTACGAGCAGCGCGGCCCGGACGCCTGGCGGCTGCGCCTGACCCGGGTCTGACCAGCGGCAGACCTCACGCTTCTCCTGGTCAGCCGGGGTACTCCAGCGCCAGTGTCATCCCGAAAAACGTCACCAGCAGCAGCACCATGATCGACAGGTCGAGGCGGACGTTGCCGATGGTCAGCTGCGGTATCAACCGCCGGAGCAGCTTCACCGGCGGATCGGTGACGCTCATGATGGTCTCCAGGATCACCACGGTGGCGCCACGCGGATGCCAGTCCCGGCTGAAGGAGCGGATGAACTCCACGACGATCCGGGCGATCAACAACAGCCAGAACACGAACAGCGCGAAACCGAGGATGTGGAAGGACAGCGCCAACGGACTTCGACCTCACTGATCGCCGGGATGTCGACGGCGACTCTTGCCGGCCGACTCGATTGCCCGTCAGCCTACCGAGTGGTGTGCTGTGCGCCCGATCCGCCGGTCCGCGGGTTGAGTCTCCCCGGCGGCGCGACTACCGGTAGGCGTAGAAGCCGGTCTCGGCGATCCGGCGACGCTCCTCCGGCGAGACGTCGACATCCGCCGGCGACAGCAGGAACACCTTGGTCGCCACCTTGTCGAACGACCCGCGCAACGCGAAGGCCAACCCGGCGGCGAAGTCGACCAGTCGTTTGGCGTCGGCGTTGTCCATCGACACCAGGTCCATGATGACCGGGGTGCCGTCGCGGAACCGCTCGCCGATGGTGCGGGCCTCGCTGTAGTCCTTGGGTCGCAGCGTGGTGATCTTGGACAGCGCGCTGGACTCGTCGAACGCCATCGCGACCCGGCGCGGGTCCATGGCCAGGGCGCCGCGGGTCGACCCGCGCAGCGACGCGAAACGGGACCGCTCGAACTCCCGCGGCCGGAATCGCGGTTCCCGGGGGTCCCCGTCGTAACCGCCGCCGCGGTAGCTCCCGGCCGAGTCGTCGTACTCGCGGTCCTCGAAACGATCCCCGTAGCGGTCCTCGCCCCGGCCTTCTCCGCGACCGTAACCGTCCTCGGAGAACCGCTCGGCCCGGCGGGAATACCCGCGCGCGCCGGCCCGGTCGGCCCGGTCGGCCCGGTCGTCGCTGTCGTCGTAGTAGTCGTCGTCGTAGTCGTCCATCGGAGCCATCCCGAAGTAGGCCTTGACCTTGTGCAGTGTGCTCATCATTAGACCCTTCTAGGCTGCAGGCGATTGGTGTCGGTGATGAAGATGTGACTGGAGTGACTGCTCACGGTGACGGTAGCGGTCGCGGGCCGGTTGGCGCGGGATCGACACGCACACACGGCGCGGCGTGTCGTGCCCCGAATTTCGCCGGCGCCGGGGCCGCCGGCGCCACCGGCCGCTCATTCCAGCCACACCAGCGATGCGATCCGGCCCGTGCGCCCGTCGCGCCGGTAGCTGAACAGTTGCCGGTCGGCCGCCGTGCAGCGCGGATCGACGTCGATGGCGGTGATGCCCAAAGTCTTTAGCTGCCTTGCGATTCCGGAACGAAGATCCAGCCCGGGGGTGCCGGCCGGCGTGGTGGTCCGACTGCCCGGCAGAGCCGCCTCGACGGCATCGGCCATCGCCGCGGGCACTTCGTAGTTGCTGCCGCTGACGGCCGGTCCCAGCAGCGCCGAGATATCGGCCGGGCGCGCGCCCAGCTCCCGCATCGCCGCCAGCGTCCGCTCGACGACCCCGGCCTGCGCACCGGCCCGGCCGGCATGCACCGCGGCCACCACCCCGGCGCGGGCATCGGCGAGCAGCACCGGCACGCAGTCGGCGGAGACCACCGCCAGCGCCAGTCGGGGGACGGCGGTCACCAATGCGTCGGTAGCCGCCGCCACGGTGTCGCGCGGCGCCCCGACCACCTCGACCCGGGTGCCGTGCACCTGGTCCATCCACACCACCCGGCCGGCGCCGAGGCCGATCGCGGCGGCCAGCCGGTCCCGGTTGGCCGCGACGGCGGCGGGTTCGTCACCGACATGATCGCCGAGGTTGAAGGAGTCGAACGGCGGTGCCGAAACGCCCCCGGCCCGGGTGGTCGTCACCCGGCGAACGCGAAAGCCCATGAAACCACCTCCGCCTCACCCCGGCCGAGCGTGCGTGGATGTAGGCCCTGCCGACTGAGATCCGTACAACCTCGCACGTTCGCGGCGAAAGAAATCAGCGCCGCATGAACGGCGGAACGTCGACGTCGTCGTCATCGCCGTCGTCGCGGCCGCCGCCGACGCTCACCGTCGCCCCGTTGGTGGGCGCCGGCACGCTGGCGGCTTCCACCGGTTCGAACACCGAAGTGCTGACCTTGCCGGCCTGTCCGGGCACGACGGAGTGCCGGGCCTGGCCGGTGGCCGGCCCGCTGAGCACCGGCTTGCGCCCGGATCCGGAGCTGTCGAAGCCGGCCGCGATGACCGTGACCCGCACCTCGTCGCCGAGCGAGTCGTCGATCACCGTGCCGAAGATGATGTTGGCGTCCTGGTGGGCGGCGTCCTGCACCAGCGAGGCGGCCTCGTTGATCTCGAACAGGCCCAGGTCGCTGCCGCCGGCCACACTCATCAGCACACCCTGGGCGCCCTCCATGGACGCCTCCAGCAGCGGTGAGTTGATCGCGATCTCGGCTGCTTTCAGCGCCCGGCCGTCGCCGCGGGCCGAGCCGATGCCCATCAGCGCGGTGCCGGCGCCGCTCATGATGCCCTTGACGTCGGCGAAGTCGACGTTGATCAAGCCCGGGGTGGTGATCAGGTCGGTGATGCCCTGCACGCCGTTGAGCAGCACCTCGTCGGCGCTGCGGAAGGCGTCCATCAGCGACACCGCGGCGTCGCCCATCTGCAGCAGCCGGTCGTTGGGGATCACGATCAGGGTGTCGCAGCTCTCCCGCAGCGCGGCGATCCCGGACTCGGCCTGGTTGCCGCGCCGCTTGCCCTCGAACGAGAACGGCCGGGTGACCACGCCGACGGTCAGTGCGCCCAGCTTGCGGGCGATGGTGGCGACCACCGGCGCGCCGCCGGTCCCGGTGCCGCCGCCCTCGCCGGCGGTGACGAAGACCATGTCGGCGCCGCGCAGCAGCTCTTCGATCTCGTCCTTGGCGTCCTCGGCGGCCTTGCGGCCCACCTCGGGGTCGGCGCCGGCGCCCAGCCCGCGGGTGGAGTCGCGGCCGACGTCGAGCTTGACGTCGGCGTCGCTCATCAACAGCGCCTGGGCGTCGGTGTTGATCGCGATGAACTCCACGCCCTTGAGGCCCTGCTCGATCATCCGGTTGACGGCGTTGACACCACCGCCGCCGATACCCACGACTTTGATGACGGCCAGATAGTTGTGCGGTGGGGTCATCGGTTGTCTTCCTCCCTGGTGGGACCTGCAGGATGCGGGATTTCCTTCGCTGGGCAAACCCTCAACCTCAACCAAAGGTTTAGAGTTATGTCAAGTTGTTCCGCGCAGTCGCCACAGTAGGGCCGCCGGCCGCGACACCCGGGCAGGCGCGCCGACGCGTCGTGCGCAAATTTTTCCGTGTCCCCGACCGGTCTCCCGCCCGTCTCCGGCCGCCGGTGGTGCAGCAGGCTTCACGTTCGGCGGCGGGCGTGAACCCGGGCTCACGCCCGCCGGAGCGCGGGAACGGGCCGGCGGCTACTTGACGGTGGGCAGATCCGGGCTGGAAACGTCGTAGGTATGGCCGGGCTGGGTCAGCAGCGCCGTCAGCTTCTGCGCCTTCTCCGCGGTCCGGTCGGTGTTTCCCCAGACCACCACCCGGCCATCGGTCAGCGTCAGGGTGACCGAGTCGACCGAGGGGGCCGCCACCCGGCTTACCCGCCCCGCCACGTCGGGCTGCAGCGCGGTCATCACCTGCAGCGCGGCCCTGGTGGCCGGATCGGCCGGCCCGGGATGGTCCGCCTCGAGGTAGGGCAGCATCGGTGGCGGCGGCGCGGTCGCGAAGTCGACCCCGTCGCGGTCGAACAGGTGCGGGCCGTCCGGAAAGTCCTGCACCACCACCGGGATCCGCTCGGTGACGGCGATGCGCAGCGCCGACGGGTACTGCCGCTGCACCCGGACGCTGGCAACCCGCCGGATGACCGCGACGCGGTCGGCTACCTGGCCCGTGTCGATCTGCAGCAGCGGCGTGCCCAGCCGCACCTGCGCGGTGTCGAGCACTTCCTCCCTGGGCACCGCGGCGATCCCGACGACCTCGATGTCGCGCGCCGCCATCACCGGGGTGAAATACAGGATCAGCCCGATTCCGACCACGATCACCACCCCCAGCGCGGTGATCAAGAACATCTTCAGGCCCCGGACGGCACCCCCCGGGATGGCGGTGGGCGCGTCGTCGGGTCGGCCCCTGGCGCGCCGTTTGGCTTCCCGCCGGGCCTGTTCGATCGCCTCCGCGCGGGCTTGGGCCGCCCGCCGTTCCGCGCGTTCCCGCCGGGCCCGCCGGCGCGGGCCCTCGACGTCATCCGGCCCCGGTTCCGGCCCCGGCTCGGGCACCGGCCCCGGCTCGGGCACCGGCCCCGCCTCGGGCACCGGTTGGTCTACCGGCCCCCGAGCCGCGACGGTCGATTGGTCGCCGACCGACTCCGGTGTCGCCGAGTCGTCCGCGTCCCCCGGCTGGATCGTCACAGCACCCCCGGGCGTCCGGGCGCGCTCCGATCGGCCCGTACCCGCAGCGCGGTCACGATCTCCAGGCCCAGCACGGTGACGTCACCGGCGCCCATGGTCACGATGACGTCGCCGTATCCGGCCGCCGCTGCCACCGCCTCCGGCACCGCGGAGAAGTCCGGCAGGTAGTGCACCGGCACCCGGACGTGTTCGGCGATGGTGGCCCCGCTCACCCCGGGCAGCGGCTGTTCCCGGGCGCCGTAGACATCGAGGACGAATACCTCGTCGGCGCCGTCCAGTGCGCGGCCGAACTCGGCGGCGAACGTCGCGGTCCGGGAGTACAGGTGCGGCTGGAACACCACCAGGCTGCGACCGGTCCTGCCTTCGAAGCCGCTCTGCCGCAACATGGTGCGGACCGCGGCCAGTGTCGCGCTGATCTCGGTCGGATGGTGGGCGTAGTCGTCGAAGACCCGCACCGAGGCGGCGGCGCCGACCAACTCGAACCGGCGCCGCACGCCGTCGAACCCGGCCAGCGCGTCGAGCACCGTCTCGGCCGGTGCCCCGACCTCGACCGCCGCCAGCAGCGCGGCCAGCGCATTGAGCGCCATGTGCCGGCCGGGGACCGCCAGACGCATGGTGCGCGGGTAGGGCTCGCCGGCCAGTTGGATGTTTGCGACCGCTCCGGTGCCCTGCTGTTCCCAGTCGAGCAGCCGGCCGGTCAGCCGGCCGTCCGGCGCGCTGCCGTAGGTCGCCACCCGCACGCCGCGAGCGGCGCTGCGCTCGGCCAGGGCGGCCGAACCGGGGTCGTCGGCACAGGCCACCAGCAAACCGCCGGGGGCCAGGCGTGCCACGAACTCGTCGAAAACTGCCGTGTAGGCGTCGGTGCTGCCGAAGAAGTCCAGGTGATCCGACTCGACATTGGTGACCACGGCGACGTTCGGCGCGTATTCCAGCAGCGAACCGTCGCTTTCGTCGGCCTCCGCGACGAAGCAGTCGCCGCTGCCGTGGTGCGCGTTGGTGCCGGCCTCGGCGCCACCCGCTCCCAGTTCCCCGCCGACCGCGAAAGACGGGTCCAGTCCGCAGTGCTGCAGCGCCACCACCAGCATCGACGTCGTCGTGGTCTTGCCGTGCGTGCCGGCGACCAGCAGGGTGGTACAGCCGGCCATCAGTTTGGCCAGCACCGCCGGGCGCAGCAGCACCGGGATGCCGCGCCGCCGCGCCTCGACCAGCTCGGGGTTGGTCTTCGGGATCGCCGCATGCGTGGTGACCACCGCCGTGGCACCCCCGGGCAGCAGATCCAGTGCCGCGGCGTCGTGGCCGATCCGGATCTGCGCGCCGCGGGCAAGCAGCGCACGGACCCCGCGGGAATCCTTGGCGTCCGATCCGGACACCAGCCCGCCGCGGTCCAGCAGGATGCGCGCGATGCCGGACATGCCCGCTCCCCCGATGCCGACCATGTGCACCCGGCGCAGTTCGGCCGGCAGCGCCGCGCCGGTCACGGTCGCCTCCCTTCGCGGGCCTGCCTGGCCACCTCCAGCGCCACCCGGGCCACCCGCCGCGCCGCGTCCGGGTGCCCGGCCTGAGCGGCCGCGGCCGTCATCGCCGCCAGCCGTGGCCCGTCGGCGAGCAGCTCGGCCACCGTGCCGGACACGAAGTCCGGGGTCAACTCGGCGTCGTCGACCAACAGCCCGCCGCCCGCGCTGACCACCGGCAGCGCATTGAAACGCTGCTCGCCGTTGCCGATCGGCAGCGGCACATACACCGCCGGCAATCCGACCGCCGACACTTCGGCGACCGTCATCGCCCCGGACCGGCAGATCGCCAGGTCGGCGGCGGCATAGGCCAGGTCCATCCGGTCCAGGTATCCCAGCGCGACGTAGGGCGGATCGCCGCAAGCAGGCTCGGGAAGCTCGAGGGTGTTCTTCGGGCCGTGCACGTGCAGCACTGAAATCCCTTTGGCAGCAAGTTCTTTAGCGGCAGCGGCGACGGCCGCGTTGATCGACCGGGCACCTTGGGAACCGCCGAACACCAGTAGCACCCGGGCGTCGTCGGCGAAGCCGAACCGAGCGCGGGCCGCCGACCGCGACGCCGCACGGTCCAGCGTGGTGATCGCCGCCCGCACCGGAACGCCGACCACCTCGGCTCCGCGCAGCCCGCAGGCGCCGACCGCGGCCAGCACTCGGGCCGCGCTGCGGGCACCGACCCGGTTGGCCAGCCCGGCGTGCGCGTTGGCCTCGTGGATCACCACCGGAACGCGCCGGCGGCGGATCCCGCGGGCGGCCAGATAGGCCGGCAGCGCCACATAACCGCCGAAGCCCACCACCACGTCGGCATGCACGTCGTCCAGCACCGCCCGGGCCTGCCGCACCGCCCGGCGCACCCGCAGCGGCAGTGCGACCAGGTCGGCGTTGAGCTTGCGGGGCAGCGGAACCGGGGTGATCAGTTCGAGCCGGTACCCGCGATCCGGCACCAGCCGGGTCTCCAGTCCCCGCGCCGTGCCCAGCGCGGTGATCGCAACCCGCGGGTCCAGCGCGACCAGCGCGTCGGCGACGGCCATCGCGGGCTCGACATGGCCGGCGGTGCCGCCACCGGCCAGCACGACCGATATCGGCGCAGCGCGAGCCGGCTCCTCCACCGAGTCGTTCACTCCTCTAACGCCGACCTTCCAGTGTGCGCGTGCGCCCGCGGGTCGGACGCTGGCCGGCTTGCCGCCGACCGCCTCCATGATGCTCCCCCGGCAACGGGCGATGCCCCCCGGAACGGCGTACCGGCTGAGCCGCCGGGCGGGGACGCCCGGTTCGCCCACCCCGGTCCCGGGCCGGCGCCGGCTCCGCCGCCCGCTGCCGCGGCGCCGGTTGGGGTCGCGACCGGAGCCGGTCCCGCAGCGCTTCGACGCGGGTCGGCGCGTACGGCTCGGGCAGCGGCAGCCGCAGCAGCCGGTTCATCCGGTCGTCGTTTCCGGCCCGCAGCGCGGCCACCGCCTCGGGTTCGTGCCGAGCCGCGTTGGCCAGCACCCCGATCATCAGAAGCGTCGTCGCCGTGGATGTCCCGCCCGCAGAGATCAGCGGTAGCTGGATCCCGGTTACCGGCAGCAGGCCGATCACGTAACCCACGTTGATGAACGACTGGCCGATCACCCACATCGTCGTGGTGGCGGTGAGCAACCGCAGGAACGGGTCGGCGGAGCGCCGCGCGATACGCATCCCGGTGTAGGCGAACAGCCCGAACAGGGCCAGCAGCCCGAACCCGCCGACGAAGCCGAGCTCCTCGCCGATGATCGCGAAGATGAAGTCGTTGTGGGCGTTGGGCAGATAGTTCCACTTCGCCGTGCCCTGGCCCAGGCCGTCACCGAAGACGCCCCCGTTGGCCAGGGCGAACCTCGCCTGCTTGGCCTGGTATCCCGAGCCCTGCAGGTCGGCGCCGGGGTCCAGCCACGACCGCACCCGGTCGGACCGGTACCCCTCGGAGATGGCCAGCACCGCCGCAGATACCACCACCGCGGCCAGTGAGCTGACGAACACCCGCAGCGGCAGACCCGCGTACCACAGCAGCGACAGCAGGATGATGCCCAGCGACACCGTCTGGCCGAGGTCGGGCTGAGCCACGATCAGCGCCAGCGCGATGACCGCGGCGGGCACCAGCGGAATCAGCATCTCCTTGAGGGTGGCCCGCTCCATCCGCCGGGCGGCCAGCAGGTGCGCACCCCAGATGACGAAGGCGATCTTGGCCAGCTCGGACGGCTGCATCGAGAAGCCGGCGATCACGAACCAGCCGCGGGAGCCGTTGGCGACGGTGCCGATCCCGGGGACCAGCACCAGGATCAGCAGCACGACGGTGAACGCGAAGCCGGAGAACGCGATGCGCCGCATGAACCGCACCGGCATCCGCAGCGCCAGATAGCACGCGGCCAGGCCGATCACCGTCCACAGCACCTGCTTGCCGAAGATCAGCCACGCCGACCCGTCGACGCCGTAGGACTCCACGCCGGATGCCGACAGCACCATGATCAGGCCGAGCGTGGTGAGCAACGCGGCGACCGCGATGATCAGGTGAAACGAGGTCATCGGCCGACCCAGCCAGGCACCGAACCTGGCCCGCGGCCCCGGGTGCCGGGCGTCTGCCGGCCTGGCCGGCTCGACCGTCTCGGCAGGCTCGGCCGGCTCGGCGGGAACGGCCGCCTCGGCCGCCTCATCCGCCTCGAGGTCTGACGAGGGTGCGCCTTCCCGGTCCGGAGGCGGTGTGTCGGATCGTGGACGGGCTCCCCGGCGAGCGGGAGCTACCCCAAGCTCGCGCGGGGCGGACTCGCGCGGGAAGAACCGCATGGCTATCGGATCGCGGCGCGCGCGGCGGCCGCGAACGCGTCGCCGCGGGCCGCATAACCGGTGAACTGGTCGAACGACGCTCCTGCCGGGGCCAGCAACACGGTGTCACCGGGCCGGGCCAGGTCACGTGCGGCGGCCACCACTGCCGTCATCACCCGAGAACCCACCGGCGCGTCGGACACATCAACCTCATATGTCACATGAGCCTCAGAAACCTCATACATATCAACATCCTCGCCTGTCACAATGTGGACGACGGGGACATCCGGTGCGTGTCGCGATAACGCCTTGGCAACCTCGCCGCGATCGCGACCGATCAGCACGGCACCGGCCAGCCGCGGCGCTATCCGGGCCACCGTGGCGTCGATCGAGGCGCCCTTGAGCAGTCCGCCGGCCACCCAGACCACCCGCGGGTAGGCCAGCACCGAGGCCTCGGCCGCGTGCGGATTGGTGGCTTTGGAGTCATCCACGTAGCTGATCCCGTCGGCGACCGCGACAAGTTCGGCGCGATGCCGGCCGACCTGAAACGACGCCAGCCCGGCCGCGATCGCCGCGCCGGGCACGTCGACGGCACGAGCCAGCGCGGCGGCGGCCAGCGCGTCGAGCACCCCGACGGGACCCGGGACCGGTATCCCCGCCACCGGCATCAGCACCAGACCGGCGGAGCCGGCTGAGCAGAAGGCCCTGTCGACCAGCATCCCGTCGACCACGCCCAGCTCGCCGGCGGCCGGTTCGCCGAGCCGGAAGCCGGCCTTGACCGGTGCGGCGGAATCGGCCAGCAGGGCGGCCGCGCGCGCGTCGTCCAGCCCGGCCACCGCCACCCGGCCGCGCAGCGCCCGCGCCTTGGCGGCGGTGTAGCCGGCCATGCCGCGGTGCCAGTCCAGGTGGTCCTCGGCGACGTTGAGCACGACGCCGGCCTCCGGTCGCAGCGACGGCGCCCAGTGCAACTGGAAGCTGGACAGCTCGACGGCCAGGAACTCCGCCGGTACCGCGGGCTCTGCCAGCGCGTCCAGCACCGGCTCCCCGATGTTGCCGCAGAGCCGGCTGCGCTCACCCGCCGCGGTCAGCACGGCGTGCAGCATCGACGTCGTGGTGGTCTTGCCGTTGGTGCCGGTGACCACCAGCCAGCGCCGCGGCGGCCCGTAGCGGCCCGCCGCGTCCAGCCGCCAGGCCAGTTCCACGTCGCCCCAGATCGGCACCCCCGCTGCCGCGGCCGCCGCCAGCACCGGGACGTCGGGCGCGAAGCCCGGGCTGGTGATCACCAGTTCGTAGCCGGCGATCCCCGCCGCGGCGTCGGCGCAGCTCCGCGTGGCCAGCCCGGTCTCGGCGTGCGGGCGCAACGCGGCCGGGTCGTCGTCGCAGAGCGTGCTGGCCACCCCGAGCGGCCGCAGTGCGGTCAGCACCGCCCGGCCGGTGACGCCGGCACCGGTGACCAACACCCGCGCGCCCGGCGCCAACCGCGCCAGCGAAGGGTCTGCCACCGCTAGCCGCCGACCGTCGCGAACCACTCGCCGTAGAACAGCGCCACCCCCAAACCGCAGACGATCGCGGTGAGCAGCCAGAACCTGATGATCACGGTGGTCTCCGCCCAGCCGGCCAACTCGAAGTGGTGGTGAAACGGCGCCATCCGGAACACCCGGCGGCCGGTGGTCCGGAAGGCCAGGATCTGCACCACGACCGAGGTGATCTCGGCGACGAACAGCCCGCCCAGCACCACCGCGAGGATCTCGGTGCGGCTGGTCACCGACAATCCGGCGATCATCCCGCCCAGCGCCAACGACCCGGTGTCACCCATGAAGATCTTCGCCGGGGCGGCGTTCCACCACAGGAAACCGATGCAGGCGCCCGCGGTGGCGGCGGCGATCAGTGCCAGGTCCAGCGGGTCCCGCACGTTGTAGCAGCCCGGGCCGGGCGCCCCGGCGCAGGCGTTGCGGTGCTGCCACACGGTGATCAGCACGTAGGCGGCACTGACCATGGCCATCGCCCCGCCGGCCAGCCCGTCCAGGCCGTCGGTGAAGTTGACCGCGTTCGACCAGGCACTGACGATCACGACACAGAACAGCACGAACACCGCCGGCGGCAGTGCGACGGTGGCGATCTCACGCACATACGACAGCTGCCCGCTGCCCGGCGTCAGGCCGACGGAGTTGCGGAAACCCAGCACCAGGACACCGAACAGCACCGCGGCGGTCACCTGGCCGACGGTCTTGGCGGTCTTGCTCAACCCCAGGTTGCGCGCTCGTCGGATCTTGATCAGGTCGTCCATGAACCCGACCGCTCCCAGCGCTGTGGCCAGCCCCAGCACCAGCATCCCGGAGGCCGACGGCCCGGCCGCGCCGAACGCCAGACCCGCCAGGTGGGCGGCCAGGTAGCCCGCCCAGATACCGGCCACGATGGCGACCCCGCCCATCGACGGGGTGCCGCGCTTGGTCTGGTGGCTGGGCGGGCCGTCCTCGCGGATCTCCTGGCCGAACCCCTGCCGGGTGAACAGCCGGATCAGCACCGGCGTCAACAGGATGCTCACGACCAGCGCGGCACCGGCGGCGATCAGGATTCCGATCATTCGGCACCGCCCGGTGCGTCGGTGGCCAGGGTGTCGGCCAGCACCGTGAGCCCGGCCGCGTTCGACGCCTTGACCAGCACCACGTCGCCGGGGCGCAGTTCCGCCCGCAACAACTGCAGAGCGGCGGCGGCGTCGGGGACGGCGACGGCCCCGTTCTCAGCCTCGCAGCCCCATGCCCCCTCCATGACCGCACCGTGGAACATGGCGCTCATCGACCTCCCGGCTCCGACGACAACGAGACGAGACACATCTAAGCGCACCGCCAGCCGGCCGATGCCATCATGGGCACCTATCGCGTCCTCGCCCAACTCGGCCATCTCCCCCAGCACCGCCCAACTCCGACGCGCCTGGGCACCCTCGCCGTGCGCGATCCAGGCCAGCGCCTGCAGCGCGGCCCGCATCGAGTCCGGGTTGGCGTTGTAGGCGTCGTCGATCACCGTCACCCCGTCGGCACGGTCGGTCACCGACATGCGGTGTGCCGACGCCGGTCCCGCGGCGGCCAGCGCGGCGGCCACCTGCTCGGGCCGGGCACCGCATTCCAGTGCGACCGCCGCCGCGCAGAGCGCGTTGCCGACCTGGTGGTCTCCTGCGACGGCGAGCTGCACGTCTGCCGCGCCGGCGCCGGTGTGCAGGGTGAAGCGCGGGCGGGCCAGCGCGTCGAGGGTCACCGGCCCGGCCCAGACGTCGGCCGGTCCGGCTTCGGTGCGCGCGCTGCGGCTGACCCGCACCACCCGGGCCGTGGTCCGGGCGGCCATTGCGGCCACCGCTGCGTCGTCGACGTTGAGAATGACCACGCCTTCTGCGCCGACGGCCTGCGCCAGTTCGGCCTTGGTCGCGGCGATGGCCTCCCGGGAACCGAACTCCCCCAGGTGCGCGGTGCCGACGTTGAGCACCACGGCAACCCGAGGTGGCGCGATCGCAGCCAGTGCGGCGATGTTGCCGGGGTGCCGTGCCGAGAGCTCCAGCACCAGGAAGTCGGTGCTCGCACCGGCCCGCAGCACCGTCCACGGGTGGCCCAGTTCGTTGTTGAACGATCCCGGCGGCGCCACCACCTCCCCCAGCGGCGCCAGCACCGCGGCCAGCATGTCCTTGGTGGAGGTCTTGCCCGACGAGCCGGTGACACCGACGATGGTCAGCCCGTTCGCCACCAGCTCGGCGGCGACGGCTGCGGCCAGCCTGGCCAGCGCCGCCAGCACCGCGGCGCCGGAACCGTCGGTGTCGTGCTCGAGCACCCCGGCCCGGCCGTCGGCCGCCGAATCGGGGGGCACCACGATCGCCGGCACCCCGACCGGCCGGGCAGCCAAAACGGCGACCGCACCGGCCGCCACCGCTGCCGCCGCGTGGTCGTGGCCGTCGGAGTGCGCCCCCGGCAGTGCCAGGAACAGCCCGCCCGGGGTGATCCGGCGGGAGTCGAACTCGACCGTCCCGGTGATTCGGGTGCGGGCGGCGTCGGCCGGTGCGATGCCTTCGAGCCGGCCACCGACGATCTCGGCCACCCGGTCCAGTGTCAGCGGGATCACCGGAGTGCCTCCAGCGCGGCCGCCAGCTCCACCCGGTCATCGAACGGCCGGCTGCGCCCGCCCACCATCTGTCCGGTCTCGTGGCCCTTGCCGGCGACCAGCACCACGTCGCCGGGCCGCGCCCAGGCGACCGCGTAGTCGATCGCCGCCCGCCGGTCGGCGATCTCCACCAGCCGGGCGGGGCCGGCGGTCGCTCCGGCCAGGATGGCCTGCCGGATCGCCGCGGCGTCCTCACCGCGGGGGTTGTCGTCGGTGACGACGACCAGGTCGGCCAGCTCGGCGGCGACCTGGCCCATCGGTCCGCGCTTGCCCGGGTCGCGGTCACCGCCGGCGCCGAACACCACCGCCAGCCGTCCCCGCCGGTCGTGCCGCAGGGTCGCCAGCACCGCCCCCAGCGCCCCCGGCTTGTGGGCATAGTCGACCACCGCCAGGAAGTCCTGGCCGCGATCGACCGGTTCCAGCCGGCCCGGCACCCGGGCTTCGCGCAGGCCGGGCGCCGCCTGCTCGGGCGGCACCCCGACGGCGTCGAGGATCGCCAGGGCGACCAGGCAGTTGGCGATGTTGTAGTCGCCGGGCAGCCGGATGCCCACCGGGTGCTGGACCCCGGCCGGGTCGATCGCGGTGAACTCCTGGCCGCCCCCGGCGATGGCCGTGACGCCGTCGACGCGCCAGTCCGCGGTCCGGCCCCCGGCGCTGACGGTGATCGCGGTGCCGGCCCGGGCGGCCATCGCCCGGCCGGCGTCGTCGTCGACGCAGACCACCGCGGTGCGGGCGTGCCGCGGCGAAGCCGGATCGAACAACCCGGCCTTGGCCTCGAAGTAGGCGGCCATGTTCGGGTGGAAGTCCAGATGGTCCCGGGACAGGTTGGTGAACGCGCCGACCGCGAACCGCATCCCGTCGACGCGGCCCAGTTCGAGTGCGTGACTGGACACCTCCATCACGACCGTGTCCACGCCGCGTTCGGCCATCAGCGCCACCAGCGCGTGCAGTACCGGCGCCTCCGGGGTGGTCAAGGCGCTGGGCAGATCCGCGCCGGCGATGCGAATGCCGACGGTGCCGATCAGCCCGGCCGTTCGGCCCGCGGCCCGCAACCCGGCCTCGACCAGGTAGGCCGTGGTCGTCTTCCCCGAGGTCCCGGTGATCCCGATGACCGTGAGCCGCTCGGACGGGTGGCCGTAGACGGTGGCGGCCAATTCGCCGAGCACATCGCGGGGGGCGCGATGTACCAGCACCGGGACGCCCGGGTCCGCGGTGATCTCGCCGGCTCCGGTCGCGTCGGTGAGCACCGCGACCGCGCCGCGTCCGATCGCCTGGGCCGCGTAGCGGGCACCGTGCGTGGCGGCGCCGGGCAGGGCGGCGAACAGGTCACCGGGCATGGCGTCCTGGGCGCGCAGCGTCACACCGGTGATCCGCACGTCGGGGACCGCGACACCGCCGGCCGGCGCCGCGCCGACCCGGGCCGCCAGCGCCGACAGGGCGACGCCGACCGCGGCGCTCGGGCGCAGCACAGTGGACACCGTCATCACCTCCGTGCGCCGTCTGCGATCGCCGGTAAGGGCCATGACACCTTATCCGCTCGGACCCGCTCGGGACGGCTCGGCGCGGCCCGGCCGGCCGGTACACGCCGCCGGGGCCGCTCGGCCCTACATCACCTGCAGGATCAGCGGCGGTCCCGGATCCGGCGACAGCGGCACGTTCTGGCGTTGCAGCAGCCAGCTCGCGATGTTGTGGAACAGCGGTGCGGCCGAGGAGCCCGGCGACCCGTCGGCGGCGCGGTGCGGCGCGTCCATCATCAGGCCGATGACGTACCGCGGGTTGTCCGCGGGCGCGATGCCGGCGAACGTGATCCAGTAGACGTCGCTGAAGTAGCAGCCGCAGGCGGGATTGATCTGTTGCGCGGTCCCGGTCTTGCCGGCGATCTGATAGCCCTCGACGGCGGCCGCGGGCCCGGTGCCCTGCTGGTAGCCCATCGGGTCGCGCTGCACCGGGGCGCGCAGCATGTTGCGCACGGTTCGGGCCGTCTCGGCCGAAACCACCGGAACGCCCTGCGGGCGCGGTTCGTCGACGCGGCTGCCGTCGGAAGCGATCGTTGCCTTGATGATCCGCGGCGGCACCCGCACGCCGTCGTTGGCGATGGCCTGGTACATCCCGGCCATCTGTAGCAGTGTCATCGAAAGCCCTTGGCCGATGGGCAGGTTGGAGAAGCTGCTGCCGGACCACTGGTCGAGCGGCGGCACCAGCCCGGCGCTCTCGCCGGGCAGCCCCACGCCGCTGCGCTGACCGAGCCCGAACTTCTCCAGCATGGCGAAGTAGCGTTCCGGCCCGATCCGCTGCGCCAGCATCAGGGTGCCGACGTTGGACGACTTCCCGAACACCCCGGTGGTGGTGTAGGGCGTCACCCCGTGGTGCCAGGCGTCGCTGACCGTGACACCGCCCATGTCTATCGAGCCGGGCACCTGCAGGACTTCGTCGGGGTTGCTCAGCCCGAACTCGATCGCCGATGCCGCGGTGACGATCTTGTTGACCGAGCCGGGTTCGAACGGCGACGACACCGCCGGATTGCCCAGCTGCCGGTTCTCCTGGCGGCCGACGTCCTGGGAGGGGTCGAAGGTGTTGTCGTTGGCCATCGCCAGCACCTCACCGGTCTTGGCGTCGAGTACCACCGCCGACACGTTGCGCGCCCCGGAGGCGTTCTTGGCCTGCTGCACCTGCTGTTGGACGTAGAACTGGATGTCGTCGTCGAGCGTGAGCTGAACCGTCGCGCCGTCGATCGCCTGGTGCCGGTTGCGGTAGCTGCCCGGAATCACCACGCCGTCGGAGCCACGGTCGTAGGTGAGCGAGCCGTCGGTGCCGGCCAGCGAGGCGTCCATGGACTCCTCGAGGCCCAGCAATCCGTGGCCGTCCCAGTCGACGCCGCCGACGATGTTCGCCGCCAGCGCCCCGCCGGGGTACTGGCGCAGATCCTGGCGTTCGCTGCCGACCTCGGGATACTTCTTGCTGATGGCGGTGGCGACCGCGGGATCCACCGCACGGGCCAGGTAGACGAACGTTTCGTTGCTGCGCAACTTCTTCAGCACCGTGGCGGCATCCGGCTTGTTGCCCAGCCGGGCGGCGATCTCCCTGGCGATGTCCTGCAGTCGCCGCTTGGCGTCGGGCGCGCCGGGGTCCTGCCGTTGGGCGTCGTCGAGCTGCTTGCGAATTCTGATCGGCTGGAACGTCAGTGCCCGCGCTTCGGTGGTGAACGCCAGTTTGTCGCCGTCGCGGTCGACGATGCTGCCGCGCATCGCCGGTTGCGCCTCGGTGACCTTGAGCTGCCCGGCGGCCTCGGCGCGCAATCCGGAGGCGCGCGGTACCTGCAGGTAGAACAGTTGTGCCGCGGCAACCGCGAGCACCAGGAAGATGACGGCATTGCCGGCCCGGTGCCGAAACACGAACGACGCGCTGCCCGCACCGGCGTCCATCGCCACCCGGGTGCGCCGGTCCCGCGCCGAATGACCCGCGGTCGTCGCGTCCGGGCGTTTGGCCGCCGGTGCAGGTTTGGCCGACCGCTTCAGACCGCGGAATTTCTTGGGATCACCGGCCTTTCGAGCCCTGCCGGTCGCTCCCCCGCGGCGCCCCGGCCGGAGTCGGCCGCGGCCGGCCCGATCCGCCCGGCTCACCTGGCACCGCCCGGAACCGCCACCGACGGCGCCGCGGCCGAAGCCGCGGCCGGCGGGCTGAACCGTTCGACGTTCACCGGCGGCACCCCGACCGGCGTCGGCAGGGCCGGTACCGGAATCGTCGCCGGCGTCGGCGACCCGCCGGCGGCCGGCGGCGCCCCCGGCGGCACCGGCCCCGCCGCCGGACCGGTACGCGAAGTGCCGAGTTGCGGTCCGGGGGTGGTCGGCCCGGTAGTCGGCAGATGCTCGTCGCCCTGCGGTGCGGCTGTCGTGTTCGGGACATGCAGCAGCACCTCCGGTCCCGGCGCAGCCGGTCCGGGGACGGCCGGTGCGACGACGCCACCGCCGCCGGGAGGCACCCGGGTGGGCACTTCGGCCGGGTTCGCCCGCGGCGGTGGTGGCGGTGCCGGCTGCTCCTCCGGCAGTTTGGCGTTCAGCGGGGGCGGCGGCACGCCCTCGGCGGGCTTCGGGCTGCCGACGACCACCCAGTTGCCGATCGGATCCTGAACCAGGTGTGCGGTGTCGCGGCTGGGGATCATGCCGAGGTTCCGCGCCGCCTCGGCCAGCGCCGGTGCGGACTCCGCCGCGAGCACATCACGTTCGAGCGACTCCTTCTGCTGCAGCAGCGCCCGGTTCTGCGCCCGCATGTTGCCCAACTGGTAGGACCGCTCGGCGGCATCGGTCGACAGCCACAGCGTGATCCCCAGTCCGAAGCCGAGCGAACCGATGATCAGCACCACGAACGGCACCCTGGCGGCCAGTGCGCGAGGACTCAGGTCCAGCGAGGCCAGCCGGATCAGCAGACGCTCCCGCAGCGGCGGGCGCACCACCTTGGGCGCCTTTGCCTTTCGCGCCTTGGCCCGAGCCCTGGCCTGAGTGGTGTTCTTCGGCGGCGCCGACCGGTCCGCTGCCCGGGCTGTCGTCGCGGTCCGCGGCCCCGACCGCGGTGCGCGTGTCTCGCGGCCTTGCGCCGGCGCCGTCCCACCGCGCTTGCGGCCACGCCGCGGCGGCGCAGCAGGCGCGTCAGCCGGCTGATTCGGTGCGGCGCGCCCGACCGCCTCGGGCTGACGACGGCGGTCGTCACAGCGCGTCGGTGCCTGGCGCTGGGTTGTCATTCCTCGCCGCTCCTGCCTGTTCGTGACCCCGATTGCGTTCGTTGCACGGCACGCAACCGCACCGCGGCCGCGCGTGGGTTGATGGCGATCTCATCCGCGCCGGCTCGTTCCGCCCCTCTGGTCAGCAAAGCGAATTTCGCTGCCTCGCCGGGCAATTCGACGGGGAGGTCAACCGGGGTGCCCGATGCTACGGCACCGGCGAACAACCGCTTGACGATTCGGTCCTCCAGCGACTGGTAGGCCAGCACCACCATGCGCCCGCCGACCGCCAGCGCGCCCATCGCGGCCGGAAGCGCAGCGGCCAGCGAGTCCAGTTCGGCGTTGACCGCGATCCGCAACGCCTGGAACGTCCGCTTGGCCGGATGCCCGCCGGTACGCCGCGCCGCTGCCGGAATCGCCTGGTACAGCAGCGCAGTCAGTTCTGCCGTCGACGTGAAGGGCGCATCTTCGCGGCGCCGTACGATGTGCGCGGCGATCCGGGCCGCAAACCGCTCCTCGCCGTAGCGGCGCAGGATGTCGGTCAGTGCGGCCTGGTCATAGGTGTTGACGATGTCCGCCGCGGTGAGCGTGGACGTGGGGTCCATCCGCATGTCCAGCGGGGCCTCGCGGGCGTAGGAGAAACCCCGCTGCACCCGATCGAGTTGCATCGACGACACACCGAGATCGAACAGTATCGCATCCACCGATTCCGTTGCGTCATAGCCCAGTTCGACAATGACGTCGGAGACCCCGTCGTAGCGCGACCGCACCAGGGTGACCCGGTCGCCGAATCGCGCCAGCCTGCCGGACGCGATGGCAATCGCTTCGGGGTCGCGGTCCAGGCCGATCAGTCGCAGGCCGGGCAGGGCGGCGAGGAAGCGCTCGGCGTGCCCGCCGGCCCCGAGAGTGGCGTCGACCAGAACCGCCCCCGACCCGTCCGGCCGGTGCCGGGTGAGCGCCGGGGCGAGCAGGTCCACGCAGCGCTGCAGCAGGACGGGCACGTGGGGAAAGCCGCCACCGAGGTCACCGCCGTCCGCTACCACCCCAACACCTCCCCATCGGCTGGCACACCGCCGGTCAACCGGGTCGAACGGCCCTGCATCGAGGTCCCTGTCCGATATCGCGAACCTGGCGTCGGGGAAGTACGTCAGGGTCGGATCGGGCAGAGGCCACGAGGCAAGGACGCTCGCCTCAGATGATGTCGCTGAGTGCTTCATCGCTGGCCGCGGAGAAGTTCTCTTCGTGGGTCTGTTGGTACTCCTGCCAGGACCGGGAATCCCAGATCTCCAGATAGTCGACCGAACCGATGACGACGCAGTCCTTGGAAAGCTGCGCGTACCGGCGATGGTCGGCGGACAGGGTGATCCGGCCCTGGGCGTCGGGGTGCTGTTCGTCGGTGGCCGCCGCCAGGTTGCGCAGGTAGGCCCGGGCTTCCGGGTTGCGCCGCGATGCCTGGGCGGCCCGCCGGGCCAGTTGCTCGAACTGCGCCCGCGGGTAGACGGCCAGGCTGTGATCCTGGCTTTTGGTGACCATCAACCCTCCTGCCAGCGCGTCCCGAAACTTGGCGGGCAACGTCAGCCGCCCCTTGTCGTCCAGCTTGGGCGTGTAGGTGCCGAGAAACACCGCGGCACCTCCTGCCAGAGCCCGGGGCTTGAATCACCCCGGCGACGACTAGAGCCACCATACCCCACAATCCCCCACCGTCATGCGATTTGCCACGTAACAACTGGGTGTCTTACCCACTTCACGCCACATCACCCTGCCCTGCCCCACTCGGCGGCCCGCCTGGCGGAGGAAAAGCCCAGCTAGACACCACCGATCGGGCGGTGGGGCGTGGTGGGGCAGATACCGGGCGGGTCCGGGTGGGAGCCGGCACCGCGGGTCCGGGTGGGAGCCGGCACCGCGGGTCCGGGTGGGAGCCGG
>CAZGGK010000059.1:0-26623 GCA_964525125.1 uncultured Mycobacterium sp.
TCCCGGCAGCGACGCGCCAACCACTCCTACACCCTCAACTGCGAAGAGCCGGATTGCCCTGGCGGTGAGGCATGGCCTGTGACCGGATCGTTGACAGGCGCAGCTGGGTATGCTGAAATCATTGAAGTCCCTTTGCGTTGGGGATTTGCAAGGTGCGGCGATTTTTCCGCTAGTGATAGGCCGAGCTGCAACTCGGCCTTTCTCTATTTCAGGGGTTGCGTCGAAACGACGACCTCAACCGCTCATCAGGGGCTGATCTCCTCTCGCCCGGCAACTGCGCCCGCACCCACCGATGAACCCCGTCGCAGCTGGTCGCCGGCAATCTCAAGGAGCCTCGCCCCGGCGTCGGACAGCGAAACATCCCAGTCGCGTGCGCAGCGATAGACCAGATCGACATGATCCTGCGGGAGGCGGAACTCCACCCGCAGGCGCTTGCGCTGCTGAATCTCAGGGCGTCTCACCTGACCAACCATCCTTCCGCGGGTCTGCCGGTGTTTTATCGGGCTTCTGCCGACAATTAAACCGTAAAACCTGCGGAAGGGAAAGACTTTCGACCATTTTGATCGGTAGATAATTTCATCATTGTTCAATTCTGGAAAATGTATACACATGACGCATTTCGCAAACAGTAGGACGTCCACGAATTACACAATTTCATGCATGCTTCGGCCCTGTGGCGACACCGGTCGGGTTACGACAGTTCAGCACACGGGGCTTTGCGGCAGGGCCGGGATCGGCGCAGTGCTCATCGACCGGCAGGCGAGGCCACTGCCGACGGCCTCCAGCCCTGGGGCGGGCGGTTCACCGGTTCCGAGAGCCTCGACATGACACGGAACGTGAGACACATGACAAGGACATGACACCGCCGCTGAGATTATGACAAGCAGCGTGAGACCCTACACAAGGGCTGCCTCGTCACCGCGCCATGTTGGTGAACCGCGACAAGTGCAGCTGGTGCGCAACCGTCACGGTCTTGGTTGGCCCGTTACGGTGTTTGGCCACAATCAGATCCGCCTCGCCGCCCCGCGGGTCATCGCGCTCGAATGCGTCCGGCCGGTGCAGCAACACCACCATATCAGCATCTTGCTCGAGCGAGTTATGAACTGAAATACCCTGCGCTACAAAGTTATTCGTGTTCGGTACGGTCGCGTCGTATACGTCACGGTTGCCGATACTGGTGATTTCAACGATCTTGTCCCAGAACACGTCATCGGCCGCGCGATCGTCTACTTCGTGATTATCGAGCAAGGCCGCCGCACGATGAAGCGTCGCCCGGCTCGGCGAATGCTTCCATTGTCCTGCGCCATGGTATTTGGTTCCCGTCGCTACCGCGAAATCGCGCTGCGGCATCCCCTTGCGGGCCAACGCGTCCCGCACCATGGACCAGACTTCTGTGGGGCTGGTGTCGGAGTTCGCCCGACACGGCCCGCCGCTCAGATTGGTAAGCACTTCTCGGCAAGCAAAGTACTTCAGGCCGTTGACTCCCACGTCCCGAAGAAATCGCACCTGGTTCTCCGTACCGAAGACATGTAGATGCCACGAGTCCCTGTACCCGGTCTTGCGGGCTCGGTAAATCCGGCAGAAGATGTGCAGCCTCGCTAGTAGTTGTGCGACATCATCGATCAATCGTCGACTGGTCGACGCATAGTCGATCCGACCTTGGCGTCCGCTCTCATCCCAACGCACTGACCCATCGGTTGCCCAGAGATGCTTCAAGAACAGGGCGACTTGATCGTTTGGCGCCGAGAAAATCTCTGCCGGCACGAACCTCTCGTAGCTCCGTTTCCCGAACAACCCGAGCTTGTCCAGCAACGCCGCGATCGGATTCCGCTTGCCGTGCGTCAGCCGGTACGGCGCCGGCAATCGCAGCGTCGTACTCCGCGCCGCCGGGTAGTCGTCGCGCACCGCGGGCACCCCGAAGTGCGAAGCGGCACTTGTCACCGCGGCGAGGTTCGCCTGATCGACGCTGGCATAGCGGATGGGCTGGCTCTTGACGCACGACCCATCAGCGATCATGTGCGCCAGCAGGATCACCTCGGAGTCCGGCAGCCGCTGCGTCTGCACCGGTTCCGGCACCCGACGCGGCACGGCGACCCGGTCGCCGACCTTCAACTCCCCCAACGGCGTCCAGCCGTCGATCATCAGGAACGGGTGGTTGGCGGTGGCCTCCACCTCGCGCCCGGAGGCCAGCCGAAGCTTGAACACCTCCCGATGCCCGCTGGGGAACACGTTGGTCATCGGCCGCGCCACCATCCGCAGCTGCTCATCCAGCGACCACACCAGCGGGCGCTCACCGGTGCGCATCAGCTCACCCAGTGTCACCTCGGTACCGTTGTCGGCCCGAAGGATTCGCGTCGAAGCGGTCAGACAACCCGATTCGCGCAGATCGGACAGCATCGGCTTCTTGTCGGTGCGCTGCTCGGGGCCACGGTTGAGCTGGCTGAGCGCGATGACCGGCAGCTCCAGTTCCTTGGCCAGCAGCTTGAGGTTCCGGGAGAACTCCGACACCTCGACCTGGCGCGACTCGAACTTCTTGCCCGAGGTCATCAGCTGCAGGTAGTCCACCACCACCAGGCGCAGGTCGGACTTCTGGCGCAGCCGGCGCGCCTTGGCGCGGATCTCCATCATGGTCAAGTTCGGCGAGTCGTCGATATACAGTGGCGCTTCGCTGATTTCGCTCATCCGCCGGGCCAGCCGGGTCCAGTCGTCGTCGCTCATCCGGCCCGAACGCATGTCGGCGAGTTTGATCTTCGCCTCGGCTGCCAGCAGCCGCATCACGATCTCCGACTTGCTCATCTCCAGCGAGAAGATGACGCTTGCCAGCCGGTTCTTGATCGAGCAGGATCGCATGAAATCCAGGGCGAGCGTGGATTTGCCCATCCCCGGCCGGGCCGCCACGATGATCATCTGGCCGGCGTGCAGACCGTTGGTCAGCTCGTCGAGCTCGTGGAAGCCGGTCGGCACACCCCGGGACAGCCCGCCGCCGGAGGCGATGGCGTCGATCTCGTCCATCGTCGGCTGCAGCAGGTCTTCCAGCGGGACGAAGTCCTCCGAGAGCCGCCGCTCGGTGACCTCGTAGATCTCGGCCTGCGCGCGGTCCACCACCTCGGTGACGTCGGCGCCCTCGGCACCGGCGTAGCCGTACTGCACCACCCGGGTGCCGGCCTCCACCAACCGGCGCAGCAGCGCCTTCTCCGCGACGATCCCGGCGTAGTAGCCGGCGTTTGCGGCCGTCGGCACGGTGGCGATCAGGGTGTGCAGATACGGTGCTCCGCCCACCCGGCGCAGCAGCCCACGACGGTCCAGCTCGGCGGCGACGGTCACCGCGTCTGCGGGCTCCCCGCGGCCGTAGAGGTCCAGGACGGCGTCGTAGATGTTCTGGTGCACCGGGCGGTAGAAATCCCCGGGTCGGAGCCGCTCCAGCACGTCGGCGATGGCGTCCTTGCTCAGCAGCATGCCGCCCAGCACCGACTGCTCGGCGGCCATGTCCTGGGGCGGCTGGCGGCCGAAGTCCTCACCGGGTGGCACGGCCTCGGCACCGGGGTTGCCGAGATCGTCGACAACCGCCATATACCCCACCTCCTCCAGCCGGCCGCCTCGTACATACATTCGAGGCATGGTGCTCGCCACCCTAGATCACCGCACCGACACCGCCGGGCCAGCACGCCGCGATGGGTAGACGGTAGGCGTTGCTGGCGGCGCCGCCAAACGGGCTTGTTCATGAACTTGTGGGTCGCGTGTGGACACTGGTCCACATTCATGTTGACGGGGTGGGGAGAATCTGTGAGTCAATCTCCGCGGGTTCGCCATCGACGCAGTTCAACCCGGTACACCAGGGTGTTCACACTGTGGATGGAAATCTCTCCGGCGTGTCGACAGAGGTTGCCGTCTCGGGCGTGTTGGGTAGCGGGCGGGTTCGGCCGAAGTTAACGCCCAGTAACCGCCGCGTCGGCATCAGCTGGCGACAAAGTTTGCTGGGCAAACAGCGAAACCCCGGCGGCGCACACTCGCGCCACCGGGGTCACCGGCTGATGCCTAGGCGTCTGCGACAACCTCGAGCGCGACCTGGATCGCCACGCCGGCAAGCAGTTGCACCGCGACCGGATGCGTGCCGACAGTCTTGATGTGCGCCTTGGGCAGCGTGACTATCCGCTTGTCCAGGTTCGGCCCACCGGCCTTCTTGATCGCGGCGACCACGTCACCGGCGGTCACCGACCCGAACAGTTTGCCGGAGTCACCGGCGGTCTTCATCGGCAGCGAGACCGGCCCGAGCGCCTCAATGGCGACCTTGAGCTCGTTGGCGTGCTCCAGGTCGCGTACCGTCTTGGCGTCCCGGGCCCGACGGATGTCGTCGGCCTGCTTCTGAGCGCCCCGGGTGGCGACGATCGCCAGCTGGCGCGGCAGCAGGTAGTTGCGCCCGTATCCATCCTTGACCTCGACGGTGTCGCCGGCGGCACCGAGGTGCTCAACTTCAGCGGTCAGAATCAACTTCATCGTTTCGTGCTTTCCAGTCGGGGTTCGGCGACGCTACCGCGTCGAGGACGTGAACGGCAGCAGCGCCACCTCGCGGGCGTTCTTCACCGCGAGCGCGATGTCGCGCTGGTGCTGCACACAGTTGCCGGTCACCCGGCGGGCACGGATCTTGCCGCGCTCGCTGATGTAGGTGCGTAGCAGCGAGGTGTCCTTGTAGTCGATCGCCTGGCTCTTGTTCGAGCAGAACGCGCACTTGCGCGCCTTGACCGGCTTCTCGGGGGCCGGACGCCGCTTGTTGGATTTGGCCATCTACCTGTCTCTTTCGTGCCGTGGTTGAAGAAGTTTCAGAAGGGCGGTTCGTCGTCACCGCCACCGAACGAGCCCGAAGCGGGCGCGCTGCCCCATGGGTCCTCGACGGGCGCGCTGGCGGCCGGGGCCGAACTGGCGGCCGGTCCGCCACCGAAGCCGCCACCGCCACCGCCACCGCCGCCGCGGCCAGCCTTGTTGACCTTGGCGGTGGCGTAGCGCAGCGAGGGCCCGATCTCGTCGACCTCGACCTCGAACACGGTGCGCTTCTCGCCCTCGCGGGTCTCGAAGGACCGCTGCTTGAGCCGGCCGGTGACGATCACCCGGGCGCCGCGGGTCAGGCTTTCGGCCACGTTCTCGGCGGCCTCCCGCCAGATGTTGCAGCGCAGGAACAGCGCGTCGCCGTCCTTCCACTCCCCGCTCTGGCGGTCGTAGATGCGCGGCGTGGACGCCACCGTGAAGTTCGCCACCGCCGCCCCGGACGGGGTGAACCGCAACTCGGGGTCAGCGGTCAGGTTTCCGACGATGGTGATCGTGGTGTCACCAGCAGCCACCGGGACCTCCTGGGGTTGATTGCGTGTTTTGCGGCGAGCCTACGCAACGGCACTGACAGCCGCGGCCCAGGCTCCCCAGCCCTACGACTTGTCGCTGCGCATCACTTTGGTGCGCAGCACCGACTCGTTCAGGCCCAGCTGACGGTCCAGCTCGGCCACGGTCGCCGGGGCGGCCTTGACGTCGATGACGGCGTAGATGCCCTCGGCGTGCTTGGCGATCTCGTAGGCCAGCCGGCGCTTGCCCCAGATGTCCACCTTGGCGACGGTGCCACCGTCCTTGCGAATGACGTTGAGGAACGTCTCCAGCGACGGCGCAATCGTGCGCTCATCCAGGGTGGGGTCGAGAATCACCATGATCTCGTATGGACGCATGAGAACCTCATCACCTCCTATGGTCGTGTACGGCCACGGCGGATTCCGTGGCAGGAGGTCGCCTGCGTCGGCAACCCGGTCAGGCTACCGGAGGCGGTGCCGTACCGCGAAATCAGCCTGGAACGGTCTGCTCGTTGACACTGCGACCACCAGGCGGACTACTCGCACTTTCTCGTGGTGAGCGCAGTGTCAACGGGTAACGATCAACGTCGGGGGCCCGGTCGAAAGGCCCGCCGGAAGGGTCGTCCACGCCGTGCCGGCGCACCGGGTCTTCGGCCGGCCGGTAGATCTGCCGCAGCACCAGCGCGCACAGGCCCAGCACCGCCAGGTCGCGCAGCAGCACCGTCGCGGTGAACCACTGCTCGGGCAGCCCGCGGTTCTGCACGCCGTACAGGTAGTACATCCGCGGAATCCACACCAGCGCGTCGACGGTCATCCAGGCCAGCAGCAGCCGGCGATGCGGGATGGCCAGCACCGCCAGCGGCACCAGCCACAGCGAGAACTGTGGGCTCCACACCTTGTTGGTCAACAGGAACGCGGCCACCACCAGGAACACCAGCTGGGCCAGCCGCGGCCGGGTCGGCGCGGTCAGCGCGACATAGCCGATACCGACGCAGCACAGCGCGAACAGCACCGTCACCACGGTGTTCAGCACCACCGGCGGCTGCCAGAAGCCCAGGCCCGCATCGAATCCCGACCAGCCGGTGAACGACTTCACCACGTTGAACAGCGAGTCCATGTCGTCGCCGCGCCGCGTGTTGAGCCGGAAGAACTCCGACCAACCGTGCGGAAACAGCACCAGCACCGGCAGATTCACCGCCAGCCAGGTCAGTGCCGTCATCGCTGCTGTCCGCAGCGCGACGGCCAGCCGGCCGGTGCGCAGCCCCAGCACCAGCAGCGGACCCAAAAACAGCGCCGGATACAGCTTGGCCGCCACGCCCAGCCCGATCAGCACACCTGCCGCCACTGGGCGTCGTCGCGCCCAGGCCAGCAGGCCGCAGACCGCGAAAGCCGTTGCCAGCGCGTCGAAATTGGTGAAGATCTGAAAGATCACCAGCGGCGAGGCCGCCACCAGCGCCGCGTCCCACACCCGGCGGCCGGCCAGCCCGGCGGTCGCCCACACCGTCGCAAGCCAGGCCAGGGCCAGCCCGAGCGCGACGATGTCGAAGAACATCACCACCTCGGCCACCACCGGGATCGGCACCAGCTTGGCCACCACCGTGTAGGTCTTGGCCAACGACATCGCCATGTACTGATAGAGCCCGGTCAGCACCGGATACTCCATGTGGCGCACCGCGGCCCGGCCGTCGTAACGGGTCAGCGGCTGCCCCGACGAGTCGGTCTCCAGCCAGCTGGACTTGTACGGAAACCTGCCCTGGCTCAGCAGCTCAGCGCCGTACAGTGGCACCGTGTCGGAGTAGCACAGCTGGTAGTAGGCGCGATTGTGGTCCCAGTTGGCCACCCGCTCGTCGGCGCTGCCGCTTCCGGAGCTTTGCAGGCACGGCGCTTTGGTGGTCCAGCCCAGCGCCAGGAAGAGCACCGCGATCAGGAACATCACCCGCACCGGGGTGAAGAACCGGGCGCGGCCGATCAGCGCATGCCGGCCCACCGGCCCGCCGATCGGGTTCGACAGCGCCCGCACCAGCGGGTCGGTCCGGCTCGGGCGGTCCCGGTCGTCGGCGCTGCGCAGATCGGCGGCCAGCGCCGCCGGTGACACGCTGACGCCGGTCACGGTGGCGGTGCCGGTGACGCCTCCGACGGGGCCGGCGGCGATGCCTCCGGCGCCCCCGGCGCGGGCACCGGGGCCGGCGGCGCGACGGTGACGGTGGTGGGCGGTCCGATCGGGATGGTGATGCCGGGGGCGATCTCGATCGTCGGCTGGATGACGGTCTCGGTAGGCGGCGGCGGACCCTCACTCGGCGGCGGCGCCGGCGGCGCGGCCGGCACGCCTGCGTACCCACCGATCTCGGTCGGCTCGGGGAAGGTCTCGTTGTCGGTGTCCTTCAGCGCGCCGTCCATCGTCGACTTCCAGATGTCGGCCGGCAGGCCCGCGCCGTACACCGGACCGCCCCATTTGTTCCGCAGCGCCTCGTTGCCCTCGACGGTGCCCACCCAGACCGCGGTAGACAGCGACGGGGTGTAGCCGACCATCCAGGCGTCCTTGTTGTCGCCGGTCTCGCCCAACTGGGTGGTGCCGGTCTTGGCCGCCGACGGCCGGCCCCCGGCCAGCGTATGCCCGCCCGACCAGCCGGCGATCGGCTCCATTGCGGCGGTGACGTTGTCGGCAACCGCCTTGGGGATGCGCTGCTCACCCGGGTCGCCCTTGGTGTCGGCGTCGAAGAGCACCTGGCCGTCGGCGTTGACCACCCGCTGCACGAAGTGCGGCGCGTGATACAGCCCGGAGTCGGCCAACGTCGCATAGGCCGAGGCCATGTCGATCACCCGGCTCTGGTATTGGCCCAGCACGATCCCGTTCTGCGGCGGCCCGCCTTTGCCGTCCTCGGACAGCGTGTAGGCCACACCCGGAAAGCTCTTCGCGATACCGGCCTGGTGCGCGGCGTCCGCGACGTCCTGCGCGCCGTTCTTCAGTTTGAGCATCAGCCGGTAGTAGGAGGTGTTCAGCGAGCGCTTGAGCGCCTCGGCGATGTTGCAGGTGCCGCAGCCGTCGCCACCGACGTTGGTGATCTTGACGCTGCCCATCGTCAGCGGCGAACTGTCCACCTGATATCCCAGGCCGATGCCCTGCTCCAGTGCCGCGACCAGCGCGAAAACCTTGAACGACGACCCGGTCTGCAGCCCCGCCTGGGCGAAGTCGAAGCCGTTGGGATCCGATCCGCCGTAGTAGGCCCGCACCGCTCCGCTGTGCGGGTCGACGGAGACCACCGCGGCCCGCATCTCCGGTTTCTGGCCGTCGAGGTATTTCTCCACCGCCTGCTCGGCGGCCTGCTGGGCCGCGGTGTCGATAGTGGTGGTGATCTGCAGGCCCTGCATGTTCAGGGTCTGCTCGTCGATGTCGAACAACTCCAGCAGTTCCCTGGTGACCTGCCGTTCGATCAGCCCGTTGGGGCCGATGGTCTGGTTCTGCACACGGGCCTGCTCCGGCGGCACCGTCGACGGAAACACCTGCGCGGCACGCTCACTCGGCGACAACGCGCCGGTCTCCACCATGCCGTCGAGCACCCAGTTCCACCGCTCGGCCGCGCCGTCCGGATCGACCGCCGGATCCAGCGTGGACGGCCGTTGGATGACTGCGGCCAGCAGCGCTCCCTCGGCGACGTCGAGGTGCTCGACGGGTTTGTCGAAGTACGCCTTGGCAGCCGCCGAGATGCCGTAGGCGCTGCGGCCGAAGTAGATGATGTTCAGGTACGCCTGCAGCACCTCGTCTTTGGTCCACGCCTGCGACATCTTGGTGGCGATGACGAGTTCCTTCGCCTTGCGGACCAATCCGCCCATACCGGCCCGCTGCGAGCCGACCAGCGCGTTCTTGACGTACTGCTGGGTGATCGTCGAGCCGCCCTGGGTGTCACCGCCGAAGATGTTGTTGCGTACCGCGCGGACAAACCCGGAGAACGAGAAGCCGGGGTTGGAGTAGAAGTCGCGATCCTCGGCGGCCAGCACTGCGTTGCGAACCTGCTCCGGCACCTGCGCGATGTCGATGTCGACCCGATTTCCTTCGGGCGGAACGATTTTCGCGAGTTCCGAACCGTCGCTGGCCAGGATCGTCGAAACCTGATTGGTGCGGATGTCCCCCGGCTTGGGGATGTCGACGATGGCGTAGGCCATGGCGAACGTGATCAGCGGCAGCACCAGCAGCACCGCGACCGCCGCCGCCAGCCCACGGCGGACCCACCGCCAGTTCAGCCGAACCGGCGGCCGGCGCAGCCGTCGTTGCCGGGCCTGCCCACGTCCGCCGGGACGGGCCCCGGCGCGCGCGGCACCGGACGGCCGGTCCGGCGGCCGGCGGCCGGCCTGCGGCGGTTGCTCGCGGTGCAGCGGTTCGGTGTTCAGCGCCGCCGTGACGGCTTCGATCGGGTCACGCAGATCCAGTGCCTGCTCGTCGGCGACCTCCGGGATGATCGCGGTCGACCGGTCCTCGGGCGAGGCCGGCCGGGACCCCGGTGTGCCGGCCGGTCCGTTCCGGACCCCGGTGTCCGGTCGGTCGGGGCCGTCTGGGCTATTCACTGGCGGTGCGGGCGCCGCCGCGCGCTGTCCGGGCACCGCGGGAAGTACCCCCGGATCCCTTGGCCGGCCGGGCCGGCCGGGCCGGACGGGCCGCACCCAGCACGTACGACTTCACCAGGTGGTTCCAGCTGCAGGTCCGGCACACCTCGACCACGTGCACGGCGAACTCCGAGAACCGGGTGGCCAGCAGGACCAGTTCCTCGGCCGTGCGCGCCGACCCGGACACCGCACCGAGATGCTCGCCGAAGACCCACGACACCAGCGTCAACTGTTCCTTGCGGCAGATGGGGCACATCACCGCGCTGGTCTTGCCATGGAACTTCGCGGCACGCAGCAGGTAGGGGTTGGCATCGCAGACCTCGGACACCCCGGTGCGCCCGGAGTAGACCTGGGCCAGCAGGGATCGGCGCCGAAGCGCGTAATCGACCACCTGTCGCTGCAATCGCACGGTGACCAGAGTACGTGGATGACCCGGGCGCAGGGGTGACGAACGCCGCCGATTCCACACCGACGATCCGATTCGGAGGCCTTCACCCCCGGTGGGCTTCTACGATCATCGCCGTGGCGAAGCAGCAGACGACCGGAACCCGGGCCAAGGACACCGACCGGGAGGACACCTGCCGGATTCTGGACGGGGCACTCGCCGAAGGGCAGCTCTCCAGCGAGGAGCACCGGCAGCGGATCAGTGCGGCCACCAGCGCGGTCACCCTCGGCGACCTGCACGCCCTGGTCACCGATCTGCAGGCGGGGAGCGCCGCGGTGCAGTTGCCGGCGCTGGCCAAGCCGGGCAGGTTCCGCGGCCCGAGCCTGGGTGCGGCCGCGCTGGTGGTGGCGGTGCTGCTGGGCATGGGGATCGGTTGGGGCGTCTACGGCAACACCAGTTCCCCGCTGAACTTCACCTCCGATCCGGGCGCGAAGCCCGACGGCGTCGCGCCGGTGGTGCTCACCCCGCCGCGGCAGCTGCTCTCACTGGGCGGCCTTACCGGGCTGCTGGAGCAGACCCGCAAGAAGTTCGGCAACACCATGGGGTATCGGCTGGTGATCTATCCGGTGTACGCCAGCCTGGAGCGACCGGATCCCGCCGAGGAGCGCCGGGTGCTGAGCTACAGCTACCACGGCGGATGGGGCGATCCGAGCAGCTCAGCCAAGAGCAGCGATGCGGTGCTGGCCGATCTGAGCAACTTCGACCCGAAGGTGGCCGTGGGGATGATGCGCGGCGCCCCGGAGACACTCGGCATCAAGCCCGCCGAGGTGAAGTCCACCTACCTGATCATCGAGCCGGCCAAGGACCCGACCGAGCCCGGGTCGCTGACGCTGTCGGCATACGTCTCCAGCGACTACGGCGGCGGCTACCTGCAGTTCGACGGCGGCGGTGCGGTGAAGTACGTGAACTACCCCTCCTGATGCCATGAGCGGCGGTTGAGCAGGCGGTTGGTGCCGAATATATCGGCGCGATACTATGGCGCGAAGCGTCGCGGAGCGATAACGGCCCAGCAAAGGAGGTGACTCGGGTGCTCGAGCTCGCCATCCTCGGGCTTCTCCTGGAGTCACCCATGCACGGCTACGAGTTGCGCAAACGCCTCACCGGGCTGCTGGGCGCGTTCCGGGCCTTTTCCTACGGCTCGCTGTACCCGGCGCTGCGGCGGATGCAGGCCGAAGGCCTGATCGCCGAGGACGCCGCACCGGCGGGCCTGCCGGTACGCCGGGCCCGGCGCGTCTACCAGCTGACCGACGCCGGCCGACAGCGCTTCACCGAATTGGTTGCCGACACCGGTCCGCAGAACTACACCGACGACGGCTTCGGTGTGCATCTGGCGTTCTTCAACCGCACCCCCGCCGAGGCCCGAATGCGGATCCTGGAGGGCCGCCGCCGTCAGGTTGAGGAGCGCCGCGAGGGGCTCCGCAACGCCGTCATGCGGACAACGGGCTCATTGGACCGCTACACCCGTCAGCTGCACCAGCTCGGGCTGGAGTCCAGCGAGCGGGAGGTCAAGTGGCTGAACGAGCTGATCGCCGCCGAACGGGTCGCCCAGAGCCGAGCCGAGCATCCATGACCCGGCGCAACACAGCAGGGCACGGACACAACAACACGCATACCAGCACTACATCAGCGAAGAAGGAGAACGGCCAATGAGTGAGCACACCGCATCAGGGGCGTCGACGGATGTGCGGGTCGCCATTGTCGGCGTCGGCAACTGCGCATCCTCGCTGGTCCAGGGTGTCCAGTACTACTACGACGCAGACGAGAACTCGACCGTGCCCGGCCTGATGCACGTGCGGTTCGGTCCGTACCACGTGCGCGACGTGAAGTTCGTCGCCGCCTTCGACGTCGACGCCAAGAAGGTCGGTTTCGACCTGTCCGAGGCGATCTTCGCCTCGGAGAACAACACCATCAAGATCGCCGACGTGCCGCCCACCAACGTGGTGGTGCAGCGCGGCCCCACCCTGGACGGCATCGGCAAGTACTACGCCGACACCATCGAGGTCTCCGACGTCGACCCGGTCGACGTGGTCAAGGTGCTGCGCGACGCCGAGGTCGACGTGCTGGTCTCCTACCTGCCGGTGGGGTCGGAAGAGGCCGACAAGTTCTACGCCCAGTGCGCGATCGACGCCGGCGTGGCGTTCGTCAACGCGCTGCCGGTGTTCATCGCCTCCGACCCGGTGTGGGCGGCCAAGTTCACCGACGCGGGCGTGCCGATCGTCGGCGATGACATCAAGAGCCAGATCGGCGCCACCATCACCCACCGGGTGATGGCCAAGCTCTTCGAGGACCGCGGCGTGCAGCTGGACCGCACCATGCAGCTCAACGTGGGCGGCAACATGGACTTCCTCAACATGCTCGAGCGCGAGCGGCTGGAGTCGAAGAAGATCTCCAAGACCCAGGCGGTGACCTCCAACCTGCAACGCGAGTTCGGCACCCGCGACGTGCACATCGGACCAAGCGACCACGTCGGCTGGCTGGACGACCGCAAATGGGCCTACGTCCGGCTGGAGGGCCGCGCCTTCGGCGACGTTCCGCTGAACCTGGAGTACAAGCTCGAGGTGTGGGACTCGCCGAACTCCGCCGGCGTGATCATCGACGCGGTGCGCGCCGCCAAGATCGCCAAGGACCGCGGCATCGGCGGGCCGATCGTGCCCGCGTCGGCCTATCTGATGAAGAGCCCGCCCAAGCAGCTGCCCGACGACATCGCGCGGGCCCAGCTGGAGGAATTCATCACCGGCTAGCCGCGCTATCAGGGATTCACCGCCTGAGTCGGGTTACGTTGGCGGTGATGAACTTCGGCAGGAAAGCGTTCGCGCTGGTCGTCAGCGTACTGCTGGTCTGGAGTCTGGCGGGAGCACCGCCGGCTGCGGCCGCGCCGGATCAGTGCGCGCCGATCGGGATGGAGAACGCCATCGCGTTGCCACGGAAGCTGGCGACCGCGAAACGGCCCCGCGAGGACAAGTACACGACCGCCACGGTCGAACCGCTGAACTCGATCGACATCGGGGCACTGGGGCTGGGCACGCCCGGTGTGCTGACCGTCGGCACCATGACCGAAAGCCCGCCGATGAGCTGCATCGACTCCGCGGGCCGCTACACCGGTTTCGACAACGAACTGCTGCGCGCCATCGCGAGAAAACTCGGCCTGCAGGTCAACTTCGTCGGCACCGACTTCTTCGGCCTGCTCGCCCAGGTGGAGTCCGGGCGCTTCGACGTCGGCTCGGCGTCGATCAACGCCACCGACGCGCGGCGCCGCACCGTCGGCTTCACCAACGGCTACAACTTCGGCTACATGTCCCTGGTCGTCCCGGCCGGCTCGGCGATCGAAGGATTCGACGACCTGACCGCCGGGCAGCGCATCGGCGTGGTCCAGGGCACCGTGGAGGACGCCTACGTCGTCGACACCCTGGCGTTGCAGCCGGTCCGGTTCCCGGACTCCATCACCCTGTACGCCAGCTTGAAGAGCCGCCAGGTCGACGCCTGGGTGGGCTCGGCGCTGACCTCGCTGAACCTGATGCGCCCCGGCGACCCGGCACAGGTGGTCGGCTATACGTTCAGCCCCGCCAGCTTCGAGGCGTACGCGGTGGCCAAGGAGAACCACGCGCTGATCGCCGCGCTGAACTCGGGGCTGGACGCCGTCATCGCCGACGGCACCTGGCCGCAGCTGTACTCCGACTGGGTGCCCCGGCCGCTGCCGCCGGACTGGCAACCCGGCTCCAAGTCCGCCGCCACCCCGCACCTGCCGGACTTCGCGGCGATCGCCGCGCGCCACCACAAACCCGACGCCGAGCCCTACGCACCGAAGTCGACGCTGGCGCAGTTGCGGGATTCCTTCTTCGACTGGCAGCTCTACCGCGAAGCCCTGCCGGTGCTGGTCAAGACCGGCCTGCCCAACACGTTGCTGCTGACCCTCGGCGGCGGCGTCATCGGGCTGGTGGCTGGACTGGGACTGGCGGTGGCCGGAATCTCCCGCACCCGGTGGCTGCGCTGGCCGGCCCGGGTGTACACCGACATCTTCCGCGGCCTGCCCGAGGTGCTGATCATTCTGCTCATCGGGCTGGGTGTCGGACCGCTGGTGGGCGGGCTGACCGGCAACAACCCGTACCCGCTGGGGATCGCCGCGCTCGGACTGACCGCGGCGGCCTACGTGGGCGAGATCCTGCGCGCCGGAATCCAGAGCGTTGAGGCCGGCCAACTGGAGGCGTCCCGGGCGCTCGGCTTCAGCTACCCGGCGTCCATGCGACTGGTGGTGATACCGCAGGGCATCCGCCGGGTGCTGCCGGCGCTGGTCAACCAGTTCATCGCGTTGCTCAAAGCCTCCGCGCTGCTGTACTTCCTGGGCCTGGTCGCCGGGCAGCGGGAACTGTTCCAGGTCGGCCGCGACTTCAACGCCCAGACCGGCAGCCTGTCACCGCTGGTGGCGGCCGGCGTGCTCTATCTGGCGCTGACCATCCCGCTGACCCATCTGGTGAACATCGTCGACGCCCGGCTGCGGCATGGCCGGCCCGCCGAGCCCGACGATGGCGCCGCCCCGAGCCCGGCGGTGTCGAGTCAGGAGATGACATGACGGCCCGAACTGTTCAACGTCAGCCGGTTTCATTGGCCGGCAACGATATTCATCTGTCATTCGGCAAGAATGTGGTGCTGCGCGGCGTCGACCTCGACGTGCCGGCCGGCAGCACGGTGGCCGTAATCGGGCCGTCCGGATCCGGCAAGTCGACGATGTTGCGCACCCTGAACCGGTTGTACGAACCCGACCGCGGCGACATCCTGCTGGACGGCCACTCGGTGCTCGGCGACGACCCCGACCTGTTGCGGCAACGCATCGGGATGGTGTTCCAGCACTTCAACCTGTTCCCGCACCGCACGGTGCTGGACAACGTAGCGCTGGGGCCGCGCAAGCTGCGCCGGTTCTCCGCCGACGCTGCCCGGGAACTTGCGCTGGCCCAGCTGGACCGGGTCGGCCTGAAGAGCAAGGCAGGCGCGCGGCCCGGCACGCTCTCCGGCGGCCAACAGCAGCGGGTAGCCATCGCCCGGGCACTGGCGATGAGCCCGCAGGTGATGCTGTTCGACGAGGCCACCTCGGCGCTGGACCCCGAACTGGTCAAGGGAATCCTGACGTTGATCAGCGAACTCGGCTCCGACGGCATGACGATGGTGGTGGTCACTCACGAAATGGGCTTCGCCCGTTCGGCATCCGACGCCGTCGTCTTCATGGACCACGGCCAGGTCGTGGAATCGGGACCGCCCGAGCAGATCTTCGACAGCGCCGCAACCGGGCGCCTGCAGAAGTTCCTGTCCCAGGTGTTGTGACCGCCGCACACCGCAATATCTTTTCCCGGCCGTCCGGCCAGCAGGTTAGACTCGCAAACTATGTCGGAGAACGAAGCCGACGCCTCCGAACTGGCGGCGGTCGCAGAGGGCTTGCACCGGTCGCTGTCCAGGCTCTTCGCCATCCTGCGCCGCGGTGACCTGAGCCGCGGAACCACCCCGGGGGAATTGACACTCGCCCAGCTGTCGATCCTGATCACACTGCTGGACCGCGGCCCGATCCGGATGACCGAACTCGCCGCGCATGAACGGGTCCGCACCCCCACCACCACGGTCGCCATCCGGCGGCTGGAGAAGATCGGGCTGGTGAAACGCTCCCGCGATCCCTCCGATCTACGCGCAGTGCTGGTCGAGATCACCCCGGAGGGGCTGGCGGTCCATCGCGAGTCACTGGCCAACCGGCGGGCCGCGCTGGCGGCGATGCTGAGCCGGCTCACCGCGGACGAACTCGACACGCTGACCAAGGCGCTGGCACCGCTGGAACGACTGGCCGACAGCGAGCCGGCCGACTACCCGGTGGCCGTCGCATCCGGCGACGGGCAGGCCTGACCCCTCCGCCGATGCCGACCGCACTGATCACCGGGGCCTCGGGCGGTATCGGATCGGCCATCGCGGCCGCGCTGGCCCCCACGCACACCCTGATGCTGGCCGGGCGGCCATCGGCCCGGCTGGACGCGGTGGCTGGACCGCTCGGCGCCTCCACCCTTCCGCTGGATCTTTCCCGCCCTGAAACCATCGCTGCCGCAGCCGATCTCGTCGACGAGCTGGATGTGCTGGTACACAACGCCGGGGTGCTGCATCCCGGTCATGTCGGGGATTCGGGCATCCCGGAGTGGCGGGCGACGTTCGAGGTCAACGTGGTCGGTGCGGTTGCGCTGACACTGGCACTGCTGCCGGCGCTGCGGCGCGGTGCCGGCCAGGTGGTTTTCATCAATTCCGGTTCGGGCCAAAAGGTTTCACCCGGCATGGCATCGTACTCGGCCAGCAAGTTCGCACTGCGCGCCTTCGCCGACTCACTGCGTGCCGACGAGCCCGCGCTGCGGGTGACCTCGGTGTACCCCGGTCGCACCGACACCGCGATGCAGCGCGACCTGGTCGCCTTCGAGGGCGGGCAATATGACCCGGCGCGCTTCCTGCGTCCGGCGACCGTCGCCGCGGCAGTCGCCAACGTGGTGGCCACGCCCCCCGACGGGCACGTCCACGAAGTCATGCTGCGCCCGCGTTAGTTTGCGCGAGCAGACGCGAAAGTACCCATTTAGGGCTCAATCTGGGGACATTTGCGTCTGCTCGCCGGAGTTAGAGCGAGTTAGACCACCAGGTTGACCAGCCGCCCAGGCACCACGATCACCTTTTTCACCGGGGTGCCGTCCAGGAATGCGCGCACCTTCTCGTCGGCGAGCGCGGTGGCTTCCAGCGCGTCGGCGTCGGCATCGGCGGCCACCGTGATCAGCCCGCGCTTCTTGCCGTTGACCTGTACCGGATAGTCGACGGTGTCGCTGACCAGGTAGCCCGGATCAGCCACCGGGAACGGCCCGTGCGCCAACGACGTTTCGTGCCCCAGTCGCTGCCACAACTCCTCGGCCAGGTGCGGCGCAAGCGGCGCCAGCATCAGGGCCAGCGGCTCGACCGCCGCCCGGGGTACCGCATCGCGGTGCTCCTTGGTGAGGTGATTGGTGTACTCGATCAGCTTGGCTACGGCGGTGTTGTTACGCAGCGCCACAAAGTCTTCCGATACACCAGCGATGGTGCGATGCAGCACCCGCAGGGTTTCGACACCCAGTTCGGCGTCGACCACCCGGGTGTCCCCGGTGTTCTCGTCGACGATAAGGCGCCACACCCGCTGCAGGAAGCGGTGCGCGCCGACGACGTCCTTGGTGGCCCACGGCCGCGACATTTCCAGCGGGCCCATCGACATCTCGTAGACCCGCAGGGTGTCGGCGCCGTAGTCGTCGCAGATCTCGTCGGGCGACACCGAATTCTTCAGGCTTTTCCCCATTTTGCCGAATTCCTGGAACACCTCGACGTCACCGTCCGCGCCCTGGTGGACGAACTTTCCGTCCCGCTCGACCACCTCCGCGGCCGGCACGTAGGACCCGCGGGCGTCGGTGTAGGCGAAAGCCTGAATGTAGCCCTGGTTGACCAGCCTGCGGTACGGCTCGCGCGAGCTGACATGCCCGAGGTCGTACAACACCTTGTGCCAGAACCGCGAATACAGCAGGTGCAACACCGCGTGCTCGACACCGCCGACGTACAGGTCCACCCCGCCCGGGTCGGCCGGACCGTGCTCGGCCGGCCGCGGGCCCATCCAGTAGGCCTCGTTCTCCGCCGCGCAGAACCGATCCGGGTTGTGCGGGTCGGTGTAGCGCAGCTCGTACCAGGAGCTGCCGGCCCACTGCGGCATCACGTTGGTGTCGCGGGTGTAGGGCTTCAGTCCATCACCCAGGTCCAGTTCGACATGCACCCAGTCGGTTGCCTTGGCCAGCGGCGGCGACGGTTCGCTGCCGGCGTCGTCCGGGTCGAACAGCACCGGTGAATAGTCGCGCACCTCAGGCAGTTCCACCGGCAGGGCGGCCTCGTCGAGCGGGTGCGCACGCCCCGTCTCGTCGTAGACGATCGGGAACGGCTCACCCCAGTAACGCTGCCGCGCGAAAAGCCAGTCCCGCAACTTGTATTCGACGCGTGCCCAGCCACGCCCGTCGGCCCGCAGCCGCTCGGTAATCGCTTCCTTGGCCGCTGCCACTGTCATGCCGTCGAGGTAATCCGAGTTCACCAGGACACCGTCGCCCGTGTAGGCGGCCTGCGAGATGTCGCCGCCGGCAATCACTTCGACGACGGGCAGCCCGAATTCCCGGGCAAACTCCCAGTCCCGCTGATCGTGGCCCGGCACGGCCATGATCGCACCGGTGCCGTAGCCGGCCAGCACGTAGTCTGCGATGAAAATCGGCACTCTTCGACCGTCGGCCGGATTGGTCGCATAGCAACCGAGGAAGACCCCGGTCTTGGTCTTGTTCTCCTGGCGTTCCAGGTCCGACTTCGCGGCAATCGCCTTGCGGTAGGCGCCGACCGCCTCCCCGGGCGTTGCGGCGCCGAATGTCCAGCGCGGGTCGACCCGGTCCGGCCAGCCGGCAGCGGTGATCCGGTCGACCAGGTCGTGTTCCGGCGCAAGCACCAGATAACTGGCGCCGAACAAGGTGTCCGGTCGGGTGGTGAACACCTCGATATCGACCGCGTCCCCGCCGGCCATAGTTGCCCCGAACAGCGCCGCCGCTCCGGTGGACCGGCCGATCCAGTTGCGCTGCATGGTCTTGACCTTCTCCGGCCAGTCCAGCAGTTCGAGATCGTCGAGCAGCCGGTCGGAGTAGGCGGTGATGCGCATCATCCACTGCCGCAACCGTTTGCGAAACACCGGGAAGTTGCCCCGGTCGCTGCGCCCGTCGGCGGTGACCTCCTCGTTGGCCAGCACCGTGCCCAGCCCGGGACACCAGTTGACCAGCGAATCCGACCGATAGACCAGTCGGAGACCGTCGATCGCACCGGCGCGCTCATCGGCCGATAATTCGGCCCAATGCCGACCGTCGTCGAGTTTGCGGGCGCCGGAATCGAATTCGGCGACCAACTCGGTGATCGGCCGGGCCTTCCCGGCCGCGGTGTCGAACCACGCGTTGTAGATCTGCAGGAAGATCCACTGTGTCCACCGGTAGAACTCGATGTCGGTGGTGGAGAAGCCGCGGCGATTGTCGTGACCGAAGCCCAGCCGGCCCAGCTGGCGGCGGAAGTTGACGATGTTGGCCTCTGTCCGGGTGCGCGGATGTGTTCCGGTTTGCACCGCGTACTGCTCGGCTGGCAGGCCGAATGCGTCGAAGCCCAGTGCGTGCAACACATTACGCCCGGTCATCCGGAAGTAGCGGGCGTAGACATCGGTGGCGATGTAGCCGAGCGGGTGACCGACGTGCAACCCGTCGCCGGACGGGTAGGGAAACATGTCCTGGACGAACATCTTGTCATCGGGTACGGCCGACCCGTCCGACGGCGCCAGCGAGCCGACCGGGTTGGCGACGTTGAAAGTCCCCAGCTGTGCCCAGCGCTGCTGCCAATTGTGTTCGATGCGGCCGGCCACCTCCGCGGTGTAACGATGCCGGGGCGCGTCGGCGTCGCCGTCTGCGGCGACGGGGACGCGTGCCTGCACGGTGTGGGATTCGGTCACTTCAACAGGGTATAAGGCACGGTATCGGGGGCTGCTCCGGTCTCGGTTGGGTTGCGGACCGGTGAGCGGTTCGTCGCAGGTTCATCCCAGGTTGATTCCAGCGCTGGTGACCGGCACCGGGGACTCCTTACAGTCGGTTGACTACCGGGGAAGTTTGCCCGGGATATTCGGAAGGACCGACCGAGATGACCAAGAACGTCCGCCGCTGGCAGTCGCTGGTCGGCTGGGCGGCCGTCGGCGCGGCCGCCATCATGGGGGTTTCCGGCGCTGTCGCGTCAGCGGACCCGGCGTACCCGTCGCCTCCCAACCCGGGCTATCCCGGCTACCCCGGCTATCCGGCCACCGTCACCCAGACCGTCACCGTCGCCCCGCAGGCGCTGGGCGCCGCCCCGGTGGCGCCGGCTCCCGTGGCCGGGGTGCCGGCGGCGCCGGTACCCGTCGCCGGTGCACCCGTGGCGCCGGCTCCCGGCCCAGCCGTTCCAGGCGCACCTCCGGCGCCGGCGCCGTCGACGCTCACCCCGGCCACGTCCGGCACGCTGCGTGACTATTTCGCCGCCAACGGCGTGCAGCTGGAAGCGCAGCAGCCCGCCGACTTCACCGCCCTGAACATCACCCTGCCGGTACCGCCCGGCTGGACCCGGGTTCCCGACCCGAACGTCCCCGATGCGTTCGCGGTGATCGCCGACCGCACCAGTGGTTCTCTCTACACCCCGAACGCCCAGGTTGTGGTTTACCGGTTGGCTGGCCAGTTCGATCCCAAGGAGGCCATCACCCACGGATTCGTCGACAGCCAGCAACTGCCGGCCTGGCGGACCACCAATGCGTCGCTGGCCGACTTCGGAGGCTTTCCGTCATCGCTGATCGAGGGCACCTACCGGCAGGGCGACATGAGCGTCAACACCTCCCAGCGGCATGTCGTCGCCGCCGCCGGAGCGAACAGCTACCTGGTGTCGCTGACGGTGAACACCGATATCAGCACCTCGGTGGGACACGGCCCGGCCACCGACGCGATCGTGAACGGATTCCAGGTGGCCCTGCCGGGGGCCCCGGTTCCGGCTGCGGCCGGGCCCGCGGCGGCGGCACCGCCCGCCGCGGCCGGTGCGGCACCGGCCGGTCCCGGTGCCGCACCCGCCGCATCCGTGACGGCACCGGCCGGTCCCGGTGCGGCGCCCGCGCCGCCGGCGCCGATCCAGATCGGCGGCACCGTCGCCCCACGCGGCTAGCCATCGCGGCACCGCGGCCCAGGCGGGTGCCCCGCCGGCAGCCGGGCCTCGTATTGTGGGGCCATGCTGATCGCGGGTGTGTCGTGTTTGAGCGCGGCCGTCATATCGGCGGCCTTCGGCCTGTGGGCGCTGCTGCGCACCCCCGGCGACGACCCGGCTCAGCTGGTTCGGCGGGTGGTCGCCCCCGCTCAGTTGGCCGCCGCGCTGATGCTTGCCGCCGGCGGCGTGGTCGCGCTGGCCGGACCACCGCACGGCGCGCTACTGGCGCTGGTCATCAGTGTGTTGGGGGCGCTGGGCACCCTGGCGGCCGGGGCATGGCAGGGCGCGCGCTATTCGTTGCGCCGGCCGGCCGCCGCGACCGGCGGCTGCTGCGGCGGCTGCGCGTGCTCACAAACCTGCGAGTGAGGCTCAGTTGCGGCTGAGGTCGATCGGGTGGGTGGCCAGCAACGCCAACGGCATCGGGTGCCGACGCAGTACCTGCCCCCACAGGTCGACCCTGGCCTCGGTCAGCACATCGGACGGCATCGCCGACGACACGATCCAGTCGTCGCGCTCGATCTCACCCTCGAGCTGGCCGAGGGTCCAGCCGGCGTAACCGGCGAAGATCCGCACCCCCTCAACGAACGGCGCCACCGACTCCGGATCGGCATCGAGATCTACCATCGCCGTGCGGCCGACGATGGTCCGCAGGCCCGCCACGTCGTGGATGTCGGCACCGACCCGCAGCACCGCCAGGCAGAGCGCCGCATCGCGCTTGACCGGCCCGCCGATGAACATCGTCTTCGGTTTGCTGGCCAATTTGGACCATTGCGGCAGCAGGTTGTAGACGGCGGTCTCGCTGGGCCGGTTGAGCACCACCCCCAGGGTGCCGCCGTCGTTGTGCTCGACCACGTAGATCACGGTGCGCCGAAAGGTCGGCTCCAGCAGGTCGGTGTTGGCCAGCAGCAGGGTTCCCGCGCGTACCCGATCCGCCGCCGGGGCGACGTAGTCCTCCGGGTCCTCGGGGTGCGCCACCCGACCATCATCGCACCCGCACCCCGCGGAGCGTGGCGAGCCATGACGAACGGCGGGGGTCGCCGGATATTTGTACTCTGGTCTGGGGCCGGCGCCGGGCTGCCCGCCCGCTTTCTTGGAAGTAGGTCTTGTGGTCGACACCCGCGCCCCCGTGATGCTGTGGCGGTCGGCGCGCGGTATGCCGGAGTTCTGGCGACTGCTGCAGTTGCGCGCGGCGAGTCAATTCGGCGACGGCCTGTTTCAGGCCGGGCTGGCCGGGGCGCTGCTGTTCAACCCGGACCGGGCCGCTGACCCCTGGGCGGTTGCGGGCGCGTTCGCCGTGTTGTTCCTGCCGTATTCGCTGCTGGGTCCGTTCGCCGGGGCGCTGCTCGACCGCTGGGACCGCCGGTTGGTGCTGGTCGTGGCAAACCTGGCCCGGCTGGTGCTGGTGGTGGCCATCGCGGCACTGTTGGCTTTCGGCGCCGACGAGCTGCCGGTGCTGTGCACGGCGTTGGTCTCCAACGGCCTGACCCGCTTCGTGGGGTCCGGGCTTTCGGCGGCACTGCCACATTTGGTGCCCCGCGACCAGGTGGTGACCATGAATTCCCTGGCCATCGCGACGGGTGCGGTCGCGGCCTTCCTGGGCGCGAATTTCATGTTGGTGCCGCGCTGGGTGGTGGGCGCCGACGACCGCGGTGCGGCGTCGATCCTCTTCCTCGATGCCATCCCGGTGGCCATCGCGTTGGTGCTGTCGCTGCGGTTCGCGGCCCGGGTACTCGGCCCGGACGACACCAAACGCGCCATCCACGGCTCGGTGTTCTACGCGGTGACCACCGGCTGGTTGCACGGAGCACGCACGGTGCGAAGCCGGCCCACGGTGGCCGCTACCCTGTCCGGCCTGGTGGCGCACCGGATGGCGTTCGGGGTCAACACGCTGTTGGTGCTGGTGCTGGTCCGGCACGTCGAAGGGCAGCACGTCGCGGGCCTGGGCACCACGGCACTGTTCGTCGCCGCGGCCGGAACCGGGTCGTTCCTGGCGACGGTGCTGACCCCGCCGGCGGTACACCGCTGGGGCCGCTACGCCACCGCCAACGGCGCGCTGGCCGCGGCGGCCGTCATCCAGCTCGCCGCGATCGGCCTGTACCTGCCGGTGCTGATCGGCTGCGGCTTCCTACTCGGCGTGGCCGGCCAGGTGGTGAAACTGTGTGCCGATGTCGCCATGCAGGTCGACGTCGACGACGCCTTGCGCGGCCACGTGTTCGCGGTTCAGGATTCGCTGTTCTGGGTGTCGTTCATCGTCGCGGTCGCGGCGGCGGCGGCGGCGATGCCCACCGACGGCAAGGCCCCGTCGCTGGTGGTGGCCGGGACGCTGCTCTACCTGGCCGGGTTGGCCGCACACAGCGTCGTCGGCCGCCGACGGGAAGAGGTGGATGCTCGCTAGAGTGCGGGTATGGCTGCCGCAGATTCGATAGTCGCTGACCTCTCCGCCGAGAGCGAGGACCTCGACAACCTGGTGGCCGCACTTGCCGATGAACGCTGGACCGCGCCGACCCCGGCGCCGGGCTGGACGATCGCCCACCAGATCGGGCATCTGCTCTGGACCGACCGGCTGTCGCTGCTGGCGATCACCGACGAGGCCGGCTTCGCCGAGATGCTGGCCGTCGCTGCGGCGAACCCCGCCGGTTTTGTCGACGACGGTGCCGCGGAACTCGCCGCGGTAGCCCCCGGCGAGCTGCTGGCCGACTGGCGCGTCACCCGCGCTCGGCTGCATGCGGCACTGCTGAGCGTTCCCGAGGGCCGCAAACTGCCGTGGTTCGGCCCGCCGATGAGCGCGGCATCGATGGCCACCGCCCGGCTGATGGAGACCTGGGCGCATGGTCTCGACGTCGCCGACGCCCTGGGTGTGACCCGGCCGGCGACCGCGCGGCTGCGTTCCATTGCGCACCTGGGTGTGCGGACCCGCGACTACGCGTTCATGGTCAACGGCCTCACCCCACCGGCCGAGCCGTTCCTGGTCGAGCTGCGCGGACCGGATGGCGGCGTCTGGTCGTGGGGGCCGGCCGACGCCGCGCAGCGGGTCACCGGGTCGGCCGAGCACTTCTGCTTCCTGGTCACCCAGCGGCGTGCCCGCAGCGACCTCGACCTCACCGCCGACGGCGACGACGCACGGCGCTGGCTGTCGATCGCCCAGGCCTTCGCGGGCCCGCCCGGGGTCGGACGTTAAGTCCCCGCGCCGAGCGTGAATCGCCCGGCGTCACAACGGCGTGTCGCGTCGTCACGTTCACTCTCGGCGCACGGCTCACAGCGGCATCGCCCCGTCGGCCGCGCCGTCGCCGTCGGCGTCGGTCAGCTTGACATCCCACCGCCCGTCGCCGTCGGTGTCGACGTAGGCCGTGTCGTAGCCGGCGTCGCCGTGGATCAGCACCCGGTCGGCAAGCCCGTCGCCGTCGCTGTCCAGCAACAGGTCGTCGACCCGCCCGCCGCCGTCGAAGTCGACCAGCGGCCCGCCGATGTGCTCGGCGCCGTCCAGGGCGAACCAGCGCAGGACCGCCCCTCGGCCTGCCGGCTCCGCCGCCACCGCCCAGGCTCCCGAGCCGTCGTCGATGCGGTGGGTTTCCAGGGTGCCGTCGTTGTCCACATCGAGCAGCGCGTGATCGGCGATCCCGTCGCCGTCGAGATCGACCAGCGCGTCGTCGCGCAGCCCGTCGCCATCCAGATCCAGGCCGATAGCATCGAGCCGTCCGTCGCCGTCGAGATCGAGATCCGGCTCGGCGTCCCAGATCGAGGCCGTGCCGTCACCGTCGCCCAGGCAGTAGTCCATACCCTGATCAGACGGGCAGGTGGGGCTACCGGTTCCCCCGAGCCTCCCACCAGGCCAGCAGCGCGGCCACGGCCTCCTCGTGCGACAGCGGCCCCCGGTCCAGCCGCAGCTCCTTGAGGTAGCGCCATGCCTCCCCGACCTGCGGACCCGCCGGAATTCCCAGCAACTCCATGATCGCGTTGCCGTCCAGGTCGGGCCGCACCCGCTGCAGATCCTCCTGTTCGGCCAGTGCGGCGATCCGGGCCTCCAGCCCGTCGTAGCTGACCTGCAAACGTGCCGCCCGCCGCTTGTTGCGGGTGGTGCAGTCGGCGCGTACCAGCTTGTGCAGCCGGTCGAGCAGGGGGCCGGCGTCGGTGACGTAGCGGCGCACCGCCGAATCGGTCCACTTCGCGTCGCCGTATCCGTGGAACCGCAGATGCAGATACACCAGCTGCGAGACATCGTCGACCATCTGCTTGGAGTACCTCAGCGCCCGCATCCGCTTACGGACCATCTTGGCGCCCACCACCTCGTGGTGGTGGAAACTCACCCCGCCGTCGGCCTCGTGCCGGCGGGTGTTCGGCTTGCCGATGTCGTGCAGCAGCGCCGCCCAGCGCAACACCAGGTCGGGGCCGTCCGTGCCCTCCAGGTTCACGGCCTGCCGCAGCACCGTCAGCGAATGTTGGTAGACGTCCTTGTGCTGGTGATGCTCGTCGATGGCCATCTGCATGGCGCCGATCTCCGGCAGCACCACCTCCCCCATGCCGCTGGCCACCATCAGGTCGATGCCGGAGACCGGGTCGGCGCCCAGCAGCAGCTTGTCCAGCTCGGCCGCGACCCGTTCGGCAGTGATGCGTGCCAGTTGCGGCGCCATCTCCTCGATCGCGGCACCCACCCGCGGGGCCACCGCGAAGCCCAGCTGGGCGACGAACCGGGCGGCGCGCAGCATCCGCAGCGGGTCGTCGCCGAACGAGATCGACGGCGCCGCCGGGGTGTCCAGCACGCCGGCTCGCAACGCGGCCAGGCCGCCCAGCGGATCGAGGAATTCGCCCGGTCCGGCGGCCGTGATGCGTACCGCCATCGCGTTGACGGTGAAGTCGCGGCGCACCAGGTCGTCGTCGAGGGAGTCGCCGAACCGCACCTGCGGGTTGCGCGAGATCTGGTCGTACTGGTCGGCCCGGAAAGTGGTGATCTCCAGGCGGTGGCCGTCCTTACCGATGCCGATGGTGCCGAAATCGATGCCGGTGTCCCACAGTGCGTCGGCCCAGCCCCGCACGATCCGCTGGATCTGGTCAGGCCGGGCGTCGGTGGTGAAGTCCAGGTCAGGGCTCAACCGCCGGAGCAACGCATCCCGCACCGATCCCCCGACCAGGTACAGCTGGTGACCGGCCGCCTCGAACAGACCGCCGAGGTCACGCAGCAGTTCGGCATGCTGATTCAGCGCGACGGCCGCAGCCGCCAGCAACTCGGCATCCTCGGTGACTTCGGGCACGTTCGACGAGCCTAGTGCGGACGGGTCGGGCATCCGGATTCACCTTCCATGGGGGCGGCGTGGCCACGCCCCTCCCGGTTGGCTTGTGGATGAAATCGCCGACTGTGGATAACTGCCGGGTGCGGGGTGTTCGGGGCGGGTTTGTGTCGATTGCTCGAACTAGTGTTCTAGTCATGAGTTCGCCGGGATCCGTGTCCGCTCCACCGCAG
>CAZGGK010000060.1:0-18256 GCA_964525125.1 uncultured Mycobacterium sp.
ACTGCTTCTCCTCGAACATACGTTTGATTCTACGGAGTGGGTCCGACATTGATGGCGTTCCACCGCCCGATGGCGACTCGCTAAGTTGGAGACTACGCCGAGCCCTGCGAGTCAGGCCCCGTTGTTCGGCCCTCCCGAATTGGCGCCGGGGATGTCGGTGATCGGGAGATTCGGCATCGGCGGCGGCGATGGCGTGGCCGGCAGCGACGGGATGTCGGCGGCCGGGATGCCGTGCAGCTCATTGACCGGCGGGCCGTTCTCCCGGCCGCCGTAGATGCTGCCCGGGCTGCGCGGGCCGAGCAGCTGGCTGACCGTGACCAGGTGATACCCGTTAGCCTTGAGCACCGGGATGAACTGGTACACCACGTCGACGGTGGACGAGTAGGTGTCGTGGAACAGCACCACCGAGCCAGGCCTGGTCTGGCTCATCAGCACGTCGCGGGTGGCGGCGGTGTTGGAGTCGTTGATCCAGTCGAACGGGATGACATCCCAAAGGATTCCGGCCTGACCGAACCTAGCCGCCTGGGCGTTGACCGCGTCGTTGGTCAGCCCGCCGGCGGGGCGCCACAGCGTCGGTGTCGCACCGGTGGCGGCACTGATCGCCTCGTTGGCCTTCGACAGTTGGGCCGGGATGTCCTCGGCACCGATGGTGGTCATGTTGGGGTGTTCCCAGGTGTGGCTGCCGATCTCCATGCCGGCGTCGGCGATGCGCCGCGCCCCGGCCGGGTTCGCGGCCACCTTGTTGCCGATCAGAAAGAAGGTGGCCCGTGCGTCGTTGTCGGCGAGGATGCCCAGCAATCGGTCGGTGTACGGGCTGGGCCCGTCGTCGAAGGTCAGCGCCACGCACTTGACCGCCGCGCAGTCCACCGGTTCGGCGCCGGCGCGGTGCGCCTGGCCGGTGCAGGCACCGATGGCGAGCACCGCGGCCACACCTGCCACCAGTCGCCCGCGCACCACGCTGGCAGTTTACGGCAGCGTTGCGGGGTTGATCTCCTCCAGCATCTCGGTGACCAGCGCCGCGATCGGCGAACGTTCGCTGCGCAGCAGGGTGACATGCGCGAACAGCGGGTGCCCCTTGAGCTTTTCGATCACCGCGGCGATGCCGTCGTGGCGGCCGACCCGCAGGTTGTCGCGCTGCGCGACGTCGTGGGTGAGCACCACCCGCGAGCCCGAGCCGAGCCGCGACAGCACCGTCAGCAGCACGTTGCGTTCCAGCGACTGCGCTTCGTCGACGATCACGAACGAGTCGTGCAGGGAGCGGCCCCGGATGTGGGTGAGCGGCAGCACCTCGAGCATGCCGCGGGACGCCACCTCATCGAGCACCGCCGGACTGGCCAGGCCCTCCAGGGTGTCGAAAACCGCCTGCGCCCACGGCCCCATCTTCTCGTTCTCGCTGCCCGGCAGGTAGCCCAGCTCCTGGCCGCCGACCGCGTACAACGGCCGGAACACCACCACCTTGCGCTGGGTGCGGCGCTCCAGCACCGCCTCCAGTCCCGCGCACAGCGCCAGCGCCGACTTCCCGGTGCCCGCCTTGCCGCCCAGCGAGACGATGCCCACCGACTCGTCGAGCAGCAGGTCCAGCGCCACCCGTTGTTCGGCCGAGCGGCCGCGCAGCCCGAACGCCTCCCGGTCCCCGCGCACCAACTGCACCCGCTTGTGCGCGTTGACCCGGCCCAGCGCGTGAGAGGAACCGCCTAGCAAGCGAATCCCGGTGTGGCAGGGCAGGTCCCGGGCAGCGGCCAGGTCGATCTCGCCGTCGGCGAATAGAGCGTCGATCTCCTCGACGGCGGCTTCGACCTCGGCCATCCCGGTCCAGCCGGAGGTGATGACGTCCTGGGCGTGGTACTCGTCGGCGGCCAGGCCCAGGGCGGCGGCCTTCACCCGCAGCGGGATGTCCTTGCTCACCAGGGTCACCCGCCGGCCTTCGGCGGCCAGGTTGGCCGCGCAGGTCAGGATCCGGGAGTCGTTGTCCGCTGTGCGGAATCCGGCCGGCAGCACCGCGGGATCGCTGTGGTTGAGCTCGACGTGCAGCGTACCGCCTTGTGCGCCAACGGGAATGGGTTGGTCCAGGCGGCCGTGCTCGAGCCGCATATCGTCGAAGAGACGCAACGCCTGACGGGCGAACCAGCCGAGCTCGTGGTGGTGCCGCTTGGCCTCCAACTCGCTGATCACCACCAGCGGAACGATCACCTCGTGCTCGGCGAACCGGGTGCACGCCCACGGGTCGGACAACAGCACGGAGGTGTCGAGCACATACGTCCGGATATCAGGCACGGAAGTCCCCCTGGCCTAGGAGCCCGCGCGACCCCGCGCGAATTTTGCGAAGGGTTCGTGGCACCAGGACCGGGGCCGGTCCTGCCGTAGCCGCTACGGAAGGTGCCGTTCGGATAGCGGAGCTTTGGCTAGCCATCGCCTGCGACGCTACTCCCGCAGCCCACGGCGCGCCCGCCAGGCGCGCCGTGTCGCGGAGCCGTAACTAGTTGATAACGAACTGTTTCAGGTCAGGGTTCGCGGCCAGGCCCCAGGCGCTGATCCGGTCGGAGATCACCCGGCGCAGTTCGTCGGGCCCGAAGATCCCCGCCTCCGCGATTCCGGGCAGCCGGTCCCGGTAGGGCTCGATGTCGGCGCCCACGACATCCAGTTCCGAGGCGCGGGCGGCGATCGCGGCCACCGTCTCGTCGCCGGTGTAGTCCAGGCAGTGCGCGACCAGGTTGGCGAAGAACTCCTCGTGCCGCTCGTCGTCGGCGGCGATCCGGTTGATCAGTCCGTTGAGCACCGGCTCCTCGATGCGCTCGGCCAGATTGCGGCAGAACACCGCCAGCGAGCGCTCGTGGAACGCCATGAACACCAGGGTCTCCACCTGGCTGTACCGCTCGGCGCGGTAACCCTTCATCATGTGCTCCATGCGAACGCGCTCGTTGGCGTCCGGGTCGATCTCCCGGGTCACCATCAGGTATTCCCGCAGTGCGATCGCGTGCAGCTGCTCTTCGGCGGTCCACCGGCCCAGCCAGCGGCCCCACTTGTCCTCCAGGATGAAGTGCTCGACGAGTTCGCGGTGATAACCGGCCAGGCAGTCCTTGCCGATGAGCAGAAGCTCGCACGCGTCGGTGACCACCTTGGGCAGCGTCGCCTGGGCGGGGTCGAAGTCCCGGCCGCCGAGGAGCGCGAAGTTCTCGCCCTGGTCGAACGGCACGTACTCGTGCGCGAACCACGGTTCCTCGGATTCGAGGTGCCGAACGATGTTGGCGGCAACCACCGGTTCCAGTTCCAGGGTCAGGGCGTTAGCAATGGGTCTCTCGGCCATGAAAGTTACTGTAACCCGAATTCACACTATCTTGTCAACTCGGTCCACCGCGTGTCACTCAACTGTTACCGATTCAGGCCAGCTTCCAGTTCTCCAGCCCGTCGTAGAGCGGGAATTCCCGGGCCAATCGGGTCACCCGTGCGCGCAGCGCCGGCACGTCGGCGCCGGAACCCTGCGCCAGCGCGGTGGCGATGACGTCGGCGACCTCGGCGAACTCGGTGTCGCCGAAGCCGCGGGTGGCCAGTGCCGGGGTGCCGATCCGCAGCCCGGAGGTGACCATCGGCGGGCGGGGGTCGTTGGGGACGGCGTTGCGGTTCACTGTGATTCCGACCTCGTGCAGCAGGTCCTCGGCCATCTGCCCGTCCAGCGGAGAGTCACGCAGATCGACCAGCACCAGGTGCACGTCGGTGCCGCCGCTGACCACCGAGACGCCGGCCTTGGCGACGTCGGCGGTCAGCAACCGGTCGGCGATGATCTTCGCACCGGAGAGCACACGCTGCTGACGCTCGGCGAACTCCGGCGTACCGGCGATCTTCAGCGCAACCGCCTTGGCTGCAATGACGTGCATCAGCGGACCGCCCTGCTGGCCGGGGAAGACCGCGGAGTTGATCGACTTGGCGTAGTCCTTCTTGCCGACGATCAGCCCGGAGCGCGGCCCGCCCAGCGTCTTGTGCACGGTGGTGGACACCACCTGGGCATGCGGCACCGGCGACGGGTGCAGCCCGGCGGCGACCAGGCCGGCGAAGTGCGCCATGTCCACCCACAGCGTCGCCTCGACCTCGTCGGCGATGGCGCGGAACGCCTCGAAATCGAGGACCCGCGGGTAGGCCGACCAGCCGGCGATGATCACCTTGGGCCGGAACTGGCGCGCCTGCGCCCGGACCGCGTCCATGTCGACCAGGTGCGTCACCGGATCGACACCGTAGAAGGCGTTCTCGTAGAGTTTGCCGGAGAAGTTCAGCCGCATGCCGTGGGTGAGGTGGCCGCCGTTGGCCAGGTCCAACCCGAGCAGCCGCTCCCCCGGGCTCATCAGCGCATGCAGCACCGCGGCGTTGGCCTGGGCGCCCGAATGCGGCTGCACGTTGGCGAACTCGGCGCCGAAGAGCTCCTTGGCCCGGTCGCGGGCGATGTTCTCCACCACGTCGACGTGCTCGCAGCCGCCGTAGTAGCGCCGCCCGGGCAGGCCTTCGGCGTACTTGTTGGTCAACACGCTGCCCTGCGCCTGCAGCACCGAGCGCGGCACGAAGTTCTCCGAGGCGATCATCTCCAGGGTGTCGCGCTGGCGGTGCAGTTCCTTGCCCAGCAACTCGGCGATGTCGGGATCGATCTCGCTGATCGGCGCGGACATCACGGAGGCAACGGTTTGCGATGTGGCAGTCACGCGCGTCAGTCTATCGAGCCAGCTCCGCACGCAGCGCCGACGGGATCAGTGGCTCGTCGAGCAGCCGGGTGAACCGTTCGGCGGGACCGGTCCCGGCCGGGCGGGCGTCGAGCCAGTCGCGCAGCAGCCGGTAGCCCTCCACGTAGGTGGAGGTGTAGGCCCGCCACAGCGGCGAGGCCAGAAATCGCAGCGACTGGCGGGCGCGGGCGTCATCGATCAGCAGCCAGCGTTGCAGAAACGCCACCACGTCGTCGGCGTCGCGATGCTCGTCGTGCAGCATCAGCGCCGCATCCTGGCGCACCTCGGCCAGCGCCGCGGATGCCTCGGCCATCGCCTCGGCGCGCTGGCCGTCGAACCGCAGCCCCAGGTCCGCGTAGATCTCCGCAGCCCAGGCCCCCCAGCCCGGGCCGATGGCGGCATGCAGCGCCAGGTCGGCCAGGCCCTCGGCCATCAGGCACTGCGGCGTGTTGACCAAGAAGATGGTCTGCTCGGTCTGGCCGTCCCGGCGCACCAGTCCGACCTCCTTGCGGCAGTGCTCGGTGTGGTGGCCCGGGTAGGACTCGTGGGCCACCAGCCGCGGCAGGTTGGACATCTGCTGTTTGACGTCGGCGTTGACGGCCACCGTTGAGCGGTAGTCGCCGTGGTAGTAGTTGAAACCCGACCACGGTTTGTCGGTGACGACCTGGTAGGTCACCGCCTCGGCGGCCGGCAGCGGGTATTCGGCACGGACCCGGTCGCGCAGTGCGCTGGAGAACGCGTGGATGCAGTCGGCGAGCCGGTCCGGCGGGATCTCGTCGGCGCCGCGGTAGCGCTGCATCCGGTCGGCCAGCGGGCCGATGCCGGGTAGCAGCTCGTCGAGCTTCGAGTGCGCCCGCCGGTAGTGGTCCGGGTCGCCCCGGGCTATCCGGACGTCGAAGTAGGCATGCACCTCGTCGACGAAGCCGATGTCCTCGCCGGCGAACTTGCGCGCCGCGCAGGCCAACGCCCGCAGATGCGCGGCCAGGTAGCCGACGCGGACTTCGTCGAGGCCGGCCGGCAGCGCTGCCTCCAGCCGCTGCGCGTGCCGGGCCAGCTCGGCCGGGTCGGGCGGGGGCTCGTTCTCGACCGCGTGGCGCAGCCCCGGATCGCCGGTGAAGGCGTCGACATAGCCGGACTCGATCCGGTCGAACCGCAGACCCAGCAGGAGATACTCACGGATCAGCGCTGCGGTTTCCATATCCGATGAGGTTATCGGGAGTGGCTACTGCAAGACTGTATGTCCATGCGACGGCTTAGCGAGCCGAGTCCCTACGTGGAGTTCGACAGACGTCAATGGCGGGCGCTGCGCATGTCCACACCGCAGCCGTTGACCGAGGAAGAAGTGGTGGCGCTGCGCGGCCTCGGCGAGCAGGTCGACCTGCTGGAGGTCGAAGAGGTCTACCTGCCGCTGGCCCGGCTGCTGCACCTGCAGGTCGCCGCCCGCCAGCGCCTGTTCGCCGCCACCTCCGAGTTCCTCGGTGAGCCGCAGCAGAACCCGGATCGCCCGGTGCCGTTCATCATCGGGGTGGCCGGCAGCGTGGCGGTCGGCAAGTCGACCACGGCCCGCGTGCTGCAGGCACTGCTGGCCCGCTGGGATCACCATCCACGTGTCGACCTGGTCACCACCGACGGGTTCCTGTATCCGAACGTCGAGCTGGAGCACCGGAACCTGATGCACCGCAAGGGATTTCCGGAAAGCTACAACCGGCGGGCGTTGATGCGCTTCGTCACCTCGGTGAAGTCCGGCTCCGATTACGCGTGCGCACCGGTGTACTCGCACCTGAGCTACGACATCGTCCCGGGCGCCAAGCAGGTGGTCCGCCACCCCGACATCCTGATCCTGGAGGGCCTCAACGTCCTGCAGACCGGACCCACCCTGATGGTGTCGGACCTGTTCGACTTCTCGCTGTACGTCGACGCCCGGGTAGAGGACATCGAACACTGGTACATCTCGCGGTTTCTGGCGATGCGGACGACCGCATTCGCCGACCCGGCCTCGCACTTCCACGACTACGCCGGGCTGAACGACCAGCAGGCCGTCTTCGCCGCCCGCGACATCTGGCGCTCGATCAACCGGCCGAACCTGATCGAGAACATTCTGCCCACCCGGCCCCGGGCCACCGTGGTGCTGCGCAAGGACGCCGATCACTCGATCAACCGGTTGCGGCTGCGCAAGCTGTAGTCGCGATCAACCGCCCACCGAGCCTCAGAGATCCGGGTGCACGGTCCGGATGGCCGCGGCCGACAGATTCGCGACGGTGTCGACGAGCTCGTCCAGGCTGAGCGCGGTGCTGCCGTCCAGCCAGTCGGTGACGGCCTGCGCCGCCCCGGTGACGAGGACGACGGTGACCACGTACTGACGAGCCCGTTGCTCTTCGGAAGTGTCTATGTCCCTGGTGATTTCGTCGACGATCAACTGCGCCAGGGTGTGCTCGGCACGGCCGACGGTGGCGGACAGCTGCGCGTTGCCGACTGCGTCGACGAAGAGTTTGGCCCGGCGCGGGTCGTCGGCGAGAAACGCCACCACCCAGGACGACGCGACACGGAAGCGCTCGTCGAGATCCGTACCGGCCCGGATCGATTCGATGGCGCCGGCCAGAATCTGCTCGATGAGGCCCTCGGTGAGCGTGGCGAACAGCTGCTCGCGCGATCGGAAGTGCTCGTAGAAATAGCGCTTGGACAGGGCCGCCTCGGCGCAGACGGCTTCGATGGTGGTGCCGGCCATGCCGGCGGCAGCGCCGACGGTCAGACCCGCCTCCAGCAGCGCCTGGCGGCGCTGCTGGCGGCGCTGCTCGGCGCTGACGCCCCGGAACGGACGTACGACGGGTGTCGTCACGAATTCAATCTTGACATAGGAACGGTTCAGTTCCTACATTGTAGGAACGCGATCGTTCCAGGTTTGTCGATCACGAGGAGGCCGGGTGTTCGCCGGACTGACCAGCGTCTTCAAGCAGCGCCAACCCGTCACGATTCCGCAGCCGAAGGAGCCGTCGGCGCGGTGGGGGAAGTCGGCGAGCGCGGTACCGCGGCACCAGGTGCGAGTGACCGGGATCGAGCGGGAGACCCCGGATGCGGTCACGCTGCTGCTCGAATCGGTCAACGGCCAAGCGGTGCCGTTCGCCGCCGGCCAGTACCTGACGCACTGCTTCGAGATCGACGGCATCGTCGTCAAGCGGGCCTATTCGATCAGCTCCATCAGCTCCGCCGACGGCGGCCGGTTGGCCTGCACGATCAAGGTCATCGAGGGCGGCGTGGCGTCGCGGTTCGTGGCCGAGAGCGTCGAGGTGGGCTACCGCTACACCGTGATCGGGCCGTCGGGCGATTTCCTGCTGCCCACCGATACCGCGGTCCCCCTGGCATTCCTGGCCGCAGGCAGCGGCATCACTCCGATCATGGCGATGATCGGCACCGCACTGCACCACGACCCGGACCGGGCGATCAACCTGGTCTACGCCTCCCGCCGACAGTCCGACATCATCTTCGCGGCGCGGCTGGCCGAACTGGAGCGCACCCACGCGAACTTCACCGTCACCCATGTGCTGTCCCGGCCCGAAGGGGATTGGGCCGGGCTGCTGGGGCGGCTGGACGGCGAGCAGGCCGCGAAGCTGCTGCAGGCCCAGCCCGACGCCGAGGTGTATCTGTGCGGCCCCGAGGAACTGATGACCGAGACGGCCGCCGCGCTGCTGGCCGACGGGGTACCCGCCGGCCGCATCCACCAGGAGCGGTACTACGCCGCGGCGCGGCACACCACGCCGCTGCCCACCCTCCCTCAGCCGATCGAGTTCCGCCGGTCGAATCTGACGATCGTCGCCCAGCCGGGCGAGACGATCCTGGAGGCCGGGCTACGCAACGGCGTCAAACTCGACTTCAGTTGCACCGTCGGCGGCTGCGGCGCCTGCAAGGTGCGGATGGTGTCCGGCGCGGTCGGCATCGACGAGCCGAACTGCCTGACCGACGCCGAGAAAGCCCAGGGCTACACCCTGGGCTGCTCGGCCTACGCCCTGGAACCCGCTGTCGTAGAGGCCTGATCGATCCCGCAACCCCTACCAGGAGGCAAAAAATGGTCACCTTGTCCGTCGACAAGATGGTGGAAGGTCTGCCGCTCAAGGCGCAGAACAAGATCTACACGACGCTGGACAACGTCGGAGTCCTCCTGGAGATGAAGAATCCGCGGGTCGCCACGGCGATGGCGCCGTCGGCGGTGCGCGGCCTGGTGCTGGAGAAGGGCAAGCACGGCGACGCCGTGGAGATGAAAGCCAACCACAGCACCCACTTCAGCCTGAGCTACGACACCGACTTCACCGAGATGTACGAGCTGTACCGGCGCGCGGTGAGCAAGCAGTGGGACGGCGACGCCGACCTGCCCTGGGACACCCAGGTCGACATGGACGACCCCACCCACGTGGTGGTCAGTCGCGACTTCGTGCCGTTCGACATCGTAGAGAGCTTCGGCGTCAAGCTCACCCCGAAAGAGGAACGGCAGTTCATCTGGGACTTCGCGTCCTGGACGCTGAGCCAGTTCATGCACGGCGAGCAGGGCGCGCTGTACGCCTCGGCGCAGACCACCGAATGCGTCCGTTGGGTGGACGGCAAGCTCTACGGCGCCACCCAGGTGATGGACGAGGGCCGGCATCTGGAGGTCTTCCTGCGTTATCTGCAGACCAAGATGGAGAAGACCTACCAGATCAACGACAACCTGTTCGTGCTGATCGACGCCCTGATGACCGACAGCCGATGGGACTTCAAGTTCCTCGGCATGCAGATCATGGTCGAGGGCCTGGCGCTGGGCGCGTTCACCACGCTGTACCAGACGACGCGCGAGCCGCTGCTCAAGCAGATGCTGAAGATGGTGATCCAGGACGAGGCCCGGCACGTCCACTACGGGGTGCTGGCGCTGCGCGACCACATCAAGACACTGTCCGACCGCGAACGCCGGGAACGCGAGGACTGGGTCTATGAGGTCGCCATCCTGATGCGCAACCGGTTCAAGGCCCACGAGGTCTACGAGGAGTGGTTCTCCCACAAGTTCCCGCTCAAGGAGTGGGACAAGGCCACCCAGAACGCACCCAGCACGCTCGGCTTCCGGCGGGTCATGTTCGAGCGGCTCATCCCCAACCTGGAGTACATCGGGCTGATGAGCGACCGGATCAAGGAACACTACGACGCCGCCGGACTCACCCAGTACCTGGGCGGCAAGAACGCCACCCAGCTCGACGAGGACACCCTGATCGCCGAGGCCGAGCAGGGACTCGACGCGGACACCCCGGCGGAGTTGCGCGGCTAGCGACCGTAACGGCGGTGCCGCAGGCTGTAGTCGCGCAGTGCCCGCAGGAAGTCGACCCGGCGGAATGCGGGCCAGTGCGCCTCGGTGAACCACATCTCCGAATACGCGCTCTGCCACAGCAGAAAGCCGGACAGCCGCTGTTCGCCGGAGGTGCGGATAACCAGATCCGGGTCGGGTTGACCCGAGGTGTAGAGGTTCTCCGAGATCGCGTCGACGGTGACCGCGTCGACGAGTTCGTCGGCGGTGGCGCCGTTGGCCAGTTGCTTGCTGAGCAGGCCCCGCACCGCGTCGACGATCTCCTGGCGTCCGCCGTAGCCGACCGCCACATTGACGTGGAAGCCCCCGTTCTTGTCCCGGGTGGACCCGACCGCGTCACGCACGCGACGGGCGGGTTCCTCGCCGATCAACTCCAGGTCACCGACGGTGCGGACGCTCCAGTGGTTGGCCGGTGCGCAGATCTCCTCGACGACGTCGGTGATGATCTCGATGAGGGCACCGAGTTCCTCGGGGTCACGCTGCAGGTTCTCGGTGGACAGCAGGTAGACGGTGGCCATCTCGATGCCGGCGTCGGCACACCACCGCATCATCTCGGCGATTTTGGCCGCGCCCATCCGGTAGCCGTAGCTGACGTCGTCGTATCCCGCGTCCCGGGCCCAGCGCCGGTTGCCGTCGCACAGCACCGCGATGTGGCGCGGCAGCACCGACTTCGACGCGGCCAGCCCCTGCCGAAGACGCATCTCGTAGAGCCGATAGAGCGGCTCCTTCAGGCGCGCCGGGATGAGCTCCACGAAAATCCAGATTACTGTGGTCGGCGAGAACCGGGAGGGTCATGAGCACCTACGTGGACACCGCCGTCCTGGCGCCGCACACCAAGCCGAGGGCACGGGGCTGGATTCACCTGGTGTCGGCGATTGTGGCACTGGCCGCCGGAGCGACGCTGATCGCGGTGTCGTGGCCGCTGGCCGGGCTGGCGGCCGGTCTGGCGACGTTCGTCTACACCGTCGCCGTGGTGGGCATGTTCGCCATCAGCGCCACCTACCACCGGATCACCTGGAAGTCGGTGCAGACCCGGACCCGGATGAAGCGGCTGGACCATTCGACGATCTTCGTGTTCATCGCCGGCACCTACACGCCGTTCGCGGTGCTGGCGATGCCGCCGGCCACCGGGAAAGTGCTGCTGACCATCGTGTGGGGCGGCGCCGTGGCGGGTGTGCTGCTGAAGATGTGCTGGCCGACCGCGCCGCGCTGGGTCGGGGTGCCGCTGTACCTGCTGCTCGGCTGGGTGGCGGCGTTCTACATCGCCGCGATCCTGCAGGGCGCCGGCGTGGCGGCGGTGGTGCTGCTGGCCGTCGGCGGCACCCTGTACAGCGTCGGCGGCATCCTCTACGCGCTGAAGTGGCCCGACCCGTGGCCACTGACGTTCGGCTACCACGAGTTCTTCCACGCCTGCACCGCGGTCGCCGCGATCTGCCACTACATCGCGATCTGGTTCGCGGTGTTCTGAACCCGGCGGGTTCCTACCGCCGGGTTTTACAGCTGGGTGATGTTCTCCGCCGACCAGTAGGCCTTCATCGAGCTGATCTTGCCGGCGTCGTCGAACACCATCACGTCGATCGGCTCGATCAGCATCTTGCTGTCGCCGGCGGTGATGGTGAGCCGGAAGTGGAACGCCGCCTCGTGGCCGGCCACCCGCAGCGTCACCAGTTCGGCGACCCGATGCAGGGAATCCAGGGTTGCGTAGAACCCGCGGATCGCCGGCCGGCCGATGTGCACCTCACCGCCGACCGGGTCCTCCAGCGAGGCGTCCTCGGCGTACAGCCCGGCCAGGTCGTCGCTGCTGCCGTTGGAGACCAACTCGATGTAGCGGTGCACGGTCTCGCTGATGGCCTGGGTCCGCCCGGGTGCGCTCGTCATGAGCCGCAGGCTACACCGAGGGCGTCGGCCAACTGCGCCGTACCGGTGACCGGCAGATCGCAGACGGTCCCGCGGCACACGTAGGCGGCGTCGGCGCCGTCCACCCGGTCCCGGCCGGCCAGCAGCTCCGAGGACCCGATCGGGCCACCGATCACGATCGACCCACCGGGCGCCAGCCGCCGGGCGCCGGCCAGCAGTGCCGAGTCGACCGGGTCGCAGGCCACGGCGATCTGCAGCGGTCCACGCACCGCGGCCTCGGCAACCGTCAGCCAGTGGCCGGCCGACCGTGGCGCCCGCACCAGCAGGGCTGAGTGCGCCCGCAGCGCATCGCCGGCGGCCCGGCGATACCGCTCGGCGGACCCCGCGCCGGCAAGATAACCGGCGGTCAGCAGTGCCTCGGTGATCAGCGCCGCCCCGGACGGCGTGGCCCCGTCCAGCGGATCGCCCGGCCGGTACATCAGCCGCTCGGCGTCGTCGGCGGTGTCGAACCAGCGGCCCGGTGAGTCCGGGTCGGCGAAGTGGGCCAGCGCGGTGTCCAGCAGACCGGTCGCCTCCCGCAGCCAGCGCGGGTCGGCGCCGAGCTGGTACACCGCGAGCAGCCCGGTGGCCAGCGCGCCGTAATCCTCCAGGATTCCCGCACTCTCGCCGACCGAGCCGCCCAGGCTGGCCCGCCGCAGCCGACCGTCCACCAGGTGCAGGCCGACCACCGCGCCGGCGCAGCGCCGGGCCGCGGCCACCAGTTCGGGATCACCCAGTGCCACACCGGCTTCGGCCAGGGCGGTGATCGCCAGCCCGTTCCAGGCCGTGACGACCTTGTCGTCGCGGCCCGGCTGGATCCGGTCACGCCGGGCGGCCAGCAGCGCGGTGCGCACCCGGTCCAGGCGGTCCGGGTCGCCGGTATCGGCCGGCAACTGCAACACCGAGCTGCCGGCTTCGAACGTCCCGGTCGGGGTGACCGCGAAAACCTCGGCCGCCCAGCGGCCGTCGTCCGCACCGAGGCTCGCCCTGAACTCCGCGGGCGTCCACACATAGGTCGAGCCCTCCCGGCCGTCGGCGTCGGCGTCCAGCGACGAGACGAACACGTCACCGGCCCCCAGTTCGTCGAAGAGGAATCGGGCGGTCTGCTCGGTGACCCGGCGGGCCAGTGGATCGCCGGTGCGCCGCACCCAGTGCGCATAGACCCGCAGCAGCAGTGCGTTGTCGGAGAGCATCTTCTCGAAGTGCGGCACCACCCAGGCGTTGTCGACGCTGTAGCGGGCGAATCCACCGGCCAACTGGTCGTAGATGCCGCCACGGGCCATCGCCGCACCGGCGCGGGCGACCGCATCCAGCGCGGCCGGCGACCCGGTCCGCTCGTGATGCCGCAGCAACGCCTCCAGCAGTGCCGACGGCGGGAACTTCGGTGCGCCGCCGAAGCCGCCGTGGACGGTGTCCTCGTCGCGCAGCACCGCGGCCACGGCCTGATCGCACAGCGCCGGTTCGAGCACCGCCGCACCGCCGGTCAGGCCCGCCGCCATCGAACGCAGTTCACCGGCGATGCGGTCGGAGGCCTGCTCGACCTCGTCACGGCGGGTGCGCCAGGTGTCCGACACCGCCGCGAGCAGGTTCAGGAAAGACGGCTTCGGGTAGTAGGTGCCGCAGTAGAACGGCCGGCCGTCGGGGGTCAGGAAGCAGGTCATCGGCCAGCCGCCCTGGCCGGTGAGGGCGACGGTCGCGTTCATGTACACCGCGTCGAGATCCGGTCGCTCCTCGCGGTCGACCTTGATGCACACGAAGCCGGTGTTCATCGCGGCGGCCACCGCGGCGTCTTCGAACGACTCGTGCGCCATCACATGGCACCAGTGGCAGGCCGCATAGCCGATCGACAGCAGGATCGGCACGTCGCGCTCGGCGGCTTCGGCCAGTGCCGCCGGTGTCCACTGCTGCCAGTGCACCGGGTTGTCGGCATGCTGGCGCAGGTACGGGCTGGTGGCGGCGGCGAGGCGGTTGGTCACGCCTCCCACGGTATGTCGCGCGTTGACGACTCTGCGCCGACCAGGCGAACTACTCGGACTTCTGCCTGGTAGCCGCAGAATCAACGCGAATCGGGCTCCTTGTCGCCCTCGACGTCGCCCTCGACCTGATCCGGTTCGGGGTGATCCTGGTCGAAGGACTCGGGCACCTTCTTCAGCTGCCGGTTCATCGACCACACCAGCGCGAAAGTGCCGATCAGCAGCAACACGATGACCAGCAGACCGAACGGGCTGGCCTTGCCGAAGTCGGGCCCGCTGTTGTGCGGCGCGCCGTCGGCCAGCACGCCGACGACGGCGAAGACAGCGGCGTTCACCCGCCCGCCTCGATCCCGGAGAACAGATCGGTCTCGGGCAGGATGACCGGCACCCGGGACCGGGCCAGTTCGAACTCCTCGGTCGGCCACAGCCGCTGCTGCCAGGCGATCGGTGCGGCGAAGAAGTCGCCATCGGGGTCGATCTGGGTGGCGTGGGCACGCAGTGCGTCGTCACGCCGGCCGAAGTACTCGGAACATTCGATGCGGGTGGTCACCCGGCGCGCGAATACGTCGCGGTCCGGCTGCCAGTGCTCCAGCCATTTGCCGAACGGGCCCACCTGGCCGTTGCGGGCGAACTCGTCCTGCAGCAACTGCATGCGTTGACGCAGGAAGCCGTGGTTGTAATACAGCTTGGACACCGTCCATACCTCCCCGGCCGTCGGGTACCGGCGATAATCACCGGCGGCCTCGAATGCGGCTACCGAAACCTGGTGGCAGCGGATGTGATCGGGATGCGGGTAGCCGCCGTTTTCATCGTAGGTGGTCATCACTTGCGGCCGGAAGTCACGGACGATCTGCACCAGCCTCTCCGTGCTGACCTCCAACGGCACCAGCGCGAAAGAGTCCTCCGGCAGCGGCGGCAGCGGATCGCCCTTCGGCAGCCCCGAGTCGACGAAACCCAGCCACCGGTGTTCGACACCGAGGATCTCGGCGGCCTTGGCCATCTCGTCCCGGCGAATCTCCGCGATGTGCCCGTGGATACCCGGCAGGTCCATCGCGGGGTTGAGAATCTCACCGCGCTCACCACCGGTCAACGTCACCACCAGCACCCGGCAGCCCGCGTCGACATACCGGGCCAGCGTGGCGGCGCCCTTGCTGGACTCGTCGTCGGGGTGGGCGTGCACTGCCATCAGCCGCAGTTCACTCACTGGCGCATTCCCTGTTCCTGGCACTGGGCCCTATAGTTCGAAATGGTTTCCGGTACCCATATTTCCATCTTGTCCGGCGGGTCCGGTAGCCGATCCCGACCCGACCGCGACCGTGAGACACCCGCCACGATGATGACCGATGACGGCGTTCGGCGCTCAGCCGGTCGCTATGGGCGCACCCGGCCCGCCGGCAGACCGCGGCGCCGGGCCGTTCTCGCGCTCGCGGCCCTGGCCGTCGCGATCGGGGTTGTCGGCATCATCGGATACCAGCACCTGCGCAGCAGCGAGGTCGACGGCACACTGGCCGGCTACCAGTTGATCGACGACGAGACCGCGTCGGTGACGATCACCGTGACCCGCTCCGACCCGTCGCGCCCGGTGGTCTGCATCGTGCGGGTGCGGTCCAGGGACGGCAGCGAGACGGGCCGGCGTGAGGTGCTGGTCGGGCCGGCCAAGGAGACCACGATCCAGGTGACGACGATCGTGAAATCCTCCCGGCCGCCGGTGATGGGTGACATCTACGGCTGCGGCACCGACGTGCCCGGATATCTGCGTTCGTCCTGACCCGGCGGTCCTCGGTGCTACCCTCAGTAGGTACACGGTTCCTGCTGGAGCCGTGTATTGCTGCATTGGTGCCACATGGGAGGAGCAACCCCGGCACAAAGTGGCAATACCCCCAGGCGGCACCGACCCCAGTTGTCGGCGGTCAGGCCAGAGCCCGCTTGAAGCTCACGCGGGCGCGACGACACAAGGAGCTCGATGAGATGACGGACACTCAGGTGACCTGGCTGACGCAGGAGTCACATGACCGACTCAAAGCCGAGCTCGACCAGTTGATCGCGAATCGTCCGGTGATCGCCGCCGAGATAAACGACCGCCGCGAAGAGGGCGACCTGCGAGAGAACGGCGGCTACCACGCCGCCCGCGAGGAGCAGGGCCAGCAGGAGGCCCGCATCCGCCAATTGCAGGAACTGTTGAACAGCGCGAAGGTCGGCGAGGCCCCGACCAAATCCGGGGTGGCGTTGCCCGGTTCGGTGGTGAAGGTCTACTACGACGGCGACAAATCCGACAGTGAAACGTTCCTGATCGCGACCCGGCAGGAGGGCGTCAACGAAGGCGAGCTGGAGGTGTACTCGCCCAACTCACCGCTCGGCCACGCGCTGATCGACGCCAAGGTCGGTGAGACCCGCAGCTACACGGTGCCCAACGGCAGCACCATCGAAGTGACGCTGGTCAGCGCGGAGCCATACCGGGGTTAAGCGCGACCCAGGGCCTGTTCCAGGTCGGCCAGCAGGTCATCGATGTCTTCGATGCCCACCGACAGCCGCACCAGGTCGTCGGGAACCTCCAACTGTGAGCCGGCGGTCGATGCGTGGGTCATCGCGCTCGGGTGCTCGATGAGCGATTCCACCCCGCCCAGCGACTCGGCCAGGATGAACACCCGGGTAGCCGCGCACAGCCCCTCGGCGGCACGCCGGCCACCGCGCATCCGCACCGACACCATGCCGCCGAAGCCGCTCATCTGCTTCGCGGCGACGGCGTGGCCGGGGTGGCCGGGCAGGCCGGGGTAGAGCACCGTGCTCACCGCGGAATGCCCGGACAGGAACTCCGCGACCGCGGCCGCGTTCTCGCAGTGCCGCTGCATCCGCAGCACCAGCGTCTTCAGGCCGCGGATCGTCAGGTAGGCGTCGAACGGCCCCGGCACCGCCCCGGCGCCGTTCTGCAGGAAACCGAAAGCGACGTCCAGTTCTTCGTCGCCGGTGACCAGCGCGCCGCCCACCACGTCGGAGTGGCCGCCGATGTACTTGGTCGTCGAGTGCAGCACCACGTCGGCGCCCAGGGTGAGCGGCCGCTGCAGGGCAGGCGACGCAAACGTGTTGTCCACCAGTACCTTTGCCCCGGCATCGTGGCCTATCGCCGCGATAGCTTCGATATCGGCGATCGACAGCAGCGGATTGGTGGGCGTCTCCACCCAGATCAGCCGGGTTTGCGGGGTAAGCGCGGCACGCACCGCGTTGAGGTCGGACAGGGCTACCGGCGTGTAGGCCACCCCCCACTGTGTGAACACCTTGTCGATCAGCCGGAAGGTGCCGCCGTAGGCGTCGTCGGGAATGACCAGATGGTCACCGGGCCGCAGCAACGCCCGCAACGCACAGTCGGTGGCGGCCATCCCGGAGCCGAACGCCCGGCCGAACCCGCCCTCCTCGACCGCGGCCAGTGCGGTCTCCAGTGCGGTCCGGGTCGGGTTGCCGGTGCGCGCGTACTCGTACCCGCCGCGCAGCCCGCCGACGCCGTCCTGGGCGAAGGTGCTGCTGGCATAGATCGGGGCGTTGACCGCTCCGGTGGCCGGATCCGGGCGGTAACCGGCGTGGATAGCCTTCGTCGAGAGCCCACTGAATGGGTGCTGTCTGCTCATCGACGATCAGCCGGCCCGGATCACCAGGTCGTCGGCGATCTTGTCGTGCCAGCCCCGCAACCGGCCCGAACCGTCGAACAGCGGCGACAGGTACACCAGCACCGCACCCGCGCCGCAGAAGACGTACCCGGCCAGGGGGATGAGGAGCCGCACGAACGCCCGACCGAATCCGATCCGATTGCCGCTGACCGCGTCGACCACCTTGAGCCGGGCGGCCATCTTGCCGAGGGTGGCACCCCGCAGACCCACCAGCAGCCCCTCGTAGAGCAGCACGAAAGCCACCGTGGCACCGTAGACCGCGGTAATCCCGCGCGCGCCCATCCCGGACAGCCCGGGCTGACCCGGCTGACCCGGCTGACCCGGCTGGCCGGGCTGACCCGGCTGGCCCGGCTGGCCGGGCTGACCCGGCTGGCCCGGCTGGCCGGGCTGGCCGCCCTTTCCGCCCTGGCCGCCCTTGCCACCCTGGCCGGGCTTCCCGGGTTGGCCGGGCTGACCCGGCTGACCGGGCTGGCCGGGCGTGGCCGACTGGGTGATGCTGGTGCCGCTACCACCGGTGACCGACGGGTTGTGTCCAGGTGTCCGGAACGCGGGCCCGATCAGCAGTACCAGCGCGAAGAACACCACGGCGTAGACGGCACTGTCGATCAGCCGGGCCACCAGCCGCTCACCGAACGTCGCGACCCGGGCCGGACCGACGGCGGGAAGGTCGACGTAGACCTGCGCAGGTCTCGGCGCCTGCCCGGG